>CAYOBO010000081.1:0-30839 GCA_964402295.1 uncultured Candidatus Solibacter sp. | reverse complement strand
GTACTCTTATGCCACTCTCCATCGACGTCGTCCTCAACAACAAAGTGCTCGGCCCCGCTTTCCGCCGCCACCTGGAGGAAGGATGGCAAAAGGGCCATGAACTGGGTCACGAAAAAGGCCGCATCGAAGGCCGCAAGGAGGGCCGCATCGAAGGCCGCATCGAAGGCCGCATCGAAGGCCTCCGGCAAGGCGAACTCGCCATCCTCCGCCGCCTCCTCCAATCCCGCTTCGGCCCCCTCTCGGATGCCGTCGAGCAGCGTCTCAACGCCGCCTCCGAGTCAGAGCTGATCGCCATCGCCGACCGCGCGCTAACCGCCGCTTCCATCGACGAGATCTTCCCGGCCTAAGCTACCCCAGCCCTTCCAAAACGCCCGTACTGTCCCCGAACGACTCCGCCTTCACCCCCATCCGGTGCAACATCGACAAGTGCAAATTGCACAGCGGAGTCTTCTCCGCAAACCGCACCCGCCGCCCTGGCTTCAACAACCCCTTCGCCCGTCCCGCCACAATCGTCGGCAAATCCTCAGGATCATGCCGGTTCCCATCCTTCAGCGTGGCCCCAAACAAAATCATCGAACTGTCCAGCACCGACCGCGGCCCTTCCTTCAACCCATGCAGCTTGCCCAAAAACCATGCCATCTGCTCGATGTTCCAATTCACAATCTTCTCGTACTGCGCCCGCGTCTCCGGAATATCCCGATGGTGCGACAACCCGTGCCAGTTGCCCTTTACCCCCGGCAGAAACGAATAATCTTGCGAGCTTTGTGCATCCCCCATCATGAACGTCGCAATTCGCGTCGTATCCGTCCAAAATGCCAAGATCAGGATTTCCATCATCAGCCGCAAATGCTCTTTGTGCTCGCTCGGAATCCCCGGCCCCGGCCTCTCCAGCGCCAGCTTCTCCTGGTTCACCCACCGCTTCTGCGGCTTCGATGCAATCTCCAACCGCCGCTCAATCGAACGCACCGATTCGAAATACTCATCCAGCCGCGCCTGATCGTCCTTGCTTCCCTTTGCCCGCAGCGACGCCGCCTGATCCCGCACCAGATCGAGCACGCTCCGGTCATCCCCGGAAACACGCATCTTTCCGCTTCGGAACAGCCGGTCAAACGCCACCTGCGGCACCGTCTCCTTCGGCACAGGCGTGTTCGGATCGGCCCACGACAGAAACGACCCCAACGCCCGTGGAAAGCCACCGCCGGCCGTATCGATCCCCGTCCGTGGCGGATCCAGCCCCAACTCGAGCGATGCCAGCGGAGTCTCATGCCCGATATGCCGGGCCATCACCTGATCCACTGTCGTCCCGCCCGAATCCAGATCGCCGCCCGTCGTCCGCTCCACGAACCCGCCCGAAAGCCACGCCGGCACCTTCGGCCAATGGCCATTCCGGCCCACAGAATTCTTATTCCACAAATTCTCGAGCAGCAGAATCTCGCTCTTCAAATTCGCAAACGGCCGTAGATGCGGCGTCAATTCGAAATCTTCCCCATCCCCCGGCGGAGTCCAATGATCCGGCCGCACCCCATTCGGCATGAAGAAAAACGCCGCCCGCAGCGGTGGTTCCGCCAGCGCTTCACTTGCCTTCACCGGCGCTCCCGCCGCAATCGACTCCAGCCACGGCACCGCCATCGCGGCGCCCACGCCACGCAGCAAAGTCCTACGAGTAAACGTCTTCGACATCGCCATAAATAAAGGTCAGCCCCTGCCCACAGCCTATCACTTTTCTCCCAACAACCGGCGCGGCGCTTTCTTCGGCCCCTGGCTCGATGGCACTGCCTCCACGCCGCCCTGCGTATTCCGGAACGGCACACTCAACACCACCTCCCGAATCAGGGTCCGCGCGCTGTAATTCTCTTTCCGCAGCACCTCCCCAATCCGCTGAATCGTGCAATGATCCCGGTCCTGCATCCCGCGCCCCAACGCATACCCCAGCGTCTTGCCCGTCAAATGCCGCACAAAATCATCCTTCCGTTGCACCAGGATTTGACGAAGCTCCGCCGCGCCATTGAACCGTTCCCCCGACGGCATCACCCCCGATGCATCCACCGGCTGCCCATTGGCCTCCGTATCCCGCCACCGCCCCATCCAATCGAAATTCTCCAGCCCAAACCCGATCGGATCGATCAGATTGTGACACGTCGCACACGTCGCATCCGCCCGGTGCCGCGCCAGAATCTGCCGCATTGTCAGCCCCTTGTCCGATTTCGCCGCCTTCTCGAGCGGCGGCACATCCGGAGGCGGAGCCGGCACCGGAGTCCCCAATAACGTATCCAGCACCCAAGCCCCTCGCAGCACCGGACTCGCCGCCCTATAGTGCGACGTCATCGCCAGCACCGAAGCAAACCCTAACACTCCCGCGCGCCGGTTATCCGGCCACTGCACCTTCTGAAACGAATCCCCCGCCAATCCCTTGACCTTGTCCTCCACTTGGTAATACTTCGCCAGCCGCTCCGTCAGAAACGTATAATCCGCCGTCAATAACTCCATAAGCGAGCGATTGTCGTTCAAAATATGCTGAAACAGCAGCACCGGCTCCTGCCGCAGATCCGCCGCCACCTCCGGCGTATAGAAATGTTGCAATTCCGTCAGCAGCGGAACCGCCCGCCCGCCGATCTCCTGCGTCCCCAGCCACTGCCCGATAAACGCACTCGCAAACGCCCGCGACCGCGGATCGTCCAGCATCCGCTCCACTTGCGCCCGCAGCACATTCTCATCCCGCAGCCGGTCCCGTGCCGCCAGCTCCAGCAACTCCTCATCCGGCATCGTCGACCACAAAAAATAGGAAAGCCGCGAAGCAATATCGTAAGAATCGAGCGGCACAATCGCCGCATCCGAAGTCCGCTTTTCCACCCGGAACAAGAACCGCGGCGATACCAGCACACCCCGCAACGCCAGCTTCACCCGCTCTTCATACGGATCCCCCCGCTCGGCTGCCTGATCGTACAAGCGCAGGAACCGGTCCACCTCCGCCGCTTGCACCGGACCCCGGAACGCCTTCGGCAAGAACCGCGCCAGCAACTGCCGCGCCGCCTTCCGCCCATCCACCGGTGCTTCCCCAGGCTCCAATCCAAACAGCCGCTGGTGCAGCGCCCGCTTCTCCCACGATGCCTCCGCCGGCGTCTGCTCCACAATGATGCGGTAAAAATGCACCGGCTCGGCACCCATCACCGCTTCCACTTCATGCGTCCCGCGTTCCAGCGTCACCACCTGCCCGCGAGCCGTCGGCCCGCCATTCCGGTCCCGCCCGTAATTCATCTTCCCCACCGCCGCCCCATCCACCTTTAACTGAATATCGAAGGGAATTTCCCGAGGCCGCTCCACCGAAACCCGAATATTATATTTATCCTCCGCATACACGGCAAACTTCACCGATACGCTTTCCCCCGGCCGTAACATCCGTCCCGGCTTCCCATTCGCCGGCGGAGCGGCCGGCGGTGGCGACACCTCCCCATCCGCGAACACACGGTTCAACGGCGGAGTCACAATCACCCGGTCCAACACCTTCCCCGCCGCTTCCATGTACCGCTCCAGCAGCATCGGCGGAATGTACAGCGTCTCCCCATTGGTATCGAATCCCGCCCCCGCCGATTCATCCGCCGGGAACAAATCCGCCACCGTCAAATCCACCCCAAACAAATCCCGTATCGTATTCTTATATTCCCGCCGGTTCAGCCGCCGCGGAGCCACCGCCCCCGCATAATCCCCGGCGCTGCACGCCGTGTCCCGTAGCAGCGTGTCCACCCACGCCGACACCCGCAGCCGCTCTTCTTCCGTCAACTGCGATGCCATCGGCGGCATCGTCCGATTCCGCATCTGCGCCGCCACGCTCCGCCACATCGTCCGCTTTCCCTCGATGTCCTTCACGCTCTGTGCCTTCAGAAAATCGATGCGGTTCTTCGGATTCGCCGGATTGTGGCATCCGCCGCAATTCCGTTCGAGCACCGGCCGGATCGTCGTCGTGAACTCCAACGCCGGATCGGCGCCAAACGCAGCGAGAGCGAGCAAGCAAAGCACCTTCACAATGCTCCTCATTATATGAGACCCGATCCCTCCGCTGCCGGTCACAGCGCATGAAAATATTTCCAATCCCCCTATCCCCAACAAAACAAACAAAACGACACTTCCGTATCAACCGTGGGAAAACGTGTCTGAATTCGCATCCATTATCCTGAAAGCGGAATGAAACCCTTTACCCCTGCTCAAATCACGGTCCTCCAGGCCCTCGCCGCAGGCGCCACCGTGACCGCGGCTGCTCAGCTCGCCTCCGTCTCCCGTCCCACCGTCTATCGCTGGACCGACGACCCCGCGTTTCAGCAAGCCCTTGCCTTCGCCGAACAGGAGTACGCCCTCACCATCCGCGACCGCATGCAATCCCTCCGCGCCAAAGCCCTCGATAAGCTCGAACAGGTCCTCGATAACCCCAAATCCTCGCCCTCGGTCCTCCTCCGCGCGGCTGTCCTCCTCCTCACCAACAAGAAGTGGAGCCTCCCCGCCGCTGACGTCGAAGACTGCGCCGCCGCCATCCAGGAAGCTGCCGCCCGCGTCGAAGCCGACCCCGAGATCATGCAAAACGAAGAAGCTTACGAGCGCCAGTTGACAGAACTTTACACAAAACCCGGCATGAAACCCGAATCCGCCGCGCCCCAAACTCCCCGCAACGCCAAATGCCCCTGCGGTAGCGGCGAGAAGTTCAAGCGCTGCTGCGGCAAAGGCGCGCCCCCTGTCCTCAATACCAAGGCCGCTTGACAAAATTTGACACGATTTCCAAAATCAGCGATACGTTTTATCGTCCACCTTGTCCAGAGTGACGTTGTCCTCCAGAATCCCAAGCGTGACGATGGCGAACGTGAACACAGGATTCCCCGGCTCAATATGGCCGCCGAACGCTTTCTCGTCGTCGGCCAGCGTCATGTGTGCGTGCACCCGTCCTTCAATCACATACCCGTTGATGCTGATGATGTCCGCCGGGTTCGAATCGTCCTTCACGAACATATTCTTCGATGGAAAGGTACGGTTGCTCACTCCATGCACATGATAATTGCGCACTGACCCGATCCCCGACAAAAAGATCGCATTGCGAATCTTATGCTTCTTCACCATTTCTTCGATCCCGGCCAGCAAATCGGCTTTATATTTGAACCGCAGGATCAGCACGTTCTTGATCCGCGCCGGAATCGCGTACACGTCCGGCACCGCCGCGCTGTTCTCCTTGGCATCCTGTTCCGGCGTCGTCGCCTTCACAATCTCCGTCTTCGTCCGCTCGGCCAATGCCGGCATCGCCAGCCATCCCAGCACCATCCCTGCCATTGCGATTTTCATAAGCCTCGATTCTACACGCATTGCTTTGCGGCCGACACGACCCCCATGAAAGAATACCCCCATGGTCTGTTGCACCGAATTACAGGATTTGATCGACCGCGACATGGTGCGCGTCGGCCCCATGCACACGCTCCGCGATGGCCGCATCCTCACCGAAATCGACACCGAATACCACCTCGTCTTCGGCGATTCGCGCCCCAGCTACGTCGGGCTCAATTATTGCCCCTTCTGCGGCCGTGTCATTTCCCGCGGCCTCTGGAACCTCGAAAAGAAGAAACAAGGCAGGTAACATAAGGGTATGAGACCCGTAGCCATCGTCGGTATCGGGAAAACCCCGTTCGGCGCCTTTCCGGATCGCGGCCTTCGCTCCCTCGCCGTGGAGGCCATCGAAAAAGCGCTCCAGGACGCCCATTGCTCCCCATCCCAGGTCGAAGCCTTCTACCTCGGCAACTTTGCCGGACCATCCTTCATGGGGCAGAATCACCTCGCCCCCTTCGTGGCTTCCGGCGCCCGCATTACGGGCGTCCCCTGCACCCGCTTCGAAGCCGCCTGCGCCTCCAGCGGTTCGGCCTTCTTCCACGCATGGTCCAGCGTCGCCGCCGGCGTCTACGACATCGTCCTCGCCGCCGGCGTCGAGAAAATGACCTCGCAGCCGACTCCCAAAGTCACCGAGATTCTCGCCTCCGCCGGCGACGTCGGCGGCGAGATGCGGGCCGGAGCCACCTTCCCGGCGCTCTTCGCCATGATCGCCCGCCGCCACATGTATGCCTACGGCACCACCCGCGAGCATCTGGCTTCCGTCGCCGTCAAAAATCACTCGAACGGCGCCAAAAATCCCGATGCCCATTTAAGAAAAATCATCACCATCGAGCAGGCCCTCAACGGCAAGCCCGTCGCCGATCCGCTCACCCTCTACGATTGCTCCCTCATCAGCGATGGCGCGGCCGCCGTCTTGCTCTGCCCCCTCGAACGCGCCGCCGAGTTTACATCGCACCCCGTGCGCGTCCTCGGCATCGCCCAAACCTCGGACCGCCTTGCCCTCGACGAAAAGGACGACATCACCACGTTCGCCGCCGTCGCCCAAGCCGGCGAAAAGGCCTACCGCATGGCCGGCGTTTCCGCCAAGGACATCCAATTCGCCGAACTCCACGATTGCTTCACCATCGCCGAAATCATCGCCAGCGAAGACCTCGGCTTCTGCCCCAAGGGCGAAGGCGGCCCCTACTGCCTCGAGGGCCACACCTCGCTCACCGGCGGGCGTCCGCTCAACTCGAGCGGCGGCCTGAAATCCAAGGGCCACCCCGTCGGAGCCACCGGCGTCGCCCAACTCTGCGACGTCGCCCTGCAAATCCGCGGCCAGGCCGGCGAGCGTCAATTGGCCCGCCATGACCTCGGCCTCGCGCAGAACCTCGGCGGTTCCGGAGCCACCTGCGTCGTCACCGTCCTCGGAGCAGCCGCATGAACCCCGCCAATCCCGGACCCGGCGTCATCTATACCGAGACCACCGTATACTCGCCGCCCGAACAATACGTCAACGAAGCCCCCTATCAAATCGCCATCGTCGCACTCGATGCCGGCGGACGCCTCACGGCCCGCATTGCCGGCGAAAAAGTCTCCATCGGCGACCGCGTCCAATTTGTCGAATACCGCAATCAATTCCCAGTATTTCAAAAATAATATGATTCCCCTAGCCGGCCGAATGAATCGCCTCCTCGTCGAAGGCGCTTTTGAAGTCCTCCAGCGCGCCAAGGCGCTGGAAGCACAAGGACGCTCCATCATCCACCTCGAAATCGGCGAGCCCGATTTCCGCACCCCGCCTCACGTCATCGAAGCGGGCAAGCAGGCCCTCGACGAGGGCTGGACCCACTACGGTCCCACGCCCGGCTTTCCCGACTTCCGCGAGGCCATCGCCGGCTACGTCAGCCGCACCCGCGGCATCCCCGTCGGCATCGAAAACGTTTGCGTCGTCCCCGGCGGCAAGCCCATCATCTTCTTCCCCATCCTCGCCCTCATTGAGCCCGGCGACGAAGTCATCTACCCCAACCCCGGCTTCCCCATCTATCAGTCGATGATCCAGTTCGCCGGCGGTGTCCCCGTCCCCATCCCGCTGCTCGAAGACCGCAGCTTCTCCTTCGATCTGAACATCCTCCGCGAGCGCATCAGCGGCAAAACAAAAATGCTGATCCTCAACTCGCCCCAAAACCCCACCGGAGGCGTCATCCCCCACGAGGATATCGTCGAAATCGCCAACCTCGTCCGCGGCCGCAATATCATTGTGCTTTCCGACGAGATCTACACCCGCATCTACTTCGGCGCCAAGCCAAGCTCCATCGCCGCCGAGCCCGGCATGGCCGAACAGACCATCATCCTCGACGGCTTCTCGAAGACTTACGCCATGACCGGATGGCGCCTCGGCTACGGCGTCATGCCCGCCTACCTGGCCGAAGCGGTCAACAAGCTGATGGTCAATTCCAACTCCTGCACCGCCAGCTTCACCCAGCGCGCCGGACTCGCTGCCCTCACCGGACCGCAGGACGACGTGGACCACATGGTCGCCGAGTTCCGCCGCCGCCGCGACGCTTTCGTTGCCGGCCTCAACACCTTGCCCGGCTTCCGCTGCAACATCCCCGAAGGCGCCTTCTATGCCTTCCCCAACATTAAGGGCACGGGCCGCGAATCGAAGGAATTGGCCAATGCCCTCTTGCAGGAAGCCGGCGTCGCCTGCCTGTCCGGCACCGCCTTCGGCGAGTACGGCGAGGGTTATCTCCGCTTCTCCATCGCCAACAGCTACGAGAACCTGATGGAAGCCCTCGAACGCATGAAGAAGTACTTCGCCGCCTAGTTCAGAGGCCCCGCCAGTCGAACACGGCGGCCACCAGCTCCTTCGAGTGCGCCTTCGCCATTTCGTAGGCCTCCACCATCCGCGGAGCCGGAATCCTGTGCGAGATGATCGGCTCCAGTCCGATGGCGCCGGTCGCCATCGACTGTAATACGAAGTCCCAATTCCGCCGCAGATTGAACCGGATCTCGGCCGGCTTGCATTCCACCCGTGGAGCGAACCCCGCTCCAATCAGGGTCAGCGCCTTCCCGTAGAACCACTGCGGGTCGAACGGATTGAACGATGGCGGAGCCTCCGCCCGCCCCGGAAACCCGAGCACGCTGATGCGCGCCCCATACCGGCACATCTCGATCGAGTCGCGGTATGCCTTCCACGGATTGGCCGTGAGCACGACAACATCGATCTCCTTGGGCAGTTCGTCTTCGCCCGTGACGCAGATATGATGAGCGCCCACGCGCGAGGCAAGCTCCGCCCGGTTCCGCGCGTTGGCCACGGCGTACACCTCGGCGCCCATTGCCCGCGCGATGGCGCACGTCGCCAGCCCGATGACCCCGAGGCCTACGACGGCAACGCTTTCGCCCGGCTCATAGCGGGCGTGCCGCAGTGCGTTCACCCCAAGCGTCGTCAGGTACGTCAAGGATGCCTGTTCGCTCGATACGTTCGGCGGAATGATCGAATACGGATCGCTGCCCTTCATCACGTAAGCCGACTGATGCGGCTTCGGCGTGAAGATGCGGTCCCCGGCCTTCAGTCCGGTAACCTGCGCCCCGGTCTTACGCACGACGCCGGCGTTCGAATAGCCGACCCATCGCGGGTAGTCCGGCGCGGTCGGAATCTCCGTCGACCGGCCCAGGTAGTTGCCCAGGTCGGTCCCCGTCGAAAGCGCCGAGACCTCTGTCTCGACGTAGACTTCATCGGCGGCAATCGCATTCGGATCGAGCGGCCGCTCTTCCAGGCGCAGGTCGCCCGCGCCATAAAGAATTGCTTGTAGCATCGCTATTTATCATGGCACGCACGCCAGGACAGGAGGACGACTTACCATGGTGACAATGCTCGCACGCATCGGGCTCGCATGGTGGATCTTGATTGCCGGCATCCTCGGCACGGGGCTTGGATTCGCCGCGCCCGGTCTCGCCCGCCAGAGCGCCTTCCTCAGCAACATCTTTCTCCGGCTCATTCAGTCCATCATTGCCCCTGTCTTGTTCGGCGTACTCGTGCGCGCCATCGGCGGCGCCGGCGACCTCCGCTCTCTCGGCCGCCTCGGATGGAAATCGCTCGTCCTGTTCGAAGTCAACACCACCATCGCCCTGTTGCTCGGATGGTTCACCGCCGCCATCGTCCAACCCGGCCGCGGCGTTCATCTCGCGGTGGCCGCGATGCCCGGCATCCCGCACGCCGGCTTCACCGCAACGCTCGAAAAAGTGTTCCCATCAAGCATCGTCGATGCCATGGCTCGCGGCGACGTCCTCCAAATCGTTGTCTTCTGCCTGCTCTTCGGACTCGCCGCGAACATGGCCCGCGAACACGGAGCCGTCATCGTGCGCTTCGCCGATGCCGTGGCCGAGGTCGCCTTCGCCTACACGCGCCTCATCATGTACTTCGCGCCGGTCGCCGTTGCCGCGGCCATGGCCTCCACCGTTGCCGGTAACGGCAGCGCCGCGCTCGAAGGTCTGGCACGCTTCGTTGCCTCTTCCTACGCCGCGCAGTTGCTCTTCCTCATTGCCGTCCTCGGCGGTGTGCTCGTCCTTGCCCGAGTCCCACTGCGTCCATTCGCCGCGGCTGCCCGGGAGCCATTCCTGGTGGCCTTCGCCACTACCTCCAGCGCGGCAGCCTTGCCCGCCACTCTCGATCGTATGGAGCGCTTCGGAGTCCCCAAGCGAATCCTCGGCGTCGTGGCGCCGCTCAGCCTTTCGCTGCATCTTACCGGCAGCACCATCCACCTGGCGATGGCGACTCTATTCGTTGCCCAAGCCGCGGGCATGGAACTGAGCTGGGGGCGGCAATTGCTCATCCTTGCCACCCTCAAGATCACCAGCAAAGGTGTGGCCGGCATCCCGCGAGCCAACTTCGTCATCCTCACGGGATTGTTCGCCTCCTACGGCATTCCGGCCGAGGGATTGACGCTGCTCCTCGGCGTCGATGCCTTCATCGATATGATCCGCACCAGCGTCAATGTGGTGGGCCATTGCGCCGCCGGGCCAGTGCTTGCCCGTTGGGAGGGCGAACCTCTCACACCCGCCGCGCCCGCAGGGCCGCCAGGGCCGTCAAACCAGCTCCCAGCAGAAGCAGGCTCGCAGGCTCCGGCACATTCGAATCCACGTTGATGGAGAAGGGAACCACGAGCTCGGCGGACCCGAGCTGGCAGGCTCCGCATACCGTAGGGTCAGCGGAGAACCGTTCATATAAAATATATAAATTGCCCGAATTCACCGACAGGAGCGGGGCATCGGGCAGCAACTGGAAGTATCCCAAGCCCGTGAATGCATTCTCGTCGAAGGCTTGTGTCCAGTCCGGCGCGCCCGGGGCGAGCACTCCTCCGGACGGTCCGCCCTGGCTGCCGATGAAGTCCACATAGAAGCCCAGGGAAGGGTTCGTTTCATCGCCCGTGAACGAGCCGATGACCGCGATCCACTCCGTGGGATCCGCCTGCAAGGTGAACCCCCAGCCCACCGCCGAGCCTGGGGCCCCTGTTACGGGGCCCGCCGGCGAGAGGGTCAGAACAGGGGCGGCCGTGGCAATTCCCATGGCGGCCGCCAGCACGGTACAGAAAAGAGTCGATTTCATGATATATCTCCCAGATTTATCGGAAAAGCGTCAGTGTAGTGGAGCCCGTGTAGGTTCCGCCGTTGGCCGAGAACTGCACGGTGAACTGCACGCGCGTGGCTCCCGAGGGCCACTGGAACAACAGCGTGTGCCCGGCCGATCCGCCCGCCGGAATCTCGCCCACGGCGGCCGGCAGCGCCGACACCAGCGATACGGCGCCGCTACCCGCCATGGTGGCGATGTTGCTGACGCCGGTAATCGTCACGCCCGAGGCCGCGCCCTGTCCGATGTTGCGCAACAGGATCGGCGCCAGCCGCTGCCCGGCCACCGGACCGTCGGTGCGCTGTCCGCCCGCCGTGGCGAAGAGTGTCGGCCCCGCCGATGGCGCGAAGTTCGCCACCACCGTCGCCGGATCGTTCACGTACACGGTCTGCGGATTGGTAGAGCCTTGCAGTGCGCCCGAGAAGCCGCTGAAGCGGTAGCCATTCGCCGGCGTGGCCTGCACCACCACCGGGTAGCCTGTCGCGCCCGTGGGATACCAGCCTTCGCCGGTTGCCGTTCCCGCGCCCGCCGGGCTGCTGGTCACCGTCAGGTACACCTGCTTCTGATAGCGAATGGTCAGGGTGGCCGGACCGCTCGGTGTGAAGTCCACGACGTTGCTGCCCGGTATGTTCCACAACTGGTATGCCCACCGGATCGTCGCCGATTCCGTCACCTGGCCCGGAGCGGCAAAGCGGTACTTGCGGCCCACAACCATTTGCAGCGTGGCCGGCAGATTCACCGGCACTCCATCCATGGTGATCTGCGTGCCCGGGGCGTTCGATTCGATGCGCACCGGGACGGCGTCCTGCGGGGTGAACGCCGCGGTCACGTACTTGGGCGAGCTCATCCACACCGTGCCGGTCAAGTCGGCGCCGCTGAGCGCGCCGCTCCATCCGGCGAAGTTGTAGCCCGATGCCGGCGCGGCGGTCAGTTGCACGCTGGTGCCGCTCGGGTAGAAGCCATCGGGGAAGTTGGGTACAGGAGTGATGGTTCCTCCGTTTGTCGGCGCAGCATTGGCCTGAAGCCGGTAGGACTCGGTGAAGGACACGGTGTACGTTCCACCCGCCTGCGTGGCGATGACATTGTGTCCCTGCGCGCCGCCGTCGGACCAACTGGCGAAGCGGTAGCGGACGTCGCCCACCGTCTGCGTCGTGTTCAACGTCAGAAAATTCTGCGAGCCCGGCGCCCAGGTGAAGTGAGCCGGTGTAGTCACCGGAGTTCCGTTCACCGAGACGACGAGGCCCGGGGGATTGCTGGTCACCGTGGTGCGTCCCACCACGTTCATGGTCACGGGAATCTCCAACGTGTTCACGCCCGATTCGGACTGGATGAACACGGAGCCCTGATACACGCCCGGAGCCAGTCCCGCCGGATTCACGGTTACCAACAGGGCCGTCGGCGTTGCTGGAATGTCCGTGTTGACCTGGATCCACGGCCGGTTCGCGGTGAACGTGAGTGGGATGTGCGCGCTCGTGGGATCCGCCATGACATTGATGACGGCCGCCTTCGTCTCCGTGGACGTCAGGACGCTCATCGCCCCTGGCGATGCCGACAGCATGGTCAGAATCCGAAGAGTGACCGGCACATCCGTGCTTCCCAAGGTGGCCGACTGGCTGTCGGCAAGCCGTGCGATGCACTCGTGCACGCCGGGCAGCAGTGCCGTGGCGTTCGAGTTCACTGTCAGTTGCACGCGCGATTGGGCCGGCTCCGCGGCGGCGGTCAGCCAAGGGCACGTCGACGTTGCCGTCAGTCCTGCCGCAAAGCCGCTGAGGGCCACATTCTGTCCGGCAGGCAGGCTGCCGCCACGCGTCATGCTGAAGGCGACGCTCGACGGGTTTGGGGCGATGCGAGGCATTACCGTGACGGAGATCTCAGCCGACTCGCTGGGCACGTGCAGGTCTCCGCCGTTGAAGCTGGCCGCAAAACGGTGCACCCCAGGAGGCAGCACGCCCATCGAGGCCGTCACCGAGTTGGCGGCGGGCCGCGAGACCGTGGTCGTCTCCGGATTCGGATCGGATGTGCGCACGAAGGACACCAAGGCATTCTGGAATCCGGAAAGTGCCGTCGTAAGAATGGCTCGCAGTTCGACTTGGTTGTTGTATGCCACAGGGTTGTTTGCCGCGGTCAGCGTGATCTGCGTGGGCGCTTTCACAAACAGTTTGATGTCCAGCGTGCGCTCGGTCGAGGACGGAATCCCGCCATGAAAGACCTGAAAGCGGATGTTCCCGTAATACGTTCCCGGAGCGAGGGCAGTCGCATCGGAGTTGAGGCTGATGGGAATATCGAGCACGCCTTCGAGCGGCATGGTGGGCGGCACGGAGACCTTGGCAATCCAGGGCTGGCTGTAGTAAGCCTGTAGCGGACTGCCGGCTGTGCCGTACAGCTTGACGTTCAAAGCCGATGGCAGCGTCCCGCCGGGCGATACGGTTACGGACCACTGGCTGGGCTGAAGGGCGACGGGGGAACTGCCGCTCACCGAGTAGCCCAGCCAGATCTCCTCGTCGGGGCCGAGCATCTCGGCGAGCCGCCGGTTCTGATAGGCATTGCGCGGAAAGGCGAATTCGAAGGGGTTCCCCGGGGTGCTGAACTCGGTCGCGCAAACGGAATTGCCGATGGCCAGATTCCATGCATAGGCTTGCGTCGTAATCCGCCAGCCGCGCTCGTCGTTGGCGCTGCCGTAGGGGCGTACCGGCGCGCAGGCGAGGCGCTTCATTTGATTGGAGGGCCTGGAGATCCATCGCCGGCTGTTGGTGTTGAGAGCCGCCGGCCCGTTCTGCCCGTAATCGTTCGGGGCCCAACTCCAAATAGAGGAGCGCACGCGGTCGTCGGGCGGCGTGCTGCGCGGGCTTACGTTGTAGCCGGACCAAAGCGAGTACAGGAAGTCGAGTCCGATGATGTTCACGCCGCAGGCGGCCGCTTTCCGCACGTCGTCCTCTTCGAGAAAGCCGGTATAGTTGTCGCCCAGAATGGGATCGTTGATATTGAGCAGTGTGCGGCCCTCGGCCACATCCCACCACTTGTTGGGGGCGCGGTCGATCTGCCAGACGAAGTCGGAGGCAATGCAGGAGTTGAAGTCCTGCTTGCGGGGCCAATTCTTGGCGGTCTCGCCATCGAGCACGTAGGAGCTGGCATCCCACACCCAGCCGTTATTGGCGGGGGGTGCATTGTCGTGCATCATAAAGAGGATCTGCTTGCCGGCGGCGCGGATCTCCTGCAAGGTGGGCCAGCGGGTGAAGGTGGATGGCGGCTTGTAGATGACGCTGCCGAGGTTTGTGTTGAGCTCGTTGTAGAGTTCGCTGTACTTATCCGAGGGGAGGTTCTTGTCGTTCAACTTGACGATGATCACTTCGCCGGGATTGGCGCGCAGCCAGTTGGCGATCTCCTTGAGGGCGTACCCGAACAGCCGTGTCGCGTAGCCGGGGATGCGGCAGAGGTCTGTACTCGAGGCGTGGCAGAGTCGAATGGCATTGCGTCCGGCGCCTCCATAGTAGTGGGGATCCAGTTCGAGGTGCCGGACGCCGATATTGAGCTGATCGGTGATCGAGTAGTAGTGGTTGGTATATGCCCCAGATCCAAACCCTTGGTGGAAGTTACTGAAAGCATTATGTGAGCCTAGCCATGGTATCCGATTGATTGGTTGATCTTTAGATATTGAATACAACTGCTGTGCCAGCGCCCAGCCGAGCCATCCGGAAGTCTTGGACCAAGTGGTTCGCTTGTCATTGACGCAGGTTCCGTCCTGATTCTTGAGGTCGGCTTCGCAGGCGTGCTTGGTCCAATAGCGCATGTTGTAGTGCTCCCAGTTCGTCCACGAGCAAGCGGGTTCCCCTTCGTTGCCACAATCGTAGGTTCGTTGTGCTGCCAGGGGAGACAGGCAGAGTGTCAGTGCGAGCACGCACAAAAGGCCAACGGTAGAGAAATCGAGTCGCATGGTTTTTCGAGACTACGGCGGGAAGGCGGGCGGAATCAATGGAACGGCAGTGAAGCGGCACTGAAACACGATATTCCCGAGCTGAACAGCTTACTGTAAGTAAATAAAAGATTTAACACTGGATCTGACTTGGTTCACGAGATGGTATTGTGGTAGCTTATGGGGGTGATGCCGGGTTCTTCAGATGATCCGCCGGAACGTTCTCCGGTGCGCTTCGGGACATTCGTTCTCGATCCGGTTTCACTCGAACTGCGCCGCAACGGGATCCCGGTACGGTTGCAGGGGCAGCCGATGCAGATCCTCCTCATGTTGCTCGAGAATCCCGGGCAGGTGGTGACGCGGGAGGAGATGCAGCGGCGGTTATGGCCGGCGGATACGTTCGTGGAATTCGATGCCGGCCTGAACACGGCGATTAAGAAGGTACGGCAGACGCTGGGGGATACGGCGGAGAATCCCCGGTTTGTGGAGACGGTTCCGAAGATTGGCTACCGGTTCATCGCACCGGTGCACAAGTTGGTTGTGTCGATGCCGCAGGCGGCGCCGGTGGAACCGGCGGCAACCGTGCCGGTGGCGGCCTCGGGAAAGGGGTTTCCGTGGCGGATCGCGGCCGCGGCTTCGGTGGTAGCCGTTGTCATTCTCGCGGTCATGCTGGTGTACCGCCGCATGGCCGCTCCCGTTGGCCTCCCGCCCACTCGTTTCGAGATCACACTGCCGCGGGAGCAGTCGCTGGGACGGAGCTACTCGCGAGGCATCGCCTTGTCGCCCAATGGCCGCACGCTGGTGTATTCGGCATTGCAGGCGGGCCAATACCGGCTGTTCCGGCGGGAGATGAACGAGCTCGAGTCGCGGCCGATCCCGGGAACCGAGGACGCGTGGACTCCGGTATTCACCCCCGACGGTTCGCGGATCGGATTCACGGCCGGCTCAGAGTTCCGCACGATGGATCTGGATGGAGCGAACCCTCGCACGGAACTGCGGTTCCACCCCGATCTTACGGTGGGCTGGGGCACGGCGGTATGGGCTCCGAACGGTGACCTTTATTTCAGCGATGGTCCCGCGCAAACGGGCAGCCAACCGACGCTGGCGCTGTGGGTCAAGACGGGCGAATCCAAGCGCATGCTGACCGGAAGACTGTTTGGGCAACCGCCTGAGTGGCACTTCATCCAGCAGGTTCTGCCGGGGGGCAAGCACATTCTGTTCTCGATTGTGCGCACGCCGGACGACCGGGACATTGCGGTCTATTCGCTGGAAACCGGTGTGGCGAAGATTGTGGTGCGAGGCGGCAGCGGGGGGCTGTATCTGCCGACCGGCCACTTGGTCTACTCCATCTTCTCCAAAGGAAGACAGTTGTACGCGGTTCCCTTCGACTTGGACCGGTTGGAGACCACGGGAGCCCCGATCGCCCTGGTGGCTGTGGGTCACGATGGATGGCGGGGTCCGACCGTGGCAGTTTCCGAAAGCGGGACGCTGGTGTACCGGCCCGCTCCGGCGGCGGAGGGCAACGAATTGACTTGGGTGGATCTGTCCGGCCGGGCCACGCCGTTGCCGGTTCCGCCGGGTCCATATTCGGTCCTGGATATTTCCGCGGATGGGGAAAGACTGCTGATTGCGAAACAGGAACCGGCTTCGGGGCAGTGGCAAGTGTGGCGCTACGAAACGCGGCCGGGGATCTGGACACGGCTGCCGTTCGGATCGATCACGCCGCCGCAGGGGACATGGGCTCCGGATGGAAAGCGGGCGGTGATCAGCGCCGAACTGCATGGCAGTTCGCTGGTCAACCTCTACCTTGTGGATTTTCAGGGTACCGCCCCGATCCGGGTGTCGGAAAGCCGGTTCGGCCAATTTCCGTCGGCGTGGTCGCCGGTTCACAATACGCTCGCATTTGTGGAGGGCACGCGTCCGAATCAAGCGAGCGAAATCCTGGTGAAGCGGATGGGGACGCCGGAACCGCCGCGGGAGCTGTTCCCGTCGCCGGGCTTCGAGTCCAACCCCTCGTTCTCGCCGGACGGGCGGTGGATCGCGTTCGCCTCGGATGGAAAGGTGTTGGTGCGGGCCTATCCGCAGGGGCAGCGCAACTTTCCGGTTGCGGAGGGGAGTTCCGGACCGCTATGGTCTCCGGATGGGCGGACCATTTATGTACGCAGAAAGGGCGGCGTTTGGGCGGTGAGCTTTACGCCCGGCGCGGAGCCGGCGATCGGAACGCCGCGCGTGCTTTTCGAGGGCGACTATGCGATGCCGGATCACTGGACGCGCAAATACAGCCTTGCGCCGGATGGGAAACGTTTTCTGATGGTGAAACTGGAGCAGAGCCCGCTGCGGGAGCGCTCGTTGCACGTGGTGTTGAATTGGTTTGACGAACTGCGGCGCGGCCAGTGAGTCTTTTTCCTTAAACGCGCTTCACGATGACCATTTCGCCGAGCACCTGTTCGACGCGCACGGGGGTATTTTCGGCAATGGCCTTGCCGTCATCGGAGCGGGCGATCTTGTCGACCATTTCTTCGCCGACCTGGCAGCGGATCTGCCCGACGCCGTCCTCGGGAATGCCGACGATGACGCGCGCGGTCAAGCCCACGAAATCGCGGGTCTTCACTTCGGTGGTGGCCTGCTGCCCGTAGAGGAAGCGGGCGAAGGCATAGATCATGGCGCCGAAGACGCCGCCGCTGGCGAGTCCGATGCCGGAAGCGGGCAGAGTGGAAAGCCCATAGTAGGTGGCGATGGCTCCGGCGCCGCCGAATGCGGTGGTAAAGACGCTGAGCACGCGCGGACTGAAGAAGCTGGGTCCGCCGTCGAAATCGTGATCGGCCTCGTGGTCGAATCCGAAGCTCTCGAAGATTTCTCCGAAGATCAAAGTGGCGAGGAGGAAGAGAAAACCGACTCCGGCGATGGAGAGAAATACGGTAAAGGCGGACAGACTTTCGAAGAATTCTCCCAAAGGAAGTGTACCCCTTAGAATGAGGAGTCTAGCCGAGCGATTGCGGCAAAGTCAAACGCCGCCGCGGCGCAGGCCGAGCGAGCGCATGCGTTTGTGGAGATTGGTGCGCTCCATGCCGAGGGCGCGCGCGGCGCTGGAAACATTCCAGTTGGCCTGCTCGAGGGCGCGCAGGATATGGCCGCGCTCGGCGGATTCGCGGGCTTCCTGCAAGGAGGAACGGGGGCCTGATGTGCGCCCCATGCGGATCTCGGCGGGCACGGCCGATGGCGGGATGGCATCCTCCGGGCAAAGGATGGCCATGCGTTCGACGGCATTGCGCAACTCGCGGGCATTGCCGGGCCAGTGATGTTGTTCGAGGGCGGCCACGGTTTCGGTGTGCAAACATTTTGGCCGGAAATTGTTTCGCGAGCAGAATTCGTCGAGGAAGTATTCCGCCAGGGGGCGGATGTCCGAGGGCCGCTCGCGGAGCGCCGGCAGGCGAAGGGGCACGACGCTGAGGCGGTAGTAGAGATCTTCGCGGAATTTTTCCTTTTCGACCATTTCCTCGAGGTTGCGGTTGGTGGCGGCGACGATGCGGACACTGACGCGGATAGGCTTCTCTCCGCCGACGCGATGGAACTCGCCTTCCTGGAGCACGCGGAGGAGTTTCGCCTGCGAGGCATGCTGGAGGTCGCCTACTTCGTCGAGGAAGAGCGTGCCGCCGTCGGCGAGTTCGAACTTGCCGCGGCGGAGCGCGCCGGCGCCGGTGAAGGAGCCTTTCTCGTGGCCGAACATTTCGCTCTCCATCAGTTCGCTGGGGATGGCGGCGCAGTTGACCTTCACAAACGGACCCTGAGCAAACGGGCTGTGTTCGTGGATGTGGGCGGCGAGCAGTTCCTTGCCGGTGCCCGATTCGCCAATGAGGAGGACGCGGGCATCGGAGCGGGCCGCCAGCGTGGCCTGTTCGACGACGGCGCGGAAGGCCGGGCTGTCGCCGATCATGCGCGGGGCGGCGCCGACCTTTTCGCGAAGGGACTGGTTTTCCTGTTCCAGCTTGGAGCGGTCCAGGGCATGTTGGACGGCGAGCAGCACGCGCTCGCGGGCGAGGGGTTTTTCGAGGAAATCGAAGGCGCCGAGGCGGACGGCTTCGACGGCCATGGCGATGGTGCCGTGCCCGCTGATCATGATGACGGGGGCGGATCCGTTCTGGCGCACTTGGCGGAGGAGATCGATTCCATTCCCATCGGGGAGCCGGATATCGAAGAGGTAGAGGTCGAAGCGGCCGGGCGTGGAGGCAAACTCCGCCGCGTTGCGGCAGACGGCGACGCTGTGGCCGTCTCCTTCGAGGATCCATTTCAGGCTGCGCCCGATATTTTCTTCGTCGTCGACAATCAGGATTCGCTGTTTGCCCATGCGGTTTCCGTTTCGGTGAGTGGGAGGGAGGATTTCGCTGCGAGGCGGAGGGTGAGCCGGAACGCGGCGCCGCCCAGTTCGCCCGCGATGCATTCGATATCGCCGCCCGAGAGGAGCGCGCTTTTGCGCGCGATGGAGAGTCCGAGGCCCATGCCGGACTTTTTGAAAGAAATGGTGGGTTCGAATAGTGTTTCGCGGGCATGGAGGCTGAGGCCGGGGCCCGAGTCGTGCACTTCGACGTGGAGCGTGTCGCCGTGCACGGAGGTCACGCCCAGCACGACGCCGGCGGGTCCGGCGGCCTCGGCGGCATTTTCGAGCAGGTTGGTCAACACGCCTCGGACCAGATCCTCGTCGGCGCGCACGAGCGGGCGGCGGGCGGAGAGGCGGAGGTTGTAGAGCACTTCGGGGTGGGCCGAGCGGAGGAAGGAAATGCGCTCCTCCATGACGGCATTGATGTCGAAATCGGAGAAATGCACGGGAGGCTCGGCGGCGAGATCGGAAAATGCCCGGACGCGTTTTTCGAGGCGGTTCACTTCGTCGACGATGATGGCGGCGGCTTGTTCGAAGAACTGGCGGCCGTCGCCGGGCGGTTGGCGGGCGGCCATTTCCTCGACGGTGAGGCGGATGGGGGTGAGCGAGTTTTTGACTTCGTGGGCCATCTTCCTGCCGAGGGCTTGCCAACTGGAGAGGCGTGTCAAGAGAATGAGGCGCTCGCGGCTTTGCTCCAATTGGCCTGCCATGCGGTTAAAGGCCTCGAAGGCGATGCCGATTTCATCCTTGCGGCGCGGCGTTACGCGGACGGACAGATCGCCGGCGGCGAGCCGCTCGAGGGCCTGCGTCAATTGATGGACGGGTTTCGAAACACGATGGGCGAAGAAGACGAGGACAACGATGGTCAACACGCCGCCGGCCGCGCCGATCAACAGCAGGGGATAGAGAAAGCCGCTTCGCAAGTCGCGGGTGCGGGTGTCTTCGATGCGGTCCCAGGCGCTCGTGTACATTTCGGCGAGGCGGGGCATCTGACTGGTGGCCATGGGGCGCGTGTAGCGGAGAATCGCATCGTGGCGGCGTACCAGCATCTCGAGCTTGTCGCTGTTGGCTCCGGTGAGCACGAAACCTTCCTGCCGCCCGCTTTCGTAGAATGCGGAGACGTCCGGGGGCCACGAGGCGCGGCCGGCGATGGCAAATCGCTCCGGCCTGAGGCGGCCGGCTTCGACGGAAGCGCGCAGGTTTTCGCAAGCGAGTTGGTATAGTTCGCGTCCGGTGGCGCGCAAGGCTTGGGAGAGCGTGTCGATTTCGCGCGTGGAGGAAAGGGAAAGGCTTCGTTCGAGCAGAGCGCTGGTGACCCAGAGCGACACGGCGAGCGGGCCGAGCACGGCCAGGAGAAATGCGAGGAGCAGCCTGTTGCGCAAACGCTTCATTTCGCCTCAGGGGCTTTGCGCCGAATGTCCTTGAGACGAAATGGACCTGCCTGGAGGTTCCATTTTTGCTGCTGGGCGCGCGCGGGACGGCTGAAAATCTCGATTAGCGCGGTGAGGCTGATACCAGGTTCGCCGAGCAAGGGCGAGGAGGACCGCCCGTCGCCGGCGCGCACTTCCACTTGCACGGTGTAGGGTGCTTCGGGATCGAGCGGGTCCGTGGGAACGGAGATATTGTCGAAGCACCAGGCGGCCGCGTCATCCTGGGAAAGATGAGACACCTGGCGGCGCGGGGATGGATGGCGGCTGAGCCGGGCCACGGAAAACTTCTCCTCCCATAGATCGTAGCTGACGACGAAGCGCTCGACGGCGCGGGCGGCGACCGCACTACCGCGGGTGACGCTCAGTTGGAGATCGAAGGGGACCGCGCGGCCGTTGCGCACCGAATCGAGACTGCGGCCGGTGAGGAACTGGAGGCGGCTGGAAACTTTGAGTTCGCGTCCGTCCCACAGAGGGGTCAATTCCTGGCCCGTGGGCGCAAAAGACACGGCCACTGCGAGGGTCGCCGGAACCCAGCACAGGGCGGGCCATCGGGCGCGGAGTGCCATGCTCAGAAGCTCATACCCACAATGAATACCGGCTCGGCGCGGCCTTCCCGCAGGGGGAAGGCGATGAGAAAGGAAAGCGCGTCGCGCTGGTGTCCGGTGGCGATGCCGGCTGCCAGCGAATGCAGAACCTTGGAGCGTCCGCCACGGTTGTAGACGGCGCCCGTGTCGTAAACGGCTCGAAACCAGCGGTGGCGATAGTCGAGCGAGCCGTGGGCCATGCGGTTGCCGCCGAGCGGCGCCACATCGTATTTGTTATAGCCGCGCAGGGTCTGGCTGTTGCCGAGGAGAAATCGTTCAAAAAGCGGGGCGCGCCCGGTGAGCGCGCCACCAACGAAGGAAGCTCGGATGGAATCGTTCCCCATCCGGAAGGCATATTGCATCTGGATGGAGTGCCGGTTGTAGCTGAAGTCGCTTTCGAGGGATCTGGTGGCCGCGCGCAGATTGTAACCTGCCTCGAGCGTGTGCTTGCCGGCCCCCGACGGCTCCCATTGCCGATCGAAGCGCAGAGAAGCGATCAGCGCATGGGAGCCTTCGTGCCGCGCGGCCGGAAACTGGGATTCAAACCGTTGCAGACTGATGCCCGCGGCGAGGGTGATGCCGGGGAGGACTTCCACCTGGAGGCGGGGTTCGATGTGGAGGCGTGTGCGGTAGATGCCGGGGACTTCGTTGTTTTCCTGCCGGGCCAATGCGGATTCGACGGCGGGATTCCATTGGGCACGGAAGCTTTCGATGACGAAGCCGCCGCGGAATTTGCCGCCGGAGGCAATGCGCGTGTATCCGGCGCGGAGGCCGGAGAAGCGCTCGAGCAGTTCGTCGTTGTCGGTGAGGATGCCGAAATAGGCGCGATGATCGCGATTGCCGACATCGCCGACCGCGCCGAAGCTGAAATTCTGCTTCGAGTGGTAGGCGAGACGGGGCTGGAGGACGAAATCGGGGCTTTTTCCTCGAATGATTTCGAAAATCACGCGGAGGCTCTCCGGCTTGGCTCCTTTCGTTACGCGCTGCACGACCTGATATCCGCGGAGTTCCTTGCGGATGCGTTGCGTGAGGCGGTCAATCGCTTCCTGGCTGAACTTCACGCCCACCATGTTTTGCAACTCGTCCTTGAGACTCGTACTGAGCTTCGATTGCACCTTGGGAGGGATTTCGATGGATTCAACCGTGTAACGCGAGTTGACGTTTGCGTCGGAGTCCTGGTTGCAGAAAGCGTACGGGGCGAGCAGGGGGATCGCGGCCAGGAGACAGAGTACAACGCGCATGCACACCGTGGAGCAGTTTCCGTGCCAAAGTATAACTGTTTTGTTTTCCGTGGAATGGGCGGTGTGTGCCTGTGCTTGGGGTTCACACCTGTGCAATCGCCGCCATGCCTGAAGCGGACGGGACGGGCCGCCGCTAATTGAAGAACTCTTTGCGATGCTGTTCGGCGTACATCTTCATGCGGGTGGCGACTTCCGGGTATTGATCGATGACGTTGATTGTCTCGAAGGGATCCTTTTCCATATCGAACAATGCATACCCGATATTCGCCTGGACGAAGCGGCCCGGCCTGGAATCATTACCCGACTCGACGAGGGTGCGATAGCTATGGGGTACGTGGAGTTTCCAGTGGCCGTCGGCGCTCATGACGGCTTCGAAGTTGGGTCCGGTGCAGAAGGCGTAGAAGTCGTGGGGGTTTTTTGCGCCGGGCTTGTCGGTAATGAGATCCCAGACGTTCTTGCCATCGATGGGGTTCTTGGGGAGCGGTGCTCCGGCGAGGTAGGCGATGGTGGGCAGAAGATCGATGGTGCACATCGCTTTGGTGGAAGCCGAGCCGGGCTTGATCTTTCCTGGGTAACGCATGATGCAGGCGCTACGTGTGCCACCGTCGAAGCCGGTGCCTTTGGCTTCGCGAAACGGGGTCATGCCGGCGTGGTTGCCGTAGGAGGTCCAGGGGCCGTTGTCGGAGGTCATGATGACCAGAGTGTTCTGGTCGAGGCCGTTATCGTGGAGGGCTTTCATGATCTGGGAGACGGACCAGTCGATCTCCATCATCACGTCGCCGTAGAGGCCGGCGCCGGACTTTCCCTTGAACTTGCCGCTGACGAATAAAGGCACGTGCGGCATGGAGTGTGGAACATAGAGGAAGAAGGGGTTCGACTTGTTCCGCTGGATGAAGTCGACGGCGTGCTCCGTGTACCAGGTGGTGAGATGGGGCTGATGCTGGGGAGTAACGCGCTCGATGGTGACTTTGCCGTTTTCCCAGAATTGGAGAGGGAACTTGCTGTAGGCTTGGGGATTTTGGGGATGGTACTCCCACATGTCGTTGGAGTACATGAGTCCGCAGGATTCGGTGAAGCCTCGGGCAGGTGGGCGTGTGTCGGGCTGATCGCCGATGTGCCATTTGCCGAAGACGGCGGTCCGGTAGCCCTTGGCCTGGAGCACCTGGCCGATGGTGGCGTAGCTGGGATCGAGGCCGCGGGCGCGGGGCCCGTGGGCGCCGAATACCTTGGTGCGTCCGGGATAGCAGCCGCTGAGGAGAGCGGCGCGGGAAGCCGAACAGACGGCTTGGGGGACGTAGAAATTATTGAACCGGCATCCTTCGCCGGCGAGCTTTTCGACGTTGGGAGTGGGATAGTTGGGATGGCCGAAGGGCTTGAAATCGCCCCATCCGGAATCGTCGAGGAAGATGATGACGAAGTTCGGGGTTCCCTGAGCCTGCGCCGCGGTGGCGGCGAAGTGCGCGCCCGCGCCCGCGCCGGCCATGCGTTGGAGGAAGCTTCTGCGATTCATGATTCCCTATCTTATCCTCCGCGGCGGCGGCATGGTTCCGGACGCCGCCGGGCGGGACCGCAGGCAGGGAATGGATGGGAGAATCCCACAAATCGAAGCGGAGAGCGGACAAAGTTGTGGCTTAATGAAGATACTGTCCGGTTTTTTCCGATAAACCGATTCAACGCGAGAGAGAGGTGTGGTATTCTTACTCCACTATGTTCCTCAGGCCTGGAAGCGCCTGTGATCCGGACTCGCTTTGCCGGCTCTTCGAAGGCTGTCAGGAAAACCCGCGCCTGCTTCCCGTACCGGACGCATCGGTTTCGTTGCCGGTCTGGATGGCGCAAATCGGCGCCGATGCCCGCGCGGGCACATCGCATCTTTGGGTGATGGAGGCGACGCCGCGGCGAGCTGTGGGCGCGATCCGCATCGGCCACATCGACGTGCGACGGCGGCGCGGGCAACTGAGCTATTGGGTGGCGCCGCCATACCGCGGCCGCGGCTATGCGACGGCAGCCGGGCAAGTGGCGTTGAGCTTTGCTTTCGCGCGTGCCGGGCTCGAACGGATCGATACGTGGATTGCGGGGAACAATCTCGCTTCGCGCAAAGTAGCGCGCCGGCTGGGCTTCCGGCGCGTGGGGCAAGCCGATGCCGAAAGCCCTGTGTCCGCCTACGTCCTGCTTGCCCGTGATTTTCAACCCCTGCCAGGAGCCGATATGCTGATCATTCGCGAATCTCAGTGGAATGCCTTTCGCCTCGCCGAGATGCATTCGTTCACGCGGCAGTGCGTGAGGGAAACGGAGCGCCGGTTTCCGGACATCATCGCGGGACTGGGTGGGAGGGAACAGGCCATCGCCATTGCAGATGCGGCTGTATCGCGCGCCATTGGGATGGGATTCGGCGAGCCCGCGGAAATCCGTGCGTTCCTGCAATTCGCATTGTGTATCGGGCCTTATTTCGATCAATATCCGAGGATTCGGGAATTGCTGACGGCGCCGGGGCGCGAACCGGCGCAGCGGCTGGCGAGCCTGGATGAGTTGGTTACGGCAGAAGACTGGCAAAGGGCCGCTCGCCATCGCCTTGCGGCTTCGGCCTGAAGGGAATCGATCTCATGTTCCAGCCTGAGTCCAAACAGACCACGACGACGCAGCAAGCGGCGCCGCGACGCGAAGTTCGTGAGACCTGCGGGTGCGGGAGCGATTTGTGGGGAGACATTCATTGCAGCAGTTGCGGCGAAGATTTTTGCCGGCGCTGCCTACAGGACCATTCCTGCATCTG
This sequence comes from uncultured Candidatus Solibacter sp., assembly GCA_964402295.1. GTDB lineage: Bacteria > Acidobacteriota > Terriglobia > Bryobacterales > Bryobacteraceae > CADEFT01. The sequence goes on along the minus strand of CAYOBO010000081.1, from coordinate 5,569 downwards.
CCGCGCGCATCGGAATCCAGCCATTTTCCATTGCCACAAGTGCGGCAACATGTTTTGCAATCTTTGCTCGAACCTCAATCATCGCTGTGTCTGCGAGGACAACGCGAAGCACAAGGGAATGAAAGGGGAATTGGTTCCCTGTGAAATCTGCGCCCGCCTGTACTGCGGGCTCTGCGAACCCGATCATGTGTGCCTGTGCGACTGCGGCAGCGGCCGCGCCGCGGTGTTTTGCGAGATCTGCGAAAAGACGTATTGCTCCGCCTGCAACACGCGCCGCCACGATTGCGATTGCGAGCAGGACATGCATTTTCCGGAGGCGGTAACGCACATTTGCGGGTGGGGGGAAGGGCAGTTCTACTGCGCGGACTGTTACGGTTTCCACGAGTGCTGTTGCGCGTGCGAGACGGAGCCGAGGGATGGGCACGCGCATTGCCGCATCTGCTCGAAGCCGTTCTGTGAAAACTGCGTGGACCTGAATCACAAGTGCGCCTGCGGTTACTGCGGCGAGAAAGCTGTGCATCGTTACTGCCAGTTATGCAACCGGCTGTTTTGCAGATCGTGCATCGATACGCATCCTTGCGCCTGCGAGTCGCCGAAGTGCAAGAAGCGAAGCTATTCGGCGGACAGCCAGCGAGCCTTCTGTTTCGATTGCCTGCGGCTGTACTGTACCGATTGCATTGGGAAACACGAGTGTGTGCGGCGCTGCGAATGCAAGAATCCGATTCGCTACCAATGTGCGTGCAAGGCAGGACTGTGCGAGAAGTGTGTGCAGACGCATGAATGCGAAACGATGAAGGCTCGGCGCATTCTGAAAGAGTTCCGGATGACTTCCGGGCTATCCTCATTTTCGACGCCGATGGTTGCTTGTTCGGCGAAGATTCCCTGCGAGTTCACCGCCCGGATCGGCACATGGAACATGAACCATCTGTCGGCGACGACGACGGAACAGAAGTCGAAGTTGAAGCGAGATGCGATTGCCGCCGTATGCTCGGGCACGACGGGGGCTCTGGATGTGCTGGCGCTGCAAGAGATCAATTCCACCGCGACGGAACAGCTTTCCGGGCTGGCCAAGGGTGTGAAGGTGCTGCATTGGGGGCCGCTGCTCCAGAGCCAGAGCGCGCTGAGCCGATTGGAATTCGCCAAGCAGTTCCAACTGCCCGAGCCGAAGGAATTCAAGAGCAAGAATGAGGAACTGAACCAAAAGAAGAAGCAGTTCTACGAGGCATTGCGGGAACGAAACCTGAACAAGCAATACGGCGCCTGGCGGGAGGCGGTCTCTGAGAATCGGAAGGTTCTGGGTGGAAACAAGGAAACAGAGAAAGAGATGATTTACAAACAGCTCAAGGAAGAACACCCGGAGGGCGAAGGACTGTACGAGGAGTTCGCGGGTACAAAGTATCGCTACCAGGAATACTACCCCTTGGTTGGCATCCCATCGAAGGATGTTGTCATCGATCCGAAGGTGGACCTGTATTTTTCCAACGACACGGTCCGCGGGCTTGGGGAAAAAGAACGCCATGTGTTCCGAGGCAAGGACGAGGATCTTGAGTTCCGCCCGGTCATTGTCTACCGCCTGACAAAACGGTGCGCCGCGGAGGGATGCACGGGCTTGAAATTCAATCTTGGGGTGGTGCACACGTCGCCGGAACAGGGCACGAGCGAGTTCAACCGCCTGAAGATTTATCAGCATCAACTGAAACTGGTGCTGGACCGGATTGTGAAGGAGGGAGGGCTCTGGGTTGTCGTGGGGGACTACTACCTTACCGCCGAGACGATCGTGGCATCTCCGGGACCGAAGAAATCCAGTTCGCGGAGCAACAAGAACGAGCTGGATGACTTCATCGTGGATGGGCCGGAAGCAAAGAAACAGAAGCGCAAGTTGAGCACCCCTCGCTTGCCTCCCCACAGCAACCGGGACCGCAACGACCCCGCGCTGAAGATCAACTTCGAACAGCAGATTCCGCAGTCGCTCGAAATCGTGGCATCCGTCTCCGCGACGAACCATCCGACATGGAAACCGAAGTACGACCCCTTCGATTCGGTACGGGCGCAGGTCGCCGATTTCGGAATCTGCTCGCGGGGGTGGCCCGTCAAGGGGGCCTACCCCATCGATCCGGATACCGGCGCCGTGCTGGCGGTGGACTGGAACAGCCGGGCCTTCCAACTGATGAAGATGGACGATACGAGCGATCATGCTCCGGTGCTGATTTATGTGGCCAAGAACAGCGTCAAGGCAAATAAGGAAATCCGCGAGATGCTGGGGTACTCAGAGACGTCGGACAAGCAGTCTATTGAGAAGAGCACTCAATTCCAGGAGGCAAAGGCGAAGATCGTCACGGAGAGAGAGGCGGAATTGGAGGAGACCTGCCGGGAACTCAGGAAAAGGATAGAGCGGATGGGGAAAGGGGATGTGGATTATCTGGACGATGTTCGAGAATACCGCGCCGCGCTGCAAACGCTGTTGCGGCTGAAGGCTCCGGCGACGAAGTTGGATACTCTGGATTTCATTCCCGGCGACGCCTGTTAGGCGGCGGTGGGCCGCTTCTGCCTTGGCAGGCGCCAGGGCTTGCGGAAGCGGCGCATGAGATAGGCGTTGGCGTCGCCATCCGAGGTCACTTCGCGCGCATCGTCCCAGTGCAACTTTCGTCCGGTGCGGTAGGAGAGATTGGCCAGCAATCCGCACTTGGACAACTGGTGGCCGTAGCGGACGTTGCAGGTGGTGTCGAGATTGCGGTTTTTGATCGCGTCGAGGAACTCGCGCAGGTGGCCGGGGGAATCGGGGATGGAAGGGGTAGGCCGTGGGAAATCGGGCACCAGCTTTCCGCCAGCCCAGACTTCGTGCTTTTCGTAGTTGGTGACCAGCGATGCTTCGGTTCCTTCAAAGAGACAGCCGATGTGGCCCATATGTTCGAAGCCGGGGAGCGGTGTGGGGCGGAAACTGAACAGATAGAGCGCGCCGGGAAATTCGAGAATGGCTTCGAGCGTGTCGGGGGTTTCCGTAGCGTCATCGAGGAAGAAGCGGCCGCCGGCAGCGGTGACGGTGCGGGGCGCTTTCCAATCCATGGCCCAGAAGGCAACGTCGGAGATATGGCACCAGAAATCGATGAAGGAGCCGCCGGAATAATCCCAAAAATGGCGGAAACTGCCGTGGGAGCGGAGGGGTGTGTAGGCGCGTTTGGGCGCCGGCCCGAGCCAGAAGTCGTAATCGAAGCCTTCGGGGAGTGTTTCGGGATTGCGGCTGCGAGTGCTGCGTGTGGGGGAAGTTTTCCAGGCGTGCACGCGGGTGATCTTGCCCAATTTCCCTGACCGCACAAGTTCGACGACGCGGCGGTAATTGGCATGATCGTTGTGGATATGATTGCCCATCTGGCTGACGCGTTTGTAGTTGAGAGAAGCATCGGCCATGGCGCGGCCTTCGCCAACGCTATAGCTGAGTGGCTTTTCGACGAAGACGTCCTTGCCTGCTTCAAAGGCCTGGACGGTAGGGATGGCATGCCAGTGATCGGGAGTGACGATGGACACCGCGTCGATTTCTTTCCGATCGAGGAGGCGGCGAAAATCGCTGTAGCCTTGCGGCTTGTAGCCCTTTTCCTTCTCGACGAGGGCAATGGCGCGGTCCCGGCGATCGCGATCCACATCGCAGATGCCGCCGATGCGCACGTCCGGCTGCCGCAGCAATTCGCGCAGGCGGCCGGCGCCCTGATTGCCTACGCCGATCATTCCGACCACGAGCTGGTCATTGGGGCTCTTCTGTCCAAACGCAAGACTCGCCGCGGTGGCGGCGAGAAACGTTCTTCGCGGCAGGATTGCTGGATACACGGATTCCTCTCCCACGACTATGGTACTCTCACGCCAAGGATGACAATGACACGCCGGCAAATGCTCGCCAACATGGCGGCGCTTCCCGCGCTCGCACAATCCGCCGCGCAGCCGTACAAACTCGGTGTGATGGCGACGATGTTTTCCTCGCTCAGCCTGGAGGAAGCGATGGCGCGCATCCGAAAGATCGGCTACCGGTACGTCTCGATGAGCCGGCGGCACGGCAACGAGCCGGTGTTTTCTCCGGAGATGCCGAAGGCGGACCGCACGAAGATGCTGCGGCGGATCCGGGATCTGGGCGTGGAGCCCTTTCTGAGTCTGGGCGGCTTTCAAGGAGATCCGCAAACGGAGGAGGGACTGTCGCGCTTTGTCGCGCAGATCGACCTTTGCGCGGATTTTGAAATTCCCATCCTGGTGGGCGCGGGCCCATGGTATTACACGAAATTTCCCACGGCGCCCAAACGCGAACGCGACTGGCAGGTGGAAGTGAGCCGCTTCTATGCGGGGATGGAGAAGGCGATCCGGCACGCCGAATCGCAGCGCGTGATCATCGCGCTGAAGCCGCACACGGGCATCACGGCGCGGGCGAAAGACTGCCTGGATGTGTTGGAGCGACTCCAATCCCCGCACCTCAAGATTGCCTGGGATGCCGGCAACATCAGCTATTACGAGGGGATCTATCCCGATCCCGATCTGCCGGACCTTGCCCGGGATGTGTGCTCGGTTTGCATCAAGGATCACAAAGGGCTTCGCGGTGTGAACAACTTCCCGGTGCCCGGGCAAGGCAACATCGACCATGAGCAGATGTTCCGGATTCTTTTCTCTGCGGGGTTCCGCGGGCCGATGGCAATAGAACGCGTCGATGCGGCCGATGGGGGGATGAACAAGGTTCCTCCGGCCGTTGTGGAGGAGCGGCTGACGGCGGCCTACCGATATTTGAAGCCACTGCTCGACCGCATCACGAGCGGCGCGTAAAGGATAAGGAGGATCCCACATGGCGTTTCTCTGCGCGCTCTTGTTCGTTGCGACGCTTCCGGGGCAGGATGTGCGGTTCACGGGCAAGACGAAGTACCTGCATAATGCACGCGCCGTCGTGGTGCACTCGATCGACGATTCGACGAAGTACGTTCCGGAGACGATCGATGCGATGGACCGGCACGGGATCAAGGCGACGCTCTTCATCAGCACGGAAGAGGATCCGGCGCCGGAGGATCGCTTCTTCACGCAACTGCAAGTGCGCGATCTATGGCCGCGGCTGCGGAAAGCGGTGGCCGATGGGCATGAGATCGGCTCGCACTCGCGGCAGCACTCGTGCAAGAAGCCGGACGATGAAGCGTTTTGCGCGGCGGCGTATTCGGAATATGAAATCGCCGGTTCGCGGGACGATATTCTGCGGCGCACGCAGCAGCCCTACGTGTGGTCGTGGTGTTACCCTTGCGGCAATTGCGCCACGTATCCGTTTATCCAGAAGCGCATCGCCGCGGCGGGGTATATCGTGGCGCGCAATTATCCCAACGAATTGCAGAACGGCCACGTGCGGCCCGATGTCCAGGACTTCGACGAGAACCCGATGAATGCGGGGTACACGCAGGTGGTGCAGCATCGCAACTCGGCGCGGTCCGATACCGTGGACCTGGCGGCGCTCAATGCCAAGTTCGATGAAGTGTACGCCAAGGGCGGGATCTATCATTTCCTGTCGCATCCGCAGTGGCTGGACTTCGGGCCACAGGGTTTCTACGAATCGCACCTG
>CAYOBO010000080.1:0-31040 GCA_964402295.1 uncultured Candidatus Solibacter sp. | reverse complement strand
CCCCTTTCCCTGCCACCGCGCCTCCACAACTCGATCCCTGTCCCGCCGTGCACGCAAAGCAATGGCTCCCCGTAACAATCCGCCGCCGCCCCAGCACGGCTGCGTCGAAGTCGCGAATGTGCGCCGCCGCCCCATACCTCACCGGCATCTCCAGCATCTGGTTGAAGTCGCAATCGTACAACCTGCCGTCCCATCCCACGGACACCATCTTCCGGCACATCACCCCGTCCACCGCATCGGGATTGAAAGCCGAAACCAGTTTCTCCATGTAGCCCTCGTAGCGCTGATTCTCGTGCAGCATCTCCAGGAACCGGCTGATCGGCATGTTTGTCATCGTGAACAGCGAGTGGAATTCAATCCCGTGCCGCTGCCGCAATTCCCTCCGGTAATCGTTCTCCAGCGCGGCCTGCGGAGGTGGCAGCGATGGCCCCGTGGGGTTGTACACCAGGTTCAGCCGCAACGGGGATCCGGGCATGCCGTATCCGGCCGCGTTCAGCCGCCGCAATGCCTCCATCGACTTCGCATATACCCCTGCCCCACGCTGCCCGTCCACGTTCGATTCCAGATAGCAGGGCAGACTCGCCACGATTTCCACTTCATGCCGCGCCAGAAATTCGATCAGGTCCGCCTGCGATGGCACAAGCAGGATGGTCAGATTGCACCGGTCCATCACCTTGCGTCCCAGCTTCCTCGATTCCGCCACCAGATACCGGAACTGCGCGCATAACTCCGGAGCGCCTCCCGTGATGTCCACCACCGGGATATCGTGGCGGCGCAGTACATCCAGGCACATCTCCGCGGTTTCCCGCGACATCGTTTCGCGCCGCTCCGGCCCCGCATCGACGTGGCAGTGCGCACACCGCTGATTGCACACCTTCCCCACATTGATCTGCAACACCCGGATTCCCGTTGCTGTCAACGGTTCCCCGATTGCGTCCTCGAACCCCTTCTCATCGATGGAAACCATAAAGCCTGTATGCCGTTCGCCCCAAAATCCATTCCTTGTCTTCCGCCGTGAAAAACGGAATCACCTCTTTCATGATGACGTATTCGAAGAAGTTTGCCCAAACCAGCCGCCGCGGCCCGAACCGGTCGTACAGCCTCCGCAGAAACGGCCACACGTCGCGATACGGCATCTCCTTCGTCTTCGATGGATTGTGCAGCGACGTCCGCACATACACATTCGGATATTTCTCCAGATCGAGCAGCGGCCCAAATCCCGCCGCATCGGGCGCGTGGATGTCGATCATCGCCATGTGGTCGATCACTACGTTTACTCCAGGAAACCGCCGCGCCATATCCGCCACCTGCCCCACCTGATGCGGAGCCAGAAAGATATGGAACGTCGCCCCCAACTGCTCGGCTTTCTTCCACAGCGGATAACACACCGGATCGTTCAGCCACACCACGTCGCGATTGTAGATGGGGCTCAGCCGCAACCCGATCAGCCCGTCTTCCCGGATCAGCCGCTCCAGCCGCGATGCATTCTCCTTGTCCGCGGGCGAATACAGCCGGTGCCCCACCAGCAGCCCGATCGCCGCGAATTTACCCGGATATTGCTTCACGCAGTAGCTGGCGTAGGCATTCTCCCGCCCGTAATAGCAAACGTGTGAGATCACCACATGATCCACATGGTATGTCCGCATCTCCGAAAGTAAGAATTCCGCCGAATATTCATAGCTCGGCAGGTTGGTCGGACATACCGCCGTTTCCTTCGGCATCGGATACTTCGCGTTTAATACCCATGCATGTTCCGACGCATTCACCACCGGTGCGCGCTTCTGCCCCATCGCCCCCGCCGCACCCAATCCGGTCAACAGAAATTCTCTGCGCTGCATCCCGATAGTCTACACCCCGCGCATTCTTTCGAGATATACTACTACAATCCATTGGAGGGTCTATGATCTCACTCTACAAGGCACTGCTTGTGTCTTCTTTCCTCACCGCCCTGTCCTTCGGTCAAAATGTAACTGGAAATATTGTCGGCACGGTGCGTGACGCCTCTGGCGCCATTGTCCCCACCGCCAACATCACCGTCACGAATGAAGGCACCGGAATCGAAACCAAGGCGCAAGCCAATTCCTCCGGCGACTTCATCGTCCCCGGCCTTCCCGCCGGCAACTACACCGTGCGCGTCGAAGCCACCGGATTCCGCCCCAGCCAGGCCAAGGGCCTTACGCTCCTTCCCAACAGATCTCTCCGCCAGGATTTCTCCCTCGAAGTGGGAACGGTGCAGCAGGTCGTTGAAGTCACCGCCGCTCCCCCCGTTCTGAACACCGAAAACGCCACCATCGGCAATGTCATGCAGTCCCAGCAGATCACCACCATGCCGCTGAACGGCCGCTTCCTCGACCGCCTCATTCGCATCTCCGCCGGTGTCACCACCGACAGCGCTTCCAACCCCCGCGTGGCCGGCAGTTCCTACTGGGGTGGCATGTCGTTCAACGTCGATGGCGTCGCCTTCAACGACCCCGGCAACGGCGGAGGCGCCTACTCCTTCCGCCACGGCATGTCCACGCTTCCCAGCGTCGACGCCGTGAGCGAATTCAAGATGGATTCCAACAGCCAGAAAGCCGAATTCGAAGGCGCCGCCTCCGTGACCATTGCCACCAAGTCCGGCACCAATGCCTTCCACGGAACGCTCTTCTACTTCAACCGCAACAAAGCCACTACCGCCCGCAACTTCTTCGCCCTCACTCGCCCCGCGTTCAACCGCAACGAGTTCGGCGCCATGATCGGCGGACCCATCGTCAAAAATCGCACCTTCTTCTTCGGCGGCTACGAAAGCCTCATCGAGCGCTCTCCGCGCACCGTCACTGTCAGTGTGGCCACCGCGGCCATGCGCGCCGGCAACTTCGCCGGCCTCAACCCCATCGTCGATCCGCTTTCCGGCGTCCCCTTCGCCAACAATATTGTTCCCGCATCCCGCATCGACCCGCGCGCCAAGACACTCATTGACCGCGTGGCCTTGCCCAACGCTCCCGGACTCGGCGCCGCCGGAACGCTCAGCAACCACATCACCAACATCAAGAACGATTCCGACATCGGCCGTTACTTCCTGCGCCTCGATCACAAACTCACCGATCGCGACAGCCTGTCCTTCACCGGCAATATCTCCAAAGCCGACCCTTACTTCGTGGCCCAAGCGTATCCGGCAGGTTACGGCTCCTGGGAAAACGGCGGCAATGACACCCGTGTCGGCAACTTCACCTGGACACGCAATATCTCACCATCCGTGCTCAACGAATTCCGCCTCGGCTACACCTACCACGGCCCCGTCCGCCAGGGAATGAACCGCGATTTCGATCCGCGCACCATCTTCCCCGATCTCTACGGCCCGCTTCCCATCGGCGGCCTGCCCACGGCGAACATCCTCGGCCACGTCTCCATCGGCGACTACGGCGGCAGCGAGCGCGGCAAGCAACTCACCCGCCAGGTCATCGACAACCTCACCTGGATTCGCGGCCGCCACACCGTCAAAACCGGCTTCGACATCGCCAACTTCCGCATGTCTTCGCCCCCCGGAGCCTTCGGCCTCGGCACCGGCGTCGCCAACAACGCCGCCCTCGGCCGCTTCGACTTCAACGGCCGCTTCACCAACAACACCACCGGCGCCGCGCAGCCTGCCCATGGCTTCGCCGATTTCCTCATGGGCTTTGCGAACTTCACCTATCGCTCCACACCCACCGCCGTCAATCTCTTCTATAACACCCGCTACAGCGCCTACGTCCAGGACGATTGGCAGGTGAGCCAGAAGTTCACGCTCTCCTACGGCGTTCGCTACATGCTCCAGACCACCTGGAAAGAGCGCGATCTCGCCCAGGCCAACTTCGATTTCGCCTCCGGCAAGCTCATCATCCCGCGCTCCTCGCTGCCGCCCCAAGCCCAGCAGCGTCTCTTCAACGCCTATCCCATCGCCCTCGACGAGAATTACTCCATCCTCAGCGCCGATACCAACAACTTCGCACCCCGCGTCGGATTCGCCTATCGCCCCTTCGCCGGCAACAAGACCGTGCTCCGCGGCGGCATCGGCATCTACTACAACTTCCTGCCCGTCTTCATTGGCTTCCGTCAGATGGGCTTCTCCAATCCCCCGTTCCTGCTTGCCGAAACCTTTGAGTCCACTCCCGGCCGGACCCCATCCCTCACCCTCGCGCGGCCCTTCCCGGGCGGTGGCGCCATTTCTCCCAACCCCGCCATCACCATCGTCGAAAATAACATCCGCAACAGCGCTTCCCAGCAGTGGAACATGACCCTCGAACGCGAACTCGTCAGCAACATCGGCCTGCGCGTTTCCTATGTCGGGAACAAAACCAGCCACCTGCCCTTCTACAACTACAACATGAATCTGCCCGCCCAAATGTCGCTCGGGACCATTCAATCCCAGCGCCCGTTTCAGCCGTGGGCCGATATCCTCATGCTCAAGGGCGCCGGCGATTCCACCATTCACCAACTCCAGATCGAAGCCATTCGCCGTTATTCCAACGGCATCAGCTTGCAGGTCGAATATTCCTGGAACCGCTCCCTCGACAATACCCCCATCGTCGGCGGACCCCAGAATCCCTACAACACCTCCAATGACCGCGGCAACTCCGATCAGGTGCGCCGCCACATCTTCACCACCGCCTATACCTACGAACTCCCCTTCGGTCCCGGAAAGCGCTTCGCCTCCGGCGGCGGAGCAATGGGCAAAGTTGTGGGCGGATGGCAGCTCGCCGGCATCACCTATCTCCGCACCGGCCAGCCCTTCTCGGTCACCTTCAACGCCACTCAACCCGGCTGGTTTGCCAACCGCGCCGACGCCAACCGCATCGGCAATCTCCCGCGCGGCGAACGCAGCATCAACCGCTGGTTCGACGCCTCCGGCTACTCCGCGCCCGCCCCGTTCACCTTCGGCAACAGCGCCCGCAACCACCTCTTCGGCCCCGGAGACATTGTCTTCGACGTCAGCGTGATCAAGGACACCGCCATCACCGAAGGGCTCCGAACCCAGTTCCGCGCCGAGTTCTTCAACATGCCCAATCACGCCAACTTCGGCAACCCCGGCGCCAATATCTCGGTCGCCGCTTCGCTCGGCCGCATCACCTCCGCCGGCGACCCGCGCCAGATCCAATTCGGCCTCAAAGTGCTCTTCTAAACGGGTGCGCCGGTCGCTTCACCGGTACGTAACGGAGTCCGGTTCCAGATGGGGCACGGCGTTGAATAAATCCAGCGTGACGCGCCCCTTCGTGAACAGAAACTCCGTGATCGACGCATTCCGCATCCGCCAGTTCAACTCCAGCGCCATTCGCGGCGGCGCCTCCAGCACCGTTTGCACCGCCGTCGCGATCGGCCCGCCGGAGCTTACCACCAACACCGTCCGGCTCGGTCCCTCCGCCGTGACAATCCGCCGCAGCGCTGTCTCCACGCGTCCCCGAAACGCCGTCCAGCTCTCCACTTCCGCGTGCTCCAGATTCCCCGTCATCCACTGCTGCAACAGCGCCTCGAACATCGGCTGAAAATACCGGTTCGCTTCCGCTGTCTTCCGATGCTCCCGCGCGGCTTCCGCCAGCCGCGCGAAGCCCGCATCCCGCGCCGCCAGCGCCGGCTGCAAGTGCCGCAACACCCCCGCCGAATCGTATTCGTTCCACCCCGGCAGCAGCCGCATTGAAGGCCACGGCAGCCGCGCGTCCCGGTAGGCGTTCGATAGCAGCAGCAACGTCCGCTTCTGGCGCTCCAGCGTTCCGCAATAGATCTCGTCAAACTGCACCCGCCGCGAAACGAAATATTGCCCCAGGCGCAGCGCCTGTTCCATCCCCTTTTCCGTCAGCCGGTCCGAATCCTCCTCGAAGGCTCGCGCCTGGCCGTGCCGCACCAATATCAACCGGCTCATTGCACTGCCTTCGGCGGATACTTCGCCATCTCGAACTTCGCCAGCGATTCCAGATGCACTTCATCCGGACCGTCGGCCAGCCGCAGAGTTCGCGAGTTCGCCCACGCCGCCGCCAGAAAATAATCCTGGCACACCCCGCCGCCGCCATGCGCCTGGATCGCCCGGTCCAGCACCCGCAGCGCCACGTTCGGAGCCACAACCTTGATCGCCGCAATCTCCGTCTTCGCGGCCTTGTTGCCGACGGTATCCATCATGTACGCGGCTTTCAACGTCAGCAGCCGCGCCTGCTCGATCTCGATCCGGCTCTCGGCGATCGCCATCCGCAACGCCCCCATCTCGCTCAGCTTCCGCCCGAACGCCACCCGGCTCTCCGCGCGCCGGCACATCAGCTCCAGCGCGCGTTCCGCCACGCCGATCAGCCGCATGCAGTGATGGATCCGCCCCGGCCCCAGCCGCCCTTGCGCGATCTCGAACCCGCGCCCTTCGCCCAAGAGCAGGTTCGATGCCGGCACCCGCACATTCTCAAACGAAATCTCTCCGTGCCCGTGCGGCGCATGATCGTAGCCGAACACGTGCAGCATTCGTTCGATCTTCACACCCGGCGCATCGAGCGGCACCAGTATCATCGACTGCTGTTTATGCCGCGCCGCCGTGGGATCGGTCTTGCCCATGAAGATCGCGATCTTGCACCGCGGATCGCCCGCTCCGCTCGACCACCATTTGCGCCCGTTGATCACATACTCATCCCCATCGCGCCGGATACTCGCCTCGATATTCGTCGCATCGCAGGAAGCCACTTGCGGTTCCGTCATGCAGTACACGCTGCGTATTTCCCCGTTCAGCAACGGCGTCAGCCACTGCCGTTTCTGCTCCTCCGATCCGTAGCGCACCAGCACTTCCATGTTCCCCGTGTCCGGCGCCGAGCAATTGAATACCTCCGCCGCAAACGGCACACGGCCCATGATTTCGCACAACGGTGCATACTCCAGGTTCGTCAACCCCGCTCCGTACTCGCTCTCGGGCAAAAACAAATTCCACAATCCCTGTTTGCGCGCCAGCGGCTTCAATTCCTCGATCAGGGGAATCACGCCCCACCCCGTCTTCTTCACTTCCTCCTCGAATCGCGCCTCGTTCGGATAAATGTGCTCCTCCATGAATGCCAGCAACCGCTCCCGCAACTGCTGCACTTTCGGCGAATAGTCAAAATTCATGGGCTGTGCTCTCCTTAGCGGTACGTCCGCAACTCGGCTGTATCCAGATGCGGCACGTGATTGAACGCGGCCAGATGCGGCTCCCCTTCGCGCATGCGAAAACTCGTGATGGATGCATTGTACAGTGCTCCGGCCGTCCGCAGGATGTGCCGGTCGCTCAACTCCAGCGCCAGTCCCATCCACACGCCGATCGGCGTCGCCGACGTCGACACCGCCACCGCATCCCCCGGCCCGAATTGCCGCAGCGTTTCCAGTGCCGAACTCACTCTCTCCCGGAATTCCACCCACGACTCCCCATCGTAGCGATACCGCCCATCCACCCATGCCCGCACCACCTCGATGTCGCTCGACGTCCACCGCCGGTGTACTCCCGAGCCCGGATCCGCCGCCTCCCGCTGCATCGCCTCGTACGCCGCGGCAAACGCGGGGTTGTCCGCCGCCAGTTGCGGCGCGATCCCGCGGTACACCGCATCCAGATCGAATTCATTCCATCGCCGGTCGGCCACTGGCTCGGGCACATCCACGCCTGCCGCCCGCAAAGCCTCCACAATGCGCCGCGCCGTTTCCTGCTGCCTTCGCAATTCGCCCGCGAACAACGCCGTCAGCCGCAGCTTCTGCCCCGCCAGATAACGCCCCAGCAATGCCGCCTGCCGGTGCCCCATCTCCGACAGCGCATCGTAGGCGTCGCGCGAACCCGCCTGCCCGTGGCGGAACAGATATACGGAACTCACGCTTCCTCCGCCACGCGCGCATACGCCGCATCCGCCAGCGACCGCACCCTCCGGTCGAACGTCGCGAACCGCTCATCCGCCGTTTGCTTCAAGAACCACCGCTGATAAATCTGCTGCACAATCACCGCCAGCTTGAAAATCCCCAGAATCTCGTGATACCGCAAAGCCCCCAAGTCGCGTCCCGTGCGCGCCACATATTGCTCCACCAACTGCTCCCGCGTCAGCCATCCCTCTCCCCGCGTCAAACACGGCACCGGCCCCTCCCGCACTTCCGCATCCGGCGGGTCCCAGTAACACAGCGTCAGCCCCAGATCCACCAGTGGATCCCCCACCGTCGTCATCTCCCAATCGAGCACGGCCTCCACCTTCCCCGGATCGCTCGCCGACAGCATCAGATTGTCCAGCTTGAAATCGTTGTGCACCAGCGCCGGCGGGCCTTCCTCGGGCAAATGCCTTTGCAAATATGCAATCACCCGGTCCATCCGCGGCATCTCTTCCGTCCGCGCGCGATACCACCGTTCGCTCCACCCCCTCACCTGCCGCTCCACGAATCCCGCCGGCTTCCCTAAACGGTCCAGCCCGTGCCGCGCGATATCCACCGCGTGCAACTCCACCAGGCAATCGAGAAACGCCGCGCTCACCTTCTCCGGCAAATCCGGCATCGCCGCCCACTCCTCCGGTATCTCCGACCGCAGCACCACACCCCGCCGCCGCTCCATCAAATAAAACACCGCCCCGATCACACTCGTGTCCTCGCACAACAGAAAAGGCTTCGGCGCCGCCGGAAAATGCGGGTGCACCGCCTGGAGCACTCGAAACTCGCGAGCCATGTCGTGCGCCTTCGGCGCTACCGGACCCAATGGCGCGCGCCGCAACACGTATTCCATTCCACCCGTCCGTACCAGGTACGTCAGATTCGAATGCCCCCCAGGGAATTGCTCCAACTCCAGATCGGACCCCGCCCCTCGCAAATGCGCCCGCACGTACTGCGCCAGCTTCTCCGCGTCCAATTCCTCGCCCGCTCGGATGGCGGTTGTGTCAGTTCCATGAATCCCGCTCATGTCGGAACGGCGCACTGTTGCCGCGCCCAATGCGTGACAATACCATGCCTCACGCTTCTGCGCCAAATGGGACGAAACCGCAACATCCTCAATCCCTGCTCCCAAAGGCGAACTCCTCTTTGAAGCCTTCACCCTCTTCATAGACTACTGCCGCCGGTTCCATTACCGCCGCTGATTTCTCCGCGACCCAGAACGAATCACAGTCACAAAATAGGGTGGCGCCCGTCTCCGGCGACATCAACAACCCTGCAACCTGCGTCTGCTGCCGTCGGCAACACCACCCCTTGCTCACTTACCCCCTATCCCCCTCCCGCCACCTTCTCCATGCTGGCGGGCGCGCCTCTTGCGGGGTTGATCGCCGCGCTCCAAAAGTGCCCATCCTGGCCGAATCGCCCATTTGCCAAACCGCTGGCGCAGTCAGCATACTGTAGACTTGTGCTCCGTTGTCCTCCCTTGCATCGCCATCGCTCTTGGCGTGCCGTTGCCATGCGCCGGCTCGGAGGTGCACTGCAAATCCAGCCTCTTCCTCTTTCAGAAATACGAATCGAAATCCTACGGTGCTTCTCCCCAGAATGGGGCCGTCGTCGAAGACCCCGGGGTCTCCTCTCCTTCGGCAACAACGACGGCCTGATGGAGTTGGACGGCGTCGACTCTGCCCGGCGTGTCTTCACCGGCCTCGATGAGTTCTACGCCGCCCCGTTCCCCATCGCCACCCAACGCGCCGCATCCCATGTCCTGCTCGAAGGTGCATGCAGCGCCGCAGCCTCCTATTCCCGGCTAATCCTTCCGCCGTGGTCTCGCCGCTGGTGGACCGATTCGCTCCACGCCATTGCCGCCGCCGCATTGCTTTACGCCGTCTGGCGCCTCCGCCAACTCCAGGCCCAGAACCGGAAACTCGAAGCGGTCGTCCAAGAACGCACCCAGGAAATCCTCCGCCAGCGTGACCAGATCCAGGAACAGAAAGCCAAAACCGAATCCCTGCTCCTCAACATCCTGCCCGCTCCCGTCGCTGCCGAATGGCGTTCCACCGGCGCCGTCACCCCCATGCACTTCGACGATGTCACCGTCTGCTTCGCCGACTTCGCCGGATTCACCGTATCCAGCCAATCCCTCGAAGCCCAACAACTGGTGGCCTGCCTCCACGAATACTTCACCGAATTCGATCGAATTATCGCCAAATACGGCCTCGAAAAACTGAAAACTATCGGCGATGCCTATATGTTCGTCTCCGGCCTCCCCGATCCGCGCCCCACCCACGCCGTCGATGCCGTCATGGCCGCCCTCGAAATCCTCGAGGCCTCAAATGCTCTCGCCCGGCGCGAAGGCGGCATGCCCTGGCGTTTGCGCATCGGCCTCCACTCCGGCCCGGTCGTCGCCGGCGTCGTCGGCGTCCGCAAGTTCGCCTTCGATATCTGGGGCGACACCGTCAACCTCGCCTCCCGCATGGAATCGAGCGGCGTTCCCGGCCGCGTCAACCTCTCCGCCCGCACCTACTCCCTAGTCAAAGACCACATCGAATGCGAACCCCGCGGCCCCATCCGTACCAAAGACGGCCGCGACCTCGAAATGTTCTTCGCCAACCGCGTCCGCCGCCCCTCAGAGCGGAATAACGCCGCCCTCGCCGGCGGCCTCGACGTTTGAGAAGGTATGCACCATCGCCGCCCCGCTCGCCTCCACCCGGCGCCCCGTTGCCTCTTGCGGATGGTGCGGCGGAAACGTTTGCACCGCGGCATTCCCCAGTAGTCCGCAAAGACTCCGCCTCTCTCGCGTCCAGCGAAACACAATCCATTTCGCCGGATTGTACAGCGGAGCGAAAAGCAATCCCCGGAATGGTCCCAATGGAACGGCGTCATCCTGGCAGAGGCAACTCCAGACACGTCGTGTTGCCTCCGCAGCCCACCTTCTCCGGAGCGGGCGCGGGGGATGGCAGCTCTCACTCCCCAGAATTGGTGGACGCAAATCTGCGACTCAGCGCCGATATGGCCCGCGAATTCGCCGGCGCCTGCCGTTGCAGCATCCGGCTCATCGACGCCAAAGCCCATCAACTCTGAAGGAAAGTCGCTCACGGCATCCCCGAATCCGTCACCTCGCCGGTCACAAAACCAGCCCGATCTTCGGCCGTTCCGCTTGAGCCGGAAGCGTTGCCGCCGGCAGTGGCGGGAAGATGGCGCATCGCAGCATGCAGTTTCCATGGTGGCATAGTGCCGCCACCGGTTCCGAATCCTGCCCGGCAACCTGCTATCTTCAGGCATGCACGCTATCCTCTGGTACCTGCTCGCCGCCACCGGCGAGATTGCCGGGTGTTTCAGTTTCTGGGCATGGCTCCGGCTGCATAAGAATCCCCTCTGGCTGATTCCGGGCCTGGCCGCGTTAATCGTGTTCGCCCTCGCCCTCACGCGGATCGACACCGCGAATGCCGGCCGAGCCTATGCCGCCTACGGTGGTGTGTACATCGTTTCCTCGCTCCTCTGGCTATGGGCCGTCGAGGGGGTCCACCCCGACCGGTGGGACACTCTCGGCGCCTCCATCTCGATCCTCGGTGCGGTTGTGATACTTCTTGGGCCGCGGCCCTCTTAATATTCCTTAATCTGAGCTATCCTGGAAGAGAATGTACCAGCAGAGAAGAGCCCTCGAAGGGCCCCCGCTGCCGCCTTTGCGTCCTGCTCCAAAGCCGTCAGCGATTGAACCGGAACCGCCGGGTCGAAGTTGGATCGGATGGTTGATTTTCATTGCCGTCATCGCCGGTGCTTGGCTACTCCATCGCCGCATCGAAGAGCAAGCGCGCGTGCCATCCTTCGCCCCGGCACGCACGGCCCGTGCCCGCACCGCTCCCGTTGAACGGACCCTCCGCGTCACCGGAACCACCGCCGCCGCCAAGTCTACCTTCCTCATCGCCCCGAAACTCCAGGGAACCCGCGGCCGCGAATCGAGCGAATTGAGCCTCACCCTCGTCAAGCTTGCCACTCCAGGCTCCCGCGTCCACAAGGGACAGGTGATCGCCGAGTTCGATCCCCAGTTCATGATTCTTCGCGCCGATGATTATCGCTCCAACGTCATCCAGTGGGAGCAGAACCTCATCCGCCTGCGCGCCAACCTCGAGCTTCGCCGTGTCCAGCAGCAGTTGAAAGTGAAACGTGCCAAGGCGCAAATGGACAAAGCTGCCCTCGATCTCAAGACCGCCCCCGTGCGCTCCGCCCTCATGGTCGCCCGCTTTCAGATGAACTACGAGGAAGCCAAGGCCCAATACGAGCAGTATCTCAAGGAAACCCCCGACGTCGACGCCGGCGAAATTGCCTCCATCCGCCGCTACGAAATCGAGCTCGAGCAGGCCAACAACGAGTGGAAAAAAGCCCAGAAAAACGTCGATGGCATGACGTACCGTTCCCCCCACGACGGCATCCTCGTCCTCAAGCGCAACTACCGCAACGGCGAATTCCGCGAGGTGCAGGAAGGCGAAATCGTCACCTCCGGCCAGACCTTCGCCGAAATCACCGACACCAGTTCCATCGTCATGCACGCCGTCGTCAATCAGGTCGATGCCGAACTGGTCCGCATCGGCGCCACCGCCAAAGTGAACTTCGACGCCTACCCCGACCTCCAGATCCCCGCCCGCGTCGTCTCCGTCGGAGCCGTCACCAGCCCTTCCGGACAGCGCCCCCAGTATGTCCGCACCGTCCCCCTTCGCCTCGAAATGGAAGCCCGCGATGAGCGTGTCATCCCCAACCTCACCGCCAGCGCCGACATCCTCCTCGAACGCGAGGACAACACCGTCGTGGTCCCCCTGCAATGCGTCTTCCGCGATTCCGAAGGCAGGCCCCATGCCCTGGTGCAGGACGGCAGTGAATGGCAACGCCGCGACCTCGAACTCGGCATCGCCAACCACGTCGAAGTCGCCGTCCACTCCGGCATCAAGGACGGTGAGATCGTCGCCGCCGAAGCCAAGTAAAGTATCCTGAGGAAACAGAGCGGCATTACGGTTTGCGCAACCGCCGCTTGCCGGAGCGCGGCTCCACCTCGGAAGCCGCTTCCCGTCGCAAGGCCGATGCGCAACCCCAAATGGCGTTGTGTTTCAGTTCTGGAGGTATTCCATGGCAGCCACCGTCTGGAAAGGCCATCTGACATTCGGATTGGTCTCTCTGCCCATCAAGCTATTCACCGCCGCGCGCGCCGAAACCATCAGCTTCAACCAGCTCCACAAGAAGGACCATTCCCGCGTCAAGCAAAAACTCTTCTGCGCCGCCGAAGACATCGAACTCTCCCGCGGCGATATCGTCAAAGGCTACGAATACGAAAAGGACCGCTACGTCGTTGTCGAAGACGACGAGATCAAGAAAATGGCCCCCAAAACGGCCAAGATCATGGAGATCCTCGAATTCGTCCGCGAAGCCGAAGTCGATCCCGTCTTCTACGAAAAGTCCTACTACATGGCCCCCGAAGAAGCCGGCGAAAAACCCTATGCGCTCCTCCTCGAAGCCCTCAAACGCAGCGGCTATGTCGCCGTCGCCCGCATCGCCATGCACAATCGCGAACACATCGTCATCCTCCGTCCGTCAGGGCAGGGAATCACCCTCCACACCATGTACTTCGAGGACGAAATCCGCAAAACCGAGTCCTACAACGCCGACACCAGCGCCGTCCAGGAAAAGGAACTCAGCATGGCCATGATGCTCGTCGAAGCCCTCGCCGCCAAATTCGAGCCCGGCAAGTACAAGGACAGCTACCGGGAAAACCTCCGCGCCATGATCGATGCCAAGATCGCCGGCCAGGAAGTCGTCGCCCCCGCCGAAGCCCAACAGGTCAAGGTCATCGACATCATGGACGCCTTGAAAGCCAGCCTCGCCGCACTCAAGAAACCCGCCGATACCGCCTCCGCCGAAGAGCCGTCCAAGGCCAGAAAGAGCGGCACCGCATGAGACGCCGCGACTTCATGCCCGCCCTCGCCGCCGCTTCGCTATCGGCCCAATCCCCGCATGCCGAGCTCACCGCCCGACTCGAGCCTCCCCACGGCATCGTCGATGCCGTCGTCGATTCCGATACCTACAACGAAATCGACGATCAGTTCGCTGTCCCCTACGCCTTGCTCTCCACCGAAAAGATGCGCGTCCACGCCGTCTACGCCGCCCCGTTTCACAACGAGCGTTCCCAGTCGGCCGGCGACGGCATGCAAAAAAGCTACGAAGAGATTCTGCGCCTCCTCGACCGCCTCGGCCGCTCCCCGCGCGACTTCGCCTACCAAGGCTCCTCATCCTTCCTCCCCGCCGCCAACAAGCCCGTCGATAGCCCCGCCGCCCGCAATCTCATCGAACGTGCTCTCCAATCCCGCCCCGCTCCCCTCTACGTCATCGCTGTCGGCGCTCCCACCAACGTCTCCTCCGCCATCCTCATGGAGCCGAAAATCCTCGACCGCATCGTCGTCGTCTGGCTCGGCGGCCAACCCTACGACTGGCCCACCGCCCGCGAGTTCAACCTCTTCCAGGATCTTCACGCCTCCCGCGTCCTCCACGACTCCGGCGTTGCACTCGTAAACATTCCCACCCAGAATGTTTCCGAGCATCTTCGCACCACCACCCACGAAGTGAAATACTTCCTCGCCGGCAAGTCCCCCTTGGCCGAATACCTCCATCGGGAATTCGTCAAATACGCCGAATGGAAATCGAAGCCGCAAACCTTCGCCTACTCCAAGGTCATCTGGGATATCTCCGCCGTCGCCTGGCTGGTCAATCCCAAGTGGGTGCCTTCGAAAGTCGTCCCCAGTCCCCATCTCACCGATGACTTCCAGTACCGCGCCCCGCGGCCCGGCCGTCATCCCGTCCGCGTCGCCACCGACTGTAATCGCGACGAAATCTTCAACGACCTGTTCCGCAAACTCGCCGCCGCCAAACGCTGATTCCCCGCGAAAATTTTACCGGAACCGCCGCCACAAAACTCCGTATAAGCCTGGTATGGGCAATCTGCTAGCCGACCTCCGCTTCGCCTTGCGCGGGATGCGCCGCAATCCTCTGTTTGCCGCGGTGGCCATCCTCTCACTGGCCCTGGGAATCGGCGCCAATACCGCAATCTTCACGATTATGGATCAGCTCATGCTCCGCCGGTTGCCCGTCCGCAACCCCGAGCAACTCGTCATGCTCTTCCAGCGCGGCGCCCACAACGGCAACAACATGGGCGACCGCATGCATTCCTACCCCATCTATCAGGATTTCCAGAAAAAAGCCGAACCCTTTTCGGAAGTCATCTGCCGCCGCCTTGTCCCAACATCCATCAGCGTCGACAACACAACCGAACGGGTCGATGCCGAAGTGGTCTCCGGAAACTTCTTCACCATGCTCGGCGTCAAACCCGCCGCCGGCCGCCTCTTCACCTCCCACGAAGATGACCGCACCTTCATGGGGCACCCCGTGGTCGTCTTAAGCCACGATTATTGGGTCACTCGGTTCAGCCGCGACACCGCCGTCATCGGAAAAAAGATCCTCGTCAATAACTACCCGATGACCATCGTCGGCGTCTCCGCGGCCGGCTTCGACGGACTCGACCCCGCCCGCTCGCCGCACATCCGCGTCCCCATCTTGATGGCCAAGGCCATGCTCCCCGACTGGACGTGGTTTCAGCCCGATGACCGCCGTAGCCGCTGGGTTCAGGTCTTCGCCCGCTTGAAGCCCGGCTATACCGTCGAATCGGCCGTTGCGCCCATGCAGGGCCTCTTCACGCAAATCCGCCGCTATGAGATGACGCTCCCCGCCGCCGCCCGCTGGTCCGCCTATCAGCGCGACCGGTTCATGCAGGGAACCATCCACATCGACAAAGCCATGACCGGCTACTCGCGCTTGCGCAACAGCTTCTCCACGGCCCTCATTGTCCTCATGTGCATGGTCGGCCTTGTCCTGTTGATCGCCTGCGCCAACGTCGCCAATCTCCTCATCGCCCGTGCCTTCGCCCGCCAGAAGGAAATCGCCGTGCGCCTCTCCATCGGAGCCTCGCGCTCGCAACTGGTACGCCAGTTATTGGTGGAGAGCCTCGTGCTCTCGCTCGCCGGCGGCCTCGCCGGCATCGGACTCGCCGTTACCATGACCCGTGGATTGCTCGCCGTCGTTCCCTCCGAAGGCAGCCCCCTCCTCATCGATCCCCATCCCGACGCGCGCATTCTTGCCTTCACCTTCTTCCTCACCGTCTGCACCGGCCTCATCTTCGGCTTGCTCCCTGCCTTGCGCGCCAGCCGCCCCGACCCCTGGACCACCCTCAAGGACGCCGTCGGCTCCATCGCCGGACAAGGCGGCTCGCTCTTTCTCCGCAAAGGCCTCGTATCGGCGCAAGTCGCCCTCAGCTTCCTCTTGTTGTTCGGCGCCGGGTTGTTTGTCCGCAGCCTGCAAAACCTCAAGTCCACCGATACCGGCTTCCACCGCATCGACAACCTCATCACCTTCCAAATCGCTCCGGCATTGAACGGCTACGACACCCCGCGCGCCGTGCAATTCTACCGGCAACTGCTCGACAACATCCGCGCCGTCCCCGGTGTCAAAGCCGCCGGCCATGCCTCCGTGCCGCTCCTCAGCGGCGATGAATGGGACAGCAGCACGCAGGTCGAAGGCTATCAGGCAAAGGATGGCGAGGACATGCAGGCATTCATGAACGCCCTCTCACCCGGCTACTTCGAGGCCATGGGAATTCGCCTCCTCGAAGGCCGCGATTTCGATCTCCGCGACTTCCAGCCCGAACCCAAAGTCGCCATCGTCAATCGCAAATTCGCCGAGCATTTCTTCAAGGGCCGCAGCGCCGTCGGCCGCCACATCGGCCAGGGCTCCCACAAAGCGAAACTGGAAATCGAAATCGTCGGCGTAGTCGAAGACTCGCTCTACGAAGGCCCCCGTGAAGGTGTGCGCCGCCAGGTGTTCATTCCGCACTACGCCTCCTTCGGCGTCGCCTTCTACGTTCGCTCCTCTCTCGGCTCCTCGCAAATGTATGCCGCTCTCCGCAACGAAGTGCGCAAACTCGATCCCGCCATTCCCGTCTACTCCATGAAAACCCTCTCCGATCAACTCGACCAGACGCTCCTTTCCGAACGCCTCATCGCCATGCTCTCGGCCGGCTTCGGAATGCTCGCCACGCTGCTCGCCGCCATCGGACTCTATGGCGTGATGGCCTTCGTCGTCACCCGCCGCACAAAGGAAATGGGCCTCCGCATGGCCCTCGGCGCGCCTCGATCCACCGTCCTCTGGCTGGTCATGAAGGAGGTGCTCGTCCTCCTCTCCATCGGCCTCATCCTCGGTGTTCCCGCCGCCCTGGCCCTGGCGCGATACGTATCCTCACAACTCTTCGGAATCCAGCCCCGCGACCCCATGCTCGCCGGCGGCGCCGTCCTCCTCCTCACGCTCATCTCCGCCGTGGCCGGACTCATCCCCGCCCACCGTGCCAGCCGCATCGACCCCATCCTGGCCCTGCGCTACGAGTGACGCAAGGCCGTTACCTTCGTCCCAACCCGTGCGCCTCATGGCACGTCGCGCAAATCGGCTTCCCCGCGCTCGCCCCTTCCTTCTTGCACGCCCCGGGCAGCGCCGCGTGGCATCGCTCGCACTGCCGCTGCATCGACGCCGCGTTCCGCGCACTGTGCACCCCGTGGCATGTCCCGCAACTCGCCGCCCGCGTTCTGCTCTTCGCCAGCACCAGTTGCCCGTGTTTGCTCCCTTCATACGCCTTGCGCTGCCCCGGATGGCAAGCCCCGCACAGCGCCGGTTGTTGCTCCGGAGCCGCAACCCGGTCCGGCGGCGTTGCCCCAACCGCGTTGCGATGCTGCTGGCTCGTCCCATGGCAGGTCTCGCAGCCTATCGCATTCTTCGCGTGCTTGTGGCTCTGCAACTCCTCGTAAGGGTCCGTATGGCAGGCCGCGCACAGATTGGCATTCTCCTGAGCCTGCAATCCGAGACCCAGCCACACCAGCAGCCAGATCATCCGATGCGCCTCACCATGCTCTTGTCGAGCGATGCCAGGTTCGCCTTCCCGCACAGCGCCATATCCAGCTTCAACTCCGCTCCCAGCATCCACAGCACCCGTTCCACGCCCGCTTGGCCGAACGCCCCCAAGCCCCACAGCGGAGCCCGTCCCACCAGCACCGCCTTGGCTCCCAGTGCCAGAGCCTTCACAATGTCGCTTCCGCGGCGAATCCCACCGTCCATCAACACCGGAATCTTCCCGCCCACCGCCTGCACGACATCGGGCAGTGCATCGATCGTTGCAATCACCCCATCCTGTTGCCGCCCGCCATGGTTCGACACCACAATGCCATGCGCCCCCCGCTTCACCGCGAGTTCGGCATCCTCCGGGTGCAGCACCCCTTTGATGATGACCGGAAGGTTCGTCGCGCCCCGCACCCAATCGATGTAATCCCACGTCAGGTTCGGAGTATGCGGCTGCCACATCGCCGCCTTCGCCGGATTGCGCGGCTGCCGCTTCTCATCCTCCGCCGGCACCCCCGTCGACATGTACCCGTAGTCGAAGCGGTTCCGGTTGTTCCGGTCGCGGTTCGATTGATATTGGTTGTCCACCGTTACCGTGATCGCCTTCGCGCCACGTTCTTCGATGCGCCGCGCGTAGCTCTGCGCCAGTTCCTTCGTCGGTTGCCCCGTCGTATTGCTCCACCAGTTCACCGCGCCGTCATCGATGGCGCGGTCCGCGCCGCTGCCCGTGCAGAACAGCGTTCCCGACTTGGCGCACGCCCGCGCCACGATCGCCTCCGCATTCGGCAGCACCAGGTTCTTCCCGCCCGTCGGCGCCACCAGGATCGGCGCCTCCACCTTTACTCCGAAAAGCTCCACCGATGTGTCCACGTTGCTCACGTCCGTCATCACCCGCGGCACCAGATACCAGTGCCGGTACGCCTCGCGGTTGGCGCGCAACGTCAGTTCGTCTTCCACGCCGCCGGCTATGAAGTCGTACGCCAGCTTATGCAGCTTCCTCTTCGCGATGGCCTCGAATTCGTGGACGTTCACGGGCCCCGTCACATCCTCGTGTTGGGCCAGCAGCGGCGAGGCGGAAACAAAGCTCATCAAGCAGCGGAACGCATCCCGGCGATTCATAGGTGTTTTCCATCATACTGTAAAGAATCTCTATGAAGCCGCTACTTTCCTTGACCCTCTTTGTCTCTGTGCTGGGCGCGCAGAGCACCCCTCCGCCGTTGAACCCCGATGACATCCGCAAGGGTGTCGCCTACTCCGCCACCGGCGGCGATTTCTTCTTTCAAGTCGAAGCCGCCGGCGAGCCGAAACTGATCATCGACGATGCCCCCGGCCCGCGCATGGCCAAAGTGAAGGGCTCACGCAACCAGTGGTCGGCCAAAGCCAAACTCGCCACCGGCCGCACCCACAATTTCCATTACATCGTCGATGGCAAGCCCTTCGGCGGACGCAACGATGTCATGGCCTACAGCGCCTATCATTACCTGAAACCGGGAACGCCCACGGGGAAACTCACGGAAAAGCGCACCCATACCTCCAAAATCTACGAAGGCATGACCGCCGACTATTGGGTCTATGTGCCTGCCCAGTATCAACCCTCCACCCCCGCCGCCGTCATGTTCTGGACCGATGGCGAAGTCCACATCAACCGCGAATCCGGATCCCGCGCCCAAATCGTCTGGGACAACCTCACCCACGAAAAGAAAATCCCCGTCATCATTCAGGTTCTCGTCTCCCCCGGAATCAAGGATGGGCGCCGCTGGCGCAGCATCCAGTACGATTCCGTCGACGACCGCTTTGCCCGCTACGTCCTCGAAGAGATCCTCTCCGAAGTCGGCAAATCCTACAACCTCCGCCAGGACGGCTACAGCCGCGCCATTGCCGGCGATTCCTCCGGCGCCATCTGCGCCCTCAACGCCGCCTGGTGGCGCACCGAGGATTTCTCCCGCGCCCTCCTCCGCATCGGCAGTTTCACCAGCATCCAGTGGAAGCAGCGCGCCTCGGACGGTCTCACCGAAAAAGACGGCGGCCACATCTTCCCGTACCTCATTCGCAAATCCCCCAGGAAAAATATCCGCGTCTACATGCAGGACGGATTCGGAGACTTGGAAAACGACCACGGCTCCTGGCCCGCCACCAACCTCGCCCTCGTCAACAGCCTCAAGCTCAAAGGCTACGATTTCAAAATGGTCTGGGGCAACGGCACCCATTCGCGCAACGGCGGCAACGTCGAAATGGCCGAAGAGATGATCTGGCTCTGGCGCGATTACGATCCCGCCAAGACCCACCAGGAGTTCGTCCAGGATCCCGCCGAAAAGGACAAGCCCTTCTTTCGCATCAAGGCCCTCAACCGCGTCGAGTGATCCTCGCCGGCTCTACGAAGATTTGATCTCCGTCCACAGCCGGTCCCGCAGCTTCTGTGCCTCGCCGCCTAGCGGCCGGAACCACTCCCCGCGATCGAGCGTTGCCTCGTCCGGATACAGCACCGGATGATCCCGCCACCCGGCGGGCAGCAACGCCCGAGCCGCCGCATTGCACGTGCTCTCCAGTTTCACCTCCGCCACGCGCGCCGCCACCTTCGACCGCGTCAGATAGTTCAGAAACGCATGCGCCAGTTCGCTCCGCTTCGATTCCTTCAAAATGGCCACATTGTCCGCATACAGCGCATACCCCTCGCGGGGATACACAAACCGCAGCCTGTCTCCAGCCATCTCGATCGCCCGCATCGCCGTCGAGCGCCACACCTGCGCCGCCATCAATTCCCCCGCCACCAGTTGATCCCGCACCATCTCGTTCACATAAGCGCGCAGCAGCGGCTTCTGCCGCGCCGCTGCTTCCTTCGCTCGCAGCAGTTCCCCGCTGTCCTGCGAGTTCAGCGAATACCCCAGCATCTTCAGGGTTGCCCCCAGCACCTCCGCCGGATCGTCCAGCATCGTGATGCGATTGCGCACCCGCGGCTCCCACAAATCGGCCCACGCCGCAAAAGCCGGCTGCACGCTGGCCTGAAACAGAATCCCCGTCGCTCCCCACATATACGGCACCCCATACCGCAGTTGCGGATCCCATGCCGGCTTCTGAAACCGTGCCTCCAGCGCTCCCAGATGTTCCAGCTTTCCGTGATCCAACTCCGCCAGCAATCCTAACTCCACCATCGGCTCGATGAAGTAATTCGTCGGAAAAACCACATCCCAGCCGGAATTCCCGCTCATCACCCGCGCCAGCATCTCCTCGGCGCTCTCATACACCCCGTAGCGCACCTTCACCCCGAACTCGCGCTCGAAATCCGGAATCGTCTCCGGAGCCACGTATTCATTCCAGTTCAGAATGTTCAGCCGCCGCGCCGCACCGCGCCAACATCCCGCCATCCCGCTCACACCCATCAGAAACATCCGCCGCTTCATGGCTTGCGCTCCAAACGGCTGCTCACCAGAATCAGCACCCCAAGCCCCACCACGATCATCGTCGAGATGGCGTTCACCGCCGGATTGAAGCCTCTGCGCGCCATCGCGTAAATCACCATCGGCAGCGTTTCCGAATCCACTCCCGCCACCAGGCTGGTGATCACATAATCGTCGAAGGAAGTAATGAACACGAGCAGCGCGGCCGAGACAATCGCCGGAACCAGTTGCGGCAGCGTCACGCGGAAGAATGCCTCCCATTCCGTGGCCCCCAAATCGAGCGCCGCTTCCTCGAGCGATGCATCCATCGTCCGCAACCGCGCCGCCACAACCGTCACCACGTATGCCGTGCAGAACATCACGTGCGCCAGAATCACCGTGTGCATCCCCAGTTGCAACCCCAGATAGCGGAACATCCACTGATACAAGGCGAGCAGCGCAATCCCCAGCACGATCTCCGGCGTCACCATCGACAGATACAGCGTGCTCGTCATCCACAGCGAACTGCGCTTCCACAGTCCATACGCGCACAGCGTCCCCACGGCCGTCGCCAGCACCGTCGCCGCCCCGCCGATCAGAAGGCTGTTCAGCGTCGCTTCGCTCAATTGCCCATCGGCGAACGCGGCCCGGTACCACTCCAGCGTGAACCCCTCCCACGCCGTGAACCGCGATGCGTTGAAGCTGAACACCGCCAGCACGGCCAGCGGCAGATGCAGAAACGCATAGGCCGCCACCGCGTACACAGCCAGCCACCGCTTCATAGCAGCCCGTCCTTCTCGCGCCGCAGAACCGGCATCAGCATCGCCATCACCACCCCCATCAGCAGCAGGCTCAACGCCGCCCCGAACGGCCAGTCCCGCGCCGTCGTGAACTGGTTCTGCACCAGGTTCCCGATCATGATCGTCTTCCCTCCGCCCAGCAAATCCGGCGTCAGATACGCCCCCAGGCAAGAGATGAACACCAGCACTCCGCCCGCCACCATGCCCGGCTTCGCCAGTGGAATCACCACCCGGAACAGCGCCGTCAGCGGACGCGCTCCCAAGTCCGCCGCCGCTTCCAGCAACGACGGCTCCAGTTTTTCGAGCGTCGCGTAAATGGGCAGAACCATGAACGGCAGGTATCCGTACACCAGCCCCACGATCACCGCGAACGGATTGTACAGCAGCGGCAGCGGCTCTCCCGTCAGCCCCATCCACTGAAGCGTCGAATTGATCAATCCCGTGTCCCGCAGCAGAAACATCCACGCATACGTGCGCACCAGAAAGCTCGTCCAGAACGGTACAATCACCAGCCCCAGATACAGTCCCTTCCGCTCCCCCGATCGCGAGATGAACCACGCCAGCGGAAATCCCGCCGCCAGGCACACGCCCGTCGCAATCAGCGAATACGCAATCGTTCGCCACAGAATGGAAAAATACAGCGGATCCGCCAGCCGCGCGTAATTCTCCACGGTCCATGGACCCATCACCCCGCCATACGGCCCCCGCGAAAGCAGGCTATAAGCCGCCACAATCAGCAACGGAACCACAAACCACACCGCCAGCAACCCGGCCGCCGGAGCCATGCACCACATCCGCACCCGCTTCATGGCAGCCGGATCTCGTCATCGATGTGCCACCACACATGCACCTGCTGCCCCGGCGTGTAACGGTGTTCCTCGGGCGGCACCTCGCTGATCGCCGTCACGCCGTTCTCCAGTTCCGCTTCCACGTGAAAGCAATTCCCATAAAACATCGCCTGCCGCACCACCGCCGGCCGCGACCGCGCCGTGCCGTTGCGCGGCTCCATGGCGATGTACGTCGCTTCCGGCCGCACGCCCGCTCCGTCAATCCAGTTCACATGCCCCAGAAAGTCCGCCACGAACCGCGTCGCGGGCTTGTGATAGATCTCCTGCGGCGTCCCCACCTGCTCCACCTTGCCCTTGTTCATCACCGCAATCTGGTCGGAAAGCGACAGCGCCTCTTCCTGATCGTGCGTCACCATCAGAAACGTGATGCCCACTCTCCGTTGCAGGTTCTTCAACTCCACCCGTACCTTTTTCCGAAGCTGCGGATCCAGCGCCGACAGCGGCTCATCGAGCAACAGCAATTCCGGCTCCAGCACCAGCGAGCGCGCCAGCGCTACCCGCTGCTTCTCGCCCCCCGACATCTGGCTCGGATACCGCGATTCCTTGCCCGCCAGTTGCAGCAACTCCAGAACATGGTCCACCGGACCGCGCAGATCCCTGGCGCCCCGCCGCCGCAATCCAAACTCGATATTCTGCCGCGCCGTCAAATGCGGAAACAGAGCATAGTTCTGAAACACCGTGCTCACATTCCGCTCGTACGGAGCCAGGTGCTCGATGCGCTCGCCGTTCAACAGCAACTCGCCCGAACTCGGCGAATCGAATCCCGCCACCATCCGCAACGTCGTCGTCTTCCCGCACCCCGACGGCCCCACCAGCGAAAACAGTGTCCCCCGCGGAACGCGCAAACTCACCTCGTCCACCGCCACATGTTTCGGATACCGCCGTGTCACTCTCCGCAATTCGAGTACGTGATCCATCCTGCCTCTTGCCGGGCATCCGGCTTGTGTTAGCCTGAGCCTTTACTCTACATGTTGTACCGCAAATTGGGAAAAACAAATCTGGACGTATCTGTTCTCGGGCTCGGCTGCTCCGGACTCGGCGGCGTATTCGGCCACATCGAGATCAACCAGGCCGTCCGCACCCTCCACTGCGCCCTCGACGAAGGCATCAACTACCTCGACACCGCCCCCTTCTACGGTGAAACGCGCAGCGAAACCAACGTCGGCATCGCACTCAAAGGCGTCCCCCGCGGCCGCTACTACATCAGTTCCAAGGTCGGCCGTTACGGCATGACCGACCACGATTTCACCTACCGCCGCGTCAAGCAGGGCCTCGAGGAAAGCCTCGCCCGCCTCGGCTGCGATTACCTCGATCTCGTCATCCTCCACGACGTCGAATTCGTCCCTCTCGAACAAGTCATTGGCGAAGGTCTCCGCGCCCTCCATGACGCCCGCCAGGAAGGCAAACTCCGCTACATCGGCGCATCCGGCCTGCCGCTCAAAATCTTCCCCGCGCTCCTCTCCGTCGCCGAACTCGACGCCGTCATCTCCTACGCCCATTACACGCTCCAGAACACCATGCTCGAAGGCATGCTGCCGCTCCTCGAAGCCTACCATCTGGGCGTCATCAATGCCTCCCCGCTCGCTCTCGGCCTCCTCACCCCGCAGGGCCCTCGCGATTGGCACCTCGGCAGCGATCGCCTCAAAGCCAAGTGCCGCGAAGCCGCCGAGTGGTGCAACCGGCAGGGCATCGACATCGCCGAACTCGGCATGCAGTTCGCCCTCTCCAATCCGCGCATTCACACCACCCTCAGCGGAGCACTCTCCGAAACAGAAGTGCGCAAAAATGTCGCCTGCGTCGGCAAAGTCCCCAATCCCCAACTCATCGAAGCCCTGCGCCACATCCTGACCCCCGTCTACGGTCACGTCTGGCCCGCCGGGCGTGCGGAATATAACTAGCGTGTCCGAACTGCTCGACCAGTACATCTCCCCGCGCAACCTCTTCGGCCTCGTCGAAAACACCGCGCCGTTCCTCATCCCCCGCATGGCCGAACATCCGCTCAGGCCGGGCAAGCGCCTCATCGATTGCGGCGATCATCCCGAAGGCTATCTCGAAATCCTCCAAGGCGCCGACCGCATCGAAGAAATCGAAGATTACTTCGCCTTCTGCCTCGCCTGCCATCACGCCACGGTTGCCACCTTCGTCCCCACCGATGTCGACGCCAAAATCCGCGGCCTGCTCTGGCGCCGGCAGCGCGATGGCCAAGCCGCCCGCCGCATGTTTGAACTCGCCGAGCGTTCCCTCTCCTGGTCCATTGAAGGCATCAGCAGGCGCGCCACCGAACTTGCCGGCGTCGGCCCCGTCAGCGGCCACAACGGCGAACAACTCAGCGTCCTTGCCGGCGCTCTCGGCTACTTCCTCCAGCGCAACGACGAAGAGTATGCCGAACGCGCAGCCAATGCCATCGATGCCGAACTCGAACGCGAAGCCCTCGAATTCCGCTTCGCCGTCCAGCACAAAGGTTGCGAACTCGATGTCCTCCGCCTCGCCGCGTCTCTCACCCACAACGCCGGCGATCTCGACCAGGGCATTAGCTTCTGGCCCTCCGCCGCCTCCCACGACGCTGCCCGCAAGCGCTTCGCCCGCCTCGCCCACGAAAACACCCAGCCCTACGGCGGCGCCTACCGGATCGCCGCCCGCATCTACAAAACGGCCATGAGCCCCGAAGGCCACCGCAACTATCCCCTCCGCGGAGTCAAGGCTCTCCGCCGCTCCCCCGATTTCCTCCTCCCCCTCGGCCCGTTCCTCGACGATTGGGGCGCCCTCATCGCCGTTCATCCCGCCCTCGATTGGCAGGATCGCGCCGATGTCTTCGCCGCCCTCCTCCACGGCTGCCGCACCATCGCCGGCCAGCGCGGCTATTACCGCGCCCTCCACGGCATCGCCTCCTCCCTCGGCGGCAACATCGAACACTTGCTTCGCCTCGCCCCCGCCCGTGTCCGCGCCGAATGGAAAGATTCCACCCTCCGCAAACAAATCTCCATCCCGCGCATTTCGTTTGAATCCATGATGAAGAAGTTGGTCGCCAGTGCGGGACCATTCGAGTTCAGATAGGATGTAGGGAGTCTGATGTGAAGACTGCAATCATCGTGTTCGCACATGGATCCAGTGTCGAAGCGGCCAATCAGGCCGTTCGCGCCGTGACGCGCGAGGTCGCCCAATCGGGCGGTTTCCCCCTTACCGAAACGGCTTTTCTCGAACTCGCACAGCCCGATTTGCCCGCGGCCGTGGAACGATTGCACGCCGCCGGCGCCCAGCGCATCGTCGTCGTGCCCTATTTCCTCACCCTCGGCATTCACCTCCGCCGCGATCTCCCGCGCATTGTCGACGGCATCGTGGAGCGCTATCATGGGCTGTCGATCGAGGTCACGGATCCATTGGACGGCCATCCGGCCCTCGCCAGGATCGTTCTCGAACGCGCCCAAAAGGCTCTAGAATGCTAGCTCACCAAATTCCCCACCAAGCCAGACTCATCCGATACGAAGATATCGCCCCGGATAACCGGCATTTCTGGTTCGAAGTCCCCGATCTCGAATCGTTCCCGTTTCTCCCCGGCCAGTTCGTTTCCCTCTCCCACCCGATCAACGGGAAGAAAGTGACTCGAGCCTATTCCATAGCCTCGCTCCCTTACGAGAACAAATTCGAGCTCTGCCTCAATGAGGTCAAGGACGGCATCTTCTCTCCGTTCCTCTTCCGCATGCGGCCCGGAGATGAAGTGGAAAT
Source organism: uncultured Candidatus Solibacter sp. (assembly GCA_964402295.1). Taxonomy (GTDB): domain Bacteria; phylum Acidobacteriota; class Terriglobia; order Bryobacterales; family Bryobacteraceae; genus CADEFT01. Next base: position 4,475 of record CAYOBO010000080.1, on the reverse strand, counting down.
GAAGGGCCCCCACGGCGCATTCGTCATGCGCAACCCCGTCCACGATTCCATATTCGTCGCCACCGGAACCGGCATCGCCCCCTTCATCCCCATGGCCGAGCACAGCGTCGCCGCCCACCCCGACCGCAACTTCACTCTCGTCTTCGGCGTCCGCTACGAACACTCCATCCTCTACCGCGAACGCTTCGAAGCCCTCGCCGCCAAGCATCCCAATTTCAAGTTCATCTACACCGTCACGCGTCCCACCGAAGCCTGGAAAGGCAACGCCGGCCGCGTGACTTCCTATGTCTTCCGGGAAATCGGCGAGCGCCGCGACCTCGACGTCTACATCTGCGGACTCAAGGAAATGGTCAACGATGTCCGCGACCGCTTGAAGGAACTCGGCTTCGATAAAAGCCAGATCATCTACGAACGCTACGACTAAGCCGCATCCCTTCGATACAATACCTATCAGGGAACCGAAGTAAGTTGCGCCGTACTCTGTATCTTGCACTGGGTATTTTCGTCGTCTTCGTACTGACCGTCGCGGTGATGTGGATCCTCATGCCTCACCCGCGCAAGGATGTCGATTACCTCGTCATCGGCGCCAGCGCCACCATGGTCTCCATGGCCGTCCTCTTCATCGTGTTGATCAAGACCACCTACAAGGGGAACGATATCTTCTATCGCCGGAGGAAACCGTGATGCGCCTGCTCCCCCTCTTGCTTCTGCTCGCAGCCGGCGCCGCCGCCCAACCGCGCGATCTGCAACTCGAAACGGGTTCGCCCAGGCGTCTCGCCCTCATCGTCGGCAACGAAGCCTATCCCAAGTGGCCCCTCCGCAACCCCGCCAACGATGCCCGCGCTGTCGAGCAGGCGCTCCGCGAACTCGGCTTTGAAACCGTCACCGTCCTCAACGCCGGTCTCAAGACTCTCGAACGAAGCATCGACCAGTTTGTCGCCGGCATCCACTCCGGCGACGTCGCCATGTTCTACTACGCCGGCCACGGCATCCAGATCGATTCCGAAAACTACCTCGTCCCCGTCGACTTCGACGCCAAGGATGAAGCCGACGCCAAGTACCTCTCCTATTCCGCCTCGCGCCTCCAGGAGCGCATGGATCGCTCCGGCGCCCGCCTCAACATCATCGTCCTCGACGCCTGCCGCAATAACCCGTTCCGCGCCACGCGCTCGGCCGCCGGCGGACTCGCCGCCATGAACACCGGCAAGGGAACCCTCATCGCTTTCGCCACCGCTCCCGGCCGGACCGCCGACGACAACGTCAACGCCTCCAACGGCCTCTTCACTTCCCACCTCGTCAACACCCTCCGCCAGCCCGGCCTCAGCCTCGATCAGGTCTTCAATCGCGTCCGCGCCAGTGTCTACGCCGAATCCGGCGAACGCCAACTCCCCTGGACTGTCTCCTCCGTCATCGGCGAATTCTATTTCCGCCCCGGCACAGCCAAGCCCGAAAGCAGCCTCCTTCAGAATGTCCGCAGATCTCTCGCCGGTTCCGCGCCTCCGCCCCAGCCGGCAACATCCGCCCCGGCGCCACCCGCCATCAAGCCCGTGACCAAGGAAGACCTCCTCTCCAGCGCCATTGCTCTGTTCAACCAGCAGTCCTACGATGCCTTCGAACCCGCCGCGCTCGCCGCTCTCCAGGCCGGCGCCGAACTCGCCTTCCTGCTCGGCCATCATCACACGCTCACCGGCCTGCATGCCTCGGCCCTGAAAATCACCTCCACTTCCATCTCCTACGACGACCTCGGCAATCAGAGCGTCTGCAATCAGAAACCCATCGCCGTTCCCCGCCAGGCCCTCGTCTCGGTGCAGCAGATGCGCAGCCCCCGCGGCGAAATCTTCCTTAATCTCCAGATCCGCGACGAAAAGAACAAGACCCGCACCTTCAACTTCGTCGACCCCGACGCCCGCCTCGAAAACCTCGCCGGACTCCCCACCGTCTCCTCTCCACCCAAGGCCCAGCGCGCCCTGCAAGCCATCGCCAACGTCATCGCCCAATCTTCCGCTACAGTAAAGTAATCGCTCGCGTCGCGCACATCTTTACCGTCAGCCTCTCCGCACTCCTCCTCTTTCTCCTCCAACCGCTTCTGGCGGGCTTGCTGCTGCCCCAATACGGCGGCGTCGCCGGCGTATGGGCCGTGGCCATGTTCTTCTTCCCCTGCGTCCTGCTGGCGGGCTACGCCTATGCCTCCTTTGCCGCCCGCAGGCCAAGAATCGCCGCCCTCATCGCCGCCGCAAGCCTGCTTGCCCTCCCCGTTCGCACCCCGCACTTCGGCCCCCACGATCACCCCGTTTGGAGCCTCCTCGGCGCTCTCACTCTCGGCGCCGGAGTCCCGTTCTTCTTCCTCTCTTCCACTAGTCCCACCGTGCAAAGCTGGTTCCCCTCCTACAGGCTCTACGCCATCTCCAACGCCGCCTCGCTGGTTGCGCTCCTCGCCTATCCCTTCTGGATCGAACCCAATCTCAGCCGCACCACCCAACTCACTGTCTGGTCCGCAGCCTACGCCGTCTACGTCATCGCCTTCGTCGTGACCGCCTGGAACGCCACTCCTCCCCCGGATTCTGTCGAGGAAACCACCGCGGGTTGGCCGCTCTGGATCGCACTCAGCGCCATTCCCGCCGCCCTCTGGCTCGCCGTCGCCAATCAGATCAGCCAGTCCGTCGCCCCTGTCCCCCTGCTCTGGATCCTCCCCCTTGCCACCTATCTCCTCACCCTCATCCTCTGCTTCGAAGGCAACTGGTACCGCCCCTCGATCTTCAAATGGCTGCTCACCCCAGCCGCCGCCGCGCTCCTGTTCGCCTCCAAGCAGCACCATTGGAACACCAGCCTTCCGCTCGGCGTCGCCCTGTTCCTGGGTGGCCTCTTCGTCTGCGCCATGATCTGCCACGGCGAACTGGCGGCGCGCAAACCGCACGCCGCGCGGCCCGTCCGATTTTATCTCGCCGTCGCCACCGGCGGAGCCTTGGGCGCCGCCTTCGTCAGCCTCATTGCGCCCGCCGTTTTCTCCGATCACACCGAATTTCACATCGCCATCGTGGCCTGCGTTATCGCCGGCTTCGGTTTGCTCTTCGTGCATCTCACCCGCGCCAATCTCTTGCGCCTCGCCATCGTCTCCACGGCCGCCTTCGCCTATGCCAGTTACCAGCAGGGCGGGGGATTGCGCATCCGCAATTTCTACGGCATCCTCGAAATCCAGGACAAACCCCAAACCCGCCTCCTATCGAACGGCACCATCATCCACGGCGTCCAATTCCGCGACGCCGCCCGCACCCGCGTTCCCACCGCCTACTACGCCCGCGAAACCGCCATCGGGCGCATTCTCTCGATGCCCTCCCCACACCCGCGCCGCGTCGGCGTCGTCGGACTCGGCATCGGCACGCTTGCCGCCTACGCCAACGATGGCGACACCTGGCGCTTCTATGAAATCAACCCCGCTGTCGTCGACATCGCCCAGAAACACTTCCTCTTCCTCAGCCAGTCCAAAGGCACAACCGAAGTCGTGCTCGGTGACGCCCGCCTCGCCATGCAAGCCGAACCCCCGCAGCGCTACGACGTCCTCGTCATCGATGCCTTCTCCGGCGACGCCGTGCCCACCCATCTCCTCACCCGCGAAGCCTTCCAAATCTACTTCCGCCACCTCGCCCCCAATGGCATCCTCGCCCTTCACGTCACGGGAAAATATGTGAACCTCGCCCCCGTGGCCCAGGCCATCGCCGTCTCCGCCGGATGGAACGCCCGCACCGAAACCAATCCCGCCATCCCCGACAAACAAGTCTTCGCCGCCACCTGGGTCATCGTCGAAGGCCGCACCGCTCCTCGCCCCCAACCCAACATCTGGACCGACGGCCGTGTCTCCCTCTGGGAGGTCCTGCGGCCCTAGCTCAAGCCGTGGGCCGCCCCTCCCCCATCGCCTGCTGCGCCCCTTCCGTCATCCGGTCCACCAACTTGAGCGCTTTCCCCCAATCCGCCGCCCCAAACGCCATCTGCAATCTCCCCTGCACTTCCAGCCACACCGGCTTCGCCTGTTCGTACAACTCCATCCCCGCCGCGCTCAACCGGATCAGCCGCTGCCGCCGGTCCTTCCCCTTGCTTGTCACCAGCCATCCTCGCCGTGTCATCAGTTGCAGCGTCCGTGTCAGGGTCGTCGCATCCGTTGCCAGCAATTCCCCCAGCCGGCAATGCGGCATCTCGCCAAACGCCTTCAACACCGACATCACCGTGAACTGCGGAGCCGTCAACCCCACCTGCCGGAACGCGTCTTCGTAGAGTTGCGTCACCACTCGCGTTGCCCGCCGCAACGTCGCGCAGGCGCACGGCATCTTCAATAACTCCTCCGCGCCCTGCTCCATCTTGTCCATGACGTTCCGATTGTAAACATCACGCCGCGGCATCGACAACCCTTCCCAACGTCACATCCATCGCCCGCCGGCATCCCAGCCACGCCGCCCACCGAATCACCGTTTCCATCTCCCGAA
>CAYOBO010000079.1:0-31480 GCA_964402295.1 uncultured Candidatus Solibacter sp. | reverse complement strand
ACCCCGCAGGGCCCCATCATGATGGCCGGCTACGCCAGCCGCGATCACGAAAGCGAAGGCGTGCGCCAGCCCCTCTACGCCAAAGCCCTCGCCCTCGAAGATGCCCGCGGACGCCGCAGTGTAATCGTCACCTTCGACCTCGTCGGCATGCCCCGCAACGTCGCCGATCCCATCGCCGAGCGCGCCGAAAAGCAATATGGCCTCAAGCGCGATCGGCTTCTCCTCAATTGTTCCCACACCCACAGCGGCCCCATCGTCGGCTACCGCGAGCGCACATCCTACCGTCTCACCGATGCCCAGGAAGCCGTGGTCCGCCGCTACGCCGACCGCCTCATTGACCAAACCCTCGAAGCCATCGGAGCCGCCCTCAAGGATCTCTCCCCCGCCAACCTCTCCGTCGATATCGCCAACGCCGGCTTCGCCGTCAACCGCCGCCGCGTCACCGCCGCCTCCCGCCACTATCCCCAACCCGTCGATCACGACGCCCTCGTTATCGCCGTCCGCGGCCCCAACGGTAAACTCCGCGGTGTCGTCTTCGGCTACGCCTGCCACGCCACTGTCCTCAGCGATTACCAGATCAACGGCGACTGGCCCGGCTACGCCCAGGAAGAAATCGAAAAGGCCCACCCCGGCGCCATCGCACTCTTCATGGCCGGCTGCGGCGCCGATCAAAACCCGCTCCCCCGCCGCAAAGTCGAACTGGCGCAAACCTACGGCAAAATCATGCAGGAGGCCGTAACCATCGCCCTCAATGGAAACATGAAGCCGCTCGACGACAGCATCCAAACCGCCTTCGAACGAGTCCCCGTCCCCTTCGACGCACATCCTTCCCGCGAGGAATGGGTCCGCCGTACCAAGGACCGCGACCCCAACGTTGCCCGCCACGCCGAACGTATGCTCGCCATCCTCGACAACGAAGGCAAACTCCCCGAAACGTATCCCTATGCCGTCCAGGTCTGGCGCTTCGGAAACTCATTCACTCTCGTCGCGCTCGCCGGAGAAGTCGTCGTCGATTACTCCCTCCGCCTCCGTGCCCAGCATGGCTGGAACAACACCTGGATCGCATCCTATTCGAACGATGTCTTCGCCTACATCCCTTCGCTCCGCATCCTCAAGGAAGGAGGCTACGAAGGCGCCACCGCCATGATCCCCTACGGCCAGCCCGGCCCCTTCGCCCCGGCCGTCGAAGAAATCATCGTCCACAAAGTGGACCAACTCATCCACCGTGCCGTTTCGGAGGAGAGATGAGCATGGCTTCCGGCTCTCACGCCCGAACCTGCCGCTCTACAGCAACTCCTCCAGCAAATCCATCAGAAACTCACGATCCACCGTCCCCGTCTTTCGCGTCCGCGTCTCCATATACACCCACGAAAATTCCGAACGTTCCTGGCAATAAAAAATCGGCGTCTCCTGGATCTCCTGCCGCTCCAGCGACTCCTGGTTGAAGGACCGCACCGCGCCGCGCAGCACGTATGGAATGCGGAAATGTTCGGTCGTCGGACAGTTCTCCGGCGCCATTACCGCCACCTGCAAGATACGCCCATTCGCGTTGATCTGAAACAGCACTCCCTGCTCGGACTCAATCCGGTCGGGATTGTAGACTTCAGGCGTCAGTTCCAGCTTCAGCTTCTTCAGTAACCCGTTCAACGTCTGCACCAGGTCCCGGCACAACTCGTGCAACTCCACCGCCCCCAGACGCTGGCGCAACTCCATCTCCCGAATCTGCCGGATCCGTTCTTCGTCCTTCGCGGGCAATTCGTCCAACTTCTTTGCCAGCCGTTTCAGCCGCAAATCCTTCGATGCCGCCGCCTTGGTTTTGGGTTCCGGAGGTGCTTCAGTCGCCTGCGATTTGCGCAGTTTCGGCCACTGCATATTTGCGCTCCACGTAATCGTTCAGAATCGCCGTAAACTCCGCCACGATGGCGTCACCGCGCAGTGTGCGGAAAAGCTTGCCGTCCACATACACCGGCGCCACCGGTTCCTCGAAGGTGCCCGGCAACGAGATGCCGATATTGGCATGCTTCGATTCGCCCGGCCCGTTCACAATGCATCCCATCACCGCCACCTTCATCTCTTCCACCCCCGGATGGCTAACCTTCCACAAAGGCATCTGCCGCCGCAAGTACGCCTGGATCTCCGCCGCCATCTCCTGAAAAAACGTGCTGGTCGTGCGCCCGCATCCGGGGCAGGCCGTCACCTGGGGGGTGAAGCTCCGAATGCCAAGCGATTGCAACACCTGCTGCGAAACCAGCACTTCCTCCGTCCGATCCCCGCCCGGCGGGGGAGTCAACGACGCCCGGATCGTGTCGCCGATGCCTTCCTGCAACAAAATCGACAGCGCCGCCGTCGTCGCGACAATGCCTTTTGCCCCCATCCCTGCTTCGGTCAAACCCAGATGCAAGGCGTAATCGCATTGCGCGGCCAGTTTGCGGTACACATCCACCAGATCCTGCACCGCGCTCACCTTTGCCGAGATGATAATCCGGTCGCGGCTCAATCCGTAACTCTCGGCATGCTGTGCCGAAATCAGCGCGCTCGCGACAATCGCATTCAGCGTCACTTCCCGCGCATCCAGCGGCGATGCGGACCGCGCGTTCTCATCCATCATCCGCGTGAGCAGGGCCTGATCGAGCGACCCCCAATTCACCCCGATTCGCACCGGCTTGCCGTATTCGATCGCCGCCTCAATCATCGTCCGGAAATTATCGTCGTGTTTCTTGCCGATATTGACATTCCCCGGATTGATGCGATACTTCGCCAGCGCACGCGCGCAATCCGGATACTTCTTGAGCAGGATATGGCCGTTATAGTGGAAATCGCCGACAATCGGCACGCGCACGCCGAATTGCTGCAATGTGTCCACGATCCGCGGCACCGCCGCCGCCGCTTCTTCCGTGTTCACCGTCACACGCACCAGTTCCGAGCCGGCGCGCGCCAGCGCCATCGCCTGGTTCACCGTGGCCGCCACATCGGCAGTGTCCGTGTTCGTCATGGATTGCACCACAATGGGGTGGCTTCCGCCCACCATGACTCCACCGACATTAACCGGCACGCTCGGCCGGCGCTGAATGACCGCCATTTTGCCTCCTCTTGTGTGGGGAAACTACTATTCTACCAGTTGCGGATGCGGCGTCCCCTTCGTTAAGATGCAACACAATGCACGCACGTACCCTCTGCGCTTCGGCCTTCGCCGCCCTGCTGTCCCTCGGCTTGGTGGTCACCCGGTCCGATGCCCAGCCGGACACCATCAAGCAAATTGTCTCGGGCGTTTGGTTCCGTGAAGGAGACCTCAAAGGCAAGGGCCACTGCAATAACATCGTCATCGAAATGAAAGACTACCTCATCGTTGTCGACGCCAATTATCCCAACGGTGCGGAGGCTGCCCTCGCCGACATCCGCAAGATTTCGAAGAAGCCCGTGCGCTATGTCTTCGATACGCACCACCATGGCGACCACGCCTATGGCAACCCGGTCTGGACCAAAATCGGCGCCACCACGCTAGCCCACGCCAATGTCGTTGACGAGATGAACCGGTACGAACCCAAACGCTGGAAAGGCGAAACCCGCGAAGATGTCCGCAAACTCAACCTCCCCACCGCGGAGCGCCCCAAACAGACATTTAAGGACAAACCGTTCATCCTCGATGACGGTTCCCGCCGCGTCGAGTTCCATCACTTCGGCTGGGCTCACACTCGCGGCGACGGCTTTGTCTTCCTACCCAAGGAGCGGATTCTTTGCACCGGCGACGCGGCCACCAACGGCCCCTACAACTTCACCGGCGACGGCAACATCGCCAATTGGCCGGCGGTGTTGGGCAAGGCATCTGCGTTGAATCCCGAACGCGTGCTTCCCGGGCATGGCCCCGCCGGCGGCCGCGAGATCCTCTCCGGAGAGACCGAATTCATGCTCGCTCTGCGGCGCACGGTGGCAAGCGAGTTACGGGCCGGCAAAACCATGAACGAACTCGTCCAGTTCGAAAACAAGCAGCCCAAGTCCACCACGATCAAGCTTCCCGACTCGGTGAAGAATTGGGTCGGCCAGGGCCTGCCCGCGCAGGTACGCGACACCATCGAAGAGATCAACGCCGGCAAGCCCCACGGAGACCTGCCGCACTAATCCACCTTTCGATCCTGTTTGGTTGAGAATTTTTCCGCTCTACGGCAACCATCTTTAAGAAAGGTTCCCGCAATTGCAAGCCGTATCTCTATGCTTGAATCCTCGTCTCCTATTGATGGGACTCGACCCCTCCACGGCCAAGGCTCTGGAGCAGGCACTCCCTGAGCGTTCCACCGCCCTCACCCGCAGTGTCCCCAGCGACGCCGCATCCTTTATGGCCATCCTGCGGGAATCGAAGCCTGACGTGCTTTTCTGCCCGGCACGCCATCGCCATCTTCCCGAGATCCTGGAGCGCGCCAACGCCCAGCGCCTCCCCGTGGTGGTGGTTACGCGCGACCCGGACGCCCGCGAGTGGATCGACGCCATGGACGCCGGAGCCTCCGACTACGTTGCCACTCCATTCCACCCTGACCAGATCGAGTGGGTTCTCCAATCGAGCCTTTACGCCGCCGCGTAACGTTACCCCCGGCTAACCTGCCGGTACAGCCACGCATGCGCCAACCGCAACTCCCGCCCGATGGTACTCTCCGACACTCCCAGCACTTCCGCCATTTCCTGGATCTTCAATCCCCCGAAATAGTGCATCTCCACGATACGGCTTTTGCGCTCGTCCAGTTTCGCCAGTTCCCGCAACGCATCGTCCAGCGCGATCAACTCGCCCGCCCCGTCTTCGGAAACCGTCAGCGCCTCATCGAGGGGGAAGTGTTTCGCGCCTCCGCCTCGCTTGGCGGCATTCGTCGTCCGCGCATGCTGCACCAGGATCTGGCGCATCAAATAGGAGGAGATACCGAAGAAATGCGCCCGGTCTTTCCATTCTAGCTTCGCCATCTTCGACAACTGCATGTACAGTTCGTTGACCAGCGCCGTGGGCTGGAACGTGTGGTTGCTCCGTTCGCGGCGAAGATAGGATGCCGCCATCCGGCGCAATTCCGCGTACAGCAGCGGCGTGAGCCGGTCGAGGGCTTCCTTGCCCCCGTTCCGCCAGTCCACCAGTAATTGGGTGATGGCAGCTTGCCCGTCTTCCATGCCTACTGCCCTGGTTTCCAGGCGTCCATCAGAGCCGTCAATTCTTTCACCAACTCCGGCTGCGACGCCGCGAAGTTCTTGTTCTCTCCTGGATCTTCCTGTAGGTTGCTGAGCCATACCTCTCTCACCATCGGCGTGCCCAGCCCTTCTCTGTGATTGCGAATCAGCTTCCAGTACCCACGCCGCACGGCGCGCATGCCGTCGTAGTCCCAATACACAACATCGTGGACCGATGGCTTCCCTTCCAGAACCATGGGTGTGAGATCCTTCCCGTCGACACCCGCCGGAGGCTTGCCGCCGGCCCATTGGACGAATGTCGGCAGAATATCCATCGCCATCCCGATGCCGTCCAACACTTGGTTCGGCTTGATTTTCGCCGGCCACCGCAGCAGTCCCGGCACCCGCGTCCCGCCCTCGAAGAGCGAACCCTTGTAGGCGCGATACGGTCCGTTGCTGCCTCCGCGATACGGGCGTCCGCGATGATCGGCCCGCTCTTCCCGCGTCGCTCCGTTGTCGGATTGGTAGAAGATGACCGTGTTGCGGTCCAACCCGCGGGCTTTGAGGGTCGCCACGATTTCTCCCACCTGGTCGTCAATCGCCGCCACCATCGCCGCGTGCTCGCGCCGGTCCCGGTCCATCGTCGCCGGAAACCGGTCCAGATATTTCTTGGGAGCCATCATCGGATAGTGCGGTGCTCCAAATGCCAGGTAAAGGAAGAAGGGTTGGCCGGCCGTTTGGCGTTGGAGGAAGGCCTTGGCTTCACGCCCCAACAGCTCCGTCTGATACACCGGCTCCTCGAATATTTCTTTTTCCCCTCGCCACATGTCATGAAAGAGCGGCGTGCCCCCCAAAGTGTAATACCGGTGCGAGTAGTAATCCGTCCACCCGGAATAGAATCCGAACCATTCCTCAAATCCTTGATCGATGGGGCGAGATCCCCGTGCGCTGCCCAGGTGCCATTTCCCGACCGCGGCCGTGCGATAGCCGAGTTTCTTCAACTCCGATGCAATCGTATTATCGCCCTGCCGGAGCCCCGGCACATTGAAGTCAGGCTTCGATGTCAGGATGTTCGGTACACCGGCATTCTGCGGATATTTGCCTGTCAGCACCGCCGCCCGAGACGGCGAGCACACCGGCGAATTGGTGTGCCAGTCGGTGAACCGGATCCCCGACGCCGCCAGCGCGTCGATGTGCGGAGTCTTCATGATGTCCCGGCCGAAGTAGCAGCCCAGGTCTCCGATCCCCTGGTCGTCCGTGTAGAGAATGACGAAATTCGGCTTCGTGGCCTGCCCATTCGCCGCGGCGGCCCCCGCGAGTGTGCCGAGAAATTGTCTGCGATCCATTGGTTGCTAGGTTATAACAACTCCCCAGCCGTGTGCATCCGCCTCCGCCGATCACGCGCAAAGAAGATTTATTATTCCTGAAAAATGCGAGAATCGCTGGTATAAATAGTATAAATAGGGATACAAAAAAATTCAAGAAACGAACCTGAGAGCGCCCACCGCCCTTCGCAAATGGGCGCCGCCCACGGATCGAGACCCAGAGGAGGCTCACTCCTCGGAGGATTCGAGCGCCACCATCGCCTGCGCCCGCACGAAGTATTTATTCGTGCCCAGATCCCGGACCGTCTTGATGCCGAAGGCTTCTTCCAGCTTCTTCGCATCGGCATCGGAAACGCCGCTCAGCGCGGCCACCGGCGCATCCAATACTTCTTTCAACGACTTGCCTTCATAGGCTTTGTCGAGTGCCTTGTTCAGATTCATGGTTTCTCCGATTCGGAATTCTCACAGCCGCTCTGCGCGGCTTTGCTTATTGAACACCAGAGCCCGCCCCGGAAACAATAGCCAATGCGATAATTGGAGATTCACCCTGCCGATGCGCCTCTTCTTCTCACGCCACATCCCGTCCATCGAGCGCCTCCTGCTCGTCGAGAGCGGCTCGCGCTACATCCTCGACAACCTCATCCCGGGACTCGTCGAAGCCTACGGCGACAGGCTCAAGGTCGATGTGGTGACCTGCTTCAACGGCGAACCCGCACAACTGCCGGCAGGCTCGAAGGTCTACCGCGTATGGGAATATCCCAGCGGCCCGGCGCGCAAACGCCTGCTCGCGGAATTGCAAGCCGCACGATACAACACCGTCGGCATTATCTGCTCCGGCGAGCCTGTCATGACCAAGTGGAAATGGTGGCTCGCGTTCCACATCCCAGCCAAGGTCTTCGTCCTCAACGAAAACGGCGACTACTATTGGTTCGACTACAGCAACTGGCGAATCATGCTGCATTTCGCCCTGTTCCGCGTGGGCCTCACCGGAGCCGATGCAGTCACCACCGTAACCCGCGTCCTCCTGTTTCCCTTCACCCTGTCTTATCTCTTGTTGTTTGCCGCGGCAGTACACTTACGGAGAAAGGTTCGAACATGAAAGCGATTCGAGTGCATGAAGTCGGCGGTCCCGAACAAATGAAAGTGGACCAGATCGAGATCCCCACACCGGGACCCAAGCAAGCCTTGGTGAAGATCGACACCTCGGGCGTCAACTTCATCGATATCTATTTCCGCACGGGACTATACAAAGCCGATGCGCCGTTCACGCTCGGCATGGAAGCCGCCGGCGTCGTCGAGGCCGTCGGCCCCGAGGTGACGGAAGTCGCCGTCGGCGATCGCGTAGCCTACGCCATGACCCGCGGTTCCTACGCCGAATACGCCGTCGTCCCATCGGGCACACTCGTGAAGGTTCCCGAAGGTGTCTCGCTCGAAGCCGCCGCCTCGGTCATGCTCCAGGGCATGACGGCGCACTATCTGAGCCATTCCACCTTCCCGCTCGAAAAGCATCATACGGCTTTGATCCACGCCGCCGCGGGCGGCACCGGAGCGCTGCTCGTGCAGATGGCCAAAATGCGCGGCGCGCGCGTCATCGCCACCGCGGGCACAGCCGAAAAAGCCGGGCGGGCCAAAGCCGCTGGGGCCGATGAGGTCATCCTCTATACCGAGCAAGATTTCGAAGCCGAAACGCGCCGCCTCACCAACGGCGCCGGTGTCGATGTGGTCTATGACTCGGTGGGCGCCGCGACTTGGGAAAAGAGCCTCGCTTCGCTCAAGCCCCGCGGCATGATGGTCAGCTTTGGAAATGCCTCCGGAGCCGTGCCCGCCATCCAGCCCCTTGTGCTCAGCACCAAGGGCTCGCTCTATCTCACGCGGCCCACGCTGGCGAACTATTGCGCCAATCGCGAAGAGTTGCTCTGGCGCGCCGGCGACGTGCTGCGCTGGCTCGCCTCGGGCAGCCTCCAGACCAAGGTGCACCGCATCTACCCCTTCGAACAGGCCGCGCAGGCCCACATCGATCTCGCCGGGCGCGTCTCGGCCGGCAAACTCCTGCTGAAGCCATGACACTGCTGCTCTATCTGCTGGCTGTCCTACAGGCGCAGGAACCCGCGCCGACCACCGGCCCGGAGTTGCTTACCTTCGATGAACTGGTGCTGCTCAATGACAAGGAACCGGACGAAACGCTGCGAAAGAAGATGGACACGCTGCTGATGACACCGTTCATCGGCAACGCGGCCCACCTCGCGCAGACTGCCCCGCACCGGCCCGAGGTCATCGCCATTGGTCCCGCCTTGCGCGTCGCCGAATGGAACATCGAACGAGGCGCGAATTTCGACCTCATCCGCCTTGCTTTCACGGACCCCGATGCCTTCGAAAAGGCTTTCATGAAGGAGCAGAAAGAGGTCACACCCGCGCTGCTCGAAGCCAAACAGCAGTCCGTTTACATGAAGGAGAGCGATGTGCTCATCCTGAACGAGGTCGACTTCGGCATGTCGCGCACGGACTATCGCGATGTCGCCAAGGAACTCGCCGCCGCGCTCGGCATGAACTACGCCTACGCCGTCGAGTTCCTCGAGGTGGACTCCATCTATCTCGGCACCGAAGAACTCGTCGATCCCGACGAAAAGACCCGCGAGCAGTTCAAGAAGGACATGGCCGTGGACCGCGGCCGCTACAAGGGAATGCACGGCACGGCCATCCTCAGCCGCTATCCCATCGTCTCGGCGCGCAACCTGCGCTTCAAGGTCTGCTATGACTGGTATGCCAGTGAGAAGGCCGAGATCGGCAAACTCGAAGCAGGACGCCGTCTGGCCGCCGACAAGCTCTTCCTCGAGCGCATTGGACGCGAAGTGCGCCGCGGCGGACGCATGGCCCTCATCGCCGAAATCGCCGTTCCCGATTCGCCGACGAAGAAGGTGACCGTCGTCGCCGCGCACCTCGAAAACAAGTGCAGACCCGAATGCCGCCTGGAACAGATGGACCAACTGCTCAAGGAACTGGAGCGCGTCAAACATCCCATCGTACTGGGCGGCGACCTCAACACCACGGGAGCCGATGGAGCGCCCACCTCCGTCTGGCGCGAAGTGAAGAAACGCGTGCGCAACCCCGAGTTCTGGGCCGGACAAGCCATCAATTGGTTCAGCCCGGTGGCCATTCCCAAGATGTTCTCGGTTCCGGGAAACTACTTCAAGAACTACCACGACCCTTCCGCCAAGCACGTGCCCTTCGTTGCGCCGAACAAAGAGGCCGCGCTGTTCGATCTGCTGGAGAAGTTCCGATTCGCCGGCGGGACCTCGTTCGACTTCGCCGGCGACCCGCTGCGCGCCATCAACGCCCGCGGCGGCAAGCTATCGGCATCGAACGAACGCGCCGCCAAAGGCTTCACGACCACCTTCAGCTTCAAGCGCGACCTCAAGGGAATCGCCGGCCGGATGCGCCTCGATTGGCTGCTGGTGAAGCCGGTCGGCGATGACGGAAACCACCCGTTCCACTTTGCCCCTTACTTCGGGCGCACCCTCGAAGCGCTGAATACCGCGGTGCCGGACGGGATTTCGGATCACCATCCCATCACGGTGGATCTGCCCCTGCTGCCGGAGCCGCCCAAGAAACAGCCTTAGGCCGCTCTCGATTGCGGCGGGCGCACCGTCAATGAAACCACGGCGCCGACTAAGGCGAGTCCGGCGAGCGTCCAGTACACTTCCCGATAGCCGGCGGCCAGGTTGCCCGCCGCGCGCGCACGGTCCATGATGGCGGCGAAGTAGCCGGGTACCAGAAACCCGCAAGCGCCCCAGGCGCTGAACAGAATCCCGTAGTTGGCGCCGACGTTCTTGGCGCCGTAGAAATCGGCGGTAAACGAAGGCATCACGGCGAGGTAACCGCCGTAGGAGAAGCCCACCAGACACAGCCCGATGAGCAAGGGCAGAAACGTGGTGGCATCGCGCAGCACGGCCGCGCAGGCGAAGATCGAAACCGCGCACATGCCGAGCGTGGCCGGCTTGCGGCCGAAGCGGTCCGAGACGCTGCCCCAGCCCAGCCTGCCGAGCCCGTTGAAGATGCTCATGATGCCGAGCGCCGCACCCGGCGACATCAACGCGCTGGTCTTGGCCATCTCCGTGAGCTGTGGGCTGGCTTCACCGATCGCCGTCAGGCCGACGCTCGTGCCGAGGAAATAGACCATCCACAGCGCGTAGAACTGCCATGTCCCGAGCATGGCCTTGGGCGGCAGATCGGCCCGATTGGCGCGGCCCGCGGGCGGGTTCCATCCGGCGGGCTTCCATCCCGCCGGCGGGACGCGATACAGTTGCGCGGCTCCGATGACCCCCGCGTAGAACAAAACAGAAAGGATCAGAAATGTTCGGGGAATCGTCACCGCCAATTGCGCCGGATCCTTGCCGATCAGGAATTCGAGCAGCGGCCCGAACAGCAGCGGGCCGACTCCGAAGCCCATCACCGCCAGGCCGACAATCATTCCGCGCTTATCCGGGAACCACTTGATGCACATGGCGATCGGCGTCACATACGCGAACCCGACCCCGAATCCGGCCACCAGCCCATAGGCCACGGTGAGCCCCATCACGGTGTCGCTCAGAAAGGAGGCCAGCAGGCAGCCAGTCCCCAACAGGAATCCCCCGAAGCCGGCTACCAGTCGTGGACCCTTGCGATCCTGCCAGAAGCCCGCGATCACCATCGCCACGGCGAAGGCAAGAATGGAATAGCGATAGGGGGTAATGGTCTCTGCTTTCGACCAGCCGTGCAGTTGGGCCAGGGGTCCGCGGAACACGGACCAGGAATAGATGACACCAAGCAGCACTTGCATGAAGACGGCAGCGGCGGCGTAGCGCAGCCGGTTGGGAGCGGTTTCGGAATGCACCGGGCTATTCTACCCCGACTTATCGTGCCCCCGCCGAAGGCCGGAAGTGCAGGTCCACCGTATAGAGCAACAGATCGACGCGAACGAAGTATCGAACCTCGATATAGACGCCGTTTTCCGACTTCCGGACTCGTACCTGATCCATGCCCACGGGCAGCCCGAGTTGCGCCGCTTTGTCGGCCACCGCGGCAACGAACGCCCCTTCGGGCATCTGCATCCGGTTGGCATCGAAGGCGACTTCCTCGATGTAAGACTGGAGTTGGTAGTTCAGGTAGTAGGGGCGAAAGAGCAAGGCGCAGAAGCCGAATAAGGCGGCGAGCACGGCAATGCCGGCCACCATGCGCCAACGCGCCACTCCGGCTATCGTTTCTCGCTGTGCAGCAGTTCCAGCTCCTTCCAGATGTCCTGATGTTCGGCCCAAGCGATCGGTTCCTTTCCGGTGATTTGCAGTTCGGGAACCTTCAGTGTCCCATGGCCGTAAGGGCAGATGTATTCGATGTGGGGACGCCCCAGCAGAAGCATGGAGTCCCACGAGCCGCGCAGCACCGGCATGCGGAGCTTCCGCGCGCACGTGCGGCAGCGGTATTTCTGATCCCAAAAGATGACGGCGGCCACCCCGGCACAAACGAGGAAGTATATGAAGTAAACAATGGTATGCGTAAGATCGTGTCCGATAGGATTGAGATTGTTATAGGTTACGTACGCCTGCGGCTCGGGCAGCAGCCATTTGACGATGGCCCGCAATCCGGCCAGAAACCCCAAACCAGCGAGGAGTTTGGCCACTAGATAGCCCCAATATTTCATCTCCATCTCCCTCCCACTAGGCTCGCAGGACGTTCCGTACGACGAACCACAAGTTCGCCGGCCTCTCGGCCAGACGCCTCATGAAGTAGGGGTACCAGGCATCGCCGTAGGGGACATATACCCTTAGACGATAGCCACTGGCAACGAGTTCCTTCTGTAAGTCGCGGCGGATGCCGTAGAGCATCTGAAACTCAAATGAATCGGGAGCGCGGCGGAGCTTGCCGGCCGTGGCGATGGCCTCGCGGATGAGGCGTTCATCATGGCTGGCGATGGCCGGATACGTGCCCCGTTCGAGGAGCACACGCATCAGGCGGGAAAAACTGGCGTCCACGTCACGCTTGAGCTGGTAGGCAACGGAAGGAGGCTCTTGGTAGGCCCCTTTGCAGAGGCGGACGGGAATGGACTCCGCGCACAATCGATCCACATCCGTAGCGCTGCGCAGCAGGTAGGCCTGGATGACGGCGCGGACGTTCCCCGTCGTTTGATGGACGCGGCGCACTTGGTCGAGTGTCCGGTCCGTGTATTGGCTGGATTCCATGTCGATCTCGATGCGCGTGCCCAACTCCGCGGCACGTTGCGCGAGAGCGGCGACATTTTCCTGACAGTGGTGTACGGACAAATCCAACCCCAATTGCGTCAGTTTCACGGAAACCGTGCTCCCTAATTGGCTATCGGCAATTCCGTCCAAAGCCTTAAGATAGGCGTCGCGGCTTTCGCGCGCCTCCTCGAGTGATGTGACGTTTTCGCCGAGCCGGTCAAGCGAGGTGAGGGCGCCTTCCTCGCCAAGTCTGGCGCTGACCTTGAGGGCCTGTTCGAGGGTGCGGCCGGCGATAAATCGGGAAGTAAACCGCGAGGCAAGCGGCGAGTTTTGCATCCAGTCCCGGAGCCAGGGCTGGCGGGAGAGACTCAGCATGGTTGTGCGTAACATCTCTAGTCCCATTGTATGGCGCGGCCGCGCGGCTAGCGGTCGGAGTGGCCGAGGCTGCGGTCCGGGGCGATGCGGTCGCGGATGGATTGCTTGAGTTCCTTCGATTCCGGAAAGCGGCCGGCTCCGGCGCGGGAGAAGATGGTCTCGCCGTTGAGGCGCACTTCGAAGATGCCTCCGCTGCCGGGGATGATGGCCACCTCGCCGAGTTCGGCGGCGAAGGTGGTAAGCATTTCCTGGCAAAGCCAAGCGGCGCGCAACAACCAGCGGCATTGTGTGCAGTACTCGATCTCGAGGCGCGGCAGGCGGGGATTCATGCTTTCTTGATTATGCTCATGGCGGCAGCCATGGCGAGTTTGTGATCGGCGTTCCAGGGTGGGCCGGCTGCCTTTCGGACGCGGGCGAAGTGCGCTTTGAGGGCTTGCAGATCCAGTTTCTTCGGGTCGTACCAATGGATGTGCCAGCCGCGCGCTTCGGCGGCGGAGGCTAGGGCTTGCCGGTACATCACCCAATCGGCGACGTTCCGCGCACGATAGTCCTGGAGTCGATCGGCAATGGTGGGCGGGAGTGGCTGGAGTTGGCGCAGGGCGATGCCGGCGATTCTTGGCACCGCGGCCGCGACGGCGTCGAGCGCGATCCCGGCATGCTCCTCCGCCGAGGCACGGACACGCTCCACTAACGCTACGCCTTCGTCGATGGGGAGGTGCTGCGCATCGTGGTGATGCGGCAATTTCGGCAGGCTCGCGTCCACGAGTTCGACACGGCGGCGGTCGAGGAGAGTGCCGTCGTGTGCGATTGTGACCAATACGGCCCAACCGCCGTGATCGGATACGCCGAGGATGGCGCCGCTGTTCGCCATGTGACCGGCTAATAGCCCTTGACGAAGCCGCCGCGTCGGCCGTCGGCCCAGCCTTGCTTCCAGCCGCTTTCTTCGATTAAGACGGCGTTCACGTCGCCTTGGGAGCGAAGGTTGGGATTGAGCTTGTGGCCCATGGAGCGGAGGCGTTCGGCGACATCGAGAACGAGGGCGCCGGGTTCGGCGTCGACTCCACCGCGGCCTCCGAAATGAATGCGGGGATACTCGACGGCATCGCGCAAGCCCATTTTGAAATCGATGAGGTTGATGGCGATTTGCATGATGGTGCTGGGAATGGTTTGCGATCCCGGGGACCCGAAGGCAGCCCAAGGCTTGCCGTCCTTGCGAAGAACGATGGTGGGGGTCATGCTCGAATAGATGCGGTCGAGCGGCTTCACACGGCGGGATGGACTCATGTAGTTGTTCATGAGGACTCCCGTGCCTTTCGCAATGACCTGGCTGCCGAAGAATCCGTTCAGCGTGTAGGTGTTCGAAACGATGTTTCCGTAGGGATCGGCGACGGTGAAGTGCGTGGTGTCGGCGGATTCGCCGTTGTCCTCTGTGGGCTCGGCGGCGGCGCCGGCACGATCTGCGGAGATGGCACGGGCGGCTTCGTCGATGTACTCCTTGGCGGTGAGTTGCTCGACGGTATGTGTACCGCGGGTGAGAAGCGCACTGGCGGCGTTGCCGGCGCGCATCGCTTCGATCTGGAGATGACGCGCACGGGAGGAGCCTTCCATGCCGAGTGCCAGATCGAAGCGGGAGAGCACGCCGAGCGAGACAGCAAGGACGATGCCTCCGGCCGAGTGGGGAGGCGTAACAAGGACGGGATGGCCGCGGTAGTCGATGCGAACGGGCGGCTTCTCGATGGCCCGATACTGTTCGAGATCGGCGGCGGTAACGATGCCGCCATGAGCCTGGAAGTCGGCGACCATGCGGCGCGCGGTTTCACCCGAGTAGAACTCGCGCCAGCCGTGCTTCTGCATGCGAGCGATGGTGGCGGCGAGTTCCTTCTGTACGACGAGTTCGCCCTGCTGGAGCGGCTGATCGCTGCCTTTGAGAAAGATCTTCGCCGTTTCGGGGAAGCGCTTCATGACGGGCACCTGTAGCTTGAGGATCAGCTCCAGGCGCTGGGAAGCGGGGAAGCCGTTGTGGGCGAGGCGGCGCGCGGGTTCGAGGCAATCGGCCCACTTCAGCTTGCCGAATTTGGCGTGAGCCATCCCCATACCCGCAGGCGTGCCGGGAATGCCGATGGACTTATATCCGGTGTTGGTGGATCGCTCGCCCTCGAAGATCCTGGCGGAGAAGGCGGACGGGGTTTGGAAGGCGTAGTCGATGACAGTGCTTCGGCCGTCGGCCATGTGGGCCATGAGGAAGCCGCCTCCGGCGATGTTGCCGGCTTCGGGATGGACAACGGCGAGCGCGAAGGCGATCGCAACGGCCGCATCCACGGCGTTGCCGCCCTTGCGCATGATTTCGAGCGCCGCTTCCGTAGCGAGCGGATGCACGCTGGCGGCCATGGCGGATCGGGCGCGTTCCGGGAGCGCAACGATGGGTCGCGGATCCTTCAGCCGCAGGCCGCTCTGCGACACCTCCTGCGCCGGCAGTATCGCCGCGAAACAGAGACAGAGAATCCACTTCGCCATGGGATTGAGTATAGCGATTGCGGGCGCGTGGCTAGAGGAATGCGCCCATAATGGGGCATGGGGCTCTTTTCATTCGTTGCGGTTTTTCTGAGTGCGGTTTCGGGGCAGGAGATCCGGTTGACGCCGGTAGCGGCGGAGATCGATGCGCCGACGGACATCCAGCATGCGGGCGATGGATCGGGACGGCTGTTTCTGGTGCAGCAGAACGGGCTGATTCGCGTGCTGCGCAACGGCAGCGTGGAGGCCACGCCGTTTCTCGACATCCGCACGAAGACGCGGGCGGCGGGCGAGCGCGGGCTGCTGGGTTTGGCGTTTTCGCCTTCGTTTGCACAGAACGGGCGGTTTTATGTGAATTACACGAATCTGAGCGGTACCACGATCGTTGCCATGTACACGGCGGGTTCCGATACGGAGACCATTCTGTTGCAGATCGCGCAGCCGTTCTCGAACCACAATGGCGGCCAATTGCGCTTTGGGCCGGATGGATATTTGTATATCGGAATGGGCGACGGGGGATCGGCGGGGGATCCGCAGAACCACGGGCAGAACCGGAATTCGCTTTTGGGGAAGATGCTGCGCGTGGACGTGGAGAGCGAACCGGGCCGGGTGCGGATTCCGGCGGACAATCCCTTCGTGAATACGGCGGGAACACGGCCGGAGATCTGGGCTTTGGGATTGCGCAATCCGTGGCGATTTGCGTTTGACCGGGTGACGGGAGATTTGTGGATCGCCGACGTGGGCCAGAATTTATACGAGGAGATCAACTTCCAGGCGGCATCGAGCAGGGGCGGTGAGAACTACGGATGGAACACCATGGAAGGAGCGCATTGCTTCCGGGCGGGATGCAATACGCAGGGGCTGACGCTGCCGGTGGCCGAGTATGGGCGCGGCGATGGATGCTCGGTGACGGGCGGAACGGTGTATCGCGGACGCAGCGCGCCGGGACTGCGCGGAACGTATGTATACGCGGATTACTGTTCGGGGAAGATCTGGGGTTTGGAGCGCCGCGGGCAGCAATGGGTGAACCGGTTGCTGCTGGAATCGATGGCGGGGATCACGACGTTTGGCGAAGACGAGAACGGCGAGTTGTATGTAGGTAACGCGGGAACCGATACGGTTTACCGCATTGAGGGAAGCCAGTCGCCGCGGTTTTCGGCGGCGGGGGTGGTGAATGCGGCGAGTTTCGCTCCGGGCATGGTGGCGGGCGCGCTGGCGACCGTATTCGCGGCCGGGGTACTGGACGATGAAGCGATTGTCAATGCGCCGGGCGTGCCGCTGCCGGGTGAACTGCGCGGGGTTTCGGTAACGGTGAACGGCTTGGCGGCGGGATTGCTGGGGATGGCGAATCAGCGCGGGGTGGAGTTAGTGAATTTTCAAGTGCCGCCGGGGTTGAGCGGAGACAGCGCATCGGTGGTGGTAAGCCGCGATGGGAATCGCAGCGCGGCGGTGAGCGTGCCGCTGCTGGCGCGGCAACCGGCGGTGTTCACGCGGAATGGCGTGGACGGAATTGTGGTGCGGGTGCCGGAGTATGCGCTGGTGACAGAAGGGCAGCCGTTGCGCCGAGGGGAGTTTGTGTATGTGTACGCCAATGCACTGGGTGGCGAGGGGCAGGCGCAGGTGACGGTGGGCGGGGTGAATTGCCCGGTGCAGTTTGCGGGGCCTGCTCCCGGGCTGGTAGGGATTGCCCAAGTGAACTTTCAGGTGGCGCAGGATGCGCCGAGAGGCGTGCAGGATCTGATTCTGCGTGTGGGAGCAGCAGCAAGCCCCGCGGTGAAAGTGCCGGTGGAATAGCGGCTATTTCTCCGAACCCTCGATGGGTGCGATGCCGGATTTTTTCGGCTGCGGCGCGCCACCGATGCCGAGCGCAGCGTGGGATCCGCTGCGGATGAGGCTGGTTTCGCCGGGGCCTTGGAAAAAGGTGTAGCCGTGGCGATTCTGCCAAGCCATGGGGCCGCCGAGAGCGAGGCCGCGCTTGAGGACAACATCGTGGACCTTGGTGACCATGGCTTCATACTGGGGGTCGCCCTGCTTCAGGCCGGAGAAGCTCCCGAGATCGGTGCTGGCGACAAAGACAACATCGACGCCGGGAACGGCGGCAATCTGATCGGCGATGGCGACCCCGGCCGGGGATTCGATCATGGCGACGATCATGATGTTGTCGTTGGCGGTCTGGCGGTAGTCGCTACCCCAGAGAACCCCGTATTGTCCGCCGCCCTGGCTGCGCTTGCCGATGGGCGGGTACTTGGCGAAGGTGACGGCGTTCTTCACTTTTTCGACGGAATCGACCATGGGGATGATGATGCCGAGTGCGCCCATGTCGGTGGCTTTCTGGATATCGCCTTCGGTGGCGTCGGGCACGCGGACGAAGGGAATGGCGGGGGCTCCCTTGCAGGCGCGCAGCATGGTGGCGACGGTCTGGTAGTTGAGCGGGCTGTGCTGCATTTCGATCCAAAGGAAATCCCAGCCGGCGTTAGCCATGGCACAGAAGATTTCCGGATCGGTGGTGGAGACGGTGCCGCCGACGATCTGCTTGCCGGCCTTGAGCTTGAGCTTAGCGGTGTTGTAGATGCGAGGCTGCTGCGCGATGGCAGGCACGATAAGGGCCGTCAGGAGGACGGCGGAGAGTGGAGCGAAGAATCGAGTCATAGTCCCTCTTTGCGTGGAGAACTGTTCAGGTAGGGTATCACTTTGGGGCGGTGTACTGAAACCGGCCTTTCTGACGTCCGGTGGACTGGATGCGCTGGGGTTCGGCGAGGAGCGCGGGCGGGGGCGATGCCGCATACGGCCCCGGTCACCCGGTCACTCTCCTCGATTCGCCAAGACAAGCGCCTCTGCTCCCTCCTCGAACTCCGCTCCTTCGCCGGCGTGGGCGCCCGCTCTTCGACGCCGGCCTCGATCTTCCCTCCGCTGAGCGCAGCATCGAGGGCGAGGGCGTTGCGATCGCGGTTTCGGCGGTAGCGATCTCGAGTTCGCTGAAGGTGACGCGTTGTCTCGCGCCGGCGCGTTTCAGCGAGTTGCGTTTGCGGGTATAGGCGACAAGCATCTGGCGCATGGCGCGGGCGGCGGCTCCGAAGAAATGGGCGCGGTTATCGAAGTTGGGTGTTGCCTTGGGCAAGACGGAGGGAGGCTTCATTCACGAGAGCGGCGGGTTGCAGGGTGTGGCCGGGTATCAGGGACGGGCGGAAGAATCCGACCTATGGCATACTCGAAATCGAGGAACCATGACACTAGAGGAGCTTCGTGGCCGCTACCGTGAAGAGATCCTCGCCATTGCCGGGAAGCGTGGCGCCCGCAATGTTCGTCTCTTCGGATCCGTCGCGAGAGGGGACCAGCGGGAAAACTCCGATATCGACTTCCTTGTCGACTTTGAACCGGGCCGCTCATTGCTCGACTTGACGGGCATGTGGCTTGATCTGGAGACCGTGCTGGGCTGCAAGGTTGACGTGGTTTCCAGCCGTGGGCTGAAGCCACGCTTGGCCGACGCGGTCATGCGTGACGCGGCTCCGCTATGAATGCTGACCGTTTCCGCGTCCTGGACGCAATCGAACAGGTCGAACTGATCTCCAAGTTCTCCCAAAAGGGCCGCGACGCTTTCTTCGGCGATGTCATGGTGTAGAGTGCAATATTGCATCGGTTGACCCTACTCGGCGAGGCCTGCCGTGCTTTCATTAACCGCTGCGGTTCGCGAGACGCATCCCGAGGTTCCCTGGCGGCAGATCATTGCATTCCGGAATGTACCGATCCACGAGTATTTTGGGATCGATCTCGAACTTGTTTGGACAATCGTGGAGGAGCACATCCCGACTCTCGGCGCCCAACTCCGGGCGATAGCGGATTCCTTGCCGGAATGAATATGGCATCCCTTGGCTCCGGTTACGGTTCCTGTGGGATGATGCGGGGTTGGGCCATTTTGGGCCGAGTGGCGGAGTTGGCGAGATTCCAGCTCAATTGATGGACGAGTTTCGCAATGCGCTCCATTTTCGGGTAATCGATGCGGTCGGGGCGGTCGTACTGGGTGTGGTAGTCGGGGTGGAGTCCGGTGTGGAACCAGAGGGCGGGGACGCCGCGGTTGAGAAAGGGCCACTGGTCGCTGCGGCGGAGGTGGTTGGAGCGGCTGTTGTCGTAGCGGCGGAGGAGGCCGAGATCAAACAGATTGGCGTCGCCGGCGGCTTTGCTGAGGTCGGGGGAATAGCTGGCGCCGATGAGATTGACGTTGTTGGCGTTTTGGGCGGCGGTTTGGGGCGCGAGTCCGTTGAAGCGGGAACCGCCGTTGGGCGGCACTTCCTCGCTACGGCCGATCATGTCCATGTTGAGCACGGCCACGGTTTTCTCGAGTGGCCAGACCTGATCTTCGACCCAGGCCCAAGCTCCGAGGAGCGGACCGCAGCAGCGCTCTTCCGAACCCCAGGAGGCGAAGATGACGGTGCGCTTCGGCTTGTGGCCTTTGGCGGCGGCCTGCATGTAGGCTTCGGCGATTTCGATGGTGGCGATGGCGCCGGAGGCGTTGTCGTCGGCGCCGGCGAAGAGTTGCTCGGCTGTTGCACCGTTGTGGTCGTAGTGTCCGGAGACGATGATGGCTTCGTGCTTGAGGGCGGGGTCGGAGCCGCGAATCATGCCGACGACGTTGCGGTCCGGCACGACGGTGCGGTTGAGAGCGACGCGAAATGAGGCGGGATGAACGGCGCGAAGGGGAGTTTTCCAAGGGGCGGTTTCCGCTTGTTGGCGCAGCTCGGCGAGTGACTTACCGGTGAGCATTTCGGCGAGCGCAGGGGAGATTTGGGCAGCGGGAATGCGGATGCGGTTGGCATAGGCGGCAAGGGTGAAGCGCTCGAGGTTTGGAGGGCGGTCCGGCCAGATGGAACGGGCGGCGGCGGGGAAGGGATCGCGGGTGGTTTCGCGGTGCGAGGGATTGACAATGAGGACGCCATCGGCTCCGTGAGCTTGCGCCCAGAGAACCTTGCGGATGGGATTGGAGTTTTCCGAATTGACGACGCCGTCGAAGCGGCTCTTGGGGTCGTTGGCGCCGGGTTCGCCATCGAGAAGGAGCACGATGGCGCCGTGGACGGCGTTGGGCTCGGAGTAGTCGTTCCATGCGAGTTGTGGGGCTTCGATACCGTAGCCGATGAATTTGACCGGGGCTTTGGCGACGGCGTCGGGGCTGAAGATGAGCGGGTAGAAGTCCTCGCGAAGGCGGCCTTGGCGGCGGGAATCGCCGGCGCCGATTTCGAGCGAATTGCCATCGGCAAGGCGGGAGACGATGAGGTCGAAGCGGTGAAAGAAGGAATCGCCGGAGACGGGTTCGAGGCCCATGCGGGCGAAGCGGGATTCGATCCAATCGGCGGCAAGGTTGTATTCGGCGGTGCCGGTGAGGCGTCCGCGCATGCCGTCGCCGGCGAGGAATTGCATGTCGGCTTTGAGGTGGCCGCGGTGGATGAAATCGTTGCCGGGCGCGCGCTGCGCGGCCAGTGGCAGCCCCAGGAAGAGGAAACTCAGAAGGAGTGCGGGCATGTTGGTATTGTAGGAACAAATGGAAAGAGCAAGGAAACTGACCGCGGCGGAAATCGAAGCCGCGCTGGCCGCACTGCCCGGCTGGAGCGAAACAGAAGGCAAACTGCACCGCGAATACCGGTTTCCGGATTTTGTTCATGCGTTTGGATTCATGGCTGCCGCCGCGGTGGCCATCGAAGCGATGAATCATCATCCGGAGTGGTTCAATGTGTGGAACCGGGTGGAGATCGATTTATGGACGCATGATTCGGGAGGCATCACGAAACGCGATGTGGAATTGGCGGGCAAACTGGAAGAACTGGCGCGGAGGATGGCATGAAGACTCTGGGTTTGCTGGTGCTGGTGGCGGCCGCACTGCCCGGGCAGGAGACGTTTGCCGGATCGGCCGATTTGGACCGGGTGATTACGGAGGCGATTGAACAGGACCAGGCGCCGGGGGCGGTGGCGCTGGTATGGAGCAAGGGGAAGATTCTGCACCGGAAGGCGTACGGGAACCGGGCGCTTGTGCCGGCGAAAGAGCCGATGACCTTGGATACGATTTTCGATGCCGCGTCGCTGACGAAGGTAGTGGCCACGACGGCGTCGATCATGAAGCTGTTCGAACAAGGCAAGATCCGGTTGTCGGACAAAGTGAGCGCGTATTTGCCGGGATTTCAGAACGGCAACAGCGACATTACGATCCGGCATTTGCTGACACATTTTTCGGGGCTGCGGCCGGATCTGGATCTGGCGCCGGCCTGGAGCGGGTACGAACTCGGCATCCAGAAGGCGCTGATCGACAAGCCGGTGGCAAAGCCGGGCGAGCGGTTTATATATTCCGACATCAATTTCATTTTGTTGGGCGAGATCGTGAGGAAGCTGAGCGGGAAGCCGCTGCCCGAGTTTGCGCGGGAGACCGTGTTTGCGCCGCTGGGGATGAAGGACACAATGTTCCAGCCGCCGGCGAGCCTGCGGGGCCGGATTGCGCCGACGGAGCATTACCGGGGGATGAACGGTCCCCTGCGGGGCGTGGTACACGATGAGACGACGCGCTTCATGGGCGGCATCGCCGGGCACGCGGGGTTGTTCACGACGGCGGAGGATTTGAGCCTGTTCGCGGAGATGATGCTGAACGGCGGCGAGTTTCGCGGGAAACGGATTTTTTCGCCGCTGACGGTGCGCAAGTTCACGGAGCCGCAGACACCGCCGGATCAGACGATTCTGCGCGGGCTGGGATTCGACATCGATTCGCAGTTCTCTTCGAACCGCGGCGAGTTGTTTCCCATTGGCTCGTTTGGGCACACGGGATTCACGGGGACATCGCTGTGGATGGATCCGATGACCAAGACGGCTGTGATTCTGATGACCAACAGCGTGCATCCGCAGCGGCGTCCGGCGGTGAGTCCGCTGCGCGCTCGGGTGGCGACGATTGCGGCGGCGGCGCTGGGGATCGATGTGCAGGGCGTGACTCTGACGGGATACAACGAGACGTACAACGGCAGTGGAGCGCGGCGCGCGGTGGGGCGGGTGGCGAACGCGATGACGGGGCTCGATGTATTGGCGGCGAACGGATTCGCTTCGTTGAAGGGGAAAAGGGTGGGGTTGTACACGAACCACACGGGCTTGACACGCGAAGGGAAGCGGAACATCGATGCAATGGTGGCGGCGAAGGTGAATCTGGTGGCGATCTTTTCTCCCGAACACGGGTTTTTGGGCATCGAGGATAAGGAAAACGTGGACGATGCCAAGGATCAGGCGACGGGGATTCCGGTGTACAGTCTGTACCGCGGGGAGCAGCGCGCGCCGACGCCACAGATGCTGGCGAAGATCGACGTGCTGGTGTTCGATATTCAGGATGTCGGGGCGCGGTTCTACACGTATTCCTGCTCGCTCTTGAACGCGCTCGAAGCGGTATCGAAGAGCGGGACACCCATGGTGGTGCTGGACCGGCCCAATCCGATTACGGGCGCCTATGTCGAGGGGCCCATCATGGAGAAGGAACTGGAGAGCTTCGTGGGATGCTTTCCAATGCCGCTGCGGCATGGGATGACGATCGGGGAGTTGGCGAAGATGTTCGTGGGGGAGAAGAAACTGGCAGCGAAGCTGGAAGTGGTGGCGATGAAGGGGTGGCAGCGCGGGGACTGGTTCGATTCGACGGGGTTGTATTGGGTGAATCCCTCGCCGAACATGCGGAGCCTGGCGGCGGCGTTGCTCTATCCGGGAATTGCGATGCTCGAATACTCGCGGAACTACTCGGTGGGCCGGGGAACACAGACACCGTTCGAGGTGATTGGCGCGGACTGGATCAACGGGCGGGAGTTGGCGAATCAACTGAACGGGAGGGGGATTCCGGGGATACGTGTGTATCCGACTTCCTTTACGCCCACGGAAAGTAACCTGAAAGGTGTATCCTGCCAGGGGGTTCGTTTCGTCATTACCGATAGAGAGCGATTCGATAGCGTGCGCTTCGGCGTGGAGTTGGCTGTATTGCTGGCGAAACTGTATCCGGGTAAAATCGAAGTGGCGAAATCGGAGAAGCTGATCGGAAACAGATCGGTAGTGGCGGCGATGCAGTCAGGCACGGAGCCGCGAACGATCATGGCCCAGATGGAGGAGCCTCTGCGTGCGTTCCTGGCAACGCGCAATCGTTATCTTATTTACCGCTAGTACCGTCCTTGCGCTAGCGCAGGAGCAAACGGAAGGCGCGGGAGAACTGCCTTCGGGGCACGGTTATTACCGCGGTGTGGCGGTGAACTATCGCATCTGGGAAGGGCTGGCGCTGGTGGAAGGCGACATCCTGCTTGGTCCTGTGAAGGAACTGGAGCAGGGGCGGGAGGCGGTGGCCATCGCCGGGGACCGCTACCGGTGGCCGGGCAATGTGATTCCCTACGAGTTGGATCCGAATTTGCCGAATCCGGAGCGGATTCGGGCGGCGATCGAGGCGTGGGAGAAGGCTACGCCGCTGCGATTCAAGCCACACGAGGATGAGGCGGATTACGTTTCCATTCTGCGGTCGACGACAAGCAGCACATGCAATTCCTTTGTGGGAAGGATTGGGGGGCGGCAGTCGATCAATTTGGGGGATGGGTGCACGACGGGGAATACGATCCACGAGTTGGGGCACACCATCGGGCTCTGGCACACGCAGTCGCGGATTGACCGCAACCAGCATTTGCGGGTGCTTTACGAGAATATCGACAAGGCGCAATGGGACCAATATGACCAGCAGCTACTGAGTGGAGTGGATATTGGCCCGTTCGACTACGGGTCGATCATGCTGTATCCGATGACGGGTTTTACCAGGAACACCCGGAATTCGATGATGACGATTCCGCCGGGAATTCCGATCGGGCAGAGGACGGCGCTGTCGATGCAGGACATACTGGCGGTGCGGGCGCTATACGGAGAGCCGGGTAAGGGTGTGACGTTGAGCACTGTACCGGCGGGCCTGCCGCTGGTGGTGGATGGGGAACTGGTGGAGACTCCGCGCACGTTCGATTGGGCGGCAGGAGAGGTGCACCGGGTTGCGGCATTGCCGCGGCAGATGGAGAGCGGCAATTCGCGGCTGGAATTTGCCAAATGGAGCGATGGCGGGGCATTGGAGCGAGAGGTGACGGCGGCGGAGGGGATGCATCTGATTGCGAATTACGCGCAATGGGTGCGGCTGCGCACGGGTGTCACACCGGCCGGGAGCGGCCGGGTGGAGGTGATACCGGCATCCGAGGACGGATTTTACCCGTTGGGAACGACGGTGCAGATCCGCGCCACGGCGGAAGGCGATCAACGCTTCTACCGCTGGACGGCGGGATCCGGCGGCAACACCTATCTGAATGCAAACCGGCAGGGGAATGCTTCGAATCCGGTGGAGTTGACGATCCGGACAGCGACGGCCTTTTATCAGGCTTCGTTTACGCGCGGGGCGATTTCCACAGTGAACTCGTCCACGCCGGGAGCGCAGATTACAGTAGACGGGGCGACGCTCTACACACCGAGCGCATTCTTGTGGGAGGAAGGGAGCCGGCACACGGTTTCGGTGTTGGAACGGACGAACTCGCCGGCGAGCGCCTCGCGGTTGGTTTTTCAGGGGTGGTCCAACGGCGGCGAGCGGACGCAAGAGGTGGTGGCAGCGGGTGGGGGCACGCTGACGGCCCTGGTGCAGCCGCAACACCGGGTGTTGACGCGGGTAGTTTCGACGCGGGCGCAGGGAACTGCGAGCCCGAATGCGGCCCGCAACCTGTTTCTCGATCCGGTATCGCCGGATGGGTATTACGATGAGGGCACGGAACTCACCGTGCTGGCGGCGGGACCGGAAGGAGTGCCTTTTGCGAACTTTTTCGGGAACCTGGGTTCGGATTGGAACCCGCAAACGATTCGGGTACTGGAGCAGACACTCGTGGGGGCGCATTTTGTGTCGCCGGGATTGCTGGGAATATCGGCGGTGGTGAACGATGCGAGCCGGCAGCCGGGTCCATTGACGAGCGGCGGAGTATTCACGATCTATGGAGCGGGCATCGGGCCGGAAGCGCCGGGCGATGCGAGTGGCTACACGGTGCGAGTGGGCGGGGTTGCGGCGACGGTGCTGGCCGCGGAACGGAACGCGATCCGCTTTCTGGCGCCGGCGATTGCGAACCGGCCGTCGGCGGTGGTGGAACTGCTGACGCCGGACCGGACGTTGCGGCGCACGCTGGGGGTGCAGCGGGCGGCGCCGGGGCTGTATACGGTTTCCAAGGCAGGGACCGGGCAGTTGGATGCACGCAATGCCGATGGATCGCGCAACCGCAAGGAGGCTCCGGCGGCGCGGGGCAGCATGATGGACCTTCGTGTGACCGGGATCGGAGATCCGGCGAAGCTGGAGATCACGATTGGCGGCGAGGTGGCCGAGATTGTCGACTTGCGCCAGGACGCGGAGAACGGACACTACCAGGTATCGGTGCGGTTGCCGGAGGGATGCACGCCTGGCCCGGAAGTTCCAGTGGTGGCTTGGGCGGAAGGGGCGCGAAGCCAGTATGGGGTTTGGGCGGCAGTGCGGTAGTTCAGGCGGACCGTAACAGGTCAAGAACTTGTTGGGCGGCGGTGGCGGGAGCATGGTGTTGGCGGAGGTGGGCAGCGGCGGTTTGGCCGATATGAAGCCCCCAGTCGCGGTGGCGGGCAAGTTGGACCATCCATTCCTCGAGTTGCGCGGGCTCGGCGGGTCCGGAATCCACGGGAAGGTAGGCGGAGGCCGGGAAGTCCTCATACTCGCCGCCGGCCGTAACGATCACCGGCTTGGCGAGGCTCATGAGGCGCATGGAAATACCGCTGGTTTCGCCACAACTGGGGTAGCGGAGATTGATGCAGGCATCGGCGGCCGAGGCCCAGCGCCAGAAATCGGAAGCCGGGAGGAAGCCGGTGCGGAGGACGCCGGGCTGCTCCAGATCGAGGGCTGCGGCATAAGCGGAAGAGACGAACGCGCCGGCAATGAGCAGGCGCAGCGAAGGCTCGCGGCGGCGCGCCTGGCCGTGGGCGCGCAAGATGACGCCCAGGCGCTTCGATTCGCGGAGATGGCCGAAGACGGCGAGCAGGAAGGTATTGCCGGGAAGGTTGTGGCTGTGGCGCAGAGACAGGACGTCGCGGACCGGGACCGGCGGAGGGTCAGGCACAAGATGGGGGAGGATGTGTGTCTTCCCTGCCCCACCATGGGCCTCGACGATCCGTTGTGCGGCACGATTGTGGACCAGAATGCGGGTGGCGTTTTCGATGACTTGGCCGAGCATGGGGAAATGGAAATAGCGCGGGTCGGCGCCCGAGGTGGCGCGTTGCACCCAGATGCTTTCGGCGAAGGAGCGATACCAGCCTCCGTACTGGCGGCAGAATTCGGCGATGTAGGCTTCACGCGAGAGAGAGCCGAGGTAGTAGTGGTGGAGATTGGCGTCGTGCAGGAGAGCGGCGCCGGGTTGCTCGAGCAAGCGCTGTAGCATGGGCCGGTGGAAACGGTTATTGCCGAGTTGGTAGAGATGGACATCGGCCGTGCGAGCGTCGAGGACGGGTTGGGAAATAGGCCGCAAGGCGTCGAGCAGGGATTGGGCGTAATCGGCGACTCCGGTGGCGGCGGGCGGCAGCGGGGCGTGATAGCCGATGCGCATGGGCGTTACGCGCCGGGCTTGCGGCGGCGGCCGAACAACGCCGTGCCGATGCGGATGCAGGTGGAGCCTTCCTCGACGGCGACTTCGAAGTCGTGGGACATGCCCATGGAAAGGCCTTCGACGCCGTGCTGCCGGCCCAGTTCGCGGAGGCGGCGGAAATAAGGGCGGGATTGTTCCGCGTCGTCGGACCAGGGCGGCATGGTCATGAGTCCGGTGAGGCGCAGATTCGGGCAGGCGCGAATGACGTCGATGAGCGCGGGCAAGGTGGCGGGATCGGCTCCCGCTTTCGATGCCTCGCCGGAGAGCTTCACTTCGATCATGGCGTCGAGGATGACGTTGCGCCCGCGTGCGGCTTCGTCGAGACGGCGGGCGAGTTTTGGGGTGTCGATGGTTTGGATGACGTGGAAGATTTCGGCGGCGCGGCGGGCTTTGTTCGATTGCAGGTGGCCGATGAAGTGGAAGCGCGCCCCGGGGAGATGGGCCACTTGTGGATGCTTGGTTTCGAATTCCTGGACGTAGTTTTCGCCGAAGTCGCGCAGGCCGAGCGCGTAGGCTTCTTCGATGGCGGAGGCAGGGAAGACTTTGGTGACGGCGAGGATCGTGACCTCTTCCGGACGGCGGCCGGCCTGCTGGAGAGCGCGGGCGAGCCGGGATTGGATGAGGGAGAGGTTTTGGTCTATCGAAGGGGGCACTCTTTGTCGATTCTACTAGAGGGGGGATGGTGGGAAAATAGCGGGAGACAACATCGATACGTCTCGCGTCAGAAGAGGGATGGTGGGAAAATAGAGAACGATGGCGTCGGCAGCAGTGGCGGCGCTTTCCGGACCCGTCGCGGAGCAGCGGAAAGTAGAACAATTGCGAACGGCGATTGCAGCCTTTCTTTCGCAATGCCAAAGAGCGGAACTTCTGGAGCCGGGGGAAGCGGCAATCCCAATCCGTTGGAACAAGAAGCAAGAGCATTCCGACACGGAGCAAGGGAATGCGAACACGGAGCAAGGGCATTCCTATTCGCGGCAAGGGCATTCCGACACGGAGGAAGAGCATTCGAACCTAGTGTTGCGGCCGATGGGGAAATGGCTTTTGGTGGAAGCGGTGGGGGAAACGAGCGTACTGTCGCGGCGCGTTACCGGCGTGGGGAATGTGACGGCGTCGCGCATGGAGTTGGTGACACAGAAGCTGGGTGGAAAGCCGGGGAAACTGTTTTTGTACGATGCGTTCCGTCCGGCCAACGATGGCTTGGCGCGGAGGGGGAAGCGGCAGGTTTTCGGCGAGCAGTTTCGGCGCATGCTACAGCGGGAGTATGCGGGGTGGCGGGTGGCGGAGTTGAGCACGGAGGCCCATCTGGAGGAAAGTTTGAGCCCTGCGTATCCGCGTGCGTTGCTGGTGCGGGGGAAACGGCGGATCGCGGCGATGGCGTCGCCGCCGGGTTCAGATACCGACGGAGTGCTGAGCTTCGCGTTGATTTGGCTCGACTATGTGCGGCGGCGCGATGGAGAACCGGTTGCCGAAGAACTGGCGGTGTTTCTACCCGAGGGGCGGCATTCGACGACCTGCCGGCGGATGTTGTATCTGGAGGGGACGCGATTCCGGGCGTTCTGTTACGACGAAGCCGGGCTGGCGAGCGAAGTGGATTTGCGGGATTGCGGGAACGTGGACAGCGCGCTGGAGCAACCGTCCGCGTCGGGGGTACGGATGGAGCCGGAGGGCGTGATTGAGGCGCAGGTGCGCGGGGATGTGACGGCGCTCGATGCGTCGTTGCTGGCCAGTCCGGTGTACGGGCAGGTGTGTTCGTTTGCCGGGGCGCAGCGGGGCGTGTTCGATCTGCTGGCCGTGGATTTCCGGGGCAGGCTGGCGGTGATTGAATTGAAGGCGAGCGAATCGGTGCATCTGCCGCTACAGGCTCTCGACTATTGGATCCACGTGCAGCACCACCTGGCGCGGGGGGCGCTGGCGGAGTATTTTCCGGGGATCGGTCTGCGGGAGCAGGCGCCGCGATTGCTGCTGGCCGCGCCGGCGTTGTGCCATCATCCGTCGAACGAGCGGGTGCTCCGCTACTTCCGGGCGGACATCGAAGTGGAGCGCATCGGATTGGCATATGGATTGGCGGAGCGCTGGAGCGGGCCGCTGAAGGTGCTGTTCCGGTATGGCAGGAATGGGGCTTAGGCGGAGGCGCCGTAGCGGGCGAGTTCGATGCCGAGTTCGTCTTTGTGCGCCTGGGCCCATTGATCGAGGGCGCCAGAGAGTTGGCGGACCGTTTCCTTTTGCGAGGACCAGAGATTGCGCTTTTCTTCCCGGTCGGTACGCAGGTCGTAGAGTTCGCCGGGGCGCAGATCGGGGCGGGCATCGAACTTGCGGAGGATGAGTTTGTGGTGCTCGGTGCGCACGGCGCGCTCCTCGTAGTAGGAGCCGTCGATGGCCTTTTGCGGGATGTTCTGCATGATGAGCGGTTCCGTCCAGCGGTCCTGATTGTTGCGGACCCGCTCGATGAGGCTTTGGCCCGGGAATACGCGGCCCAGCACAGGTTCAACGATGCCGCCCTTGACGGCTTCGATGCCGGCGGCATCGAGGATGGTGGGAGCGATGCCGGTAAGCATGACGCCGGATTGCCAGACCTTGTTTTGCGGCAGGCGCTTCGGGTAACGCAGCAGCAGCGGGATGCGTGAGGACTCCTCGTAGGCCGTGCACATACCTTCTCCGGTGCCGGGACGGGGCTGCCAACTGCGGCCGTGCTCGGTGGTCATGATGAGGAGCGTGTTATCGAGGACGCCGGCCTTGCCGAGCGCATCCACAATGCGGCCGACGTTCCAGTCGAGATTGGTGACGGAGCCATAGTAGCCGGCGTGCTCGTCATTGCGGTAGTGTTCGAGAAACTGCTTTGGCGGATCGGAAGGTTCGTGCGGAGCGTAGTAGGACTGGTAGAGAAAAAACGGCTCGTGGGCGTGCTGCTGGATGAACTGAATGCCGAGGTCGGTGTGGACGTCGGGGCGGTAACGGGATTGGTGCGGCGTGCCGATCCAGTGGCGGAGCGTGGAGTTGAAGGATTTGAAGTAGTCGTAGAAGCCGGGGTTGGCGGGGCCGAGGTGCCACTTGCCGATGTGGGCGGTGGCGTAGCCGGCGTTGCTGAGGTAGTAGACGAAGTTGTCCCAGAGCTTGAAGCGGCCGTCGCGGAAGGGGTCAGGGATGGCTTCGGGATAGTTGCTGTTCATGCGGCCGGGGTTGTCGGGATAGACGTTGCGGCGAAGCCCATGGGCATGGGGATGGAGTCCGGTGAGGATGGAAGCGCGGGCCGGGCCGCAGAGGGCTTGCGGAGTGAAGCAATTCTGGAAGCGGACGCCTTCGCGCGCCAGGGCGTCGAGGTTCGGCGTGTGGACCTTGCGCTCGCCGTAGGCGCCGATGGCGTCGGTGCGGCACTTGTCGAAGAGGAGAAAGACGACGTTGGGGGGACGCTCCGCGGAGGATTGGGCGAAGGCCGGGGTGCCGGCCAGGGTGGTGAGGAAGGAGCGGCGTTGCATCATAAGCGGAGTTTCTCCTGGTAGATTTGGACTGCCTCTTCGAAGGAGGCGTGGAAGACGGATTGGAATTGGGCGCGCCAGGCAGGCGGATCGGCCATCACGGCAAGCAGGTAGCGTTGAAACGTTTCACGGCCGTAATGTTCGATGAGGAATTCGCAGAAATAGCGCCAGACCTGGTAGGCGAAGCGGATCTGGAAGGTGTGTGGGTCGCGGCGATCAGGATCGATGACGGGGAGAAGTTCCTGTTTGCGGGCGCGAGCAAGCATTTCTTCCCTGGAAAAGTACGATTTTTGATCGCCGAGCCAGACGGCGAGGCCTTCGGAGAGCCATTCCACGTTATTCATGCGATAGGCACTGGCGATGGACTGGTTTTGATGGATGACGGCGTGGCAGATTTCGTGGCGGAGGAATTCGCCGTGGTCGAATTTACGTTCTTCGATTTTCGGGCTGACGTAAATGACACCGCCGGTGGCCAGCGTGACGGCGCCGATGCCGGTGGAGCGAAGATGCGGCATGAGGCGGCGGAAGTGGCTCCAATCGGGGGTGAGGACAATGGTCATGCGCCGTGGCGCGGCGAGTTGCAGGGCTTGCTCGGCGGTGCGGATGTAGGCGTCAATCTGGCGGTAGGCGGGTGCGGGTGTGGATCCCGCGGGGACGTAGACATCGGCGCGGGCCAGATGGATGGCATCGTAGCCCGGCTTCCAGGGAGACCAGGGGAAGAGCGGCCCCCAGGGGAAGGCTGCCATGAGACACACGAGGACGGTAAGGCCACAGGCTCTTCGCAGCAATCGCAT
>CAYOBO010000078.1:3395-31507 GCA_964402295.1 uncultured Candidatus Solibacter sp. | reverse complement strand
AGCAGGCGGCGATGGCGCCGGAGCGGATGCGCCGTGCTTCGCAAAAGCAGGACCATCGCCTGCCGAGTTTCATTTTCGGGTAGTCGACGCGTTGCGGACAATTTTTGGGTAAACCTTCCCAATTAGCGCCCGTCAGAGAGGTTGATTGCACCGCCGTTTCAACGGCTATTTCCAACTTGATCGGAGGAACTATGCTAAAGGTCCGCCTACTTTCTCGGATTGTCTTTCTGGGCCCGTTGCTGACGAGCGCTGCCGTCAGCGGGGCCGACAACGCTGTGCTGCGCATTACCATTGGCATGCACATCGAGCCGCTTGGCAGAACAGCGCAAGGTTATTCGACGAATCCCTCGGGGTTCGACTACCGCAATGCCGCCTCCTTTGCGACGCATGTGCAGGATATCCAGACCGTGACGCGCATGGTAGAGAGGCACGGCGGCCGGATGACGATCCAGGCTCAAAGCCCCTTCACCTCGACCGCCATTCAGCAACAAAACCCAGTGCTTGCCGAACTGGCCGGCCGCGGCCATGAAATCGCCCTGCACTTCCACGAGGACGCCCATTTGGGGCCCAACTCTTCGGCCGTGCCGACAAACACATGGTGCGAAGTGATGCGGGAGGAGATCTCCCTGGTCCGGCAGGCGAGCCGCGTCCAGCGGATCCGTTACTGGAGCGGCGGGAATCTCTACCCGGATCTTTACAAAGCGGCTGCTTGCGCCGGCCTCGATGTCAACAGTGACTGGAAAGATCCACGCTCCCAAACGACTCCGGAGTCCATTTTGGGCGTGAATCCCTGGCGTCCGGCGGGGGGCACGGACGGAACCGACTTGACGCTGATGACCCGCCACGATCCCCAAGGCCCCATTATTTTCCTGCCCTTAGGCCAGTACGACTCAACCGGGTTTGCCGCGTCGAACCGGGCGCAAGCCGCCGGCGGGGACGCAGCATATTTCGATTACCTGAAACGCATGCTGCTCGCTTCGGTGGAGGCCTCGAAGCCGGACAAGGTGAACGTCTTCCATTTCACGATTCACCCCGGCGAGTTTCGCGGCACGAGCGGAGAGCCGTTTTCCATCATTGAAAAGTTCCTGTCCGAAGCGGTCGATCCGCTCGTTGCCTCGGGAAAAGTGCGATGGGCCACGTTCTCGGAGATGGCCGATGCATACGCCGCTTGGGAGCGCGCCAATCCGGGCGTGGATCCGCGAGGCACAACACAGGCAAAAGGCTCGACTCCTTCCACGCGCGGCTGGATTACTTTCGCCATCAACGTCCACGACTGGACGCACGCCGGGGAAAGCGCAGGGACGCTTTCGCGGCTGGTTGATCTGTTTGAGCGCTACCGGGTACGGGGGGATTTCTATTTCACGCCCGAAGTGACCCGGAAGGTGGCAGAAGAACGCCCCGACGTCATCGAGCGGCTGCGCAAGTCCAATATGACCATCAGCTACCACGTCCGGCCGCCTCATCCGATCTATCCGGGTTTTGACCAGAAGCTGAAGAATCTCGATAGCAACGCGCTGTGGCGGACCTTGCTCGACTATGAGACGTACGCGCTGAACCCGGCCACCGGCGAACTGGACCGCTCCCGGCCCGGCGGATACCGCTATGTGGCGGATGTGTTCGGGCGGCTGCCCGTAGTCGCCTCGGCCCCCAGCGAGGACTCGCGCATCCGCGAGACGGCCGAGCGGGTCTATGCCTCGCTGGGCGCCCAGGTGACCGTGCGCTACCACGAGGAGGGCACGCGGATCGACCAGCCATTTGAATATGTCAACGAACTGCTGGTCCGCCCCAGCGACTTCAGCATCACGCGCGTAACAGTAGGCGGCGGAGAGAATTTCTGGTGGAATCTGATTGCCCTGCCTAACGGAGATGCCTACCGGCCGGCGCGGCTGCTGCAAGAGGGGCTGGCTTCGTGGGAGCAGCGGAAGCCGGGACGGCCGCCGCTGATCACCGCGCTCATCCACGACAACAATTATGAGCGCCGCGGGCCGGAGGGCTGGAGCTCGATTTACTTCACCATGGTCAACGGGCAGCGGGGCAACCCGCTGCCGCCGCCCTACGATCTGAATGCTCCCGATCCTTCCCTTCCGCGTTCCGCCCAGGAGAAGGCAGCCATCTGGGCCGCCTACGAGGAGATGGTGGCCTTTGCCTCGCGCGAGCTGACCGTCGTGACCTCGGAGGATCTCGTGAAACTTGCCCGCACCGGTCTGGACGCTCCGCCTCCACAGAGCGGCAACACGCCCCCGCCGGCATTCGATCCGGCCAAGGCCGGCACAACGGAGCGCAACCTGACGTACTGCGGTGGCGGCAATGGGCAACTCTTGATGGATGTGCACTATCCCCAGCGCGCGGATGGGCGCTGGCCAGCCCTAGTGTTCGTGCATGGCGGCGGCTGGACGGGCGGCGACAAGAACGGGGGAGGCCCGGAGCTCCCTGCGCTCCGCGACGCGGGGTTCCTCGTCGTGTCGGTGAACTATCGCCTGGCGCCGCAGTTTCAATTTCCGGCCATGATCGAGGACGTCAAGTGCGCCGTCCGGCATCTGCGCGCCAACGCTGCCGGCTTCAACCTCGATCCGGATCGTATCGGCGCCTGGGGCTCAAGCGCAGGCGGGCATCTGGCGGCCTTACTGGGAACAACCGACACCAAAGCGGGCTTCGATAGGGGATTGTATCCGGAGTACTCGAGCCGTGTGCAAGCCGTCGTCAGCATGTTCGGCCCGACGGATCTGACCGTTCCCTTCCCGGGTGGCTACGAGGGCCGGGGCCACATCTTCGGCACCTTCGATGCGGCGTTGGCCAGCCCGGTCACCTACGTCTCTCCGGACGATCCCCCGTTTCTGCTGGTGCATGGGGACTCCGACTGGCTGGTGCCGATCTCCCAATCGGAGATTTTTCTGGAGAAGCTCAAGAGCGCCAGTGTTCCCGCTGAGCTGATCGCAGTCCGCAACGCCAACCATGGACTGACGCCGGTGGACGGGCAGACGATCTCGCCTTCGCGGCCGGAGGTTACGCAGCGGATCGTGGAGTTTTTCCGGAAACACCTTGGCGCAAAGTGAAAGCCGGCGCGGCGGCTCCGGGAACGAGAGCCGGCCTTAAACCTCTGAAGGCATGTCCATGCCGAGCCAGTGGCAGATGAGACGGTAGGTGAATCCCCAAAGGGGAACGTGGTTGAGGGGGATGGCAGGCCACTTCATTTCCGGAGGCAGGCCGGGGACGGGCATGCGGCGATGATTCGACCGGTCGGCGAGGACGCTGACCGGCGCCCACACGGCTTCGACGGCTTCGGAAGGATCGACGGAGACCGGGAGGCGCTGCTCGAGGCGGAAGCCGAAGGGCGCGACCCAGATGTGGCGGCCGACGCGGCGGCCGGCGCTCGAAGGGGGAAGCGTGGCGGAGAGATGCTCGCGGGGGAGTATAATGCTGCATTCCTCGCGGAGTTCGCGCAGGGCGGTGTCGAGCAGGTCGCGGTCTTCGGGGTCGCGGCGGCCGCCGGGAAAAGACCAATGGCCGGACCACGGGTCACGGGGGTTGGTGGCGCGGCGGATGAGGAGTATCGACTCTTCGGGCAGCCGCGCGTGGAGGATGGCCACGGCGGCTTCCGGTTCCATCTGCGGGGACAACGTGCAGCCTCTGACTTTCAGGATCGCATGATCCGGCGGCGCCATTCGAAGAGGACGACGCCGGCGGCGACGCTGACGTTGAGGGAGGCGATGGCTCCGGCCATGGGAATACGCAGGACGACGTCGCACTGCTTGCGGACATGCTCATGGAGCCCTTTGCCTTCGCCGCCGAGAACGAAGACGGTGGGAGCGCTGAAGGGAACCTGGTCGTAATCCTGCTCGCCGCGTTCGTCGAGGCCGTAGATCCAGTAGCCTTTTTCCTTAAGCTTTTCGATTTCCTGGCGGACGTTGCCGATTTTGACGACGGGGAGATGCTCGATAGCGCCGGCGGAGGCTTTGCTTACGGTTTCGGTGATGCCGGCGGCGCGGCGTTCGGGGATAAGGACCGCATCGGCGCCGGCGGCGTGGGCGGAGCGGACGATGGCGCCGAGGTTGTGCGGATCTTCGACGCCATCGAGCAGGACAAGGCATTGGGCATTGGGGATGCTGTCGAGGGTGGCATACTTGCGCGCGGCTCCGAAGGCGAGGACGCCCTGGTGGACACTGCCTTTGGCGGCGCGTTCGAGGGCTTCTCGGGGTTCGAAGCGAATGGGTACACCGGCTTGGCGGGCGAGGCCGATGATCTCCTGGAGTTTCGGGCCGCCGGCGCCTTTGGCGATGAGGATGCGGTCCAGTGGATGGCCCGCGCGGAGGGCTTCGCGTACGGGATGAATCCCTGCAATGATGCTCACGTTTCAGTATACGGAGTCGCGCGCCTATTTGCCGCGGAAGCGGAAGGTGAGGCCCACGGTTACGGTGAGCGGATAGCCGGGAGTGGCGTGAATGCCGGTGATGGCGGGGCCGCCGCGGAGGGGGCGCGATTCGACGTTGTTCTGCGTTTCGTAGTAAAGGCGGTCCGTGAAGTTGTCGATGGCGAAGCTGGCGTCGAGGTTGCGGCGGAGTTTCCTGACGATGCTGAGATCGAAGACCGTGTGGCCGGCGGCGCGGATGGAGGGATCCTCGCCATCGAGCCGGTAACTATTGATGGAACGCATGCGGACGGAGCCGCTCCAGCCTTTCCAGTTGGAGAGCGTGATGCCGGCGTTGGCGACGAAGTGCGGAGCGCGATCGACGTAGACGCGCGGATGGGTGCCGCGGTAGAAGGCGTTGGTGACTTTGGTGAGGCCGCCGCTCACGGACAGCTTGCGGGTGATTTCGACGGAGGATTTGGCTTCGTAGCCGTAGGCGCGGGTGGGGCCGAGGAATTCGAGAGAGCCATCGTCGGCGATGTAGACGAGTTCGTTGGAGCGGTCGATCCAGAAGGCGTCGAGGGCGAGGCCGAAGCGGTTCCAGCGGTGGGATGTGCCGAGTTCGTAGAAATCGGTGGTGGCAAGGCGCGGGCCGTCGCGGTCGGTGAGGATGCTGCGGGCGTCGATGGAGGAAATGCCACGGCCGTAGTTGGCGTGGAGCGTGACGGGGAGTTGTTGGGATGGGGTGAAGGCGAGGCTTGCTTTGGGCTGGAAGCGGGCGGAGGTTTGCGAGTCGCCGGCGGTGGGATCGACGCGGTCCTGGACGTTGAAGCGGAAGACGTCGTAGCGGAGACCGCCCGTGATCTGGAGTTTGTTGCCGAGGAGGTTGAGGGCTTCCTGGAGATAGCCCGCGCCGTTGGTGATGTGCGCATTGGCTCGAGTGGTGACTCCGAGCGGTGTCCGGCCAATGCGGGGATACAGGCCGACGTTGATCTGCGAGGCGTGGAAGTTGGCGCCGGCGGTGAAGAGGCTCATGCCTCCGAACAAGGTGGTGGGACGCAGATACTGTGTGTTTGCGCCTTGCTGGAGGCGGCTGTCGTGCTGCTGGATGGCGTCGCCGTTTTCTTCGTCGTTGAGGAAGAAGGTGAAATTGGAATAGAGATCGAAGAGGGAGCGGCCGAGGAAACCGTCGAGCTTCCAGACCGCGCCGTTGGCGCTCTGTTGGCTGAAGTAGGCGGCGACGGTGCCGGAGCGGATGCGGCCGCCTTCGCCGGGGTCGAGGAAGCCGAAGCGGTCGAGCGCGCCGGAATCGACGAGGGGCAGGGGAATCTGGCCGGAGGAATTGAAATGGTTGCGGCCGCCGTTGAGTTTGATGGAGAAGTTGCGGCCGTTGCTGTAATGGCGGGTGAGATTGCCGGTGATATTGTCGCGGCGGTAGTCGAGAGGCTTGACGAAGGGGCCGTCGGTGTAGGAGCCTTCGTAGGCGAGGAAGGAATCGACATTGCGGAGGGAAGGGCTGTAGGAGAGGAATCCGCGTTTCGTTGCGAAGGAGCCACCCTGGACTTTGGCGGTGAACTCATCGGGGAAGGATTCGCGAAGACGGATGTGGACGACGCCGAGTCCGCTGAAATCACCGTACTCGGCACTGAAGGGGCCGTTAATGATTTGGGCTTCCTGGATGAGTTCGGGAGAAAGGCTCTTGAGGGAGCCGAGGTATCCCTGGCCGTGGCCCTGGGTGGACTGGTTCTGCTGGATGTTGTCGATGAGGACTTTCAGGCCGCCGTTGACACCGCCGTGATCGAGATTGAAGCCGAAGCGGCGCACTTCGATGGATTTGCCGCCGCCTTCGTGCTGGCCGGCGTTGATGCCGGCGTTGAGTTGATGAAAGACCTGGTCGTCGCGGGAGAAAAGGGTTTGCTCGAAGACTTCGGCGTTGCGGCGGTCGATGGAGGGCTCAATGGGGGAGGCCGTGATGACGACGGAGGTGTGGATTTTGGGGAGTTCCTGAGCGGGGGCGAAAGGCGCGAGCAGCAGCAATGTGGCGTATCGTAGCACGGAAGCAAGAATCGTAGCACCATAGAGTACGAAAAGGGAAGGCGAGTGGATTCCAGTTGTGAGAAAAAGATGCGGGTGACTTCCATGAGAGGCGCGGGCAGAGTATGATCTTCAGCTTGGCATGCAAATTCTAACGAACGGGAAACCGGCGCGCGCGGAGTGGGCGGCCGTGATGTTGCTACTGGCGTGCTTTGCCGGAGTGTTGGTCTCGCTCGCTTGGAAGACAGGGGTGACGGTGGACGAGCCGAGCCATCTGGTTTCGGCGCATCTCTACTGGGCGGGTAAGGACCGGCTGGCGCCGCAGGACATGCCTCCGGCGATCAAGATTGTGGGGGGGTGGGTTTCGCATCTGACGGGTTTGCCGATTCCCCCGCGGAATGATTCGTCCTGGAAGAACAATCACGAGTGGGAAGTGGGTATAGGGATGATGTTGCGGATGGATCCGAAGACGATCCAGCGGACGTTTTTCTTCAGCCGGTTGCCAATGCTTCTGTTTCCACTTTCGTGCGCGGCGATGTTGTGGTGGTGGGGACGGCAGATGTACGGTCCGGGGGCGGCGCTGGTAACGGTGTTTCTGTTCTGTTTGAGTCCGACGGTGCTGGCGCACGGATGCCTGTTCAAGAACGATCTGGCGGCAAGTTTGGGCTTACTGCTGATGAGCTACAACGGATGGGTGTGCGCGCGGAGGCCGGGCTGGCGGGGAGTGGCGCGATTTTCGGGGGCGGTGGCGTTTGCGGTGCTCACCAAGCTGTCGATGCTGGCGCTGGCTTTTCTGGCGCCGCTTTTTCTGGTGTTTGTGGCGTGGCGGCAGGGTTTGGGTTGGAAGGGATATTTGCGGTCGGTTGGGATATTGGCCGGGATCGTTTATTGCACGGTGCTGGTGTTGTGGCCGGGGGAGATTGGGCCACTGCCGGCGATTGACTGGGCGTGGATACAGTCGATGCACTTGCCGGCGCCGTTTGAGAAATCGATCGCGGTGCTGCGGTTCATACCGCTGTCGAACTTCTTCTGGCACGGGGCTGCGACGATTGCTTCTTCGAATACCGGTGGCGTGGGTGTGTACATGCTGGGGCAGATTTATCCCGGCGGGCACCCGTTGTATTTTCTGGTGGCGTGGGCGGTGAAGGTACCGGTGACGCTGCAAATTCTTCTGGTGGCGGGCATTGGTGCGTGGCTGGTGCGGTGGCGGAAGCATCGGAGTTGGGACGATGCGTACTGGCTGGTTCCCGCGTTTCTTTACGCGGGTCTGGCGTCGATGTCCTCGTTGCAACTGGGTATCCGTTTAGTGTTGCCGGCGATCGTATGCGCACGGATGTCGATCGGGCGGGGGGTATCCTGGCTGGGCTCCCACCAGTGGGGGAGGGTGGCAGTGGCGGCGCTGGCGGTATTGCAGGTGGTGCGCACGGGGATGAGTTACCCGAACTATATTTCATATTTCAATCTATGGACAAAGCCGCAGTTAAGCGGCCCCTATTATCTTTCGGACAGCAATCTGGACTGGGGGCAAGGCTTGCACGATCTGCGGATCTACATGGATGAGCACAAGGTGGAGAAGCTGAATCTGTTTTACTTCGGCAATGACAACGCCTGGGTGAAGTTGCCGGAGGAGCGCGTTCAGATGATGCCGATCCCTTGGTCGCCAGGGCACGTCAAAGAGGACGTGTTCACGCCGCAGCCGGGGCTCTACGCGGTGAGCGCATCGCTGTTGACGGGCCAGTTGTTCGAGCGGCGATTCAAGGATTACATGCGCCGCTTTCGAGAGATGTCCCCGGAGGCGATTGTGGGCGGCTCGATCTATATCTACCGGGTGAAGTGAGTCCCCGTGTCTAGTTGAGAGTGCGTGAGGCGGACTCACCGGCGCTGTTGCGGAGGCGTATGGTGAGCGATTGGATGGCGGAGGCATCGCCTGCAAAGGGCACGGTGAGGGTGAACTGGGTGCCAAAGGGCAGCGATTGCGGAGAGGCATACCAGGCACGGAAGACATCAGTAAGCGGGACGATGTAGCGCGTAGTCTGAAGCTGGCGTCCGGTGGCGGGGGTGGCATCGGCGACGAGTTCGCCCATTTCTCTCGTGGTGGCAAAGCCAGTGATGGTGACGTCGAATCCGCCGGTGCGGCGTGTGAGTGTGGCGGAGCTGATGACAGGTGGAAGGTGGACGATGCGGACGGCGCGATCCGGGAGATTGGCGGGGGCTACGCGCTGGCCGGCGACGGAAAGTTCCAGGCG
Organism: uncultured Candidatus Solibacter sp.; assembly: GCA_964402295.1. Taxonomy (GTDB): domain Bacteria; phylum Acidobacteriota; class Terriglobia; order Bryobacterales; family Bryobacteraceae; genus CADEFT01. The sequence continues at coordinate 22,882 of CAYOBO010000078.1, read as the reverse complement.
GAAGGTGATGGTTCCGGCGACGGTTCCGGTTTGCACGGCGGGAGCGATGGCGAAAACGGCGGTGGTCTGTCCGGCGGGGATGCGGAAATCAGCGGTTCTTCCGCCGGAGTTGAATTGGAGAGCGGGATCGATGCCGGCGACGGCGGGGTTAGGGGCAAAGTCCATGAGAAGGCGGCCCGCGATATCGGCGGCGTAGGCTTCGGCGAGAGCGACTCCGGCAGCGGACTGCTGGCCGGGGTTGAGCTGATCGGCGAGGCCGGTGATCTGGACGGCGGGCAGAGACTGAATGTTAATGCGGAGAAGGAAATCGCGGGTGATGGAATAGCCGAAGGCATCGGTGAGGCGAAGTGCGATCGGGAAAGAACCGGTGGCGGTGGGCGTGCCTTCGATTTGTGCTCCGGTGAGGCGCAGGCCGGCGGGGAGATTGCCGGAGACGATGGACCAGCGGTACGGCGCCGCGCCACCGCCGGCGCTGAGCGTAGCGGCATAGGCTCGTCCGAGAAGGCCGGCGTCCAGCGATTGGGTGAGCATCTGGAGCGGCGCGCCAGTGCTTGTCACGGCGATGGCGAGCGAACGGGTGTCGGTGGCGCCATTGGCGTCGGTGACACGGGCGGAGAAATGGAACATGCCGACGGCCCGCGCCGTACCGGCGAGACGCCCGGTGGCCGGATCAAAGGCGATGCCGGGCGGAAGTTGGCCGGAGAAGACGGACCATGTGTAGGGGCGGACTCCATCGGTGGCTTCGATGAGGAGGTCTGCCGGTGCGCCGAGTCCCTGGAGGGGCAGGAGCGGTCCGCTGGTGATGACGGGGCCGGCGGGGGGACCGACGGTCCAGGAATAGGTTTGAGACGCGGTGCGCTGCTGCGCGTCGCGGGCGGTGACGCTGAATGTGAACTGGCCTGACTGGGTGGGAACACCTTCGAGGATTCCATCGGGCGAGAATGCTACGCCCGGAGGAAGCGAACCGGCCAAGGTGAACGTGTAGGGCACGGTTCCGGCGACGGCGTTGATCTGGAAGCGGTAGGGACGGCCGGAGGAGCCTGGAGGCAGGGGCGATGCAGTGGTAATACGAAACTGGCCCGTTGCGGGAAGCACGGTGAGATCGAACGATTTGCGGGAGGAATTGCGCGCGGCGGCAGAGACCTGGATGCGGAACTGGAATCGTACGGGGACGGAGGCAGCACGCGTGGTGGATGGGGACGTTGCTGGGTCTGGCGGTTCTTCGGCGATGCCGCTGATTTCGCCGGTGGAGGCGTCGAGGACGAGTCCCGCGGGGAGCGCGCCTTCGATGATGCTCCACTGGAGCTTGGTGGCGGCGCGGGCGTTGACTCGCATCTGGTAGGAATAGGCTGCGCCGGCGGTGGCGGGAGGCAGCGGGGATGTGGAGGTGATATCGAGATCGGCGGAATCGATGGTGAGGGTCGCGGTCTGCCGTTCGATGGAATTGGTGGCGTCGGAGACTTCGATGTCGAGGCGGAACTCGCCGGATTGCGTGGGGGATCCGCTGAGCAATCCGCCGGTGGCGAGAGTGAGGCCGGGGGGCAGATTTCCCGAGGCAATGCGCCAGCGATAGGGGCGCGCTCCCCCGGCGGCGGTGAAAGCGAACTCATAGGGAGCGCCGGTGACCGCGGGGGGAAGCGCAGCGCTGCTGGTGATGCGGAGGGATTCGCCGATGGCGAAGAGCGCGGCTGCCGATGTTTTTCCATCGGGATTGCGCACGGCGACGCCGGCGACGCTGGTAGTGGCGAGCAAGACGGCGGGTACGGTGGCGGACAACTGTGTGGAAGAAGTGTAGGCCGTGGCGAGGGGCGTGCCGTTCCAATGCACACGAGCGCCGCTGACGAAGTTTCTGCCGCTGACTCCCATGGTGAGGTCGCTGGAGCCGGAGGGGGCGGAGGACGGGGTGAGCTGTGTGATCTCGGGGGTTAGGGAGGGCAGCACCTGGAAGGGAATGCTGTTTGTCGCGATGCCATCGGGATTAAGAACGAAGATGGAGGCGGTGTGTTCGGCGAGCAGGAATTCGGCGGGCAAGGTGGCGCTGAGTTCCGTAGCGGAGATGTAGGCGGTGCTGAGGCCGGAACCATTCCATTTGACCTGCGCGCCGGGGCGGAAGCCGGAGCCGCGCAGACTGAGGTTGTGCGCGGGCGAGCCGACGGTGGCGGAGGAAGGATTGATGGAGGAAAGGACCGGCGGCGGAGCGATGATCTGGAAAGGAACACCGGCTGAGGTTTGGCCGTCGGGGTTGCGGACGCTGACGGTGGCATTGCCGGGGGCGAGCAGTAGGGAGTTGGGAATCATGGCCGCGAGCTGGCCGGTGGAAGGCGATGTTGTCGGCAGCGACAGGCCGTTCCAGAGCACGGTTGCGCCCGGCAGGAAGTTCTGGCCGGTGACGGTGAGGGTGACTTCCGTTGCGCCGGTCATTGCGGCCAGCGGGGAGATGGACGTGATGAGAGGTATGTTCTGCCGAACGGTGAGGGCCAGAATGTTCGAGGTCTGATTATCGGCGTTGCGCACCTGGATGTTCGCGGCTCCGGGGAATGCCGCGAGGCCGGCGGTGACGGTAACGATCAACTGGGTGGGGCTGTTGGAGGTTGGGGTGAGGGCGAAGCCATTGTAGAGAACGGTGGCGCCGGGGGTGAAATTCAGTCCGTTCAGGGTGAGCGCGAAGGAGAGCGGGGTAGCGTTCACCGAGGAGGGGTTGAGGCTGGTCAATACGGGCGCGGGCGTGGTGACGGCAGTGACCTGGAAGGGCAGGGCGTTGGAGGACTGACCGTCGGAATTGCGGACGTCGATGCTAGCGGTAACGGCGCTGAGCAGCAGGTTGGCGGGAACGCCGGCGCTGAGCTGTGCGGCCGATTGCAGGGTGGTCTGGAGGTTTGTGCCGTTCCAACGGGCCGTGGCTCCGGGTTGGAAGTTGGCGCCGTTGAGGATGAGCGTGAATGCGGCGGAGCCTTGCGGGATGGTGGACGGATTGAGCGAGGTGAGCGTGGGCGGCGGAGTAGAGGCTGTGACCTGGAAATTGACGGGGGATGAGCTGAGGTTGTCCGGATTCCTGACGATGACGGGGAAAGCGCCGGCGGCAGTCAGCAATGTGGCTGGGATGGTTGCGGTCAGCGTGGTTGGATCGACGAACGTGGTGGTGAGTTGGGCGCCGTTCCAGACGATCAGAGCGCCGTTCTGGAAGTTTGTGCCTTTGACGGTGAGCGGGATTGCCGGACTGCCGAGGGGCGCGGTGTTGGGGGTGAGGGAAGTGATGGTTGGGCCGGCGCCGGTGATGGAAATGTTGCGCGGGGCCGAGGCGGGTCCGGTGGGGTTGCGCATCTGTAGTTGCGCGGTGCCTGGAGCTTGCAGCAGATTCGCGGGGATGGTGACAAAGGCGCGGGTCGGGGAGAAGAAGGCGGTCGTTACTGGGGTTCCGTTCCACAGGGCGGTAACGCGGATTTCGAATCCGGAACCATCGACAGTGAACACGGTTTGCGGGCTGCCGGCGGACACGGTTGGGGGTGTGATGTTGGTGATGGAGGGAGTGATGCCGGTGATGGTGAAGTTGAGGACATTGGAGAGGGCATTAGACGGGGTGCGGAGTTGAACGGGGATGACACCGGCGGCGTTGAGCATGCCGCTGGCGATGGTGGCGCGGGCGGATGTGGGGGAATCGACGATGGTGGGAAGCGGGGTGCCATCCCATTCGATGCGTGTGTTGGGGACGATGTTGGTTCCCTGCACGGTAAGTGTGAAGGAAGGAGAGCCTGCGTGCGCGGTGTTTGGCTGTAGCGATTCGAGGATGGGCTTGGGCTGTTGCAGGAGGACGGAGATCGTATTCGCGGTATAGTTGCCAGTGACGAGATCGAAGTGGTTGTCGTTGTTGAAATCGGCGGCGGCGACACCCACGGGCGCGGCTCCCACGGGGAATGAAACGGGAGCCTGGAAGGTTCCGTTGCCAACGCCCGGGAGGATGGAGACTGTGTTCTCCGTTTGGTTGGTGACGAGGAGGTCCAGCCGCCCGTCCTGATTGAAATCGGCGGAGACGATGGTGGTGGCGGCGGGTCCGGAGGGGAAGACTGTGGCGGTGGTGAATAGGCCTTGCGGATTCCCTGTATTGAGGAGCACATTGACACCGTTGTCGTAGTTGGCGGTGGCAAGATCGGGACGGCCGTCACCATTGAGGTCGCGGGAGGTGATCCAATTGGCGGGACTGGGGATCGCATACTCATCCGCATAGAATAGGCCCTCGTCGCCGTTTTGACGTATCAGAATGGTGAGGTAGGGAGAGCCTGCGTTGGCGATGGCGAGGTCAAGGAGGCCGTCACCGGTGAAGTCCGCGGCAACGATGGAATTGGGATTGATGCCGGTGTCATAGAAATAGAAATAGAAATCGTACTGGGTGAAGGAGCCGTCGTCGTTGCCGACCAGGATCGTGACGATGTTGTCGCTGGGGCTGGTGACGGCGAGGTCCTGTTTGCCGTCGCCGGTGAAGTCGCCGGCGGCGAGGGCGCCGGGGGCCTCGTAGAGGGAGTCGGTATAGATGGGTGTCTCTAGAGCTCCGGTACATTGTGTGCCGATGCGCCGGCCGAGGAAGGTGGCGATGGAAGCACTTTCGAAATTGGCGACGGCGACATCTAGGCAGCTATCGGAGTTGAAGTCCGCGATGGCGAGCGATTGAGGCCAGGCACCGCTGGCGTAATCAACCCGGGGCGCGAACGTGCCGTCTCCATTATTGAGGAAGACGGAGACGGTTCCTGCCGAACGGTTGGCGACGATGACGTCCTGGCGGCCGTTGTTGCGCAAGCTGGCGGTGGCGACGTAGTAGGGTTGCGAGCCGGCGGGGTAGTCGGCGCGGTTCATACGGAGGTCGGAGAAGTTGATCTGGGCTGAGGCAAGGCTGGCCCAATGGAGGAGGAGTAACGAAATCAATTTAAGAGTGCCCACGGTTTACTGCGCTCGGCCTATGGTGAGTGTGAGTCCTTCAGCATATCTGTCTTTTCCTTGACAATCAACAGCATAAGTGTGGCGGGGCGCTCGCGTGGTCCATGGCGGCGCGAAATCCCGCGGGTCAGATGTGCAACGCCGAATCCTCCTTTTCGTGATGTCTACACTCCCTTTGGGCGCGCAAACCGTCCCCCTGATGGCCGATACCTACATTGCCTCTGATAGCCCAGAGACGAACTTTGGATTCCAGGAACGGATGCCGGTGGACGGCACACGGCGTGCGCTGGTCCAGTTCTCGATGCCCGCTATTGCAAGAGGCCAGACGCTTCGCGCAGCGACTCTGACGCTCTACGCCAGCCAAGTGGCCCGCCCAGGGATTCTCGAAGCGGCGATGCTGACGGGCCCATGGACAGAATCCACAGTGAACGCGCGTACGCTGCCGGCAACGGCGACACGCCGCCTGACCAACATCGCCGTGTCGGCTCCAAACACGTACATTACGATCGACGTCACCGCGTTCGTGGAATCGTGGATTGGAGGCACACCGAACCATGGTCTGCTGATCTCGGCGGCATCGGGGGCCGCCGCCGTTTTTGACAGCAAGGAAAACACGGCAACCAGCCATCCCGCGCGTCTGGAGCTGAGCTGGCTGGGGCCGGAAGGTGTCCCCGGACCGCCCGGCCGGCAAGGACCCGCCGGCGCCACGGGGCCTACGGGAGCCACCGGGCCGAAAGGAGACCCTGGGTACACTCAGCGAATTGCCCTCCGCCGATGGAGTGCGCAGCGGAGCCCTGTCCTGCAAATCCCGCTGGTGTATAACACGCCGGCCGCCGGCAATCAGGCTCCACCAAAAGTGCTGGGCATCGAAACCGATGGCAGCTCCGTGTATGTGATGCGTTCCAACGGGCTTACCAAATTCCGCACTCTCGATGGAGCCGAACTCTGGCACCAGACCATTGCGGGCGCGCCCAACAATCTCCCTTCCGCGGGAGCCACCCTTCTTCACGACGGTGGATTGCTCTGGCGCCTGCACACGGACGCGCTGGTGCGTGTCAGGCCGGATAGTGGGGTGCAATCGCTCGCCCTGAATCTTTCCGGGAACACCTGGCGGATTGCATTTGACGGCATGCACTTGTGGCTGGCTGGGGACAACGGCGTGCGGAAGCTCAAGCCGACTCTCGGCGTTCCCGCCGATCTGCTTGTTGTCGAAGCGGAGAATACCTCCATCGGCGACGCGAGTCAACTCGTTTGGGACGGGGAACATATGTGGGCGGCCGTCGCCGCCAGCGGATCGATTGTGCAACTATCCCCAAGTGTCCAGGCGGTGGCCGAACGCGAAGTATGTCCGCCCGGCGATCCGATGCCTGGAATGGTGTTCGACGGAACCGCTATCTGGGTTTCCTGCGGCCCGCAAGGAATGCTCGCGCGCTGGAATACGGGCCGCGACGGCTTTCCACAAACCCTGACCAAGGTCAACGTGGGGGGGAGCCCCGGCATGCTGGAATTCGACGGCGAGGCGATTTGGGCAATCCGAACGGAAAGCGCCCCGGCGCCCTCATTCGTCCGCATCGACAAGGCCACGGCCACCGCGACACCCATCTCGTGGCCCGGCTTGTCGGAACCGGTGCTGCTGCGGTTCGACGGGCAGCATCTATGGGCCTTGATGAAGGTGGAGATTCCGGGCTTGCCGTCGGGGGCACTGGTGAAATTCTAATGGTCCTCCGGCCCTGGGGGTGGAACTGCTAGCCTAAGGAGATGCGTGGATTTTTGCTTCTGATTCCAATTCTCGTGCATGGGCAGGCCCCCGCGCCCAAAGCCACCGTGGCGCCGAAACCCGCCGTGAGTAAGCCGGCCGCCGCGGCGAAGCCTAAGCCCACTGTCAGCGCTGTCCAGCCGAAGCCGGTCACGGCCGCGAAAGCAAAGCCCACCGCTGCCGCGAAACCGAAGCCCGCCGCTGCTCCCGCGCTGACCACCGACGATCAGAAGGCGATCTATGCGCTTGGCCTCACCGTGCATCGGAACCTGGCACAGTTCGATCTCTCACCGGACGAACTCGGCATCCTCGCGCGGGCGCTTACGGACGCCACCGCCGGCAAACCCGCGCTGGATATCAATGAATGGGGACCGAGAATTGAGCCCTTGGCGCGCTCCCGCGCCGACCGTGTCGTGACACGGGAGAAGGTCTCGTCGCAGGCTTATATCGACAAAGAGATGGCCGTTCCGGGTACGGTAAAGACGGAATCCGGCATCCTCTATCGCGAGTTGACGGCTGGCACCGGCCCTTCTCCGAAAGCGAGCGATTCGGTAAAGGTTCACTACCGGGGCACGCTGATTAACGGCAACGAATTCGATTCCTCCTACAAGCGGAACGAACCGGCGCAGTTTCCGCTCACTGGGGTCATCCCCTGCTGGACGGAGGGGGTACAGAAGATGAAAGTCGGCGGAAAAGCGCTGCTGGTTTGCCCGTCCGACAAAGCATACGGGGATCGCGGACGCCCCTCGATCCCGGGCGGCGCCGCGCTTATCTTTGAAATCGAGTTGCTCGAGATCGCCCCCGCCGGGCAGTAGTCATCCGCGCCGGAGCAGCGCCCAAAGGGCATATCCGCTCGCGGCCGCGAAGGGCCCGAAGAGGATCAAGCCCGGCATTCGCCGGGTGGACAAAATCCCCACGGCTGCAATGAGCAGCACCATTCCGGAAATCCCCATGGCCACCACGCGCGCCCACAGCGCATTTTCCTGAAGCCCACGCCCGGTGAAGAAGCACAGGACGGCAAACAGCAACACCAACAGGGCCACGCCGGCGAGGACGGCAAACACCGTCTGTCCCACCAAACCCAGGAATCCGAAGACCTTCCCTAACAGCCGGGCCCCGTCCACGAGGTAATTGACGAGCGACGGTCCCGCATGGCCGCCCGGCGATTCCGCCGGTGTATTCATCCGCAAGACGATCGCCGACCCGCCGAAGAACAGCACCGCCGCCAACGACGGGATTCCCATCACCAGCGCCGCCACCTGAAATCCGCTTGCCACCTGCCGCAACATCCCTAAAGGCTACCATCTTCGATACAATTCCCAATATGGCGGCAGCAGGGGCAGCCACACATCCCGGCCACCAGGCTCTGGTCGAATCTGTCGCGAACAGCCCGGCCCTATCGCGCTCTCCCGCGCTGCGCAAGTTGCTCCTTTACCTCTACGAGCACAGGGACCAGCCGATTAGCGAATACGCCATCGCTATCGATGTTTTCGGCAAACGAGAGGACTTCGATCCGCGGATCGACGCCACGGTCCGCGTGCAGATCTCCCGCCTGCGGCTCAAGCTGAAGGAGTACGCCGAATCGGAAAGTGGTCAGGGCGGCCTCCGTGTTGTCATTCCGCAAGGCTCCCACAAGCTCGAGTTCATCGAGGTGGCCGTAGCCGAACCCAAACGGGTATGGCCACGGCCCGCGGGGCGGTGGATACTGGCTGCTGCTTGTGCCGTACTGCTTGTCCTCGCCGCCGGCCTTACTTGGTCGAACTTCACTCTTCGCAACGAACTGGATCGGTCCACGCGCAACAACAAACTTCCGGCTTTATGGCAATCGATGCTCCGCCCGGGCCGGCTTACGCGGGTCATCTACCCGATTCCTGTTTTCTATGTTTGGGGGCAACTGCGCGTTCGCGATGTTTTAATTAATGATCCGGAGGGATGGCGCAACTCACCCAATCTGGCCGCTCTCGTCGAACGCCTCGGCAAGCCACAAGTTTCCCAGTCCTATTCGGTGGCCAGCGACACCGCCGCGGCGATCCAACTGACGCGGTTCCTCTCCGGTCATGGAGTGCCGCTCGAAGTAAGCCCCACGGCCAGCCTTTCTCTGGACAAGTACGGCAATGAAAACCTTGTGTTCCTCGGTATCCCACCCACGAACGCCGCCCTCGATCAATACGTCGACCGGACCAATTTTTACCTGCTCCCTGGAAACGGAGCCGTCGGTAACCGTAAACCTCTTCCCGCTGAACCGGAGAAGTTCACTGGTTCCACTGACCCGGACAACCCGAGCAACCAGCGGCGCTTCGGCATCGTCGCCGTGCTGCCCGGCCATACTTCGGATTCGAGCCTGATTCTCCTCAGCGGGCTGCAAACCGCCGCGCTGGCCACTTTCCTCACATCGCCTCTCAGCCTGGAAGATTTCTCCGCAAGGTGGAATCAGGCGGGCCGCCCCGAGCACTGGGAAGCGGTGGTGGAAGCCCACATCGAAGCCGGAGCACTCAAGAACGCCCGCCTAGCGGCATTCCGGCCAATTCCCGCAACTCGCTGAAAATACTACGTAACAGCTCCGTAACGGACCTCTTGAAACTGGGCGCCGGCCGGCAATCGATGGCAAGCTTGGAAGCTATGTTGCTACCCATGGTCCTTGTTGCCCTCGTGGTTTCGCTTTCCACGGTCCCCGCTGATGCGCAGGTGCTCTACGGCTCGGTCGTCGGCAATGTCTCGGATCCCACGCAAGCCGCAGTACCCAGTGCCCAAGTAAAGTTGGTCAATCAACAGACCGGCGCAACGCAGGAAGCCGTCACCAATCAGCAAGGCGCATACCTGTTCTCCAACGTGCAGTCCGGGCTATACGAAGTCATCTGCACCGCTGCCGGGTTCCAGACTTTCCGGCGCACCGGCATACAGGTCAGCGTCAACGAAGTCGTGCGAGTCGATGCAAACCTGGCTCTCGGCGAAACGTCGCAGACGATGCAGGTCACGGGCGAAATTCCAGCGTTGCAAACAGACCGGTCCGATGTGCGGCGGGAACTCACGAATAAGGAAATCAACAATCTCCCCGTGGGCGGATTCCGTAACTTCCAATCTTTGCTCGGGCTCATCCCCGGAGTGACGCCGCCCGCCGATTCCAACTCCATCGCGGGCAACCCCGCCGGGTCGCTGGTCGCCAATGTCAACGGAACCAGCCAGAGCAACAACAACACGCGTGTGGACGGGGCCAGTAATACGTACCTCTGGCTGCCGCACCTGACGGCCTACGTTCCACCGCTCGAATCCATCGGCTCAGTGAACGTGGTCACCAACAGCTACGACGCCGAACAGGGGCTGGCGGCGGGAGCCATTGTCAGCGTGGAAACCAAGAGCGGCACCAATGAGTTCCATGGGACGGCCTTCAACTACCACACGAATAGCCGGCTTCGCGCCCGCAACGCATTCAATACGCAAACCTCCACCCTTCCCAAGAACATTGTCAATCAGTACGGCGGCACGCTGGGCGGCCCCGTCGTGAAGAACAAGCTGTTCTTCTTCACCAGCTACGAAGGAATGAACCAGCGCCAGAGCTTCTCGCGCTTTACCACCATTCCCACCACAGCCCACCGCAGGGGAGATTTTTCAGACATTTTCACAAACCTCTACGATCCGAACACCGGTACCCCCACCGGCGCGCAACGCCAGCCTTTCGCCAACAGGATCATTCCCGCCTCGCGCATCGATTCCATCAGCAGCCAGATCCTCGCGCTGGTACCCGCGCCCACTTTCGCCGACCGCACCGCGCAGAACTTTTTCGCCTCCGCGCCGCTGCGTATCGACCGCAACAACTGGGACGCCAAGGTCAACTACAACGCCGGATCGAAGACGACGCTGTTTGGCCGCTACGCCATCTTCGACTATCAGACGTACGATCCGGCCGCCCTCGGCGAGGCAGGCGGCCGCGGGGTGGCTTCCACTTTCCCGGGGCGCGACACCGGCACCGTGCATAGCCTGACCGTCGGAGCGACGCACGTCGTAAGCCCCAACATGCTGATCGACGGCCACTTCGGTTACACGCAGCAGGGTCAGTACGGCAACGATGAGTTTTACGGCAAGAACATCGGCCTGGATGTCCTGAAAATCCCCGGCACGAACGGACCCACGGAGCGCGAAAGCGGCTTCCCAGGGTTCCAGGTAAGCAATTACGAAGGCATGGGCGGCTATATCGGCTCGAGCCCGCGCTTCCGCACCGACCGCCAGTTCCAGTATTCGGCGAACGCCAGTTGGACGCGCGGTGCACACAACTTCCGATGGGGCGCCGAGATCGCGCGCCAGCACATGAACCACTACCAGCCGGCGGGGACGTTTGGCCCCCGGGGCGGCTTCTCCTACTCTGGCGGAGTCACCGCGCTGAACCCCGGAACGGCGCCCAACCAGTTCAACTCACTCGCGGCCTTCCTGCTCGGGCTGCCCTCTTCGTTCGGGAAGAGTATTCCAACCTCCGATTTCATGCGCACGCGGCTGTATAACATGGGCTTCTATTTCCGTGACCGCTGGCAGGCCACCCGCCGCCTCACCCTGAATCTGGGTCTGCGCTGGGAATACTATCCGATGGTTACGCGCGATAACCGCGGCGTCGAGCGCTATGACTGGACCACCAATCAGATGCTGATCGGCGGCGTGGGGCCGACTCCCCGAGATACCGGTGTGGAGCTCTCGAAGAAGCTGTTTGCACCACGGCTTGGGATTTCCTACCGCGCCACCAGCAAGCTTGTCATGCGGCTTGGTTACGGTATCAGCATCGATCCCTTCCCGCTGGCGATTCCCTTGCGCAGCTCGTATCCCACGGTGATCGAGCAATCCGTGCCCGCGCCGAACACCTTCTCCGCTGCGGGCCGCCACGCCGACGGCATCCCGCTGCCCCAACTGCCGGACATCAGCCCAGGAGTGATTCCGCTGCCCACGTCCGTGACCACGCTCACGGTGCCCCAGGACTTCCACCGCGGCTACGTCCAATCGTTCAACCTCACGCTCCAGCACGAACTCGCGTGGGGTTTTGTGGGCCAGGCAGGATACGTAGGCTCGCGCAGCATCCGCCTCACCAACCGGCGGGATCTGAACGCGGCGCCTCCCGGAACCGGAGCCGCCGGCCGCCCATACTTTGCGCAGTTTCGCCGCAATGTAGCCACTACGCTGCATGAGCCGGCCTACACGTCCACCTACAATTCGCTACAGGCGCAACTGGACCGGCGGTTTGCCGGCGGATACAGCATCGGCGTGGCTTACACGTTCAGCAAATCAATCGGGTTCGGTGAAAACAACGATTCCGGCCTGTTCTTCAACCACCCGGAAGCTCTTAGCCGGAACCGGTCTCTGTTGGGCTTTGACCGCCCCCACAACCTGCGCGTCAGCAGCATCGTCGAACTCCCGTTCGGGCGCGGCAAACGGTGGGTGCAATCCGGCGCAGCCGCCGCCATTGCCGGTGGCTGGCAAATTAACGGTATCTTCAGCTCGTATAGCGGCACGCCATTCACCGTCACGTCGTCCGGTGCTTCCCTAAATGCGCCGGGCAACAGCCAAGTGGCCGATCTGGCGAAGGACAGTGTCGCCATACTTGGCGGCACCGGCCCCGGCAATCCGTACTTCGATCCCTTCGCGTTCCGTCCCGTCACCGACGTGCGCTTCGGCAACGCCGGACTCAATATCCTGCGCGGACCGGGCGTCGTCAATCTCGACTTGGGAATCTTTCGCAACTTCGCCATCAAGGAGCGTTACAATTTGCAGTTCCGCGCGGAATCCTTCAACGCGACGAACACGCCGCATTTCAACAATCCGGGCGGCAACGTATCGGCGATGGCGCTGAACCCGGATGGCAGCGTGCGCACCTTTGGCGGCTACAGCGAAATCACCAGCGCCCGTGCCGACGAGCGGCAAGTGCGCTTCGCGCTCCGCTTCTTTTTCTAACTGAGGTTCCCCCAATGACTGGCATCTTTCTGTTTGCTGCCGCCGCTATCCTGGGCGATGGCTATACGGGCATCTGGTATTACAACCAGCCGTCCAATGACGAATACGTCTACAAATATAGCGGCGGGTTCGCCACCTATCCCCAACAGCAGTCCCCCATCGCCATCTACGTTGCCTCCCAGAACAAGACGTTCTTCTGCTACGGAGGCACCGTCGAAGGCAAGCAGGAACTGCTGCACATGGTTTCCTACTTCGATCACCGGACCGGCATGGTGCCGCGCCCCACCGTGCTGCTGAACAAGAAGACCAACGACGCCCATGACAACCCGGTGATGTCCATCGACACGGACGGCCACATCTGGATTTTCTCGAACGCGCATGGCACGGGGCGACCTTCCTACATTCACCGCAGCCGCAAGCCCTACGACATCCGCGATTTCGAGCTGATTCAGACTACTAACTTCTCTTACGGCCATCCCTGGTTTCATCCCGGCAAAGGGTTCCTATTCCTGCATACCCTCTACGAGAACAAAGGCCGCAGCCTCTATTTCAACTCGAGCACCGACGGCCGGACGTGGACCAAGCCCGAACTGCTGGCCCGGGCCGAATTGGGCCACTATCAGGTCACTGCCCACCAGGGGGACCGCACGGCAACCGCCTTCAATCTACACCCCGAACCCGTCGGACTCAATGAACGCACCAACCTTTACTACATGGAAACGTCGGATATGGGGAAGACTTGGAAAAGCGCGGACGGCAAGACTCTCGAGATTCCCGTGCGGGATGCCAAGCATGCCTCGCTGGTCCATGACTATAAGTCGGAAGGACGACTTGTGTATCTCAAGGAAGTCGCTTTCGACCGGGACGGCCACCCCGTCATTCTTTATCTCACCAGCAAGGGCTACGCCTCGGGACCTGCCAATGACCCGCGCCTCTGGCACACCGCGCGCTGGGACGGCAAGCAATGGATCATCCGGGACTTCACCCGCTCCGATCACAATTACGACTTTGGCGCGCTCTGGATCGAACCGGATGGCACGTGGCGCGTCATCGCCCCAACCGAGCCTGGTCCGCAACCTTACACCACTGGCGGCGACATGGTCCTATGGACCAGCAAGGATCAGGGGGCGACCTGGAAGAAGGTGCGCCGCCTGACGGCTGCCAAAGAGTTCAACCACACCTACGCCCGTAAGCCTGTCAACGCCCATCCCGATTTCTATGCCCTCTGGGCTGACGGCGATACCAAGGGACCTTCCGTCTCCCATCTCTACTTCACCAACAAATCGGGCAGCGCCGTCTGGCGTCTTCCCGCCAAGATGACCTCGGACTTCGCGAAACCCGAACGTCTACCGCTGCCGAAATAGGCAGCGGCGGCCACCTTGACGTGGCCTCCGGCTTTCAATACGATTGTTAGGAGCCTCCCCTCGCTGCTTAGAGAAGATGGCGAACCCTGCTGTATCGACGGAACAAACGCAGCCGGAAATTCCGGATAAACTATACTTCCGTATCGGCGACGTCAGCAAGCTTGCGCAGGTCAAACCCTTTGTTCTCCGCTTTTGGGAGACCGAATTCCCGCAACTGGGTCCGAAGAAATCGGGCACCGGCCACCGCCTTTACCGCCGCAAGGACGTGGAACTGGTTCTGGAAATCAAGCGGCTCCTTTACGAAGAACGGTTCACCATCGAGGGCGCGCGCAACCACCTTGCCAGCAAAGCCGCGGTAAAGCCACCTGCCGCCAAGGGCAAGAAGAAGATGGAAGTGGCCACGCGTCCGGCCATTCAGGGCGATCTGTTCGGGGGCGTTCCCGCCTCTGCCCTCGAGCCCATCCGCGAAGAACTCCGCTCCATACTCGATCTGCTGCGTTAACCCCGCATCATTCGATTCCGGTAGACTGAGGGCTATGCCTCACATCGACGGACACCAGGAAGGGGAATTTTGCTGGTTCGAATTGGGCACCAGCGATCGGGAATCGGCCAAGCGTTTTTATGAAGCGCTGTTCGGCTGGAGTGCGAAGGACAACCCGATGGGGCAGGGTTTCGTGTACACGACCTTTCAACTGGAAGGCCGGGACTGTGCATCGGCCTACACGCTGATGCCAGATCTGCTGGCAAAAGGCATTCCGCCGCACTGGATGATCTACGTGCAGGTGGCGGATGCCGACGCCGTGGCGGCAAAGTGCGCGGAGTTGGGGGGGACGGTGGCGAGTCCGCCAATGGACGTGATGGATTACGGGCGAATGGCGGTGCTGCAAGATCCTTCCGGGGCGGTGCTGGGCGTGTGGCAACCGAAGGCGCACAAAGGGACGCGGATCGACGGCGTGCCGGGCACGTTCTGCTGGGGGGAATTGAGCAGCCAGAAACCGGAGGAGGCAGTGCCGTTTTATGAAGCGCTGTTCGGATGGAAGATGATGCTCGGGGAGAATCCGGCGGACCATTACCGGCACATCCTGGCGGGGCGGCAGATGATTGGGGGCGTTGTGCCGGTGGAGCATCGCGATCCCAACGTTCCGTCGCACTGGTTGAGCTACTTCGCCGTGACGGATTGCGACGCATCGGCGGCGAAGGCAGTGGAGCTGGGCGGCAAGGTGATCTTCGGCCCAATGACGATGGAGAAAGTGGGGCGGATGGCGTATGTGGCGGATCCGCAGGGAGCGATTTTCGCGCTGTTTCAGGCCGCGGCTTAGGATGCGACTTCGGCCCAGATGCCGAGTTGGATACAGGCGTTCAGCGGCATGTCGGGGATGCCGAGCGCTGTGCGGACATGGCGGCCGCGTTCTTCGAAGACTTCCACGAAGAGATCGGATGCGCCATCGAGGACGCGGGGGTGATCGCGGAATCCGGGCGCGCAGTGTACGTAGCCTTCCACGCGCACGATACGGGTAATCCGTTCAAGGTCGCCGGCGGTGGCGGCATTCAATTGGGCGATGGCATTCAGTGCGGCCTGGCGGGCGGCTTTGTAGCCGTCCTCTGTCCAGACGTGTTCGCCGAGGCGTCCGGGGTAAAGCATGGTTTTCCCTTGCCAGGGGAGTTGGCCGGAGGTGAGGATGAGATTGCCGGTTCGCACCCAGGTGACATATGCGCCGACGGCGGCGGGCGGTTCCGGGAGCGAGAGGCCGAGGCGTTGCAGGTTTTCGAGGGCGGTCACAGAAGTGAGTATACATCCGGGGTGTGGGGCTTGACACCGACGCCTGGAGTGGACAGGATTGGGGCATGCGGGATCCGGCGGAGAAGAAGGTGGCGCTGCTGGAGCTGACGGCGGCGTCCATCATTGTCTTTATCGTGCTGACTGTGCTGGCGATGATTTTTCTCTATAAACCGGCGTAGTGCGAGAGAGCCTATTGCGTTCTTCAATGGGGAAATATATAGTATATTTCATCTATTGGGCGGAGGCCCGCCCGCGCTGGATTATAGACTTTGCCGTCAGGGGATATCGGGTGATGCTCCGCTACATTGTTCTCGCATCCATTTGCCTGAGCCTTTCCGCCCAGGAATTCCGTTCCACAATTTCCGGCCTCGTCACCGACGCGCAGGGAGGCGCGATCGCCGGGGCGAAGATCTTGGCCCGCCAGGCGCAAACAGGCGCCAACTTCGAGACCGTTTCTGGCAGCGATGGCCAGTACACGCTGCCCTTCCTCCCGCCCGGCGATTACGTGCTCAGCGTCGAGGCACAAGGCTTCAAGCGCTACAATCGCGAAGGTTTCCGCGTCTCCACGAACCAGCGCATCCCGCTCGATGTGACGCTGGAAGTCGGCGCGGTTACCGAGAACATCACGATCTCGGCCGAGGTTCCGTTGCTGCAAACCGCGACGGCGAGTTCGGGCCAGGTGATCGACACGAAGGTGATCGAGAATATGCCGATGAACGGCCGCACGCCGCTCGTGCTGGCGCAACTTGCCTTCGGCGTGATTCCGTCGAGCGATCCGCGCTTTTACCGGCCTTTTGACAACGCCGGCCCGTCGGGTTTCTCGATGGGAGGCGGCGCCTCGCAGACGAACGAATTGCTTCTCGATGGCGCGCCGAACACAACCCGCAATTCGCGTGTGGCCTACAACCCTCCCGTCGACGCCGTGCAGGAAGTGAAAGTCGAAACGTTTAACGTCGACGCCGCCTATGGCCACACCGGCGGCGGCACGGTGAATGTCGTCATGAAGTCGGGGACCAACGCGCTGCACGGCACGGCCTACGAGTTTAACCAGATTTCCAATCTCGCGGCCAATCAGTTTTTCAATAACGCGACCAACCAGCCAAAGCCGCTGGTGCGGTTCAACCAGTACGGCGCCACCGTTGGCGGCCCGATCTGGGCGCCGAAGGTCTTTGACGGCCGCAACAGGCTGTTTTTCTACTGGGGGTTCGAGAAAATTCGCGACGCTCTGCCACGGCCCGATCGCACAACCGTTCCAACCGACGCCCAGCGCAACGGCGACTTCAGCGCGCTTCTGCCGCTGGGTGCTGTCTATCAGATTTACGATCCGCTGACCGGCGCGGCCGAAGGTGCGCGGGTGCGCCGCACGGCGTTTCCGAACAACTTGATTCCCGCATCGCGCATCAGCCCCATCGCACGGAACTATCTACAGTATTATCCGGCCCCCAATGCCGCCGGCGGGGCCAACGGGCAGAACAACCTCTTCATCGGCCAAGCCGGGGAGCGCAACGCATTCCACAACGTGCTCGGCCGCATGGACGTCAATGTCTCGGACCGCCACAAGCTGTTCTTCTCCATCCGTAACAATGAACGGGCCGGGGCAGGCATTAACGCGCTCGGCTACCAGGTCGGCCAGAACCCGGCCGCCGGCCGGCAGTTCAAACGGGAGAATTGGGGCGTGACTGTTGACGACGTCTTCACCCTCAGCCCGGCCACGGTGCTCAACACGCGTCTGAATTGGACACGGTTTGTCGAGGGGAATACGAACTTGTTTCCGGATTTCGACACCACCGCCCTCGGTTTGCCGGCCTACATTGCCGCCGCGTCACGCGAGCGTACCTTGCCCCGGGTGCAGTTTCTGTCCGGTTCCTACTCAGGTCTCGGCTCGGAAGCTTCGCAGGAAGACGTGCAGGATATCTTTCAAATCTTCACGTCGGTCACCAAGATTGTGCGCAGCCATTCTCTGAAATTCGGCGCCGACCTCCGTTACTCGCGCGAGAGCAGCTTCAACTTCCTCGATTCGGCCGGCCGGTACGTGTTCGGATCGGAATGGACGCGCGGCCCGCTCGACAATGCCCCGGCGGCGCCCATCGGTCAGGATATGGCTTCGTTTCTGCTTGGCCTCCCGACCGGCGGCCAGTTCGATCTGAATGCGCATCGCACGGTTTCCGCTCCGTACTGGGCGCTGTTCGTGCAGGACGACTGGCGCGCTCGACGCGATCTGACCTTCAACCTCGGCCTGCGCTTGGAGCGCGACGTGCCGGCCACGGAACGTTACAACCGCATCGTGAACGGCTTCGATTTCACCACGGCGAATCCGATTCAGGCCGCCGCTTCGGCCGCCTACGACCGCAACCCGATTCCCGAAATCGCCGTGGGCCAATTTCGCGCTCCCGGCGGACTGCTGTTTGCCAGCGATTCGAACCGACGTGTCTTCAACACGCAATCGATGTATGTCAGTCCGCGCTTCGGCTTTTCCTGGAGTCCGCAGTTCCTCGGCGGCAATACCGTCATTCGTGGCGGCACGGGGGTGTTCCTGGTGAGCTACGGAGTGCCCGTCCCGCAACAACCCGGTTTCAGCCAGGAAACCTTGCTGGTGCCGACGCTCGACGGATTCCGTACGCCGGCGGCAACGTTCGCCAACCCCTTTCCTGGCGGATTCGACCAGCCGCCCGGATCGAGCCTCGGGTTGCGGACCTTCCTTGGCCGGGGCGCACGGTTCTACTCGCCGGAGCTGCTGAATCCGTATTCGTTGCGCTGGAATCTGAGCATTCAACGCCAACTCGGCTCCAACACGGTGCTGGAGCTCGGCTATATCGGCAATCGCGGCATCCATCTGGAAGTAAACCGGGAACGAAACTTTGTTCCCGGCGATCAGCTCAGCAGCCTGCCCGTTCGCGACCAAGCCACCATCAACCGGCTGACGTCGAACGTCGCCAATCCATTCGCCGGACTGATCCCGCGGACAGGACTGAACGGCGCGCTCGTGCAGCGCCAGCAACTCCTCCGGCCGTTTCCGCATTTTGCTAGCGTTCAGGAGGACTCGCTGAACCGGGGATCCTCGACGTTCCACATGTTCGCTGTGCGGCTGGAAAAGCGGTTCTCGGGCGGTCTTAGCTTGCTTGGCAATTACCAGTGGTCCAAGCTCATCGAATGGCGCAGTCACCTGAATCCGTTCCAGGACTTCCTGGAAAAGCGGATTGCCGCCGAGGACCGCCCGCAGCGATTGGTGGTGTCGGCCAGCTACGAGCTGCCGTTTGGGCGGAAGCGCTCCTTTCTCACGAACGTCCATCCGATCGTGAATCACGTGATCGGAGGATGGGTAACCAATGTCATCTACACCGCGCAGCCGGGCGGGCCGGTCAATTGGGGCAACGTGATTTACTTCGGCGGCAGCCTGAATTGGGATCCCTCCAACGTCGACCGCTCCTTCGACACGTCGCGGTTCAACACCATCGCCGCGCAGCAGTTGGACCTCAACGTCCGCACTTTCCCGACACGCTTCGCCAACCTGCGGGCTGACGGCGTGAACAACGTGGACTTTTCCGCCCTGAAGAACTTCGACATCAAGGAAAAACTGACGATTCAGTTCCGCGCCGAGTTCTTTAACTTTTTCAACTCGCCCACGTTCAACGGCCCGGTGATTGCGCCGACCAATGCGGCCTTCGGGCGCATAACCGGCCAAGCCAACATCGCGCGGCGCACGCAACTCGCGCTGCGGCTGGTCTGGTAACAA
>CAYOBO010000078.1:0-3295 GCA_964402295.1 uncultured Candidatus Solibacter sp. | reverse complement strand
GCCGCTTTCGGGATCCACCTGGTAGCTGGTGCCGTAAGCGCCACCCCAGCCGAAGGCGCCGACGCCCGCCAATCCCTTGGCGCCGTAACGCTCGTTGACATCAAAGCCATAGCCGAAGCCGACCCCGTTGGTGGAATGAAGCGTGCCGGATTGATTGGTGTGCATGAGCCTGGCCGTGCGCGGGGAGAGGATGCGGACACCATCGAGTTCACCGCCGCGGCGGATGCATTCCAGGAAGCGGGCGTAGTCGTGGGCGGTGGATGTGAGGCCGGCGCCCCCGGAGAAGCTCTTGCGCGGACCAGCGATGTAGTGGCCCTGGCCTTTGGAGCCTTCCGGAGCTCGCTTGTAAGCGGTGGGGCCATCGCTTGCATAGACAGCGGCGAGGCGGTCGCGGTCCTCGGGCTTGAGGAAGAAGCGCGTGTCCTTCATGCCGAGCGGGCCTGTAATGCGCGTTTCGATGAACTTGTCGAAAGGCATGCCGGATGCTTTCTCGACGACACAGCCGAGAATGTCGGTGTTGTAGCCGTAGACGAACTTTTCCCCCGGTTGGGAGACAAAGGGCAGAGTGCCGAGGCGCTCCATGGTGACGCAAATCGGCTCGTCCTTGTCGGCGGTGTACCAGCCGTTGCCCGCCGCGGGCCCGAGTCCTTTTTCGCGATAAGCGGCGGCGATGTGTGGCTCATTGCCGTAGGAGATGCCGGCGGTGTGGGTCAGCAGGTCGTGAATGGCGATGGGGCGTTTGGCGGGGGTGACATTTCCGTTGGCGTCGGCGACGGCGGTCTTTTTGAAGGTGGGGATGAAGTTCCCGACTGGTTCGTTGAGGCCGATTTTGCCCTCCTCCACGAGAATGAGGATAGCCGCGCTGGTGATGGCTTTCGATTGCGAGGCGATGCGGAAGATGGTGTCCGGCTGCATGCGACGTCCGGACTCTTTATCGGCCCAGCCAACGGCTCGCTGGTAGACAGGGGTGCCATGGCGGAGCACAAGGGCGACAGCGCCGGGGATACGGTTTTCCTGGACGTAACGATCGAGGAGCGCGTCGATACGGGCAAGGCGCGGGGTGGAGACCGTGAGCGCGGATTGCGCGGTCAAGAGGGTTGGAAGTAGCGCGACAATGGGGAAGATGCGTTGGGTCACAATAGGGTAAATCGTAACATGGCCACTACTTGGAAGAAGACAAGCGGGCAGGAGACGGAGGGCGCACCGCCAATGTCCACTTTGCGGACGTACACCTGGTTAGGCGCAGTCTGCCTGCTGGCCTTACTGTGGCGGATTTGGATTCCGTGGCCATTTACGTTCGCGCGGGAGCGCGTCAATTTTCAGGACGTCGACACCTACTACCACGTGCGGCTGATGGAGAATTTCCTCGCCCACCCTCCGGTTGTGCCCGCCGTGGATCCTTACCTGGCCGGACCGGAAACCGGACAGATTCCCACGGCTCCCTTTTTTACGATGCTGCTGGGGTTTGCGGCATGGCTTTTGCCGTTTTCGCCCCACACTGTTGCGGCATTGGCCAGTCCGGTGCTGGGCGCACTGATTCCCGCCGTGGTGTTTTTCCCGGTGCGCCGGATGAGTACCCCTCTTACTGCCCTTATGGCTGCGGCGATCACCGCGATACTACCCGGAGTGTTTCTGCGGGTCAGCCAGTTGGGGAGTCCGGATCAGCACGTTGCCGAAAGCCTGCTGGGCATTCTGACTTTCGCTCTGCTGGTATATGGCCGGGGAATTCTGGCCGGTATTGTTCTTGCAGCTTACTTGCTCAATTGGGTGGGTGGCGCGTTCTGGGTTGGCGTATTGCTGATCGCGATATTCGTGGAGTGCGCGATTCAGGCTCGCTGGCGGCAGGACTACAAGCCCGTGGCGCAACAGGCCCTGATCATGGCCGGCATCGGACTGGTTCTCTTTCTCCCTTACCGGCAGATTCTTTGGGGCAGCTACACCATCGCCGCTTCCATTGCGGCTCTGCTCGCGTTCGGCTATTTGCTGCTTCTAGGGTGGAAGAGGGTTTACGGAAGCCGGTTTGCGGCGCTGACCCTGGGACCTGTCATTGCCGGCTGGATGGCGCTGATTATCTTCGATCCTCCGTTCTGGAGGCCGATGACGTCCGAGATTGGAAATTTCCTGCGTCCAACGGGATGGCGCCTGCATGTGGTGGAACTGAAGCCATTGTTCTATTTCACCGATGAATTCTCCACACGGGCAGCCACTCTGCACTACGGGTACGCAATCTTCCTGGCAATGGCCGGCATGGCGCTGTTCTGGCGGCGCATTCTGGTTTCCAATCCGGTTGCGGGGATGCCCGCCCTGCTCACCACGGGCACGCTACTGCTGCTGGCGACTCTGGCGCAGAACCGCATGGGGTACTATCTTGCCCCGTTTGTGGCGATCTTTACCGCGCTACTCGCCGGGGAATACATCAAGCGCTTCCGCTGGCCCGTGATCGCGGTGCTGGCGTTGGGTGTCGCCTATCCTTGCGTCGAAGGAGGGTTGCGGGTGTTGCGGCGCGATGCATCGCCACGAGGGGACTGGCAAGCGGCCATGGAGTGGATACGGAAGAATACGCCGGAACCGTTCGGCGACCCGGGCTACTATTACGCGCGTTACGAACCGCCAACGAAGCGGCCCGATTACACAGTGCTTTCCTGGTGCGATTACGGCTACCTCATCAATACGCTCGGGCGCCGCGTGCCGGCGACGAATCCGACACAAGCACAGGCCTTTCGTGCGGCGCGGTTCTTCACCGCGGAGCAGGAAGAGGACGCGCTGGAAATTGCCGGGCGTTTGCGGGCGCGGTACATCGTCGTGGGCGCTGAACTGCCGTTTTCGCCGATGTTCGATGGAAACAAGATTGGGACGATGATCGACTGGGCGGGGAAGGACATTCGGCGGTACATGTTGCGGCTGAACTACAACGGTCGGCTGATATCGTTGTACACTCCGGAGTACTTTCAAACGATGACCGCGCGTCTCTATCTATTCGATGGACAGGCAGCGCCGGAGTCGAATGTGCATGTGGTCGAGGAACGCAACGGCAACGTGGTGAGCGTGCGGAGGTTTTCCAGCTATTCGGAAGCAAAGCTAGCCGTGCGCGGTCCCCAGTTCCACATCGTCAGTACGAGCTTCGATGAGAGCTGCGTTCCTGTGGCGGGGCTTGAGAAGATCGTGCAGCGGAGCGTTTTCAGCGAATATGGGACCGGGGCGGTGAAGATCTACGAGGTGTTGCCGTAACTGGGGATTATTTCTAAGTGGTGCGCCCGGAAAGATTCGAACTTCCGACCTTCTGGTTCGTAGCCAG
>CAYOBO010000077.1:0-31785 GCA_964402295.1 uncultured Candidatus Solibacter sp. | reverse complement strand
ATGGCATTTCCTGTTGAGCGGCCGCGCCGATTGCGTGCCACCGCCGCGATCCGCAGCCTTGTTCGCGAAACCGAATTGAACCCCGGCGATTGCATCCTGCCGCTTTTCATCTGCCCCGGCGAAGAGGTGAAGCGCGAGATCGGCTCCATGCCCGGCAACTACCAGATGTCCATCGACGTCGCCGTGCGCGAATGCGAGCAGTTGGTTGCCTTGGGCGTCGGCGGCATCATCCTCTTCGGTATCCCGGCATCGAAGGACGAGATGGCCTCGGGCGGCTACGACGAGCACGGCATCGTTCAGGAAGCCGTCCGCGCCATCAAGCGCGCCGAACCAAGGCTGCTTGTTGTCACCGACGTTTGCAACTGCGAATATACCAGCCACGGCCATTGCGGCAAGATCGTCGATGGCGACGTCGATAACGACGCTTCTCTCGAATGGTTGACGAAGTCCGCCGTCACCCATGCTCGCGCCGGCGCCGATATCGTCGCGCCTTCCGACATGATGGACGGCCGCGTGGCGGCCATTCGCAAGGGCCTCGATGCAGCCGGCTTCCCCAAAGTGCCCATCCTGAGCTACGCCGCCAAGTACGCATCGGCGTTCTACGGTCCGTTCCGCGAAGCCGCCGAGTCCGCGCCGCAGTTCGGCGACCGCCGCAGCTATCAGATGGATCCGGCCAACGGCCGCGAGGCGATGCGCGAAATTGCCCTCGATATCTCCGAAGGCGCGGACATGATCATGGTCAAGCCCGCCGGCCCATACCTCGATATCGTCCGCATGGCGCGCGACCGCTTCGACGTGCCGCTTGCCGCCTACCAGGTCAGCGGGGAGTTCAGCATGATCATGGCCGCTGCCCGCAACGGCTGGATCGACCTCGACCGCGCCATCCTCGAATCGCTCACCTCCATCCGCCGCGCCGGCGCCGATTTCGTCCTCACCTACTTCGCCAAGGACGTGGCACGCCTGCTCGGTTAGGCGGTAAAATGAATGGTTCCGACACCATGTCTAGCAATGCAATGGCCGCTTCCAGCGGCGAACGTGAGAAGCTGCGGGCGGAACGCAAGCTGCGGCTGATACGAGACGAAGAAGCCGGCGAAGCGATCGACTACGCACCTGCCGCCGTATACGGTTTCACTTATTCTCCCGGTACCGACGGAGTGCCCATTTTCCCGAAGCAGACCTTCCAGATCTTCGAGGTGCACAAACTCGGCGACGGCTCCGTCCATTACGTGGGCTACATGACCGAAGAGGATGCCAACGCGCTCAACTCCGCCACCGACGCCGTCGATCTGAAGCTCTATCCGGAGCCTTTCGATAAGGCCCAGCGCTTCGTCAGCGTGCCGAGAGATATCATCATCCGCTCGCGCCCGGTTTCGCGCGAGCACGGCAACTGGTACCCCTTCACCGCTGTTCCACGCTAATGGCTGCCGGTACGCGGGCCGATGTCACCGTCGTCGGAGCAGGTGTCTTCGGTGCGTGGACGGCGTGGCATCTTCATCATGCCGGACTGCGCGTCCGCCTGGTCGATTCCTACGGGCCCGCCAATAGCCGCGCTTCCTCGGGCGGCGAGTCCCGCATCCTCCGCATGGGATACGGCGCGCGCGAACACTACACCCGCTGGTCCATCCGCTCTTTGCCGCTGTGGCGGGAACTCTCCGCGTTAACCGGCGAGGATATCTTCGTTCCTTGCGGCACGCTGTGGCTGCACCCGGAGCACGACGCCTTCGCCGCCCAAACGTGCGAAGCCTTCAAAGCCCACGGCGTGGAGCACGAAATTCTCGATCCGTGCGAGCTCGCGCGGCGCTTTCCTCAAATCGCGAACTCGCCGTCCGTGCGCGGCATCCACGAACCGCACGCCGGAGCCTTGCTCGCACGCCGCGCCGTGCAGGCTCTGGTGCGCTGGTTGATAGCCAACGGAGTGCAATACGAGCAGCGGCATATCGCCCCGGACGAGTCGCCGGAGGGCATCGTGGTCTACGCGTGCGGACCCTGGCTGCCACGGCTCTTTCCCGATCTGCTGGGCGCGCGCATTGTGCCCACGCGCCAGGAAGTGATGTTCTTCGGAGTGCCCGCCGGCATCGCCGATTTCAGCCCCGGCAAGATGCCGTGCTGGGTGGACACCGGCAGCCAGTATTACGGCATTCCCGATCTCGAGTCGCGCGGATTCAAGATCGCCCTGGATGTGCGCGGCCCCGCCATCGATCCGGACACCGAGCCGCGTACCGTCAGTCCCGAATCCGTGGGCACTGTGAGAGCCTACCTCGCCGAACGCTTCCCCGCGCTCGCCCATGCGCCTCTGGTGGAAACCCGTGTGTGCCAGTACGAGAACACGTCGAACGGCGATTATCTCCTCGACCGGCATCCGGAAAAAGATAACGTATGGCTGGCCGGCGGAGGCTCCGGCCATGGCTTCAAACACGGCCCCATGGTTGGCAAGTATCTAACCGGGCAAATCCTGGGCAGCATGCCCGTCGATGCACGATTCACGCTCCGCACCAAGCTGGACTGCTCGGCGGGCGCGGCCAGTTCCAGCCTTTAGCTGAAGATCCCGCTCAGCTCTTTGTGAGCGCTCGGAAATTCCTTCATCGCCGCTCCCATGGCTTTGTTGGCGACGGCCAGATACAGATCGCCGATGGTGCCTGTGGTGCGTGTGTGGCGCCCCGTGATCAGACCGCCCGCGTGCCCCGCGAGAATCACGCTCAGTCCGTTGTTCTTGTGATCGTTGGCTTCGGCGTGTTCATGGATGAAGACCAAGGATGTGCGGTCCAGCAGGTTGCCGTCCCCTTCCGGTGTCGCCTTCAGCCGTCCCAGCAGCCACGCGAATTCCTCCACGTGCCAGCGGCAAATATCGCGCATGATGCGCTGCCCGTCGAGCGTATCCGCCCCCGGCGCCTTGCCGTCGCGATGCGTGTAATCGTGATGCCGCGCCGCCGTATAGCCCAGCCAGGGGAATCGCGTCAATCCTTGGCACTTCGTCAGCATGTAGCTGGCAACGCGCGTCTGCCCCGATGCAAACGCGTGAACCAGCAGCTCGCTTTGCAGCTTCGCGATGCGCGGCCAATCCTTCATGTCGCCGTCAAATTCCGGCGGATCCACTTTGCGGTAGTTCGGCGGCAAACTCGCAATCGAGCGCTCCACATCGCGCACGCTGGCCAGATGCTCTTCCAGCCGGTTGCGATCCTCCGCGCCCAGCGACTTGCGCAGCGCCGCGGCATCCTCCTGCACCGCATCCAGCACCGATTTCTTGCGGTTCACCCATCCCAAATCCCGCGCGCCGAACAGCCGGTCAAACAGCTTGTGCGGCAGCATTTCCGGCGGCAAAGCCCTGTCGTATCCGGCCCAACTCATGTTGCGCTGCACGCTCTCGCCGAACGATTCCTGCGAAACACCGATCTGGAGCGAGCGGAAGCGCGAATCGCCGCCAACCTTCGCCGCAATGTGCTGATCGATGGATGCGCCACCCGCGCCGCGCCCGGTGAATTGCGTGCCCGTCACCAGAGCACTCATCGAGCGGTGGTGATCGTTGCCGGGGCCAGGCAGCCGCGCCGCCGGATTATCCAGTCCCGTCACGATGTGGATATCGTTGCGGAAGGGGGCAAGCGGCGCAAGGCACGGCGTCATGACGAAATCGCTGCCGGTCTCCGTGGGAATCCAATAGCGCTCCACAATGCCGTTGCCGTTGAACCACAGGACAAACCGGTTGGCCGGCTTCGCCGCATCCTTCGACGGGGCGGCATACGCCGTGCCGTTGGAATTGAACATCGCCACTAGCGGAGGCAGTGCCAGGTTCGTGGATACGCCCCTGAGAAACAGGCGGCGCGATAACGAGCGATCCTTCGTGTGTACGAATGCCATCGTCAGTTCACCTTCTGCGGCGGATAGGTGCTCCACTTCATCAGAGACACCATCAACTCGGTAAATTGAAACCCAGACTTGCGGAAATCCTCGAAGGCACGGCTAATCACATCGCGGTCGGCACGGCCTTCGTGGCGGCCCGACATGAAGCGGAACAACTGCTTGGTCACACACTGCTGACATGCCGGACTCTCTGCCAGAATCATACCAAGTTCCCGAGGCGTGGAAAATTTCGCATTCGGCAGGCCCGCCACGTGCCCGCTTGTGTCAATCGCCAGTTCCACGTTCTTGGCATCCATGTTCTTCTCAAAGCGCGCCGGAAAGATGGTCAGCTTCATCGTCGGCCGGTAGCCGCCGATCGCGTCGAATTTCTCAAAGGCCAGCCCGATCGGGTCGATCAAGCTATGGCAACTGGCGCACGACGGGTTGCTCAAATGCACTCCCAGGCGCTCGCGCTGCGTCATCGGCCGTTCCCGCGTGACCGGCGGCAGGTTGGCATTCACCCCCGGCGGCGGCTGCGGTACATCCTGGCATAGAAACTGCTCCCGGATGAACAGCCCGCGCGCCGTCGGCGACGTTTCCGCCGGCTTGCTGGTCATCGTTAGAAAACTGGCGTGGCTGAGCACTCCCGCGCGCTCGGTTTCCGCGGGCAGGTTCACGAGGCCGTATTCCTCCTTCGGCTCCGGCAGCTTGTAGAGCTTCGCCAGGTCCGCATTCAGGAAGCTGTAGGGCGCCGAGAAAAACTCCATGAAGTTCCCCTTCGTCCACACCAGGTGCGACGCCAGGCGCCGCGTCTCCTCGGTCATGGCAAGGGTCAGCTCCGGTGTGAACATGGAATACAACCGGCGGTCGCGCACGGTGCCCTGCAACCGGTCAAAGCGCAACCACTCCGTCAGGAATTCGTTCACCGCCTCTTTCGCCTTGGGCGATTGCAGCATCCGGCGAGCTTGCGTTTCGAGGCCCGCCGCCGTATTCAACTCGCCCGCGGCAGCCGCTTCGAGCAGCGCATCGTCCGGCATCGAATTCCACAGAAAATAAGAAAGCTTCCCCGCGATTTCGTAGGGCCGTTGCACCGGGTCCAACCCATTTTCCGTCCGCATCAGGAAGTTCGGCGATTGCAGCATCACTTCCAATACCACCTGCGCGCCCGCCAAAAATTGCTTTGCCTCCGCGGCCTCCGCCGCGAACAGTTTGTCGTAGCGGGCGATCTCATTTGCCTGCAACGGACGGCGGAACGCTCGCCGCCCAAACGTCGCGATGAACTTGTTCCGGCACGCCGCGTCGTTGAACGACTTCGGTGTGCAGGGAATCAATCCCTGCGAATCCCCGCCAAGGAACGCCTTTCGGGCGAGTTTCTCCGCCGCCGCCGCATAAGCCTCCGCCAGCAACGGAGACGTGTTCTGCGCCAGATACTGATTGCGGAATCCGTTCACATAATCTTCCGGCGGAAACTGGTCGGCCAGGCGCGACGCATCGTTGAGCAGATCGCGGATCGTGTTGTTGTACTGCGCATGCGTCAACCGGCGTACAATGGGGCCCACCGGTTTGTAAACATCCGCCGGTCTTGTCGTGAGCAGCGTTTCCGGAGGCGCCGTGGCCAGGTAGTCCACCCAGGCTTTGAGAGCAGCCTCGTCCGCCGTGCCGGGCTCAATCCGTTTCCCGCCCGCGTGCGGCATCCTTCCCGTCGGTTTCAGCAGCAGCATCGACTTCCCTGGCGCATTCCGGTCGACAAACACCGCCAGCGAATTGCCGAACGGCGTCAAGACCTCCGGTGTCGGCTTGTCCTCGGGAAAGCGCAGCCGCGTGGCGCTGGCCACGCCGTTGTCGTTGTGGCATCCAACGCAGTCGGCTTTCATCAATACGGGATAAACGTCCGTGGCGAAATTCGGCGGCGCGGCCATCGCCCCGGCGGAGACACTAATCGCCAACAGCGTGCGAAGCATCGGATTCATCGCTCCCTATTCTTTCAAGTTCCGGAACGATATGCTACTGGGATGTCCCTGCTCAGTCTTCTGCTGCCGTGCGCCATGTCGCTGTTCGCCCTGGAGCGTCCCGGTGTCGAGTTCAAAGTGTTCCAGTTCCCTGCCCATCGGATCCCGCGCATCGATGGCAACACCGGCGATTGGGCCATGGTGCCCGAATCCTACGCCATCGGCAGCGATCAATTAAAGGACACAGTCAACGGCACGGCGCGGAACAAAGAAGATCTCGATGTGAAGGTGAAAGTGGGGTGGGTGAAAGGCATGAACCGGCTCTACTTTCTCTACGAAGCCTCGGACAACTACTGGGACTTTCAAAGCAACGACCTCCACAACGATATCTTCGAGGTCGTCGTCGACGGCGATCTTTCCGGCGGCCCCTTCATCAAGCAGATGCATCCCTACGCCGGATTGGACAAAAACGAAGCGCACTTCTCCTTCCACGGAGTCCATGCGCAGAACTACCACATCTTCACTCCGGCGGAAGGGAAAGACTGGACCATGGTCTGGGGATGCCAGCCCTGGATCCGCGAACTGCCCTATGCGAACGCCGCCTATAACTACAACTTCCGCCACGGGCAGAAGGGCAAGCTGATCCTCGAGTTCTACATCACTGCTTTCGACTACGCGGCCTATGAAGGGCCCGCCCGATCCGTTGAATCGAAGTTCGTGGAGAACAAAGTGATCGGGCTATCGTGGTCCGTCCTCGATTACGATGACGACAAGGCATCGAAGTACCGCGGTTTCTGGAATCTTTCGCATAAAACATCGATGTACGGCAATGCCTCCGACCTTGTTGCCTTCCGCCTCATGCCGCTCGAGCCGTCGTTGCGCAAGCCGGTCGAAGCCGAGTGGTCCTTCCAGGTGATCGACATGAATCGCCGTCTGGTGGCTTTCGAAGACCGCTCCCATGGCGAGATCACCTCCTGGCGGTGGGATTTCGGCGATGGCGCCACCTCAACCGAGCGGCACCCGCAGCACGCCTACGCCAAACCCGGCGAATTTGTCGTCACTTTGTACGTCGAAGGGCCGAAAGGAAAAGCCCGGCGCGCGAAAGTTTGGGATGTGGTGCTGCGCTAACGCCGGCAGTGCAGTGAGATAACCTGAGAAGACCGATGCTGACCAAGACCGTGCCCCTCCTCCTGCTTTGCTCCATGCTGGCGCCCGCAGCCGAGAACTGGCCGCAATTCCGCGGGCCTCAGGGCAACGGCCACTCCGACGCCAAAGGACTGCCCCTTCGCTGGAGCGAGACGCAAAACGTCGTCTGGAAAACTCCCATCCATGACCGCGGCTGGTCCTCTCCCGTTATCTGGGGCAAGCAGATCTGGTTGACCTCGGCCACCAAGGACGCCCGCCAACTGTTCGTCTTCTGCATCGACCGCGACACGGGAAAAATCGTCAAGGATTGGAAACTGTTCGATGTCGCGCAGCCGCAGTTCATCCACCCCTTCAACACGGCGGCATCTCCCACGCCGGTCATCGAAGAAGGCCGCGTCTACATTACATTTGGCTCGGCCGGCACCGCCGCCATCGACACCAGGACCTTCAAAGTCATCTGGGAACGCCGCGACATCGAATGCAACCACTTCCGCGGCGCGGGATCGTCCCCCATCCTCTTCCGCAATCTCCTCCTCATGCACTTCGATGGTAGCGACCGCCAGTTCGTCATGGCTCTGGATAAAAAAACCGGAAGAACCGTGTGGCAAACGAATCGCTCCATCGACTTCCAGGATCTCGACAAGAACGGAAAGCCCGCCGCCGACGGCGATCTCCGCAAAGCCTTCGCCACACCGCAAGTGGAGCGGCTCAACGGCCGCTGGGAGATGATCAGCCTCGGCGCCAAAGCCGCCTATTCCTATGACCCCATGACCGGCAAGGAACTGTGGCGCGTCGAAGAACGCGGCCAGCATTCCGCCAGCACTCGCCCCGTCATCGGCCACGGCATGATCTTCTTCCCCACAGGCTTCTCCGCCGGGCAATTGCTCGCCGTGCGCACGGGTGGCGATGGGCTCATCACCGATACCCACGTCGCCTGGAGAGTGAAACGCAGCGTCCCCAACAAGCCTTCCATCCTCCTCGTCGACGACCTCATCTACATGATCGGCGACGCTGGCATTGCCAGCACCATCGATGCCAAAACCGGCGAACAGGTCTGGCAGCACCGCATCGCCGGCGAATACTCCGCCTCCCCCGTCTACGCCGACGGAAAACTCTGGTTCTTCAGCGAGGACGGCAAGACCACCGTGGTCAAACCCGGCCGCAGTTTCGAGATCCTCGCCGAGAATCGCCTCGATGACGGATTCCTCGCCTCCCCCGCCATCTCCGGCAAGGCGTTCTACCTGCGAACCCGCACCCACCTCTACCGCATCGAGCAACGGTAGATCCGTAACGCTTTTTTTACAACTTCGTGCGGATTGCGTCATCTCTCCCAATAGCGGCGCTGACCGGCGTTCGCATCCCCTGATCTCAACAATTTGACAACCCAAACGATTCACCCAAGGAGAACTTCTGTGATGAAGACGCTACTGCTCTGTCTGGCGATGGCTGGCTCAATGCTCGCGCAAAATGCGCGCATTCGCGTCGTGCATGCCTCCCCGGATGCCCCCGCCGTGGACATACTCGTGAACGGCTCGAAGGTCCTCGAAGGCATCCCCTTCCTCGGCTATTCCGATTATCTGTCCGTCCCCGCCGGCCGCTATGACATCAAAGTCAATGTCACCGGCACCGAGAACACCGTATTGCAGGCCAACCCGGAACTTTCCGCCGGCAACGATTTCACCGCGATCGCCATCGGCAAGGTGGCGAATCTCGAACTGATGCTGATTGCCGACAACAACACGGATACACCCGCCGGCACGGTCCGCCTGCGCGCGATTCACGCCGCTCCCAGTGCCCCCACCGTGGACATCTACGCCACCGCCCCATATGGAGTGCTCGCTACTCCCACACTTCCCGGCGTTCCCTTCAAGGCTGTCTCTCCTTACCTCGAAGTCCCCGCTGGTACCTACCAAGCTCGCGTAGCCGTCGCCGGAACCAAGACCGTGGCGATCGACAGTGGCCGTCTGCCCTTGACCGCCGGTATCGTCCGCACGGTGCTGGCAGTCGATACCAAAGGCGGCGGAGCCCCGTTCTCCTTCCTCATCCTTCCGGATTTGAACTAAACCGCAAGGCCCTGCCGGATGGGATTGCAGCCATCCAATGTGTGTTCCGGCGCTGTTCTGAAAGTGGTAAAAAAAACTAAGAACATCCGAAAACCATCCGGCAGAGGTCTTCCATGTTAGTACGAACCTTCTTGTTTCTTCTTGCCTCCTCCTTCCTGTCCGCTCAATCTCCACTCGGTACCATCACCGGCACTGTGACGGATTCGCAAAGCGCCCGTGTCCCGGGAGCGGAAATCGTCGCCACGCAGACGGCGACGAATCTCACTTTCAAAACCACGAGTTCGGAAGATGGCACCTATTCGATTCCGAACTTGCCCGTCGGCCCTTACTCGCTCAGCGCCACTGCTCCCGGATTCAAGACGGTGAATCGCAGCGGCCTTGTCCTCGAAGTCTCCATGCGTATGCGTGTGGACATCACTCTGGAGGTGGGCCAAGTCAGCGAGTCTGTAACGGTCAGCGGCGAAACTTCGCGCGTGCAAACCGAAGAATCGGCCCTGGGCACCACCGTCGAACGCAAACGCATCGAGCAGTTGCCAATGAACGGGCGCAACGTCTTTTCCCTCGCCCGCCTCGTCGCCGGTGTCCAGCCGCAGAACTACAGCGCCGATGGCTTTGCCGATGCCGGCAACCAAGCCTTTTCCCAGGTGCGTTTCAATGGCGGCCCCGTCTACGGCAACCAAATCTTCCTCGACGGCGGCGCCAATACCGCGCCCGTGCATGGCGAAGTCTCCGTGGTTCCCATCGCCGACGCCGTCGAAGAGTTCCGCGTCGAAACCAACGCGCTCAAGGCCGAGCACGGCCAGAACAACGGCGGTGTCATCAACGTTGCCACGAAAGCCGGCACCAACGATCTGCACGGCTCGCTCTACGAATTCTTTCGTAACGACGCCATGGATGCGCGCAACGCCTTTGTCACGCAACCCGACAACTCCGGCCGCCTCAAGCCTGTCCTCCGCTACAACCAGTTCGGCGGAACCGTCGGCGGTCCCGTCTGGATTCCCAAGGTTTACAACGGACGCAACCGCACCTTCTTCTTCGCCGGCTACGAGCAATACCGCTTCCGCAACGCAGCCATTCGTAGAGGCACCGTGCCCACTCCCCTCGAACGCGGCGGCGATTTCAGCAATACCCGCGACGGCCAAGGCAACGTGATTCCTCTCTACGATCCAGCCACCACGCGCGCCAACCCTGCCGGATCCGGCTTCGTCCGCGACCGGCTTCCCGGAAACATCGTTCCGCGCAGCCGCATCGACCCGCTTTCGCTGCGCGTGCTGGAATTCATGCCCCTGCCGAATCAGACTCCGAATAACCCGTTCACCAACGCCCAGAATTTCCTCTCGCTCGCCACCTCAGGCCTCGATCAGGGAACCACCACCATCCGCATCGACCACCGCTTCTCGGACAAGAATTCCGTGTTCTGGCGCTACACCGGCACGCGCAACTCCCGCGATGGCCAAGGTTGGGGCATGGGGGTAGCCGACTCCGACACGTTCGCCCGCCAGGATCAGCGCGACAACCACAACGGCATCGTCACCTGGACGCGCACCATTCGCCCCAATGTCCTCAACGAACTAAAGGTCAACGGCACCCGCCAGAACCTGATTTTCGTGCACCCCAGCTTTGGCGGCAATTGGCCGGAAAAACTCGGTTTCCCCTCCATCATTCCGCAGACGATGTTCCCCGGCATCAGCATCAACGGCGTGCTCACCGTGGGCAAGACGGATCAAACTTCCGCTTCCGGTGTGCGTGCCCAGCACTCCATCCAACTCGCCGACGGCCTCACCTGGGTAAAGGGCAAACATCAGATCAAAGTCGGTTTCGACCAGCGCTGGATCCGGTTGAACTGGGTCAGCTACGGCCGCCCCTCGGGCTGGTTCGACTTCGGAACCGCGTTGACCGGCGATCCGCAGCGCCCCGCCGGTACCGGATTCGGCATGGCGACGTATCTCCTCGGCGAAGTGTCCGGCGGCGAATTGCGCGTGCGCCCGTTCTTCTCCTTCCACTCCTGGACGCACGCCACCT
The DNA here is from genome assembly GCA_964402295.1 of uncultured Candidatus Solibacter sp. GTDB lineage: Bacteria > Acidobacteriota > Terriglobia > Bryobacterales > Bryobacteraceae > CADEFT01. Next base: position 20,771 of record CAYOBO010000077.1, on the reverse strand, counting down.
ACGTGCAGGACGATTACAAAATCACTCCGCGCCTTACCCTCAACCTCGGCTTGCGCTACGACCTCTCGTCCGCTCCCACCGAGCGCTGGGACCGCCACTCCAACTTCGACCCCTTTATCCCCAACCCAAGCACCGGCCTCAACGGCGCCCTGGTCTACTCCGGCGTGCAGGTGCCGCGCTCGTTCGTCGATCGCGACAACAACAACGTCAGCCCCCGGTTCGGTTTCGCCTACGATCTCACCGGCGACGGCAAGACCGCCATCCGCGGCGGTTACGGAATCATCTACCAGTACACCGAAAGCGGCGACACCAACGGCGACAACTCCAACTCGCTTGGCTTTGAAGCCATCACGCCCTTCGTAGCCCCCACCGGCGGGCCTTTCAAAGCCTTCCAGTTCTCGCAAGGGCCGCCGTTCATCAGGCAGCCTGCCGGAGCCGCGGGTGGCCCCAATGCCTATCGCGGGACCGCCGTTCGCTATCAGGACCGCAACGCGCCGGTCTCTTATTTGCAGCAGTACAACCTCACTCTCCAACGCGAAGTGGCGAAAGGATGGGTGGCCTCCGTCAGCTACGCCGGCAACCGCGGCGTGAAGCTCTTCGGTGCCGATTACAACATCAACCAGCTCGATCCCGCCAATTGGGCGCTCGGCTTGGCCTTGCAGGATCAGGTGCCGAATCCCTTCTTCGGGCAGATCACCACTGGCCTCAGCGGACGCACCATCCCGCGTTCACAAACCCTGCTGCCGCTGCCCGACTACACCAGCGTCAACCAGATGAACGGGCACGGCTCCTCCAGCACCTATCATTCCATGCAAGTAACCGCCGAGCGGCGCTTCTCCGCCGGTCTGAGCCTGCTGCTCTCCTACACCAACGGCAAGCTGATCAACGACGCCTACTCCAATTCCGGCTCCAACGGCGGAGGCAATGATTTCCGTCTCGGCCGCTTCAATCGCCGCCTCGAGCGCTCTCTCGACACGTTCGATATTTCGCAGCGCCTCGTCGTCAGCGGCGTATACGAACTCCCCTTCGGCAAAGGCAAGCCCTTCCTCACCGAAGCCCGCGGCGTTGTCAATCACATCGTCGGTGGATGGCAGATTAACGGCGTCGGCACCCGCCAGACCGGAGTCCCGTTGCAGGTCCGCGGCGCCAACAACTTCACCGGCATCAATTGGCCCAACGCCATCGGCAACGCTTATCTCGACAGCTCCGAACGCAGTCAGGGACGTTGGTTCCGTACCGAGATGTTCGCCAATCCCCCGGACTGGACCCTCGGTAACGTCAGCCGCACTTTACCCAACGTCCGCGCCCCCGGCATCTTCGACATCAACTTCTCCGCGTTCAAAACCTTCGCCGTCCGCGAAGGCGCCAACCTCGAGTTCCGCACCGAAATGTTCAACGCCCTTAACTGGGTGAACCTCAACGCTCCGAACACCAGCTTCAGCCCCAACCGTCAGGGCACGAATACCAACATCAACTTCGGCCGTATTCTGGGCGCCGGCGATGCCCGCCGCATTCAACTCGGGTTGCGGCTCTCCTTCTAGCTAGGTGGGCCGGAGCCAAGACATGCATCTTGGAAATGCCCTGATCGCGATTGCTCTGTCTGCCGTTGCCTACCCGCGGCAGTCCTACGATGGAGTGGCTATGGCGCCACCGCCGGCGGTGTCAGGAACGCCGGCGGTCTCTCCCGCACCGACACCGGAACCCGCGATGTTATCGGCGGGCTCGCTCTCGAGTGTTTGCGCTTTGCGCCCAAACCGCCCTTGCCGTATCGCCGAGTATTGACGCCGCTAGCCCGTCGCGCCGCTAGCCGTATTCCGCTCGTGACCCAAGTCCTTGCGCACGGCGTCCAGCACGCCGTTGATGAAGGCGACGGATTCCTCGCCCGAAAATTTGCGCGCCAGTTCCAAAGCCTCGTCAATCACAACCGCAGGCGGAGTGCCCTGGTGCATCATCTCGTACACGGCCATCCGCAGAATATTCCGGTCCACTGCCGGCATGCGCTCCATCCGCCAATGCGCCGAGTGCGCCGTGATCTTCCGGTCGATCGCTTCCGATTCCGCCGCCGTCCCCCGCACCAGCGTCTCCATGAATTCATCGCGTGGCGGCCGGACTTCCGCGTCGTCGTCTTGTTCGTTCTCGCTCGAATGCAGCGAATCGTAAAAGTTGTCCACCGCGTCCCATGCCGACAGCTTGCGCAAATCCCACTGGAAGAGAATCTGTAATGCGCGTTGTCGCGAACGGTGGCGGGATGGCATGCGGTAACTACTTGCCGCGCAGTTTGCGCAGGAGGTTCGCCATCTCCACGGCCGTCATGGCGGCGTCGAAACCTTTATTCCCGCTCTTGGCGCCGGCACGGTCAATGGCCTGCTCCACCGTGTTCGTCGTCAGCACGCCGAACGCAATGGGCACCCCGCACTGCGCGGCCACCTGGCCCAAGCCCTTTGCCGCTTCCCCTGCCACGTAATCGAAGTGCGGCGTATCGCCTCGAATCACCGCGCCCAGGCAGATCACGGCGTCATACTTCTTCGATTCCGCCAATTCCCTCGCCACTAGGGGCAGCTCCCAGGAACCTGGGATATACACCATCGTGATGTCTTCCTCGGCGCATCCGGTGCGCCGCAGCGCATCCACCGCTCCCGATGCCAGACGCTCCGTGATGATGCTGTTGAACCGCGTCACGACGATCGCAAATCGCAATCCTCGTGCTTCCAGGTTCCCTTCCATCTTCGTGATTGCCATGTTGAATGGGGCGTAAGCCAAACCTATGGGATAATAAAAGTTACACCTTCATTCTACCCCATGGATCCGTCGTTTATCCGCAATTTCTCTATCATCGCCCATATCGACCACGGCAAGTCGACTCTGGCGGACCGCCTGTTGGAAGCCACCGAGGCGCTGTCGCATCGCGAAATGATGGAGCAGGTGCTCGACTCCATGGACCTCGAACGGGAGCGCGGCATCACCATCAAAGCCCATGCCGTCCGGCTCAACTACCGCGCCGAGGACGGCAACCTCTATCAATTGAACCTCATCGACACCCCCGGCCACGTCGACTTCACCTATGAGGTCTCACGCAGCCTCCAGGCCTGCGAAGGCGCGCTCCTCGTCGTCGATGCCTCCCAGGGTGTCGAAGCCCAAACCCTCGCCAACACCTACCTCGCTCTCCACCACAACCTCGACCTCATCCCCGTCATCAACAAGATCGATCTCCCCTCCGCCGAACCAGACCGCATCAAGGAACAGATCGAGCAGGTCATCGGCCTCGATGCCTCCGATGCCATCCTCGCCAGCGCCAAGCAGGGTGTCGGCATCCACGAAGTGCTGGAGGCCGTGGTCTCCCGCGTCCCGCCTCCCAAGGGCGATCCCAACAAGCCGCTCCGCGCACTCATCTTCGATTCCTGGTTCGATACCTACCGCGGCGTCATCATCCTCTTCCGCGTCATCGACGGACGCATCAAAGTGGGCCAGCGCATTCGCCTCATGTCCACCAATCGCGTCTACGAAGTGGAAGCGCTCGGCTATCAGTCCCCCAAGCCCATTCCTCTTCAGGAACTCTCCGCCGGCGAAGTGGGCTTCGTCTACGCCAACATCAAAACCGTCTCCGACGCCAAAATCGGCGACACGATTTGCGACGCCGCCGATCAGGCCGCTGAACCGCTCCCCGGCTTCGAAGAGATCAAGCCCATGGTGTTCGCTGGCCTCTATCCCGTCGAATCCCACGAGCACGGCCTGTTGCGCGACGCCCTCGAAAAGCTTCGCCTGAATGACAGCGCCTTCAACTTCGAGCCGGAAAATTCCGCCGCCCTCGGCTTCGGCTTCCGCTGCGGATTCCTCGGCCTGCTGCACCTCGAAATCGTTCAGGAGCGCCTCGAACGTGAGTTCAATATCGACCTCATCACCACCGCCCCCGGCGTGCGCTACCGTGTCACCAAGCTCGATGGCGATGTGGTGGAAGTGGATAATCCCACGCGCTGGCCCGCCCCGGCCGAGATCAAGCAAATCGAAGAGCCCATCATCGACGCCACCGTCATCACCCGCGAGGAGTTCGTCGGTGAAATCCTCAAACTGCTCGAGGAAAAACGCGGCTCGCAGAAGAAATTCGAATACATCGGCGGCGGCCGCGTGATGCTCAATTACGAGCTCCCCCTCAATGAAATCGTGCTCGATTTCTACGACCGCCTCAAATCCGCATCGCGCGGTTACGCCTCACTCGACTATCACCTCGCCGGCCACCGCGTATCGCCCATGGTGCGCCTCGATGTCCTCGTCGCGGGCGACCCCGTCGACGCACTGTCCATGATCGTCCATAAGGACTTCGCCTACGAGCGCGGCAAAGCTCTCATCGAACGCCTCCGCAAGCTCATTCCGCGCCAGATGTTCGAAGTCGCCTTGCAAGCCGCCATCGGCAGCAAGATCGTCGCCCGCGAAAATATCCCCGCCGTCCGCAAGAACGTATTGGCGAAATGCTATGGCGGCGACATCACCCGTAAGAAGAAATTGCTCGAAAAACAAAAGGAAGGTAAGCGCCGCATGAAACGCGTCGGCCGCGTCGAGATCCCGCAGGAAGCCTTCCTCGCCGTCCTCCAGGTCGGCAAGACCCAGGAAGATTAACGCCCGGCCGCCGGCCTCCCCTTACCCAACTGGCCCTGATTCTCCCGGATCCGCGCTCTCACAATCTTCCGCACCAGCGGCGCCGGCAGCGGCTTGTCCACCGGAAACTGAATCGTTCCCTTCGATGTACGGTACGCCTTCACGTCGTCTTTCATCTTGCTCAGCAGCGTCGAACTCATCACGAACAATGAGCAGTGCTTCGGAAACGCCGCGAATCCCACCAGCGCTCCTTTGTACCGGAAGGCAGGGATGCCGTACCGGATGACCTCCGTGGCCTCCGCCGGCACCACGGAGCGAATCGCCGCCCGAATCTGGAACAGTGTGCTGCGCGCCGGTTCCGGTATCCCTTCTAAATACTCGTCAACAGAGTTCGCATCTGGCATCGAACCGTGAGTGTATCAGTCTTTGCGAAAGATATTCATCCGCCGCACCACGCCGCGCAGAAACCCCCTCTTTTGCGGCGGAACAGAAGGCCGGCCAATGACCGCCGGTGGATCCTCTTGCAGTGTGCCGGCGATCTCCGGCCCCGCGGGCAACGCCGCTTCGCCACCCTCTTCCACCGTCTCCGGAGCTTCGAACCGGCGCGCTGCCTTCGCCACGCGCTTGCCTGCCGGCCGCGCGGCCGGCTTGGCCGAAACCACCGGCGCGGGCAACGCAGCAGCCTCCACCGGAACCGCCGGAATACTCAACGGTGGACGGGGAAACGGTGGCTCCGCGATCGCCACCGAGGGCATTGGCACCGGCGGAACCGGCGCGTCATCCATCTGCGTCCGCATGGGCAGCCCCAGCATTCCCACCGCCGCCAACACGACCGCAAACGCTGCTGCCGCATACGCCGGAACAACCCATCGCCGCCGGCCGGCCCCTTCCAGCGCTTTCAAGAACTCCTCAGCGCTCCCGTAACGAGCCTCCGGCGCCTTCTCCAGCGCCTGCAACAGCACGCCGTCCAGCCGTGCCGGAACCGCCGCATTCCGCTTCGAGGGCGGCGCCGGAGCGCTTTCCGCCTGCGCCAGCATCAACTCAAAAACACTTCCCCCGTCAAATGGTTTTGCCCCCGTGTACAGCTCATACAGCACCGCGCCGCACGAATATACATCCGCGCGAAAATCCACCTCGGCCGACGATCGCACCTGCTCCGGCGCGGTATAAAACACAGACCCCATCAGCGTGCCCGCCTGGGTAATGTTGGGCCCGGCCCGCTCCTTCGCCAATCCGAAATCCGTCAGCTTCACCTGCCCTTTCTCGGTAATGAGAATATTGGCCGGCGATACGTCCCGATGAATCACTCCGCACCGGTGCGCGTGCCCCAAGGCCCGTAGAATCTGCCGTGCATAATGCAACACCAGCTCCGGATCCAGCGGGCCGGCCTGCATTAGCTGTTTCAGCGATTTTCCTTCCACCAACTCCATCACCAGCGCCAGATCGCCCCTCCACCAGAACGCATTGTGCACCGCAACAATATTCGGATGATTCAGCCGCGCTTGCAGTTTCGCTTCCCGCAAGATGCGCTCCGCCCGTTCCCCAGGCTCCGCCGCATACAGAATCTTCAGCGCTTCCACCCGTGCCGTAATCGCATGCTCCACCCGAAACACATCCCCGCTCGCCCCCGAACCAAGATGGCCCGTGATCAGGTAATCGCCGATTCGGTCGCCGGCCTGGTATCGCACCGCCGTCCCCTATTTCGCCAGGAACATCACAACCCAGATGAGCGCCGCCGCCAGTGTCGCAAACACCAGGTACGTCACCATCCCCTCCACCAGGCTCGAAGGCGGCGTAACGTCTGCCATGCTCGCGGGTGCGGGCGCCGCCGGTTGTTGCGCAACCACCGGCAAAGGCGCCGGAGCCGCTGCGTCCTTCACCTTCTCCGGCTTCCCATGCAATGCCTCTTCGATTGCCGCCCCCATCGCGTATGCATTCGGATACCGCTGCGCTGGATCCTTCTGCATCGCCGTGGCAATCACCATCTGTAGCGCCGCCGGGATCGCCGGATTCACCACCACGGCTGGTGTCGCATCCCGCTGCACATGCGCCAGCATCACATCGAACTGGCTCTTCGCCTCGAATGGCCTCTTCCCCGTCAGCAACTCATACAACAGGCATCCCGCCGCATAAATATCCGCCCGGAAATCGACCGAAGATGTCCCCTTCACCTGCTCTGGAGCCATGTAGTGCACCGCGCCCAACGATGTCCCCTCCTGTGTCAGGTTCATGTCGCCTTTGCCCTTCGCCAGGGCAAATCCCCCGAGTTTCACCCCTCCCCCAGGCAGCAGCCAAATGTTATCCGGCGTCACTTCGCGATGCACCACTCCCTGCGAATGCGCATGCCCCAATGCCCCCAGCACCTGTTGCATGATGCGGCATGCCTCCTCGATACCCGGCCGCGTCACCTCGATCCGGTCCGCCAGTGTCACTCCATCCAGCAGCTCCGTTGTCATCACCAGCTTGCCGTCAATCTCCGCCGCATTGTGAAACGCCACGATGTTGGGATGCACCAGCCGCGCCAATACCTTGATTTCCCGAAAAAATCGTTCCCGCGCATCGTTGTCCCGCTCCAGTGCATCCGGCAGCACCTTCATCGCTTCTATCCGGTTGGCCACCCGGTTCCGCACCCGGTAGACCACTTCTTTCCGCGAGCTCTGCACGATGTCGAGTATGTCGTAATCACCCAGACGGGTCTCAGTTTGGAGCATGCACAATACCCTACCCTCTATTTCGGGCTTTCATGCCTGGAAACGCCATCGGGACTTTGTCTCAGAATGCTTAAGGGAGAGTACTGACAACCACGCTCAGTCGCGTACCACCCGCACGGTTAGACCGCTATCGAAGGCCACGACATCGGCATCGTCTTCTCAAACGCATGCGCCAGTTGCAGCACCTCGAAATCCGCATGATGCCGGCCCACGATCTGAATCCCCACCGGCAGACCATCCGATGTCAGTCCCCCAGGTACCGATATCGCCGGATGCGTCGTCACCGTAATGTAGTAGCACGACCGCATCCAGTCGATGTAGCTCCCCATCTTCTGCCCTTCGATCTCCGTGATGTACGGCTGCTCAACATCGAACGCCGGCACTTGCGTGACCGGCAGAATCAGATATTCGTACTTCGTCAGAAACTCCCCGAATCGCGCATACAGCTTCGAACGCATCTCCTCCGCCGCCATCACCTGCGGGCCAGTGAGCCTTGCCCCGCGCTCAATCTCCTCCACCACCGTCGCCTTGATCTGCCCCGGATACTTCGCCAGCTTCGCTGCATGCTGCTGATAGAAGCTCAGCGCCCGCAGCACCTGGAACGATTCGTCCGCCCCCGTCATATCGGGGCTCGCCTCTTCCACCACCGCTCCCAATGACTCGAAGTTCTTCCGCCGGGCTTGAAGCACCTCGCGGATCCGCCTGTCGAACGGCAGCCCGGCAAAGTCCGCGGCCCACGCTATCCGTACACCCTTGAAATCGCGCCCCAGCGGCGCGGCAAATCGCTCACCCGGCTCATGAATCGACAGCGGCACGCGCGCATCCGGCCCCGCCATCGCCGCAAAAAACATCGCCGTATCGGCAACCGTCCTGGCCATCGGACCCGTCACGCTGATCGTGCTCCACGCATTCCCCGTCGGATACCGCGGCACGCGCCCCGGCGAACTGCGAAATCCCACCACACCGCAAAAACTCGCCGGATTGCGCAATGACCCGCCCGTATCGCTCCCATCGGCAATCGGCGCCATGCCGCAGGCCAGCGCGACAGCCGCGCCGCCGCTGCTTCCGCCGCATGTCTTCGTGAGATCGTACGGATTCCTCGTCGCCCCGAACACCGGATTAAACGTCTGCGACCCGGCGCCGAACTCCGGCACATTCGTCTTCCCCAGCGGCACCGCGCCCGCCTGAAAAATACGTTCCATCGTCAGCGTATTCTGCGTCGGAACATGATCCTTGAAGATCGGCGAGCCATACGTTGTCCGAATCCCCTTCGTATCCTGCAAGTCCTTGTGCGCCACGGGCAGTCCGTGCAGCGGCCCCAGAAACCGTCCCTTCGCCGCTGCTTCATCCGCTTGCCGTGCCCGTTCCCGGGCCGATTCCGCCGCCAGCGTGACCACCGCATTCACTTTCGGATTCACACGCTCGATCTGCCGCAAGTGCGCATCCAGCACTTCCCGAGCCGATACCTTCTTCGCCCGCAGCATTCGCGCCAGTTCCACAGCCGTCATGCGGCAAAGCTCCGGCATGCCGCTCTGTGCCTGCGCCGCCGCCGCCGCGCTCATCGCAATCGCTTCCCTCCGGCTCATCGTCATCCTCCCACCACTCCGCTGACATCGAGCAAATACATCTGCCGCCCGCCCAGATGCGGCGAATCGATCACCACCTTGCGCCCGTCCGGGCTGAACCGCGGATGCGTGTCGCAGCGCCATTCCCCCGCGTACTCCTTCGGCGAATGAAAATCCCCCAGCGCATGCCGCGTGTTCGTTTTCGTGTCGTAAAGATAAACGTGCTGGAGCCGATCCTTGTCCGGATACGTGTCGTTGAGGATCCACCGGTTGCCCGGCAGATACGTGCAATGTCCGTTCACCGGCATCAAATCCGGAGCCACCACCTCCACCTGCCCGGTACGATCCCGGAAGAGATAGAACTTATCCCCATGCGATTTGTGCCACGCCCACGCCAGTACCTTCTCGCTGTCGCGCCAGATGAAATGCGACGTCCGCCCCGCCGGATCGAGAACATACAGATTCTTCCCATCGGCATCGGCGGTGAACATCCGCGTCGCGAAGCTCGCCTTCTCCCGATCCCCGCGCCACCGGTGCAAGAAGATGAAGCGCTTGGCATCGGGCGACACCAGCAGGTGATTGAACCAGTGCTTGGCTGCGTTCGAATAGCCGCCCGGATACGGAATACGTTCGGCATCGGCTATCGAAACCAGCAGCGTCTTTTTCCCCGTCGCCAGATCCACGCGCCACACACCCACATCGTCCGGCGCCAGTTTGTCTTTGTTCGGATCGGGAATCCCCGCATAACCATACCCCGGCCGGCAATCGTTCAGCCGCCGGAAATCGCACGTAAGCCCCCATTTCGCATCCGGACTCAAGGTATAAACCGCCGGAATCGTGCGCCGCTTCCCCGTCCTCACATTCACGATATGCGAAACGAAATCCCCATCCGCGCGGTCGTTCCACAGCACATCGGTCTTCGAGCCCGGCACCCACTGTAGCATGCAGCCCTGCTGCCAGTTCCACGCTCGTGTCTGCCCCAATTCCGTCCACCGGTCGTTGTCCTGCGTATCCACCATGCCCACGCGAATGACATCGTCCGCGCGCGGCGAGCGATGTTCGAAGTCCACTTCCATCCCCAGCACATACCGGCTCGTGGGATCGAACTGCCGCTTGTCGTAGTAGCCGAACCAGTGAAATTTCGGCCCTTTGGTAATGGCGCGAACCGGAACGTTTCCCGCTCCGCGAACAAAGCCCGCCGCGGCCAGCGCGCTCAAGAAATGACGTCTCTGCATAGGCTTCCTTATACTATCTAACCGATGACACCTCTCATTGAATACGATCAGGCAAGCCCCGAAGTCCGCGCCGTCTATGACGACATCATGGCCACGCGCCAGACCGATTACATCAACAACATGTGGAAAGCCCTGGCCAATCACCCGCCATCGCTCCAACGCACCTGGCAGCGCGTCAAGGAACTGATGGGCATGCCCGGAACCATTGATCCGCTGGTCCGCGAGCTCATCTACATCGCCGTCAGCGTCACCAACAACTGCACCTACTGCATCGCCACCCACAGCGCCGCCGCACGAGCCAAAGGCATGAGCGAGGAAATGTTCGGTGAATTAATGGCCATCGTCGGCCTCGCCAATGAAACCAATCGCCTCGCCACCGGCTATCGCATTGAAGTCGACGAGCGCTACCGCTGACCTCGGGATGCCGTCTCGTAAAAGAGAACGTATTGGGATAGCATCTGCCGCCGCAGGTCTGGAGAGGCGAAGCCATCGCTCGAGTTGTGGCATTAGCCTCCGAAGACCATTCTGCCGACGTGGCAACAGGTTTCCGGAACCATCACGTTCGCTCTCGTTTGCTCCGTGATGGCAGTTCATCCCCTTCGCGGGGTGCCGTTCCCCCCCGCCGCCGCATGATCCGATCGAAGGCGGCGAAGTCCGCGCGCGCTTTTCGGTCCGCGAAGAAGCGCGCTGTCTGCAGGGCTGACACCTTCTCAGCCACCGCCGTGGCGACAAATTGATTGATGCTGGTCCGCTCCTCTCGGCTGAGCCGGTCCACTGCTTCTTTGAGTGAACGCGGAAGCCTTAAGGGATATGTCCGAGTTTCCTTCATCGCCTGATCCTCCCAATGGCCGTTCGTGGTAGCAGAAGTTCCACGCCAAAATGGCTGGGCGCTTCTCCATAATCCCTCAAATTGAATGTCACCAGCGCATCGGCACGGCCGTTGACCGCGGCCTCAAGCACCATCTCGTCGTTGGGATCTCGCAGTTGCGGCCTCCAAAGAAAGTGCGTTCCGACCGGCTCAGACATCGCAATCACCGCAGTCACAAAGACATCCACCTGGCGTTGGCTTAAGCCGGCAGCGAGGCGCTGCTCGCCACTCTGGCAAACCGCTTCATACTCCAATGCCAAGGGAACACTCAATAGCAGAGTGGCCTCTTCCTGGCGAATCGACCGAAGAATGGCAGCCGAAGCCCCAGCCGGACTGCGCATGGCCGCGACGACCACATCGGTGTCCAGAACAAGTCTCACATCACATACAGTATCATATCGCTGGTGATATAATGCTGTCGGACGTGAGAACCGGCAGTTGGCCGCATCGAGCCGTATGGCGAAATTCGCGTACACCTGAACCGTCGAGGTACGAAACTCTCGCATCCAATTCCCCTACCGCCGCCCCAACCACGACAAATAAACCCCTATACTCGCCAACTCCGCATCCGTGTAATGCCTTGTCACCGCCGCATGCGTCCATCCGGCGCCATCCTCCATCTTCACCTCATTCGCCGCAAACGTCCGCAGTACCGGAGGCGCATCCGCCACATCGTACAGCGTCACCACGTCGTTCTTCCGGCTCACCACCAAAGCCGGAAATCGCAATCCCCCGGCCGTGACCTGTTTCACGCTCGCCGAAACCTTCCGGCGCAGTCCGGCGGTCGAGCGCCCCGTCACATTCGGTCCCACCGCCACGCCCCAATCCTCCAGCGCATGGCACGTCCCGCAGCGTGTCCCGCGAGTCGCATCGAAGAACAGATCCTTCCCCTTCTTCGCTTCCGGCGGACCCGGAAATTGCGGAGCCTCCGGAGCCGGCATATGCGCGGGCGCGGCCGACACACTCCCTCCCCCGGAAATATTCATCACATACGCGATCACCGCATTCAGATCCGCGCTCTTCATCGACTTGAACCCCGGCATGCCCGTCCCCGGCACGCCGTCGCGAATCACCTTCTCCACAAAGCCGCGGTCAAACCCTCGACCCGCCAGCCGAGGCCCACGATTCGCCGCGCCCGCCGTTCCGTGGCAATATCCCACCGCGCAACTCTGCGCGAACACCTTGGCCCCCAGCGCCAGATCCGCATCCTGCGCCGCAACCTGCATTGCCAAGGCCGACAACACCGCGATCATTGCCCCACCTCCGGCAGCGCAAACACAAACACGCTCGAGCCTCCGCGAAAATTCTCCGTTTCCGGCCACAACTGCGGCAGCAATCCCGCCAGCGCCGATCCGAACCCCGTCGGCGTAGCCACATACTGCCGGCCCCGAACCGCGTAAGTCACCGACGATCCCCGATTCCCACTGCCCGTCGAAAAGCTCCATAGCTTCTCACCCGTCTTCGCATCCAGCGCAAAGAAGAACCCCTCCGGATCGCCCGTGAAAATCAACCCGCCGGCCGTCGAAAGCACCGACGCGAGCAACGGATACTTGTAGCGATAGCTCCACTGCACCTTGCCCGTAACCGGATCGATCGCATCCAGGTGCCCATAGGCCTTCTCCCCCGGTGGATGGCGATTCTCAAACACCCCACCGAAAAACACCTTCCCTTCCTGCGGCTTCTCCGGTTGTGCCATCACTTCCTGGCACCATTCAATCGCCGTCGTGTACAGCCACTGCGTCGCCGGCGAATACGCCGCCTGATTCCAACTGCGCCCCCCGCCGATGCTCGGACACAGCGTCTTCTTCTTCCCCACCTCCGGCTCATTCCGTCCCATCAACTCGCCTGTCTCCGACACACCCTTGATCCAGTTGAAGTGCTTCACAATCGGATACGCCGTCACAAACTTTCCCGTAACCCGGTCCAGAACCCAAGTAAATCCGCTCTTATTCACGTTCAGCAGCAGCTTCCGCGCGACGCCGTTCACCGGCAAATCCAGCAGGATATTTTCATACGCCGTATCGAAATCCCACACGTCATGCGGAATCTGCTGGTTGTACCACTTCAGCTTCCCCGTGTCCGCATCGAGCGCCACCACGGAGTCCGTATACAGATTGGCCCCCTTCCGCGAACCACCATAGAAATCCGCCGCTGGATTGCCGATGCTCCAATACACCAGATTCAACTCCGCATCGTAGGATCCCGTCATCCAACTCGACCCGCCGCCATACTTCCAGCTATCCCCGGCCCAAGTCTCGTGCCCCGGTTCGCCCGGTCCCGGTATGGTCCAGAAACGCCACGCCAGCCGCCCCGTATTCACATCGAAGGCGGTCACATAGCCGCGATGCGCCGAATCGCCGCCTGTCACGCCCGTGATCACCTTGTCCTTCACCACCAGCGGAGCCGCCGTGATGTTGCACCCGCACTGATTGCTATCCTCCACATTCGTCCGCCACACCTCCCGCCCCGTCTTTCGGTCGATCGCCACCATGTGATTGTCCAGCGTCCCCAGGAACACTTTGTCCCCACTCACCGCGACACCGCGATTCCACGGCCCGTAGAACGTCTGAAAACTGCGCGGCAGCGGATACACATAGCGCCAGATCTCCCGCCCTGTCGCCGCGTCCAGCGCAAACACCCGGTTGCGCGACGTGGAAACGTACATTACCCCATCCAGCACAATCGGCGTCGATTGCAGCCCGCCTTCATAATCGCCCGTCTGAAACACCCATACCGGCGCGAGCTTCTTCACATTGCCCGAATCGATCTGCTGGAGCGAGCTATGCCGCCACGCGCGATACGTCCCCATGTGCTGCGGCCAGTCGCCGCCGGTGCTGCCATCCTGCGCAAGCGCGGACAGAGCGAATGCAAAGGCTACCCAAACAAGCATGAGGTATATTCTTGCATGGAAGGAGCCTCAGGATTCATGAAGAACCGTGCGGCCTGTTTTGTTGTCTTTTCCTCGGTCCTCGCCGCGCAGTGGACCCCGGAAGTGTCCATGCGCGTCCAGAACGTCGGCGGAGCCATCCCTTCGCCTGACGGAACCTGGGTCGCCTACACGCAAACCCGCCACGTGATGGAGAAGGAGAAAAGCGAGTCTCTCACCCACATCTGGCTCGCCCGCGCCGACGGATCCCAGCGCCGCCAACTCACCCGAGGCGAAAAGAGTTCCTCCAACCCATCTTTCTCCCCCGACGGCAAACTCCTCTACTTCACATCGGCGAGAAGTGGCAAATCGCAGGTCTGGCGCATCCCCCTCGATGGTGGCGAAGCCGAGCAGATCACCAACCTCAAAGACGGCATCGGAGCCTATGCTCTCTCGCCCGATGGCAAGCAGATCGCATTCACCGCCGTCGAAGTGCCGGCCGACCGCGAAGCGGCCCGTAAAGAGAAGCGCGATTTCCGCATCGTCGGCGCAAATCCCGATAACGCGAGCCTCTACGTCATCCCCGCCGAAATCAATGCCGCCGGCAAACGCGAGCATCGCAAGCTATCCGATGGCAGCCGCCACGTGACCTCCTTCGACTGGTCCCCCGATTCGCGTGCTATCGCCTTCGCCCATCAGCTCGCACCCGAAACCGACCACTGGCCGACTGCCGACATCCATGAAGTCCAGGTGGAGAGCGCCGCCATCAAGCCCGTAGCGTCCACCGGAGCCTCCGAATCCAATCCCCATTTCTCCCCCGACGGCGCCACGATCGCATACCAGCGCAGCGCCAATCCTCCGCGATGGGCTTTTCAGGAACGCATCGTGCTCCAGCCGCGCGCGGGCGGTGCGCCCCGCGAATTGCCCCCAACCTTCGATGAGCGCCCCTTGATCGCCGGCTGGGATCCCAACGGTAAACGCATCCTGTTCAGCGAAGGCAAACACACCCGCGGCCTTCTCTATTGGATGCCCATCGACGGCCCCCCGGCCGTCGCCTACGCTCCTCCGGATGCGTCCATCGGTGGAGTCAGGCTCAATGCCAAAGGAACGCACATCGCCTTCACCCGCGGCAATTCCAACCATCCGTATGAAGTGTTCGTGATGACCACAACCATGCAATCTCCCGTCCAGGTGAGCAAGGCAAATGAGGGGTTGCCCGATTTCCCGCTCCCCACAACCGAAGTCGTGCGCTGGAAATCGAAGGACGGTACTCCGGTCGAAGGCCTTCTCACGTACCCCACCCAATACGTCAAGGGTCAAAAATACCCGTTGATCCTGAACATCCACGGCGGCCCCGCCGGCGTCTTCACCGAATCCTTCATCGGCTCACCCGGCATCTATCCGCTCGCCGCATTGGCGGCGAAAGGCTACGCCATCCTTCGCCCGAATCCCCGCGGTTCTTCGGGCTACGGCGCCAAATTCCGCTTCGCCAATGAGAACGATTGGGGGGGCGGCGATTACCAGGACCTCATGGCCGGTGTCGATCACGTCATCGCCATGGGCATTGCCGACCCCGACAAGCTCAGCGTCATGGGATGGTCCTACGGAGGATTCATGACCTCCTGGATCATCGGCCAGACCAACCGCTTCAAAGCCGCTGTCGTAGGCGCAGCCGTGACCAATCTCTGGAGTTTCACCGGCACCGCCGACATCCCCGGCTTCCTCCCCGACTACTTTCGCGGCGAACCCTGGGAGGTCTTCGAAAACTACCGCAAGCATTCCCCCATGACCTACGCCGGCAACGTGAAAACACCCGCGCTGATCCTTCACGGCGAATCCGACATCCGCGTTCCGATTTCGCAAGGCTACGAATTCCACAACGCCCTCAAGCGCCGCGGCGTCACCACGCAAATGGTCACTTATCCCCGCATGCCGCACGGACCCAACGAACCCAAGTTCATGCTCGACATCATGAACCGCCACATCGACTGGGTCGAAAAATACGCCAGGTGACGCGACGCACGCTAGCCAATCCGCACGCCATTCCGAAACACGTAACGTATCCCCTCCGGCGCTTGCCGCGGGTCTTCATATGTTGCCTTGGCCCGTATCCGCGCCGCATCGAACACCACCACATCCGCATACGAGCCCGGCTTCAAACTGCCCCGTCCCTCCATGCCGAATCGCGCCGCGGGCTTGCCCGTAATCCGGTACACCGCCTCCTCCAGCGGCATCCATTTCTTCTCGCGCACCATCTCCCCCAACAGATGCGGGAACGTTCCATACAGCCGGGGATGCGGCCGTCCCTTGACATAAAACCCATCGCTGATCACCGTGCACAGCGGGTTCTGAATCAACTGCCGCAGATTATCCTCGCTCTGATTGAAGCTCAGCATGTTGACCTCGGCATTCTCCTCCTCCAGAATCCGGAACACGCACTCGACAGGCTCCAACCTCCGCGCTTCCGCGATCTCGGCGAAGTTCTTCCCTACCCACTGCTGCCCTTTCCGTGACCCAACCGAAGCAACATACACATCCTCCCACCGCTGGGCCATCCCTGAGATCGTCTCTTTCGCGATGCGGGCCCGATCCTCCCGCAAGCGCTTCAGCAGCGCCTCCGTTCCTCCATCCAAAGCCCACTGCGGCAGCAATTGCGTCAATACCGTGCTCCCGGCGAGATAAGGATAAATGTCAAACTCCACGTCCACTCCGCTGTTCCGCGCCTCGGCAATCGCATCCAGCGCCCTGCGCTGCTTATCCCAATTCGCCCGCCCCACGGCCTGCAAATGCGACAACTGGAGCTTCACTCCCGTCTCTCGCGCCAGGCTGATCTGCTCCTCGATCGACTCCAGCAATTCGAACGAATAGCTCCGCATATGCGTCGCATAGATCTTGTTATGCCGCGCTACTACCCGCAGCAGCCGGATGATCTCCTCGCGTGGCGCGCTCGATCCCGGCGCATACATGAAGCCGGTCGAGAATCCGCAAGCCCCCGCCTGCAACGCATCGTCCAGGTCATGCTCCATGGCATCCACCTGCTTTTCCGCGAGCGCTCCCTGCTTTGCCCCCGCATGCGCCGTGCGCAGCGATCCATGGCCCACCAGCGACCAGATCGATGCGAGCTTCGCCTTCCGGTTCACCTCCTCCAGATACGCAGAGGCATTCGGCCAGCCCCATTTCTCCGGACCATACAGGATTCCGCGCCCATATTCGGAGACCGCGCTCTCCATCGGACCCGCCGGATAAGGGCTGAAGCCGCAGTTGCCCACTACTTCACTCGTCACCCCTTGATCCGCTTTCGCGCGATCGTTCTCCAGCACCATCACATCCGAGTGCGAATGAATATCGATGAATCCCGGCGTAACCGTCAACCCCGTACAGTCGATCACCTGATCCGGGCTTGCGGAGGACGCGTTACCGATCCGCTCTCCATCCAACCAGACATCGCCCACTTGCGCGGGTGAGCCTGTGCCGTCCAACACCATCCCATTCTTCAGCAGAATCACTTGAGAAATACCCTTTCTAATTCCTCCACCACGGCATCCGGCATCGCCGCAAGCTCGCCCAACGGCCGCGAGTCGATCAATGCCTCCGCCGTGGACTCCAACACTTCCAGGCGGTCGAACGCATCCAGCACGTCGCGTCCCGTCACCAGCACGCCATCGTTGTCGAGCAGCGCCACCGGTTGCTCGGGCGAAAATGCCTCGGCCAGCGCCTGCTCATCCTGAAACTGCAATCCATAGCGAAGCCGCGCCACTCTGCGCAGCACGATGTAGCTTTCGGGGATCGTCCGCGAGTCCAGTTCCACGCCCGTCACGCTGAACGCCGTGGCGTTGACCGGGTACGCATTGATGATCGCCCCGATGTGCGGATGCCGGCGGTAGATCTCCTCGTGAATCCCCGCGGCCCGGCTCGCGATCTTGCCCGCTTCTGCCTTCCCATCGCGAACCAGCACCAGCTCCGAAGCGCCGATCATCCCCCGGTCCACACGATATGGCGTGATCAGGAATCCGCCGCCATCGCTGAGTCGCGCGGAAAAGCTGCCCTGTGTGCTGATGAACAACCGCTGCCGGTAGGCCCGCTGAATGAACTCGCACAGCTTGCGCCGCAGTTCCAACTCCGCGCTCGATGGTGTGTGCGGCTCCTCCAGAACCCCCATCGTTTCCCGTCGCTCCGACTGCGCGATCTCCTCATCCGACAAGTACCGAACCACGCCCAAATGACTGGCCTTGATGATCGTCTTCGCCGTGAACTCGAGCGTTTCAAAACGATGGAACGCTTCCGGCAAACTCGCACCTACAGTGACCACTCCGTGGTTCTCCAGAATCACGCAGTGAAAGCCCTTTCGGAACGTCTGCGCTACGTTACGCCCCAACGCCAGCGAGCCGGGAAGCTGATACGGCGCGAACCCTGCTTCCCCGCACACCTGCCGAGCTTGATGGAACAGATGCGTGTCCGGCGCCTTCCCCACGACGCTGAACGCCACCAGCGCCACCGGATGCGCATGCACGATCCCGCGCACATCCGGCCGGTGCGTATAGATCTCGCGGTGAAACGGCAGTTCCGACGAGGGCGGGTGCGGACCCTCCACCTCCCCATCGGCGCGCACCAGCACGATATCTTCCCGCCGCAGGCTGCCCTTGTCGATCCGCGCGGGCGTGATCCAGATATCCCCGTTCTCCTCGCGAATCGACAGGTTGCCGCCGGATGTCGTGGTCATGCGGTTGCGGTAAATCCGCTCAATGGTCGCCAGTTTCTCGTCCCGAGGGTGTGTGTACATCGCCAGTAGCCAGTATAGAACCGTGATACAAGGAAGCATGGGCTACCGGGTTGCCTTCCTCATCGTTGCCTGCGGCGCTCTGCTTACCGCCGCGGACTGGACCCAATTCCGCGGACCGAACGCAGCCGGTGTGACCGAAGAAACGGGCATACCGCTCGAGTTCGGCCCCGCCAGGAATCTCGTCTGGAAGACCGCCGTGCCCATCGGGCATTCCTCCCCCGTGCTCACGGCGGACCGCATCTTCCTCACCGGCTCGGAAGGCGACAAGCTCTATACGCTCTCGCTCGATCGCGCCACCGGACGAATCCTTTGGCGGCGCGAAGCCCCACGGCCCCGCAAGCAGGAGATCGAACGCCCCGCCAACGGCCCCACCTCCGCTTCGCCCGTCACCGACGGCAAGAACGTCTACGCCTTCTTCCAGGACTTCGGTTTGCTCGCCTACGGACCCGATGGAAACGAGCTCTGGCGCATTCCGCTGGGGCCGTTCAACAACCCCTTCGGCCATGGTTCTTCGCCCATTCTCAGCGGCGGCACCTTGCTGATGTCTTGCGATCAGGACACGGACTCCTTCCTGCTGGCGGTGAATAAGGACACCGGCAAAGTGCTCTGGCGCAAGGACCGCCCGCATGCCCAGCGCGGCTATGCCACCCCCGTGCTCTATCAGCCCAAAGGCGGTGCGCCGCAAGTGCTGCTTGCCGGCTCCTACCGCCTCTCCGGCTACGATCTGCGCACCGGCAATGAGATCTGGTGGATTCGCAAGCTCCCCTGGCAGGTGAAGCCCACCCCCGTCCTGTCCGGCGACCGCATTTACTTCGTCACCTACTCCGCCGAATCGAATCCCGGCGAGCAGGAAGTGGTTCCGCCCTTTGCCGACGCCCTGCGGGATTACGACAAGAACAAGGACGGCAAGCTCTCCAAGGACGAAATTGTCGACCCACGCACCAAGGCGCGTTTCGAGGAGTACATCGACCTCGACGACAGCGGGTTCCTCGAAGAACGCGACTGGCAGCGCTTGCAGGAGCGCCGCCAGGGCGAGAACGCTCTCCGCGCCTACAAGCTCGGCGCGGCCGGCGATATCACCGACTCGGGCTTCCTTTGGAAGGACTCCAAGTCGCTGCCCAACGTCCCGTCTCCGCTGATCTATCAGGATGTGCTTTACACCCTGAAGGAAGGCGGCATCTTCACCTCCTACGACAGCAAGACCGGCCAGGTGTTGAAGCAGGGCCGCCTGCAAGGGGCGCTCGGCGCCTATTCCATGTCGCCGATCGCAGCCAAGGGCCGCATCCTCGTCATCAGCGAAGGCAAAGCCGCCGTGCTCCGAGCCGGCCCCCAATGGGAGGTGCTGCGCGTCAACGACCTCGGCGACGGATGCAAGGCCACTCCCGCGCTGCTGGGCGGCAACCTGTACGTGCGCACCACCGGCAACCTCTACTGTTTCCGCACCTCCGACTAATTTGATCGATCCCGCGTTCTCCTTCCGCATGGGTTAGTGGAAGGAGAACAAACATGGCCTGCAAACTCAAATTCAGCCACCCCAACCAGGGGATGAGCTTCATCTACAACGTGTCCTCGCATGTGGGGGATGCGCGGACTTGCCCGAACCTGCCCGACGACGTGCAACTGGTCCAGTTCTTCATCCGGGAACTGGTCCCGAAACTCGATGCCGGCGGCGGCCGGAAGATCCAGGAACTCCCCCGCCTCACCGGACAGTTCGACGCCCTCACCGGCTTCTGGATCTACAACATCCAGTCCTCCAACGAAGACGTGGTGAAGGTGGATGGAATCATCAGCCCCGCGAAGGGCGTGACTTATGGCGCAAATGCATGGACCATCGCCGGCCTCAACCACAAGTACAAGCAGTTCTATCCGGACAAGTACGACAAGCTGCACCTGCACCCGGAACTGAGCCCGACGCTGCGCGCTTCGCTTGCCGCCTGAGCTATGCGATGATGGCTGCATCGCGATGAAGCAGGCGGAACTGGGCCACCTCGAATCCACTCTCATGGAGATCCTATGGCGTCACGGCGCGCTCACTGTGAAGGCGCTGGTGGGCCATCTCGACCGCCCGCTCGCCTACACCACCGTGATGACCACTCTCGAGCGCCTCTACAAGAAAGGACTGCTCGATCGCCGCAAGCACGACCGAGCCTTCCTCT
>CAYOBO010000076.1:18541-33477 GCA_964402295.1 uncultured Candidatus Solibacter sp. | reverse complement strand
AACATCGAAATCCGCCTCGGCGTCGAAGAAGCGCTCCCCCGCGATTGGAAAGTCCTGCTCAACGGCGCGCCCTGCACATACTCCTCCGATACGAAACCCGATAAACCGCACTCCCCTTCGCCGATGTTTCGCTTCCGCGCACCGCTCGCAGCCCTACAGCGCGGCTACAACGTGATCGAAATGGAAGGCACGGCAAACGCCCGCATCGTGTGGGTGGAATTATCCATCGCCTAGAGCTCATTCACCCCGCAAGAGAATCCGTTAACTGGCTGAAAACAAGCCCCTTGCCGTATTTCCCCCAAGTCCGCGCCGGAGCACTCGTGCTATCCTCGCCGACAGGTGGCGGGTCTCGCAATGCGCCGCAATATTTTACAAAATCTGACACATTTTCAAATTTTCAACCGCACCGAAAATGACAAAACGAACCCAAAATGGTCCCCGTGACGTTACAAAATTTGACACCGGACGCAGCCGGCTCCACGGGCATGGACCCACCGCTTATAATAAGATTAGCGGCCGGCATCGTGGGCCGCTCTTTTTCTATGCCAACCGAGCCTTTGCCGGTAGCCGAAACGCAGCCGCCGCCGCCCGCTGTCCAACCGTGGGAGGTTCCCGAAGTCGCGGCCGCCTATGCCTCCCTTATCGAGCAGGTTTCCAAAACGCGCCCCAAGGAAGACCTGGAGCCCCTGCGCCGCACCTTTGAAAAAGCCGCCTTCTGGCATCGCAACCGCAAGCGATCCTCCGGCGATCCCTACATCATCCATCCCATCGCCGTCGCCAAAATCCTCGACTCCGAGCAAATGGACATGGTCTGCCTCCAGGCCGGCCTGCTCCACGATGTCATCGAGGACGAAGACGTCTCCGTCGACGAGATTCGCCGTATCTTCGGCGAAGAGATTGCCCGCGTCGTCGACGGTGTCACCAAACTCGGCAGAATCAAACTCGCCAGCCGTGAGGAGCGCCAAGCCGAAAGCCTCCGCAAAATGTTGCTGGCCATGACCAGCGACATCCGCGTCATCATTGTTAAACTCGCCGACCGGATGCACAACCTCGAAACGCTCGATGCGCTCTCGCGCGAGCGCCAGGAACGCATCGCCACCGAAACCCTCGAGATTTATTGCCCCATCGCCCACCGGCTCGGAATGGGTAAAATCCGCGCCCATCTCGAGGATCTGGCCTTCAAATACCAGGATCCCGAAGCCTACCATGACATCCTCGAGCAACTCGAATCGCGCCGCCAGGCCAACGTCGAGCATCTCAATGAGATCAAGCATGCCGTCGAGGTCAAACTGGCCCGGGAGAACATCCCCGTCCGCGTCGAAGGCCGCCTCAAACGCCCCTACTCCATCTACCAGAAGTTGAAGCGCCAGCGCATCGGCATCGAGCAGGTGTACGACCTGCTCGCCATTCGCATCATCACGGACTCCGTGCGGAATTGCTACGCCGCCCTCGGCGTCATTCATAACGAATGGCACCCCATTATGGGCCGCATCAAGGATTTCATCGCCATCCCCCGTCCCAACTTGTATCAATCGCTGCATACCTCGGTCATCGGACCCGGCGGCCAAAGCTTTGAGGTGCAGATCCGCACCGAAGAGATGCACAAGGTGGCCGAGGAGGGCATCGCCGCGCACTGGAAATACAAGGAAGGCCGCAAGGGCCAAGCCGAAGACGATCAGCGCATCGCTTGGCTCCGCCACCTCGTCGAATGGCAGAAGGAAATGAACGAACCGCAGGCGTTCATGTCCACCCTCAAGGTCGAACTGTACTCCGAAGAGGTCTATTGCTTCACTCCCAAGGGCCGCGTCATCGTCCTGCCGCGCGAGGCTTCCCCCATCGATTTCGCCTATGCCATTCACTCCGATGTCGGCCACACCTGCGTCGGCGCGAAGGTCAACGGCCGCATCGTTCCCCTCAAATACCAGCTCCGCAACGGCGACGTCGTGGAGATCGTCACCCAGAGCGGCCATTCCCCCAGCAAGGACTGGCTCGCCCTCGTCAAAACGTCCCGTGCGCGGAACAAAATCCGCCATCACATCAATGCCAGCGAGCGCGCCAAGGCCATCGAAATCGGCGAAAAGTTCCTCGAAAAGGAAGCCCGCCGCCTCGGCGTGCAGTTGAACCGCGTCACCCGCGGCAAACTGGAATCGGTCGCCAACGAATACGGCCACAGCAAGATGGAGGACCTCTACGCCGCCCTCGGCTTCGGACGCTTCTCCGCCCGCCATGTCCTGCACCTGCTCGCTCCCGATCAGGTGCCCGATGTCGAACCGCCCAAACCCGCGCCCGCGCCCCAAGCGCAGCCGCAATATGCCCCCGACAAGGATTCCGACCTCGTCATCAAGGTCAAGGGAATCGACGACGTCATGATCTACCGCGCCAAGTGCTGCAATCCCATTCGCGGCGAATCCATCGTCGGCTACGTCACGCGCGGGAAGGGCATTGCCGTCCATTCCAATAACTGCAAGAACGTGCAGAACCTGCTCTACGAAAGCGAGCGCCGCATCGATGTCGAATGGGCCCGCGCCGTGGCCGAAAAGTTCAGCGTCAAGCTCATGGTCTATTCGCAGGACCGCCCCGGCATGCTCCACGAGATCACCTCGATCTTTTCCGGCGAATCCTGCAACATCCGCTCCGTCGAGGCCCGCCTCGACGACAAGCGCACCGACGATTCCGCGGTCATCGACCTCACCTGCGAAGTCAAGGATAAGAAGCAACTCGAAAAAATCCTCTCCGCCATCCGCCGCATCCCTGGAGTCAGAGACGTCGAACGAATTCAATGAGTACGATCCACGAACCGGAACACATTGCCATCTCCAAGTCCAAAGGCATCAAGATCGATTGGAAGGACGGCCATCGTAGCGAGTACTCCTGCGCCTACCTGCGCGACGAGTGCCCCTGCGCCTCCTGCACCGGAGCGCACGGCACAAAGCCCGAGAAAACCAGCTATTCCGCTCCTTCCAAGGAGTTGTTCCCCATGTACAAGCCCGCCATCAAGATGACCGGTGTCGAGCCCGTGGGCAACTACGCCATTCGTATCCTTTGGAACGACGGGCACAGCACAGGCATCTATTCCTTCGAGCATTTTCGCCGCATCTGCAACTGCGCGGAATGTCAAAACAAACCTAAGGAGTAACGTTTGAAACAATTTGCCTTCGTTTTGTTTCTGATGGCGGCGCCCTCCTTTGCCATCGACCTCGGCGTGCGCGGCGGCCTCCCCTTCGGCGACGCCTTCGAATCGCTGCGAACCGCGAACTTCGAAGTGAAAGGCAGGAATCGGTTCGTGATCGGACCCACCCTCGAAATCCGCCTTCCCGCGGGACTCGGCGTCAACCTCGACTTCCTCTATCGCCGCTATCGGTTCCAGACCGTGCGCGAGTCCGGAACCGCCACCGAAGGCGCCGGCCAGTTCGAGATCCCCGTCATGCTCCGCTATCGCTTCCCCGGCGTCCTGGCGCGGCCCTTCGTCGCCGGCGGCCCCGTCTGGAGCACCATCACCGGACTCAACTCCACGCGCAACAGCACGGGCATTGCTCTCGGCGCCGGCATCGACATCCAAATCCCCTTCGCCCATGTTACGCCTGAACTGCGCTACACGCGCCGCTTCCAGGACACCATCGTTTCCACGCCCGCCGCGGCGCTCAAATCGCTCAGCAACCAAGTCGATCTCATGGTAGGCTTCACCTTTTAGGAGGTGAACCCTGACCCGCCGCCTGTTTCTCGCCCTTGCCGCCGCCGCGAAGTCGCGGCTCATCATCGATACTCACCTCGAAGTCTGGACTTCCGACCCCCGCTTCCCCTTCCGCCATCCCGAGCGCCCCGACTTCAAGAAGGCTCAGATGGATGCCCCCATCGAAAACCAGGTCGAGCAGATGAAGGACTTCGGCATCCAGTACGCCGTGCTCATCAACCCGCGCTACTACGGCTGGGACAACTCCTACATCAGCTATTCGCGGGCCAAGTACCCGAAGCTCTTCGTCGCCCATGGACTGCTCGATCCCGATGACCCGAAGATCCACGAACGCCTCCGCTACTGGGTCAAGGAGCATCGATTTCAGGGCATGCGCTTCAGCCCCATCTATCACCCCCAGCGCACCTGGCTGAACTCCAAGGAGCATTACCCGCTGTGGAAGGAAGCCGAGAAACTCGGCGCCGTCTTCAACTACTACATCCTCCCGCACCAGATGCCCATGCTCGAAGACATGTGCGGCCGCTTCCCCGGAGTGAAGGTGGTCATCGATCACGCGGGCAAGCCCGACCTCAAACGCAGCGACCCCTGGCCCGAGTTCCGCAAGATGTTCCGCCTCAAGAAATTCCCCCAGGTGTGGATCAGCAACTCCGAACCCTACGAGATGTCCGAGATCAAGAAGTACCCCTACGAAGACACATGGCCCTTCTACAAGGCGATCTACGAGGAGTTCGGCCCCAAGCAGCTCGTCTGGGGCACCGGCTATCCGCGTCCGCGATGGGAGTTGCCCATGGACAAGGAACTCGAGTTCGTCGACAAGTTTTGCAGCTTCTACAAGCCCGAAGACCGTGAGCTGCTGCTAGGCAAGAACGCCCTCCGCATCTGGCGCTTTCCCAAGCAGTAGCTCATCGAGAAAGCTCGTACCCTTGGCGATCGATGTTCCGAAGTTCGCGGCCACGGTCTGCCCGATATCGGATAACGTGGCGCGTGTGCCCAGGTCAACCCCCGCCCTCACATTGGGGCCGAAGGCCAGCAGCGGCACGTACTCGCGGCTGTGGTCGGTGGATGGCGTGGTCGGGTCGCAGCCGTGGTCGGCGGTGAAGATGGCCAGATCCCCCGGCTCTAACGCGGCGCGCAAGGCCGGCACCCACGCGTCCACTTCCTCCAGCGCCCGCGCGTAACCCTCCACATCGTTGCGATGCCCGTACAGCATGTCGAAGTCCACCAGGTTGGCGAAGATCAATCCATCCTTTCCCTCGGCCATCGCTTCCAATGTCTTCGCCATCCCCTCGGCGTTGGTCTTCGTCTTGTCGAACTCCGCGATGCCGCGCCCGAGGAACACATCGAAGATCTTGCCCACGCTGATCACGTGCACCTTCGCTTCCTGGAGCCGGTCGAGCAGCATCCCGCGCGGTGGAGGCACGGCGTAATCCTTCCGATTCGACGTGCGCCGAAACGACCCCGGCTGTCCTTCGAAAGGGCGCGCGATCACGCGCCCCACTTCATGCTTGCCGCGCAGCAGTTCCCGCGCCGTCTCGCAGATCTTGTACTGCTCCCACAGCGGGATGGTCTCCTCATGCATGGCGATCTGAAACACGCTGTCGGCCGAGGTGTAGACAATCGGCGAGCCCGTCTTCACATGCTCCTCGCCGAGCTCCTGGATGATCTCCGTGCCCGAAGCCGGCTTGTTGCCCAGCGTGGGCCGGCCGATGCGGCGCTCGAACTCATGCATGATCTCGGGAGGGAATCCGTTCGGATAGAGCGGGAACGGCTTCTCCAGATGAATGCCCACCATCTCCCAATGGCCCGTGGTTGTGTCCTTGCCGGGCGAGGCCAGCGTGCAACGCCCGTAGGCCCCTTCCGGATGCGCCACCGCCGGCAGCCCTTCGATGGGCCGTATGTTCCCCAGCCCGAGCGCCCGCAGGTGCGGCAGATCGAGCTTCCGCATGCGGGCGATGTTGCCGAGCGTATCGCTGCCCGCGTCGCCGTAGTCCGCGGCATCCGGCATCTCGCCGATGCCCACGCTGTCGAGCACGATCCAGACAATGCGCCGGAACGCCATCTATTGCTCCTTCAGCGCCTCTTCAATGCGCTCGCGCAGCATGGCCTCGAAGCGCTCCGGCACAAAGCCGTTCAGCCGCGATGTCATCACTCCCTTGCGGTTGAAGATCATCGTCGTGGGGATGGACGCCACCTTCAGCAGATTCGACAGGCCGTCCTCGAAGTAGACCGCCTTGTTCCATTTGTTCTGTGCCAGGAAAGGCTTCACCACATCGCGCTCCTGATCGGTGTTGATGCCGAGAAAGACCACGTCGTTGCGGCCCTGGAAGCTTGCCTTCACCTTCTCGTAGATGGGGTACTGCACGCGGCAGGGGCCGCACCATGTGGCCCAGAAATCGAGCAGCACCACCTTGCCGCGCAGGGTTTTCAGATCGAGCCTCTCGCCGTTGACGCCGCTGATGGTGTAGTCCATCGGATTCGTGACACCGGTGTTTGGGTCGATGGCCTTGAGCCGTTTCGTGCGCTCTTCCTGGATCGCGATGGAGCGGTCGTATGCGGCGAGCACAATGTCCCCCAAGCCCTTTTCCGAGTTGTGGAGCTTCTTGTAGAGATCGCTCATCTGGCGGCGGATGGCGAGGCGGTCCTCATCGGTGAGGCGCACGTCGGGCAGGTGAAAGGCATCGGCCAAGTGGGGGATTGCCTCGGCTAGCTTACCCTGCTCGATGAGCCAGTTGGCGATCTCGCGCGCGGGCTCGGCCGAGGCGTACAACTCGAAGCTCTTGCGCGCCAGTTGCTCGGCCTCGGCGTATTGGCCGAGGTGGCCTTTGGCGCGCGCCTGAAAGGTGAACGCCCGGCTGATGCCGCGGTCGAGATCCTCGCGCAACTGCGCGTCCATGCGCGTGGCGGGCTTTTCCCGTTCCAATTCGCGCATGCCCTTTTCAAACAACTGCGCGTACTTCAGTCCGCGTTCGTTGCTCTCCTTGTCTTCGCGCGAGGTGAGCAGGCGCGTGACACGCTCCAGCACGACGAGATCGTTGGGATTCTTTTCGAGGTACTTCTCTCCGTACTTGAGAATGCGCGCATTGTCGCGGTTGTCGATGGCCGACTTGATCAACGCCCGTTCGATCTCCTCGCGGCGCGGCGATTGCGGATAGCGCGCCAGGTGCTTTTCGAGCGCGCGGCTGATCTCCATCGGGCTCGATCCGGCTTCGCCCATCGCCTGGCGGAGTTCCTCGTCCTCGCTGGGCTTCGGCTTGTTTTGTGCGCCGAGCGATAGTGCGGCGATCAAGGCAATCGGTAGTGTTCGCTTCATCATTGTGCGGTTTTCGGCTTTCCGCCGCTTCGGATGAAGTCGGCGATGGCGGCCGCGCGGTCGCGCGCCATGTGCAGGTAGCTGTCGTTCTTCACCACGCGGTCGAGCATGGGCAGATACTGTTGCAGGCCGACCAGGCGGTTGCGGTCGAGGGCGGCCTGCATCTGAAGCAGCGCCTTGTTGACGCCGAGCTTATCGAAACGCACGGCTCGCTCGAGCGCGATGCGGTGATAGGAACTCTCGCTCATGCGCTCAAACCAATCCTGGATCAGCTTGCCGTCTTCGTCCTGGGTGAAGTTGAACTTCGTCTCCCCTTTTTCGGTGTGGTTCTCGATGCGGAACACCTTGTCGCCCATCTTCGCCACCGGCAAGCCGGATTCGAGCGGCTTGCGGAACCACTGGAGCTTTTCGGCCAGCGCCCAAATCTGCTGCGTCTCTTCTTCGGAAAGCTGCGAGACCAGCGGATCCTCTTCCTTCGGCGCTTCGCGGTACTCGACACGCCCCTTCCGGTCGAGGGTGATTTCGATGTAGGGCGGCGCCGAACCTGGGAATGTCTTGCTGTAGAAGATATAGGGGCCGTCGGCGCCCATGGCGATGGAGACAGCGGCCAAGGCAAGCAGCAATTTCATCGTGTGGCCTCCGCGCGGGATCTGCTGAGTGTGTGCGTGGCGTGGCAGATGGCGACGGCCACGGCATCGGATGCGTCTTCGCTTTCGATCTTGTCCGGCAGCCGGAGCAGCGATTGCACCATGAACTGCACCTGCGCTTTCTCGGCGCGCCCGTAGCCGACAACGCTGTTCTTCACTTCGAGCGGCGAGTACTCGCCGAGCGTGAGTCCGGCTTCGGTGACGGTGAACAACGCCACACCGCGGGCATGGGCCAGCGTGAGGGCGCTCTTCACGTTTGCGGCATGAAAGACGGCTTCGACGGCAGCCTCATCGGGACGATGCTCCTCGATCACGCGGCGCAGCCCGTTGCCGATTTCGAGCAGGCGTACGGAAAGCGGCCGCCGTGTGCTGGTGCGGATGACACCGCTTGAGATAAGGGAGTGGCTGCGTCCATCGGTATCGATCACCCCGTAACCGGTGCGTTCGGTGCCGCAATCGATGCCGAGGACGCGCATGGCGGGAGCGCCGGCCTTAACTGGCCAGCGCCTCCATTTCCTTTTCGTCGATATCGAAGTTCGACCAGACGTTCTGCACGTCGTCGTGATCTTCGAGCACTTCGGTCAGCTTGAGCATTGTCTTGGCGTTGGAGCCTTCCACGCGCACGAGGTTCTTGGGGATCATGGCCAGTTCGGCGGACACGGTGGGAATGCCGGCCTTCTGGATGGCTTCGAGAACGGCGAAATGCGCTTCCGGCGGCGAGAGCACTTCCCAGTTGCCGCCGTCGTTGCGCAGGTCCTCTCCACCGGCTTCGAGTACGAGGTTCATGAGCGTTTCTTCGTCGGCCTTGTCCCCTTCGATGATGATCTGGCTTTTGCGGTCGAACATCCATGCGACGCTGCCCACTTCGCCGAGGTTTCCTCCATTTTTGGAGAAGACGTGGCGGATTTCCGATACGGTGCGGTTGCGGTTGTCGGTGGCTACCTTGACGAGCACGGCGGCGCCGCCCGGTCCGTAGCCTTCGAACATGATTTCGTCGAGTTGGCCTCCGTCGAGTTCGCCGGTGCCGCGCTTGATGGCGCGCATGATGTTGTCGGCGGGCATGCTGACGCCCTTGGCCGCGGCCACGGCAGTGCGGAGCCGGGGATTGGCGTCGGGATCTCCGCCGCCGCTGCGGGCGGCGATCTGAATTTCTTTAATGAGACGCGTGAACAGCTTGCCGCGCTTGGCGTCGATCGCGGCTTTCTTGTGTTTGATCGTGTGCCACTTGGAATGGCCTGACATGGATACCTCAGTTGTTACGAAGTGATGGAAGGAGTTCGACCTTTCAGGATAACAGATGGAGCATGCGGGCTCAATGTTTTAGACCGCGGGCGCGGGTTGGCGAGGGATTACCAACTCATCTTGGCCCGCAGTTGCATGACGCGCGGGTCGCGGGCGCTGGTGACCACGCCAAAGGCGGGTGAACCGAGCTGTCCGCCCACTCCCTCGAATTGGGCATGATTGAAGGTATTAAATGTCTCCAGGCCCAACTGGAAGCGCCACCCTTCCCGGACCGGGAAATTCTTGATGATGGCGATATCCCAGTTGTTCAAGCCGGGGCCGCGCACGGCATTGACCGGCGCCGTACCGATGCCCAGCGGACGGGTGACCTGGCGGAAGGCGTCGACGTTGAAGTAGCGCGTGAGGCTCCGGCCGCGCCCGTCATGCGGATTGCCGACAATGTCGGGCCGCTGGCCGCCCGTGCCTCCGCCGAAGTTGGCCACATCGCCGGCCTGGGTAATCATCACCGGCAGGCCGCTCTGGAAGCTGGTAATGCCGCTCAACTGCCAGCCGCCAATCCAGCGGTTGCTCTTCATCCATGGCAGTTCCCAGACGTAGTTCACGCTGAACATGTGCGTACGGTCGAGCGTGAGGAGGCCGAAGTCGAGATCCTTGTTGCGGGAATCGAGAGGCATCCCTTCGACGTGGCCGATCGATTTCGACCATGTGTACGATGTTTCAAACAGGAGACCTTTCGAGAAGCGGCGCACCATCGATACTTCGAGTCCATGATATTTCGAGACGGCGCTGTTCTCGTTGTAGGAAATGTTGCCGAAACCGAGGAAGGGGCGCCGCAGATTGACATTGCCCGGAAGTGCGGGATCGGCCTGATTGAGCTGGATCGCCCGGGGCAGGTGAGTTCCTCTGGTTCCGGAGTAGCCGATCTCCAGGCTGGTGTTTGCGAACAGTTCCCGCTGGATATTGAAGCTCCAGCTCTGCACGCTGGGTTGCTTGTTGAAGATATCGAGCGAATTCACGTTGGCCGGGAACAGGCGACCCACTCCTCCGGCGGGGTTGCTGAGCGTCGTATTGGCGATATTGACGGAATCGACGAAGGGCGGATTGCGATGGCGCCCCACGTTATTCGCCGTACCCCAGAAGTAATTGATGCCGTAGCCGCCGCGCAAGACGGTCTTCGAGGTAGCGCTGTAGGCGAAGCCGAGGCGAGGACCGAAGACATCCTTGTTGGTTTTCATCATCTGGCGGCCGATGGGTAGGCCGCGGCGGTCGGAGCCGGTGATGAATCCGTTGGTCAAATCCCCCGTTCCCGGCACGATCTGGCCGTTCGCCAAGAGTTGGGGCGCTTTCGAAGGGTCGTAGAGCGACGGGACGAAGGCGGAGATCCTGTCATTAAATGCCGCGCCGCCGTTGGAGCCGGAGATGAGGTAATAGCGCACACCGGCATTGAAGGTCAGCTTGGAGGAAACCTTGATATCGTCCTGGAAGTAGAACTCGTTGTCCCACTGGCGCACTTCGGTGGACGGATCCTGGCCATTCTCGGTGTAGGTGAAGGCGCGGCCGATGAGGAAATCGGCGAAGGCATTGCCCGTCACGCCGGCGTTGAAATTGAACGAACCCATTTCATCGGGATTGCTCTGCTCGGCCTTGGTGTGGAGGATCATTTCGCCGCCGATCTTGATGGTGTGCTTGCCGCGGTTGATGGAGAAATCGTTCTTCCACGTGTAAATGGGGTTCGAGTTGTTGAGGATGTCTCCGACACCCAAACCGGCGAATCCCTGGGCGAAGGTGATGTTGGGGATGCGGTTCAAGGCATTGCCCGGCAGCACTTCGGCGATGCGGAGGTTGGGCGGACGAAAGCCGCCGCGCGGGGCGTTTGAGATCTCGTTGTAGGACCAGCCGAAGGTGAAGAGGTTGACCATCGTCGGCGAAACAACCGTGGTCAATTTTGTTGTGGCGTTCTTGCCTGGCTTGCCGAACAAGTTAGGGAAGGTCGGCAGGTTGGAAGGGCCGGGCTTCTTGATGTCCTGCTCCTGAAACCATGTGTCCTGGGCGTAGCGGGTGGTCCAAATCCAGTTGGCGTTGAAGTTGTGGTCCCAGCGAATGAGTTCTTCGCGGTACCGCGTGAACGAGCGTGTGTTGTGGACGAAGTTCTGCGCGCCGGCGCGGTTGGGCAGGGGGTAGAAGGTGTCAATGAGGATGCGCGCGTTGGGGTCGATTTGGGCCGTTGGGATGATGTTGCCGGGATACGGCGCGCCGCTGGGATCGCGGATGACCGCGCCTCCGGCGAAGTTGCCGGCGCGTTGCTCGACGGTGGGCACTTGCGCGGTGTAGACGCCCAGCGGCGGCGTGGTGAAGCTGTCGATCTGCGGGCCGATGCGGCGGGCGAAGGACTGGGACCAGAAGAAGAAGTCTTTCGTCTTGTCCTTGTTGTATCCGCCGAAGGAAACGGGGCCGCCGATGGTATATCCGAAGTTGTTCAGGCGGATGCCCTGGCGTTGGTTGGCGAAGAAGTTTCGCGCATCGAGCTTGTCGTTGCGGAAGTACTCATAGACATCGCCGTGGAACTGCTGCGTTCCGCTCTTTGTGACGATGTTGACGATGCCGTAGCCGAAGCCGCCGGCGTCGGCTCCGTAGTTGGACTTCTGCACCTTCACTTCTCCGATGGCCTCCATGGGTGGGAAGAGATCGAGGCCGCGATTGCCGCCCGTGTCCATGGCGAGAGTTCCGTCGTAGGTGTATTTGTTCATCGAGATCCGCCCGCCGTGCACGGCCATGAGCGGATTGCCTTCCTGGCCGAGGCCCATCTGACGTCCGCTTTGCTGGGAGACGACACCAGTGCCCAGCGATAGGAATTGGGTGAAGTTGCGGCCGTTGATGGGAACCTCCGTGACCTGCGTGCCGGAAACGAGGGTGGACACCTCGCCGGTCTCCGTCTTTAACACCGGGGCTTCGCCGGCGATGGTTACCGTTTCGCTGAGCTGGCCCACTTCCATGACGAAGTTCACACGCACCGATGCACCGACGTTGAGTACGACATCGCGGCGTTCGGCGGTCTTAAAGCCTGGCGCCGTGGCCTTCACCACGTAGGTGCCTGGCTGTAGCGCGACGATGTTGTAGATGCCGTCCGCGGTCGTGCGGAAGCTGCGTTGCTGCCCCGTCGCCTGATGCAGGACCGAAACTTCAGCTCCGGGCACCGCGGCTTGCGATTGGTCATAGACGAATCCGGTGATGGATCCCTGATTGGCTTCCTGCGCCTGTAGCGCGAAACCCAGGCAGGCGAGTACGATAGAGATTCTCATGGTAGCCCTCAAATTCAGGCAAATGTTATCAGAGCTTTGCGCCGTTGTCATGGCGGGGTCTTGCGCGATGGCTCAGGAGTACAGCGTGGCCGCCAAATCGGACGGATCGGCGTTTCTGCGGTGCACGATTCCGCAAGTGGGCCGGCTTGGCGACGGACGGCTGTTCTCCGTGTTCGGAGTGGTCAGCAAAGACGTGAAGCACGGGCGCATTTTCGGAGCGTTCTCCTCCGACGGCGGCAAGACGTGGGCGAAGCCGCGCCTGCTGCTGGAGGATCCGCCTTTCACAACCGGCGATCCGAACATGCTGATTGACGGCAACACGGTGTGGGTCTACGCCACGCGCGTGAAGACGCCGAATGACATCAAGAAGGCGTGGACTCTGATGATCAAAAGCACGGATAACGGCGCCACGTGGTCGCAGCCCAAGGAGATCTTCATTCCGCGGCAATATACGCCGGGCAAGCAGCACAACGCGATCCAACTGCGCGACGGCACGTATGCGATGGGCATCAGTTGGGATCTGTGGGCCGAGAAGAATATGAACGCGCGCACGGAAGGGGAGATGGATCTCGCATCCGGGCTGCTGCTGTCGCTCGACGGCGAGAACTGGACCTTGCACGGCGAGTTGCATGCGCCGGTGCATGACAAGGTGCGTCCCGGACATACGAACGGGCTCGCCGAGCCATCGATTGTGCAATTGGACAACGGCGAGATCCTGATGGTGTTGCGCCATGGATCGACGCATCACTACGAGGCGCGGAGCAAGGACGGCGGGCTGACGTGGTCCAAGCCGAAGCCGAGTTCGCTCACGGGAAGCAACACGCCGACGGCGCTGTGGCGGCTGGAGGGGCAGAGCGAGATCGTGGCGGTATGGAACAGCAATCCGCTGCAACGCTGGCCGCTGGTGACGGCGCTCTCGAA
Organism: uncultured Candidatus Solibacter sp.; assembly: GCA_964402295.1. GTDB lineage: Bacteria > Acidobacteriota > Terriglobia > Bryobacterales > Bryobacteraceae > CADEFT01. The sequence goes on along the minus strand of CAYOBO010000076.1, from coordinate 20,367 downwards.
AGATGGCGGACGCACCTGGTCGAAGCCGCGCATCCTATCGAACAACGGCAGGCAGGCGAGCTATCCGGGATTGACGCAGCTTGCCGATGGAACGATCGTTGCGGTGTGGCAGGAGGCAACGGCTGACGGCGGGCGCGATATCCGTTGCGCGCGGTTCACGCGCGAGTGGCTGCTCCACTAAGCTGGTAATTGCATGTGGTACACGACGATGCCGAGTCCTGCCGGGCGGCTGATGCTGGCGGGCAGCGACGAAGGGCTGCACTGGCTGAGCTTCACGATGGGGGCGAAAGCGCGCCAGCCGCAGCCCGAATGGCGTGAGGATGCGGCGGCGTTTCGCGAATGCATCGAGCAGTTGCACGAGTATTTCGCGGGTGAGCGCAGAGAGTTCCATCTGAGGCTGGCTCCGCGGGGGACGCCGTTTCAATTGCGGGTTTGGGAGCAATTGCGGAAGATTCCATACGGGGCCACGATCTCCTACGGGGAACTGGCGCGGCGCGTGGGGAATCCCAAAGCATCGCGGGCGGTGGGGCTGGCCAACGGCTCCAATCCGATTGCGATCGTCGTGCCGTGCCATCGCGTGATCGGGGCGACGGGCAAGCTGACGGGATTCGGCGGCGGACTGGATATCAAGCAGCGCCTGCTCGATCTGGAACAAGGCCACCGGTTGCTCATGGCGGGAGCGGCGCAAGCATGAACCGACGGTCATTTCTGGCCTCGGCGGCGGCATTGGCCGGATGCGGGCGCAAGCCGTCGGCTGGATTTTCCGGTTTCGCCTTCGTGGCGAACGAGGAAGGGAAGGCGGTCGCGGCCGTCGATTTGAATGCGCTTGCCGTAGTGCGTCACCTGCGGCTGGACCATGCTCCTTCAAAATTGATCGGCGATGCGGCGCGGAAGATGGTGTACGCGCTGACGCCGGACAACGGCATGCTGCACGAGATCTCGGCCGGCAAGCTGCGGCGGGAACGGTGGGTTTCCCTGGGCGGGCATGCGCTCGATATGCGCTTGTCAGGGAAGGGCAACAGTATCTGGGTACTGCTGGATGAGCCGCGCCAGTTGGTGGAGGTAACGTTTCAGCAACTGGAAGTGGCGCGCCGCATTGCGCTGCCGGAGACGCCGGTTGGTTTCGACATTTCCACGGAACAGCCGCGCGCGGTGGTGAGCTTCGGCGATGCCGGGCAGGTAGGCGCCGTGGATCTGGAAGCGAACAGGCTATGGCGTGTCGATTGCGGCTCCGCCGTGGGTTTGGTGCGATTCCGCAAGGATGGGCGGCAGTGGATCGCCGGCCATCGCGACCGGCGGATCAGCTTCTTCGATACGCAGTCTTCGAAGCTGGTGGTGCGGCTGCCGCTGGCGATGCGTCCCGACTATTTCTGCTTCAAGGAGAACGGCGGCGAGTTGTTTGTTACGGGGGAAGGATCGGATGGGGTGGCTATCGTTTATCCGTATTGGACGGAGGTGGCGGAGACGATTCTTGCCGGGAGCGGTCCGGCGGAGATGGCAGCCTCGCCGGTGGCCAAGGATACGCCGGAGCTGCTGTTTGTGACGAATCCCAAGGCGGGGCAGCTTTCCATCATTCACATCGAGTCGCGGAAGCTTGCCGCTTCGCTGCAAATGGGGGCCGAGCCTTCGTTTGTGGCCATCACGCCGGACAACCAATACATCCTTGTACTGAACAAGCAGAGCGGCGATATGTCGGTGCTGACGCAATCGGCGGTGCGGCGGGCGAAGTTTCCGACGCTGTTGACGATGGTGCCGGTGGGATCGAAGCCGGTGAGCGCGGTGGTGCTGGGCGTCTAGCGGATCTTGGCGAGGCAGAGGCGGAAACA
>CAYOBO010000076.1:0-18441 GCA_964402295.1 uncultured Candidatus Solibacter sp. | reverse complement strand
AGGATCAGAAGGAGAACTTCAGCGCAAAACGGAACTGCCGTTCCGTGGCTTGCGCGGAGGTTACCTCTGTATAGCCGTTCAAAGCGCGGATGGAGCCATCGGGGTTACGCGTCGCCGAGGACACCGTGGCGCCGGGATTGTTGAACGCCGGGGTGTTCGATACGTTGAAGGCCTCGGCGCGGAATTGCATCTTGAAACGCTCGGTGATGGGGAAGTCGCGGAAGATGCTGGCGTCGAGGTTCACGAGTCCGGGGCCGCGCAGAATGTTGCGGCCGGAGTTGCCGAAGCGCACGGCGGTGACCGGTGCAAAGGCGGCGGGGTCGAAGTAGCTGACACCGCGTCCGATGCCTCCGAGTTTGCGTACTTCGGGGAGCACCTGGTCGGCGGTCTGCGTATTGCCGGGGGCATCGACGCTGGTGCCCGCGCTGCCGACGGTAAACGGGGCGCCGGTGTAGGCGCTGAAGACGCCGTTCAACTGCCAGTTGCCGATGATGTGCGACGCCACGCCGCTGCTGGCGTATTTCTGGCCGCGGCCGAAGGGGAGTGTGTAGACGCCGTACATTTGCAGGTTGTGGGTCCGGTCAAAGCCGGCGGGGGCGCGGTTGCGGCCCCACATGTCGGGCCAGTTCCAGGTGAGGCCGGAATCGTTGTTGTCGGCGAAGCTGAGCGTCTTCGACCATGTGTAGGAAAGGCCGATCATGCCGTCGCGGGCGAAGCGGCGGGTGAGTTGCGTTTGCCAGGAATTGTAGTTCGACCCGTTGAAGGGTGTGTACATGTTGATGTTGGCGATGCGGCCCCACTGGCGCGCAAGGACGCGCCCGTTGTTGCCGCTGCCGGGCGTGCCGTAGTTGATGTTGTGGATCGCGGTTTGGCGGACGGCGCGCGTGGCGACGTATCCGGTCTGGAGATTGAAGCCGGCGCCGAGATCGCGCTGAAGCGTGAAGTTGAAGCTCTGGAAGTAGCCGCGGCGGTACTCCTCAGGCCACGTTACGGTGCCGACGGCGCGGGGCAGGGCGATGCGCCCGGAACTGACATCGGGACCGACGATCTCCGGCAAGCCCGTGCGCAGCGAGCCCGCGGCCTGGAAAGCGCTCGCGCCGCCGAACTGCGTGGAGATGGTGGCGGGGTAGGAATCGCGCATGTAGCGGAACGTGTCGGGATCGATGGAGATGCCATAGCCGGCGCGGAGCACGGTCTTTTCGGTGACGCGATAGGCGAGGCCGAAGCGAGGCGCTACTTGCACGGTGGGCACCTTGACGCCGGTATCGGTGGGCACGCCGCCGAGGCCTCCGATGAGAACGACGTCGGTGGTGGGATCGTAGCGTTCGCCGCCGCGGTGGTCGCGTTTGGCGAAGGGATAGCGCTCAAAACGAGCGCCGTAGTTCAATGTCAGCTTGCGCGTGATCTGCCATTGATCGCGTGCGTAGAAGCCATAGCCGGGCATGCGCACGGCGGCGGGATTGATGAACTGCACATCCTTGCCCATGGTTTGGGGCAGGCCGAGGAGGAAGTCCGCGTAGCCGTTGTAGAGAGTGGGCGCGGCGCCGCCGCGGAGGGCGGTCAATCCGCCGGTGAAGTTGAATCCGCCGCGCGGGCCGTTCGATGCCTGGGGTTGGAAGTGGTTGATGGTGTAGTAAGTGTATTCGCCGCCGAAGCGGAAGTTGTGCGTGCCGCGCACATAGCTGAGGTTGCCGGAGACGACGTATTGATTGTCGCGGAAGAGGAATGGGTTGGAGACATTGGGATTGCCGACGGAAGACCAGCCCGAGATGGTGAAGCGCGGATAGCCGCCTTGCAAGCGGTCCGGGCCGTTGGTGCCGGGGATCTTCAGTTCGTCGAGGCCGTAGTTCTTATCGATGTCGACGTTCTGCGCGCCAAGACGCTGGCGCGTGAAACCGATGGTGGCATCGACGAGAACGCGCGGGCTGACGGTATAGGTTCCACCGACGGAAGCCGATTGAATACGCCCGGGCGCGTTGCCGGGCTGGCCGCCGGCGAGCGCATCGCCGCCCGCGGGGCCGAGCGACGGCGGATCGAAGATGTCGCTGGGCGAGATGCTGTAGCGGGCGAAAATGGAGGACTTCTGCGTGGGGTTGTAGTTGACCTTGAAATCGGCGTTGTCGCGATTGAAGGCGTAGCTGCCGAGTGCGAGATAGTTGGCCGGGAACGTATTCAGATTGGGCGCGGGAGTGAGCGCCGCCATGGCCGCGGCGGCGGAGTCGATGCGGCTGGTGGGGATGAGCTGGTTCGGGAACAACTGGCGGCCGGAGCCATCGGCCGCGCCCGTGAGGGGATCGAAGATGGAGGAACCCGTGCCGGCGAAACTGCCGCGGCGGATATCGGCGTTGGGCACGGTGCGGAAGGCAGAGCGCGATTCGCGGCGCACGGTGCGTTCGAAATCGGCGAAGAAGAAGAGCTTGTTCTTGACGATGGGTCCGCCGATGGTGCCGCCCGCCTGGTTGAGGATGTTTTTGGGAATCTGCGGGGCGACGAAGAAGAAGTTGCGCGCGCGCACGGCGGAGTTGGTGTGGAACCAATGGGCCGTGCCGTGGAATTCGTTGGTGCCGGACTTGATCTGGACGTTGATGGCGGAGCCGCCCGCCATGCCCTGCTCGGCGTCGAAGGAGTTCGACACGATGTTCACTGTTTCCACGGCGTCGGCGGGAGGCACGTAGGCGACGATGTGCGGCAACCAGGGATAGGATACGGTTGCGCCATCGAGGCGCGTATTGTTGTTCGAGCGCGAGGCGCCGTTGACGTTGACGCCGAGGGCGCGCTGTGGATTGCCGGCGTCGGAGTGGAGTTCGGCGGGGGGAGCAAAGCCGGGGATCAGCTTGTAGAGCGCCTGCCAGTTGCGTCCAGCGTTGCCGGTGAAGGGGAGGTTGCTGATCTGCGCTCCCTGCACCTGATTGTTGACGTCGGCACGGTCGGTTTGCAAAACCGTGGCGGCGCCGGCCACGGTGATGCTTTCGCTCACTTGAGCGACGTCGAGTTGCACGTCGGAGCGGCGGACGCTGTTGGGAAGAATCTGCACGCCTTCCTGTACGACGGTGCGGAAGGAAGCGGCAGTGAAGGTGACGCGGTAGGCGCCGGGTTGCAGATCGTTGAAGTTGAAGGTGCCGGTGGCGTCAGTGGTGACGGCGCGCATCACTCCGGTGCCGGAGTTTACCGCTTCCACCTTGACATTGGGGACGGCGGCGCCGGTGGGGTCCGTGACGTTGCCGGTTAAGGATCCATAGAGAACCTGCGCCGAGGCTTGCGGCGCAAGCGAGATCAGAAGAGATGCGAGGATAGCTCGCAGACAGAGCGGAGACATCCAACCTCCCAGAAATGAGTATTGGGTCCAGTTTACTTCTTTTCGGGAGGCGGGATGATGAACTCGATGGGACGCACGCCATAGCCGGGCTTGAGGTTCTTCCAGTCGGTAGCGCCGAGGGCGTTCCAATCGAAGAGAATGCGTCCGTCCTTCAATGTCATTTCGCATTGCAGGCGCTGTTTGCCGGTGACCTTGCCGCCTTCCGGATCGGCGAAGCCGAATGTGCCTTGTTGCAGGCTCCAGACAGCGATGTCGGCCACGGCGCCGGTGCTGAGGTGGCCGAGTTCGGGGTGATGAATCTGCTGCGCGGGATTCCATGTGGAGCGGAGGATGACTTCCTTGAGCGGCATGCCGGCGGCGAGCATCTTGGACATTGTGGTGGGCATGTCGAACATGGGTCCGTTCATGGAGCCGGTATGCAAATCGGTGGAGATGGAATCGGGATAGAAACCCTGCTGGATGGCGGGGATGGCATTGCGCCAGACGAAGCTGCCGCCGCCGTGGCCGACATCGAACTTCACGCCGCGGGCGCGGGCTTGCTGGAGATAGTCGTAGAGTTTGCCGCCGGGTCCGGCGATGGGCACCGGGCCGCGGAAGAAGTGCGTGCTGATGTCGCCGGGACGCAGGCGTTCGGTGACGAGTTGCCAGTAGGGGCGCTCTTTCCGGAACCAGCCGAAGTCGACCATGATGGGGACGCCGGCTTTGCGGCCTGCTTCGAGGGCGCGGTCGACGGCGGTCCAATCGGGGCCTTCGTAATGCGCTGTCTTGACGCCGACGACGACATCCTTGTGCTTTTTGGCGAGTGCGGCGACTTCATCGGGCTTCATATCGGATGTTGCTTGCTCGGCGATGTTGGTCATCATGCCGAGCCCGGCGATGTTGATGAAGGCGAAGACGCGGGTGCGGACGCGGTCGATGACGGTGTGGCGAAAGGTTTCGAAATTGCGCCAGCCCGAGGAGCCGGCATCGGCCATGGTGGTGACGCCGGTGCGGAAGCTGAAGCTGTCAGGGGCGACGCTGTTGTCGCCGGCCCATGCGTCTTTGACGCCGGTGGTGTGGAAGACGTGGACGTGAATGTCGATGAGGCCGGGCGTGATGTAGAGGCCTTTGAGATCGATGGTTTTGCGCGATTGCGCGGCGGGCAGGTTTTCCCCGACCGCAGCGATTTGGCCGGCACGGACGGCGACGTCGCGCACGGCATCGATGTTGTTTTTCGGATCGATGAGGTGGCCGCCCTTGAGCAGCAGATCGTAGGATTGGGCGCCGCAAGTGGCCGCGAGTGCGCCAAGCAGCAGGGCGCTACGCATTGACGACACGTTCCTTGGCGCGATCCCAGGCGAGGTACTTGCGCTTGCGGAAGCTTTCCACGCCCATGCGGGCGGCGACGACGCCGTAGTAGCCCAACATGCAATCGCACTTCAGGGGTTCGTTCTTGCGGATGGCGGCTTGCAGGTTTTTGTGATGCAGCGCGATGTCCTCGGCGCCTTTCTTCTCATAGGTGACGGGCTTGACTTCGTCGGCGTAGAGGCGTTGGGGAACGATGTTGAAGCCGGTGCGGGTGAACTCGAGAGTGGCTTTGTGGCCGCGGAGCATGTGCGTGACGGGAGTATCGTTGGCCATCGAGGAAACGAGTTGGATGGTGACGCCTTCGGGATAGTCGAGCAGCATGTTGAAGGTATCGGGGATTTCGGCCTTGCTGTTGGTGAACTGGAACTTGCCGCCCGTGGCGACAACCTTGTCGGGGAAGGTGAGTCCGAGGGCTTTGATGAGGCGCGTGACGCGGTGGACGAACAGATCGGAGGCGATGCCGCCGGAGTAATCCCAGAAGCGGCGCCAGGAGAAGAAGCGTTCGGGGTCGAAGGGCCGTTTCTTGGTGTTGCCCTGCCAGGTGTCCCAATCGAGGTTTACGCCGGGCTTGGCGTTGGGCTTTTCTTCGTAGAGCCAGAAGTCGTCCTTGTGATTGCGGGAGTAGTCGATTTGAGCGAGGACGACTTTGCCAAGCGTGCCGTTTTTCACGTATTCGTGGGCCACTTCGTAAGACTCGTCGGACATGCCTTGCACGCCGACCTGCATTTTGATGCCGGTTGCCTTGACCTTGGCGACGACCTTCTTGGCCTCCTCGATGGAATAGGTCATCGGCTTTTCGCAGTAGACGTGAACGCCGGCGTCGGCGGCATCGAGGGTGATCTGGGCGTGCCAGTGTTCGGGGGTGGCGTTGAGGATGTAATCGATGTCTTTGTCGGCGAGGAGATTTTTGTAGCCTTTGACGATTTTGCCGCCGGTGATTCGGGATGCCTCTTCCGCGCGCACATCCCAGAGGTCGCAGACGGATGCGATCTCGATGTTCTCGGCTTCCTTCATGCGCACGAGGGCGCGCATGTGGCCGCCAGCCATGCCGCCGCAGCCGATGATGCCGATACGGAGGCGATCGTTGGCGCCGCGGATGCGATTGTAGGCGGCCGCGTCGAGCGACATGACGGTGGCACCGGCGGCGAGGAAGTTTCTACGCGAGAGGGAATCCATGGAAGTTATTGTAGTGCCCAGTCGCCGGGATTGTCATTTCGTTGCCCCGCCCGGAACGAAAGAGGGTGCGGGGGGGGCACCGCGCAGAAACCGGACATCGACGGCCAGGCGGCCGATGCGGTTGTCGCCTTTGGCCGAGGGTGAGCGGCGAAAGATCCCGATTTCCCGCGCGGCGGCCTTCGCCGGCATGGCGTCATTCGACATTGCGTGGCGTTACCGGTCCGAACATTGCCTCGAATATATGAATGCAAGGGGGTTTTTATGACACATTCCATCGAGGCATCAGCCATGCCAAAGCAAGATAAATGGAAGGCTATTTGGAGAAAAAAGAAGCTGCTCGCCGCGGCAGCAGCCGTGATGGCGATCGCCGGAAGCGCGGCAGCGCAGACGATCACCGGGACAATCACGGGGACGGTAACGGACGCATCGGGGGCCGTGGCGCCCGATGTGAAGATCACGGCGAGGAGCGTCGAGACGGGCGTGACGACCACGACGACGACGAACTCGTCGGGAGTTTTCAATATCCCGTTTCTGGCGGTGGGAAACTACACGGTCGCGGCGGAGGCGAACGGATTCAAGCGGACTGTAATGGGGCCGTTCCGGCTGGAAGTGAACCAGGTGGTGCGGACCGACGTGACACTACAGATCGGGGCGATCACGGAATCGATCGAGGTGTCGGGCTTCGCGCCGATTCTACAAACGGAGACAACGCAGACGGGAGAGACGCTGGGCACGAAGCGAATCACGGATTTGCCGCTCAACGGCCGCAATATCGTGTCGGCGATACTTCTGGTACCCGGCACCATCCAAACCAACACCAATTCGGTGAATACAGCATCGCGGTTTTCGGGCCGTGCGTTCGTGAACGGCAACCGCGAGCAGACCAACAATTTCCTGCTGGACGGTGTGGATGTGAACGATTCCATGGATAATCGAATCGGCTACACGCCGAGCGTGGATGCGCTCGAAGAGGTGCAGGTTCTTACCGGGAACGCTTCTTCGGAATTCGGGAATTCGGCTGGGGCGGTGGTAAACATGACGCTGAAAAGCGGCTCGAACAATTTCCATGGCAGCGCGTTTCATTTTTTACGCAACGACAATCTCGATGCGAACAATTTCTTCGCGAACCAAAACACGGCGTTGTCCAAGGATCGGCAGCGGCGGCAATTCACCCAGAACATTTTCGGTGGGACACTGGGCGGGCGCATCATTCGCGACAAGCTATTCTTCTTCGGCAACTATGAAGGGATGCAACGGCGGGACAGCGGAGCGGCGCTGGCGAGCGTTGCTCCCGCGGCATGGAGGAACGGGGATCTGAGCAGCCTGCCGCAAACGATCAACGACCCAGCGGCATGTCAAATCGCCAATGGAGTACGAACGTGCCAACCTTTCGCCAACAAGCGCATACCGGTGTCGCGCATTACGGGGCCGGCGGCGGTGCTCTTCGGCGACAGCAGGCTGTATCCATTGCCGAACAGCGCCGGCGTGGGTGCTTTGGGCGTGACGAACAACTACAGCGGTTCGACGGCGAATTTTCTGCGGAATAATCAAGGCGACGTGAAGGTGGATTGGCGGCCTTCGGCGAAGGATTCGTTCCTGTTCCGCTACTCGCAGGGCCACTACTCCGACGGAACGCTGCTGCCGGTGCTGCCGACTTCGGCGGCTGGGGTGAAGGAAGCGCCGAGCAATGGAGCGGTGGTCGCCTGGACGCGCACGATCTCGCCGACGTTGATTCAAGATTTCCGCATCGGACTGACACGCACGGATATCGTGGACACGTTTTCGGACCCGTTTGGGACGCAGACGGGCGGGAACGCAAGGCTGGGCATACCGGGCGGGCAACTGGCGCCGGGGTTCAGTTCGCTGGCGCCGGGCGATGGGCTTTCCAACATTGGCACGAACGGAATCCTCAGCGACGGGAAAGACAACAAGTACCATATTTCGGAGACGATCACGTGGTCTCATCGCCGCCATTTCCTGAAATTCGGAGCGAACGGAGTACGCTACCAGCAGAACCGGTTCTACTCCGGCAACAATGGCGCACTGGGCACGTTCGGGTATAACGGACAATTCAGCGGATCGCAGTTTGCCGATTTCATCCTCGACCAGGTTTCATCGAAGGGGCGAGGGCAGGGGGATGGGCGACGCTGGGGCCAGCGTCACTGGCGATTTGGGACATTTTTCCAAGATGACTGGCGAGTCAACAACGACCTTACGCTGAATCTCGGAGTGCGCTGGGAATACACGCAGCCACTTACGGAAGTGAACGATTTGCAGGCCAACATCGATGCGGAGACGGGGAGGTTGCTGCTGGCGGGCAAGGACGGGAACAGCCGGGCGCTGTACGAGTCCTATTACCGGCAGTTCATGCCTCGGGCCGGTTTCGCGTGGACGCCGGGGAAACTGAATAAGCGTCTGGTGGTGCGGGCTGCCTACGGGATCACCAGTTTTCTGGAGGGCACAGGCGTGAACCTGCGGCTCCCGCTCAATCCGCCGAACTTTTTCGAATCGAATCAGAACTTCGATTTCACGACGGGAGCGTCTTCGGCGCGCGTTGGTTTCTCGGATCTGCCTTCGTTCACGGGGTGCTGTCGGGCAACATTCGGACTTGGGACCCGAACTTGCGGCCGCAGTTCACGCAACAGCGCAACGTGAGTCTCGAATACCAGTTCACGAACAGCATCGTGGCGAGCGCGGGCTACGTGAGCCAACGTGCGACGCACACCATTGTGGCTCGCGACCGGAACCAGCCTCTGCCTGGTCCGGCGGACGTGAATCCGGCCCAGTGGGCGAGTGCGCAAACCCGGCGGCCATTGTTCGGTGTACTGCCGCTAGTGACGACGACGGCGACGACAGAATCGAGCGGCACCATGAACTACGATGCATTGCAGGTTTCCGGGCGAATGCGGGCCACGCATGGGGTGGATTTCAATCTGTCGTACACCGTTTCGAAGACGCTCAACGACGCCCTCGGGTTTTTTGGGGCGGGAGGGACGCAATCGGAAGGCGCGTTCTGGCAAAACGCCTATGACCGCCGCGGCAACTACGGTCCGGCGGCGTGGGACGCGCGCCACAACTTGACGCTTTCCTCGAATATCGAACTGCCTTTCGGCAAGGGCCGGACATTCGGAGGCGGTTGGAACAAGCCGCTGAATCTGGCGCTGGGCGGATGGAGTCTCGGCTATGTGATGCAGGCTCGCACGGGGTTCCCGATCACGATATCGACGATCGGGCAAAGCCAGCAATCGCCTCGCGGGCTGCAACGGCCAAACCGGCTACGCCCACTCAACGTTACCAACCGATCCATCCAGCAGTATTTCGGAACGGACCCCTCGGCCATCCAATGTCCGGCGGGCGTCGATAATGGAATCTGCGCCTATCAATTGCCGGCGCTGGGGACGTTCGGAAATTCCGGAATCGGTACGGAACGGGGGCCGAAGTTCTTCAACGCCGATGTATCGGTGAACAAAACCTTCGCTGTGCGCGAAGGCCACAGCGTAAACTTTCGGGCGGAGTTCTTCAATATCGCGAACATGACGATGTTCAGCCCGCCGGCGAGGGCGATCAACGCTCCCGGGACGTTCGGCCTGATCAGCGGCCAATCCAACAATCCTCGCAATATTCAGTTCGGGTTGAAATACAGGTTCTGAATACTGCTCGCTGCCAAGTACCATTCCCTCGATTTCGGTCTCCCGTCTCCGCGGTAGCGGAGATCGGGAGGCCCTTTTTTCGTACGCGCGAAAGTTCGTGCGCGAGGCAAATTCAGTTGCGTTCTCTCCCTGCGTTTACTGCTTCTCCGATTCGGGGTGTTGCTTGGCCCACTCTAAATATTCATCCACCGTGTAGAACGTTTTGTGGCGGTAGAGGCGGCCTTTGTCCTCGACAAGGGCGGACCAGTTGTAGTCCCAGCTATCGCCGGTCTTTTTCATCCACTGGGCGAGGCGCCTTTCCATGTCCGCTTGAATGGCGGCGGCCGATGGGTCGCCGGCGAGGTTCTTCATCTGGTAGGGGTCGTTTTGCAGGTCGTAAAGCACCCACGGCTTGTCCTGGAAGCGTGCGTACATGTAGCGGTCCGTGCGGACGCCGCGCCAGCCGTCTTCGGTGCCATCGCCTTGGAAGGGGCCGAAGATCTGGAAGAATGCGGAATCGGGGAGATTCATTTTTCGACCTTCGACGAGCGGCGCGAAGTTGACGCCTTGCATGGCGGCGGGCGGTTTGACGCCGCACAACGACAACAAGGTGGGCGCGAAATCGACGTGCGTGAAAGGCGCTTTCACGCGCTGGCCGGGTTTTGCCTTGCGCGGATAGCGGAGAATGCCGGGAATGCGGATGGACTCCTCCCAGGGTTTGCGCTTGAGGCGCAGCCCGTGGGAGCCGAGCATGTCGCCGTGATCGGAGGAAAACAAAACGATGGTGTCCTGTTCGAGGTTGAGTTCCTGGAGCACGCGCATGAGGCGGCCGACCTGATCGTCGACGGCGGTGGTGGCCGCGTAATAGGCGGCGATTTGCTTGGGGCCGGGGACATTCGCGCCGCCTGCTCTCCAATTGGGCCGCATGGTGAGCTTGGCGGGATCGTACATGCGCATGTACTCGGGGGGCGCGCCGTAGGGATCGTGGGGAGGTCCCATGGCAATGGTGAGGTAGAACGGCTTGCCGCTTGCTTTGGTTTCCTTGAGGAATTCGACGGCGATGTCGGTCCAGCCTTCGGCTTCGAACTTGTGCATGGGGATGGGTTCGGGAGAGTCGCGGAAATACTGCGTGTTGAAATGGGCGTGGCTGCATTCGTTGGCCGCCCAGAAGGCGAAGCCCTGACGCCGCGGACCGGGCGGCACGAAGCCGGGCATGCGCTGGCCGCCATCGAGGTGCCACTTGCCGATGAAGCCGGTGCGATAGCCGGCGGCCGAGAGCAGCTTGGCGGTGGTCACGGTTTCTTCGCGGAGGCGCAGATCGTTGGCCACCATGCCGTTGCGATGCGTGTAGAGGCCGGTGATCATGTTGGCGCGCGCCGGGCAACAGACGGGCGTGTTGGCGAAGGTATGCTCGAAGAGGATGCCTTCGGCCGCAAGGCGGTCGAGATGCGGAGTCTTCACTTCGGTGTTGCCGTAGCAGCCCACCGAATGGGCGCGGAGTTGATCCGCGAAGATGAAGAGCACGTTCGGACGCGTGGGCGGCTGCGCCATTGCTCCGGCCGCCGCGCCGATACTCGCCAGGAAGGTTCGCCGTTGCATACGAGGGCATGCTATCACTTGGGCCGCGGGCGCCGCTGGTAAGCTGGACGTATGGTCGTCGCCGGGCGGCGGAAAACCATCGCCTTTTTTATCGCTCTTGGGGCCAGTCTGATTCTGGTCATCCTGCTGCTGTATATCGGCTGGGTGCTGTTGAACTGGCGCACGGGGATTCTGCTGTTTTTGGGAATTCTGCTGCTGGCGGTGGTGATTGCGGGCGTGGTGTTGAATACGATCTTTCTGGTGCGGGAGATCCGGCGCAATGAGCAGCATGACGCCTTCATCAACGCGGTGACCCATGAGCTGAAGACGCCGGTGACTTCCATCCGGCTGTACTTGCAGACACTGCAATCCCGCGCGGTGCCGGAAGAAAAGCGCGCCGAGTTCTACAAGATCATGCTGGAGGACAGCGACCGGTTGTTGAATACGATCGAGCAGGTGCTGCGGACGGGGCGGCTGGCTTCCTCGGGCGCGAAGCTGCATCGGGCGCCGCTCGACCTGGGCGGAGTGGTGGAGAACTGCCTGTCTCGGGCGAGGAATCTGCATGCGGTGAAATCGGCGTTCATTGAGTACAAGCCGGGGCCGGCGGCGCGGATTCTCGGCGATGCCGATGAGTTGTCGGCGGCGTTGTCGAATCTGATCGACAATGCGGTGAAGTACTCCGGGCCGCAGGCGCACATCACCGTGGAGACCGTGGTGGATGAGAAGTTCGCCTCGATCCGTGTGAAGGACCGCGGGGCGGGGATTCCGAAATCCGAGGTGAAGCAGATCTTCAAGCGCTTCTACCGCGTGCCCGGGCCGCTGGCGGCGAAAGTGAAGGGGACGGGTTTGGGCCTGTACATCGTACGTTCGGTGGCGAAGCGGCATGGCGGACGGGCCTGGGCCGAAAGCGAAGGAGTAGGGCGGGGCAGCACCTTCGTGCTACAACTGCCATTAGCGAAATGAGCCGTGTACTGATCGTTGAAGATGAACTGCACTTGGCCGAAGGGCTGCGGTTCAATCTGGAGGCGGAAGGGTTCGATGTGACGGTGGTGGAGACGGGCGAGGCCGCGCTCGACTTGTTGCTGGCGAAGCGGGAGCCCTTCGATGTCGTGGTGCTGGATGTGATGCTGCCGGGCAGAGACGGCTTCACGGTGATGAGCGAGCTGCGGCAGGCGGGGCAATTTATCCCGACGCTGATGCTGACGGCGCGCGGGCATCCGGACGATATATTAAAAGGATTTGCCGCCGGCGCCGACGATTATTTGACAAAGCCGTTCGAATTGCCGATTTTGATTGCGAGGATCCACGGATTGTTACGGCGGCGCGAATGGCTGGTGGCATCGCTCAGCGGGCCGGCGCCGGAGGAATCGCGGCAGTTCCGCTTTGGGGATAAGGTGCTCGACTGGGAGCGCCAGGAATTGCGCGTGCGCGAGGCCGTATTTCCGTTGACCCTGATGGAAATGAACGTGCTGCGGTACCTGGTACAGCACCGCGATAAGAACGTGTCGCGGAAGAAGATGCTCGAAGAGGTGTGGGGGCTGCACGAGGACACGGATACGCGGGCCATCGACAACTTCGTGGTGCGGCTGCGCAAGTATCTGGAGGACGACCCGGGCAAGCCGAAACACTTGCAGACCGTGCGCGGGGTGGGCTACCGGTTCGTTCCGTTTCCCTAGGCCGTGGCCGGTTCGAAAACCGGCGCGGCGAGTTTGAGCGCGTGCGCCTTCACATCGGGGGGCCAGGCGGAGGCGTACATGTGGAAACGTTCGGCATCGGCGGCGAACAGGGCGCGGAGGCCTTCTTCGTAGCCAGGCTCATTGCCGGCCATCGTGGTGAGGAAGCGGTATGCGGACTCCTGCGCCTGGCGGATGCGCTGCTTGCCTTCGCCCTTGCGGCGGGCTTCCTCCACCAGCTTGCGCAAGGCCACCGAGGCGCCGCCGGGCTGCGCGGCGAGCCATTCCCAATGGCGGGGGAGCAGGGTGACCTCGCGAGGGACAACGCCGAGTTTGGGGCGTCCGGGACGGCGGGGTTCGGGGTTGGGCGGCGGCACTTTGAGCCGGGCGGCCAGATCTTCGGCCGTACCGCGGAAATCGATCTCCACAGGCTGGCTGGTTTCGCCGTCGAGGATCAGCAGCGGTTGCTGGCTGCCGGCGTCCAGGCGCGCTTTCACGGCCAGAGCGACGTTCAGGATGGGCCCCTCGGCGAGGCAGCGACTACCTTCGAAAGCGATGACCGTGTTCATGTTTTATCCGTATGAATTTATTATACCCGGATGTAACAAATTGTCAACTCGGATCATCCCATAGCATCAGCTACAATGAGACCTCCCATGCGAGCCTTGATTCTGATTGCCACTATTTTTGTCTGGGGTGCCGAGGCGCAGATCCTGCGGGTAGCCCGGCCCCACCGGTATTCGAACCCGGAGGCGGAGCGAGCCGCACGCGAGAGACGGCTGCAACTACCGAGCCGGGGCGCGCCGCTGCGGAGGCTGGTGGAGCACCGGCTGCGGGCGATATCGGATGCCGAGATCGCGCAGAGCAAGGCCGCGGCTCCGGACGGGGTCAAGTTTGCGGGGCTGCACCGGCAATTGCCGGCCGCTTTTCTGGATGCGGCAGTGGTGGATGTCGTGGATGGCAGGCAGGTGTGGCGGGTGGCGCTGGAGTCGCCGGGGGCGAGCGGGGTGCGCGTGCATTTCACGAATTTCGATGTGGGAAGCGGGCGGGTGTGGGTCCACGACGGTTCAGGGGATGAGGCGGAGATACACGGTCCGTACACGGGGAAGGGGCCGTATGGGGACGGGGATTTCTGGAGCGACATTGTCTTGCGGGAGACGCTGACGATTGAGTATGAGCCTGGGGCGGGGATGGAGCGGGCGGGGCGTCCACCGTTTGCGGTGGCGGAGATGTCGCACATGGTGGGGGAAGGCCTGCCGCGGTTTGCGGATGCGAAGCAGGATGTGGCGCGGGCGGCGGCGTCGTGCAATCTGGACGTGACATGCCATCCGGAGTGGGCGGAGACGGCGAAGGCGGTGGCGCACCTGGTGTTTGAAAGCGGCGGACGGACGTTTGTGTGTTCGGGCACGCTGGTGGCGACGCGGAATCAGAGCGGGGTGCCGTGGTTTCTGACGGCGCAGCACTGTATTGATAACGACACGGTGGCGCGGACGGTGAATGCGTTCTGGTTTTATCAGACTTCGGCGTGCAACGGGACGCCGCCGAACCGGCGCGATGTGCCGCGCACGCTGGGGTCGCGGTATATCGCGGGGACTCCGGTTTCTTCGGGCGATGCGACCCTGCTGCGGTTGACGAGCGTGCCGAACGGGGTGAATTTTTCGGGATGGGATCCGGCGGCGGTGGAGCCGGGCGTGAGCGTGACGGGGATTCATCATCCGGAAGGTGATTTTAAGCGCATTTCTTTTGGAACGTCGCAAAATGCCGTGCGATTTGCGGGAAAGAATCTGGCCACGTTTCTGGGCGCGTTTTGGAACGGCGGCGGATTGACGGAAGGCGGCTCTTCGGGTTCGGGATTGTTCACGAGGAATCTGGTGTTGGTGGGGATGCTGAGCCACGGGCCGAAGGCGGATTCGGCGGCCGAATATTGCGCGATGCTGCCGTTTGCGGACAACTACGGACGGTTTTCGAGCTTCTATCCGCTGATCAGCGACATATTGGAAGACCGGTCGGAAGTGCCGAATACGCCGAATGCGCCGCCTCCGGCGCCGCTGGGCGGGCCGTTGGTATCGGGGCAGCCGCGGGCGGTGACGGTGGGTCCGGTGGACGCGCCGACGATTTTCTTCGGCGAGAACAGCTTCACGATCAACGTGCCGCAGGGGGCGACGCGGCTGGAGGTGACGCTGCGTTCGGCTTCGGCGGGAGACGTGGATTTGTTTGTGCGGCGGGGACGGAATGTTGCGTTGGAGAACGGCCGGGTGGTGGCCGATTTCCGGTCGACGGGCAACGATTCCAACGAACAGTTGACGATCAGCGGCGCGCAGTTGCAACCGGGAACATACTTTATTGCGCTGGCTGCGCTGACGCCGGGGGCCACGGTGCAGGGAACGTTGACCGCTACGGTAACGGGCGGTGGCGCGGCGTTGACCGGAGGGGCACTGACGTCGGGGCAACCGCGCAGCTTCACCATTCCATCGGTGAACACGCCGACGATCTTCCGCGGCGAGTTTGGTTTTACGATCGATGTTCCGGAGGGGGCGACACGGCTGGATGTGACGCTGCGTTCCAACTCGACGGCGAATGTGGATCTGTATGTGCGCCGGGGCCAGGACGTGGCGCCGGCGGGTGGGCGCATCCTCTCCGATTTTCTTTCCGAGGGCAGCGGCGCCAATGAGCAGATCACGATCTCCGGGGGCGACCTGACACCGGGGAGGTACTTTATCGCGTACGTTGTGCGCACGACGGGAACGGCGATTCCGGTGACGTTGACCGCGACCGTGAGTTCCGCTCCGGCGGGCGGCAATTTGCTGATTTCGGGGCAGCCGAAGACAATTCGTCTGGGCCCGGTGAACGAGCCCACGCTGTACCATGGCGAACTCGGGTTCACGGTGAATGTGCCGGAGAACGCCACACGGTTGGAGATTCAATTGCGGTCCAATCCGGAAGCGCACGATGTGGACATCTATGCGCGGGCGAACCGGCCGCTGGAGATTGTGAATGGGCGCGTGGTGGCGGATTCGCGGTCCGAGGGGCCGGATGGGAATGAGACGATCGTCATCACGGGGGCGGCGCTGCGGCCTGGAACATATTTCATTGGATTTGTTTTATGGGACGAGGCCGTGGAAGTGGATTGCACGGTGACGGCTACGGTTTCCACGGGCACGGCGCCGAGTACGGGTCCGGTGACGCTGACGTCGGGGACACCGGCCGGGTTCCGTATCGGGCCGGTGTCCAACGCGACTCTGTTCAACGGGCAGCGCGGATTCCGCGTGGAGGTGCCGGAGGGCGCGACGCGGTTGGATTTGCGGCTGGAGACGGCAACGCCCGACGGCGCGGATGTGGACCTGTTCGTGCGGCACGGCACGGATGTTGAGGTGGTGGACGGGCGGCCGGTATTCGATCACAGTTCGGAAGGACCGCTGGGTACGGAGACCATTTCGATCCTGCCCACGTCCTCGCCGGAGTTGCGGCCGGGCACGTACTTCATCGCGCTGGCGATTTTCACGCGGGATGTGGAGGCGGTGGGGACGATTACGGCGACCGTGGCGATGCCGGCGAATACGACGGAGCCCTCGGCGGTGACGGTGCTCACTTCCGGCGTGAGCGCCAAGTTCGCTCTGCCGGCGGTGGACAGGCCAACGCTGTTCCGAGGCACGCGCAGTTTCCGGATCGATGTGCCGCAAGGAGCCACGCGGCTCACGGTGCAATTGAAATCGGACGTTCCGGCGGCCGATACGGATCTGTTCGTGCGTGCCGGATCGGATGCGGAAGTGGACGGCGACGGCAATGTGGTCGCGGATTTCTCATCGACATCGCGGCTGGCCGATGAAACGATCGTCATCGGCACGGGGAGCAATCCACCGTTGCGTGCGGGGCAGTACTTCATCAGCGTGGCGCTGTTTACGCGCGGGGTTCCGGTGACGGGTACCGTGACGGCGACCGTGGAGCAGGCGCAGCCGTCGACGTCGGAGGAAGAGAAGTTGGCGGAACCGTTCGAAGGCGAAGGGAACCAACTACGGGAGAAACGTCGCGAGGGTGGAAGCCGGTGGACGCTAGAGAAACGGACCAGCCGGTTGCTTCCGAAGAAGCGATTCCGCGAGGCCGTGCCGGAGTAGCATGCCATGCGCTCCGCCGCGATCGTGCTGCTGGCGGCGCCGCTGGCGTTGTGCGGCGTAGTGAAACTGAAGCCGCTCTCGGCCGATGAACGGCGGTTGCTGGACGCGCCGGGTTCTCCGAAGGTGGTGGGCGTGCATCGCGCCCTGCCGGCCGATGCGGTGCGGAAGGGCAAATGGCAGAAGACTGCCACGGGGCAGCAGCAATGGCGCCTGGAGATTCAGTCTCCGGGCGCGGCTGCGCTGCGGGTGGAGTTTGCTTCGATCCAGGCTGGGGAAGGGAAGACGGAGGTGTGCGACAAAGGTGGCAAGCGTTGTTATGGCCCCTATACCGCGCAGACGCTGATGGATCAGGGTAGCTTCTGGAGCGATGTGGTGGATGGGGACACGATCGTCATCCAGTACACGGGCGGGGCACGAAGCGAGGCGCCGCCGTTCCGGCTGGCGCGGATTTCGCACATGCGGTAGCAGGCTATGGGCCGCGTTGGTGCAGTACGACGCCGTCGTACAGTTCGCGGGCAGGATCGATGCGCACGGTGCGGGCGTGGATGGGGGGGGAGTTTCAGTTGCCGCCCCCATTGCTCGATGGCGGGGCGGAGGTCGTTGTGTAGAAGGTGACCTCCGGGCTTGAGGGCGTGGGCGATGTTGGAGAGCGCGAGGCCGAGTTCGTTGTCATCGAAATAGAGCAGGACATTGGTGGCGACGACGAGGTCGTAGGTTTGCGTGGTGCGCTCCGTAAGTATATTGGCGCGAACGGCGCGGATGTTGTTTGCGATGGCTCGGGCGACGGTGAATTCGGCGCCGTCGCGTTGGCCGGCCGATTTTCCGAGTGCATCGAAGTAGGCGTTCCAATCGTCGTCGCCCGGCGCATAGCGCAGCGTCAGGCGGCGCGGGGAGGCGGGGAAGGCGCGGATGTGATCGACGACGCGCGGGTTGATGTCGAGGCAATGGATGGCGAGTTGCGCGGGTGTGGCGAGGGAGAGGCGGAGCAGGGAATCGGCGAGGGCGTAGGGCTGATAGCTTTGCGGAGGTGTGTCGTCACGCAGGGCGGTGCGCGGCGCCCAATCGAGTCCGGGGCCGATGAGCAGAACTTTGCGGATCCGGGCTTCGGGCTGGATTTGCTGGAGTGCCGTGAGTCCGATGTGGACGCCGTAGGTGGCGCGCAGTTCGGTGTCGGTGGAGTGGCCGCGGGTTTGATAGAGGGCGGCGATGAAGTCGCGGCGGTCCGCGCCCTGGCGCGTGCGGGAAGCCCATTCCTTTTCGTAGAGGAAGCGCATGGCGCGCTGGTATTCGTTGCGCAGTTCGCCGATGGAGGCCGCCATGCGGCGCATCTGGCGGTGGCGTTCGGTTACGGGTTTTTCGGACAGGAAGGCCCTCAAGCGGCGGGCGGCGTCGTCAGGGATGCGTTGGGTGTCGTGGAAAATCTTGGCGCTGCGGGCGGGTTCGATGGGCGCGAGGTTCGTGAATCGCGTCGATTGCAGCGCGTAGAAGATGATGTGATCCCATTCGCCGTCGCGTAGCCGCTGGGCAGTGGCCTGATTAATTTGGGCGAGCCAGCCTGGGCGGCGGATGGGTTCGGGGATTTCTTCGGTGCGCAAGGGGCGCACTTGGGC
>CAYOBO010000075.1:0-33516 GCA_964402295.1 uncultured Candidatus Solibacter sp. | reverse complement strand
GCATGACTCCTCTCGAACCGGTAGCGATCACACGTAGAACCGCGTTCCGCACCGCAAATAATGCATGTAAGAGAGACTGGCGGACGCTCCCAAAGGGCAGTCCGCCTCACCGCTGGCTTCAATTGTTGCAATTCGGTTACCAATAAAAAAGGACAGGCATTTCTGCCTGTCCTTGTATTCCTAATATCCCGAAAGGGGTATTGAATATCTAAAACGAGAATCGCAAGCCGAGTTGGACCTGCCGCGGAGTGCCCACGATATTCGTGATGCGTCCCGCAGCCGGGCTTCCGATTGCTGTGTTGGGCAGATCGAACTGTGGGGTATTGAACAGATTAAAGACTTCGCCGCGGAACTGGAAGCGGAATCGTTCGCTGAAGGAGAAGTCCTTGAACAGGGACCAATCGAAGTTGATGCGTCCCGGCCCACGCAGGATATTGCGCCCGGAGTTGCCGAAGGTGAACTGGGCGGGAACGCCCCAGGCGGCATCGGGGGTGTTGAAGCTGGTGTCAAACCATCGGAAAGGATCTTTGTTGTTCAAGGTTCCTTCCTTGAGGCGCATGGGACGGCTGCCGCCGGAGTTCGAGACGGAGGTCTGGAGCACCGGGGTAAAGGGCAGTCCGGTTTGGGAGGTGAAGATCAGATTCGTATCCCATCCACCGATGACGGCTTGGAGAGCCTTCGATTCGGGGGCGTATTTGCGTCCCTTGCCGAAGGGCAAGGCGTAGTTCATCGAATAGGTGAGGCGGTGGCGCAAGTCGAAGCCGCTGTTGCCGCGGTCACAATAGCGGCAGCGGATGTCCTGCGGGAAGGGTCCGTTGTCGGCGCCGCCGAAGGCATTGGCGACGACGTCGATGGAGTGGGACCAAGTGTAGGCCATGAGGAAGCCGAGTCCGTTATCGAAGCGGCGTTCGAGAGAAGCCTGCATGGAATTGTAGTTGGACAGCCCGTCGGTGGTGTTGTAGGTAACGCCGACAACGTTGGGAGCGATGCGGGCGAGGGGGCGGCGCGGGCCGGGAGCACCGGGGCCGGGGACTGGCTGGTTGATGTCCCAAGTGGTATCGAGCCGGCGGCCGACGTTGCCGACATAACCGATTTTGGCGACGAGGGCTTTGGGCATCTGCTGCTGCAATTGCAAGCTGAATTGTGGGGTGTAGCCGGAGCGGAAATTGGGAACGATGCCGATCATGCCGCCGGTGGGGTTGTTTGCGACGATGTTGAAATCGAGGACGGGAATGGGGCGCAGGCCGTCCTGGACGCGGCGCGGATTGGCGTTGAACTGGTTGATGTCTTCGGCGTTGATGGGGCCGAAGGGCAACTGCCGGTGGCGGCGCATGTAGGCGCCTTCGCTGCCGGCGGGGTTGTAGAAGAGGCCGGCGCCGCCGCGCAGTACCGTACCTTCGCGGACGCGGTAGGCGAAGCCGAAGCGGGGTGCGAAATTGTTGCGGTCGGGAAGGACGCCGGTGCGGGCATCGGTGTTGAACCCGGCAATGAGCAGTTTCCCGGTGACGGGATCGAAGTTGGTCTGGCGGTTGGCGACTTCGACGAGCGGGGTGTCGTACTCGTAGCGGATGCCGAGGTTAAGGGTGAGGCGGTCATTCACTTTCCAGTCGTCCTGGAAGTAGAGGCTCCACTCGGTCTGGCGGTAGCCGGGGAAAACGAGGGTGAAGTCCTGTTCGATGGTGCTGGCGGTTCCGAGGAGAAACGCGGCCATGACTTCGCCGGTGTTGGCGGTGGCGTTGGGGTTGTCGGAGAAGGTGCGGGCGAAGTTGAAGCGTCCGTTGCCGCGGTTGGTCTGGAACTGTGTAATCTGGCGGCGGCGGGCCTCCAAGCCGAACTTGAAGCTGTGTGCGCCGCGCAGGTTGGTGAAATCGACGCGCGGATGGAAGGTATTTTCGATGCGGAAAATGGGGAGGGATCGGGTTTGCCCGATGCCGGTGTAACCGCCGGGGCTGAAGATGGGGATGCCGTCGGAGAGCGGGCCCTGATTGGAACCGCGCACGCCGAGCTTTTCGCCCAATTGGGCACCGGGTTCGGCGCCTTCCTGAAGGAAGGTAAGGTTGAAGCGGTTGAAGCCCATCTTGGCCTCCATGATGAAGGTGGGCGAGATGGTGCGGATCCAACTGAGGACGGAGTTGTAACTCTTGAGGGAGGAATCGCCGGCGAAAGTATCTTCGTTGCCCAGGCTGACGGTGCCGACGCCGTCGAGGTTGACCGGGGCGAAGGTGGAGGGGCGCGTGGTCACGGTGTCCTGGCGGGAGAAGCGGCCGAAGACGATGTTCTTCTCGTTCCAGTTCCAGTCGATGCGCACGTCGCCTTGATTCCAGCGCTGCTTCTCTTTGGGGTTGGTGGTGTGGTTGGCGACGAGTCCGGGGCGCAGCGGGAGGGGGTAGGCGTTGATGAGCTTGCGGGTGACGCTATCGAAGCGGTTGGCGGGAACGATGCGGTTGGGGAAGGGATCGCGCACGAAGCCGGACGGGACGCCGGCTTGGGCGCGGGTCGTGGAGGGATCGAAGATATCGCGCGTTTCGCTGAAGTTTCCCGTGCGCATGAGGGGGGTGGGCACGGTGTTGGTGAAGGTGCGCTCCTGGCGGCGGCGGAAGCCTTCGTAGTTGCCGAAGAAGAAGAGCTTGTTGGGGACGATTTTGCCGCCGAGGCTGGCGCCGAATTGATTCTGGCGGAAGGCGGGTTTGGCTAGAGTGGGCACGGCGAAGTAGTTCCTGGCGTCGAATTTGTCGTTGCGGAGGAACTCATAGGCGCTGCCGTGCCACTCATTGGAGCCGGACTTGGTGATGACGTTGACGGTGGCGCCGGCGTTGCGTCCCTGGTCTGCGGCGAAGAGGCTGGTTTGAATCTTGAATTCGCGGACGGCTTCGACGGAGGGGCGCAGGGTGATGGAGAGGGTGAGGCGCTCGTTGTTGTCGGCGCCGTCCATGAGGAAGTTATTGGAACCTTCGCGATTGCCATTGGCGAAGAGTTCGCTGCCGGGACGAAGGTCGTCGGGGCGCGTGCCGCTCATGATGGTGCCGCGTGCGCCGAAGCCGACGCCGACCACGCCCGGGCCGAGAATGGCGAGCTGGACGAAATTGCGTCCGTTGAGGGGGAGATCCTCGATGGCCTTGCGCTCGACCACTTGGCCGATGGCGGAGGAGTCCTGGTCAATGAGGGGTGTGGATTCGACGACGTTGACGGTTTCGGAAACGGCGCCGACTTCGAGGTTGAAGTCCGCGCGGGCGGTCTGGTTGACCTCGAGGCGCACGTTTTCGCGTTTTATCTGGCGAAAGCCGGATTTACTGACCGTAATTGTGTAAGTGTCCGGGGTCAGGAAGGGGAAAGTGTAGATGCCGGATTCGTTGGTCTCGACCTTGCGCTCGGCGCCGGTGTTGACGTTTACGACTGTCACTTCGGCGCCGGTGACGGCGGCGCCGGATTTATCTGTCACGATGCCGGTGAGTTGGGAACCGGCCTGTCCGAACAGCAGTGTTGCGGCGAAGGCGAACACAGCCAAGGCTTGAATCTTACTGGGAAACATAGCGAGATGCAAAAAAGAATGTGTTGCCAGTATATATCAGCCGCTGTTCCGTTTGGAGGGTGGTCTGAACAGACGGAAGCGACCGAATGACAGGCGGCGTCCGGGTTCGGTGTCCATCCAAAACACGGGTCCGCTCTGGTGCATCCCGGGCATGGATTCCAATTCGTGCCGCGCGGCGGTGTCGTGGGGAGACACCACCCAGACCGTGCGTGGCAGCGGAGCAAGAACAATGTCGCCGTCCTGCATGTGCGCCGTCCGCGCCTGTCCGTGCTCGAAGATCATTGCGGTCCCAGCGCCGCTGTCTTCTGGCAACAGTAAGAGGGTATTTTCCGGAAAGTAGTAGCTGAGGTGGCGGTGGGTTACGAAGCACCGGTGACAGACGATATTCAGCGGTCCTGACGAGGAGAGCTTTCGGATGGCGTCGATGGTTTCACGCGTGGCGCGGTCGACGTATTCGACGGCGCGAAAGCCCATTGCTCCAGGTAAGCCGGACATCGGGAGAAAGAAGACCGTGGCGTTGATGGCCAGGGCGAAGCCGTTGGCGATGAGCCACCCTGTGTGCGTCAACTGGTGCGAGATCTCAGCCAACACGGCGCCTCCCACGAGGCAGAGGGCGGACACGGTTATCAGGGTGTGATCCGGATCTCCCACGTGGATGACGGCGTGAAACAGGAATGCAGGGGCGAGCCAAAGCGCCAGAATGACGCCGCGGAGTCCTGGACGCGGAAATCGCGGCAACAGACCGACCGCCCAAGCCCAACTCAGCACACCGAGGCCATTCCAGATCAATGCTGCCTGGAGCATGTTTGCGGCTTGGGGGAGGCTTGCTCCGAAGGCGAGAGAGCCAGCGGAAAATTCGCGGCTCACATACTCGCCGAGCAGGCGGAAGTAGGGTTTCCAGCCGCCGCTGGCGTCCACGGTCACCAGCATCCAAGGCAATGCGGTGGCCAGCAGTGCCAGCGCCCCAGCGAGCCACTGTCTCATGCCCAAAGCCAAGCGCCATCCCGTGAGGGCGAGCAAGGGACTGAGGAAAAGGGCTATTCCGGGGCGAAAACCCGCAGCGCACCCCAGCAGCCCGCAAGCCGCGAGAAACGCGCGAGCGCCGTCCGCGCCCGTCAAGGCCCGCCAGCATGCGAGCGTCACAGTGGCGGACCCGACGGCCAGCCATAGCCGCACTTGATTGGAGAGCCCCGCCAACCAGAACGCGGGATTCAACAGCAAGAGCAGCGCGGCAGAAAAGCCCGCCTTGGCGGAGAACATGGCTTCACCCAGTAGCCACAATAAGGCTAGAGCAAGCGAGGCCGTAAGGATGCCCGCGGCGATCATCACATGCTCTGGCTTTGGAATGAACTTGTGCAATCCGCGGATGAAGAGGACGTGCAGCGGATAGCCAGGCGGCTGAGGCTGGTGCAGGGCGGGACTAAACCGATCAAGCGCCAGAGCGAAGTTAACGCTGTCGAAGTAATACAAGTACTTGGGGGCAAGCGGAATGCGCGTGAGGCAAACCGCCGCCAACAGGAGAATACAGTACGCGGCGCGGCGACGGACGCCAGCGGTCAGGAGAGAAAAACAGTCGGTGTTCAACCCAGTCCCTTTCTCACCCCTGAGCACAGATTCGGATAATAGTATCCGATAATCAGTGTTCATGTCTAGATCAGGAATGGGTGCGGGCCGCCGTGGCGGTCCTGATTAATCCTGCTGTTGCTGCTGCTGGCCGGCGGCGGGGGCGTCGGCGGCTGCGCCACCCTGATTGGCGGCGAATTTCTCCATTTGGGCGATCTGGTCCTTGACCGTCTTGGTTTCCTGGCCATCGGGAGGGAGGGTCGCCAGATAGCTCTTCATGTGGGGCATGGCGCCGGCGACGTCATTCTTCTGCGCGAGCAGGATGCCCAGGAGGTGGTGCAGTTTGGGGATCTTCTTGCCGGCTTCGCCCTTGACGCCTTCGCGGGCGCTCTTCTCGGCTTCGTCGAAGTTCTTGAGGTTGTAATTGGCGACGGCGTTATAGAAGTAGGCAATCGGGAAATCGTAGGGATTGAGGCGGAGGGCTTTGCTGCTGAGATCGGCGGTCTCCTGCCACTTGTTCTGCTTGGCGAACAACAAAGACATGGCGACGTAGGGCTTGACGAGTTTGGCGTCGGCATCGATGGCCTGCCGGTAGGCATTCATGGCGTCCTCGGGACGATTCTGGGCTTCATGGATCATGCCCAGGTCGGACCAGGCGTTGGCGAACTTGGGATAGATCTGGACGGCCTTTTCGAGTTCCTTCTGCGCGTCGGCGAGCTTCTTCTTGCGGATGTGCTCGCGGCTCTTTTCATAGGCTTTCTTGGCATCCTTCGGGGCCATGGCGGAAGTGGCGCTGAAGGTGAGGCCTTCGACGTTGGCGAGGCGCTTGAGGATGATGGTGCCGACATCGGGGTTGTCCATGAAGCGGCGTCCGCTGAGGTTCACGACTTCGGAGCGGTAACCGGGCAGGGAGGCGCGCAATTCGCAACCCATGAGGTCGCGTTCGCTGATGCCGCGGCTATTGCCGCCGAAGCCGCCGAATCCACCGCTGCGCTGGGAGTTGCTGGGATCGCCAAATCCGTCGTTGGAGTTGACGCTGGCGTCGGCCATGATGGCCGAATTCTGGCCGAGCTGGAAGCTGAAGCGGCCCTTGGAATCGGTGTAGCCTTCGGGGCGCTGGACGCCGTTGCAGACGCGTTCGATGGTGACCGGCTCCGGGGGGGGCGTGCCGTCGTCGAGCACGACTTTGCCGGACAGAAAGATGGGGCGTTGCATCTGGTCGGGGAAGGGGGAACGTTGCGGCTGCTGGGTGCGCGGATCGTTGGGGAAGGTGGGCGTATTGCGTCCGGGCTGGCCCGTGTTGCCGCCGGGGATTCCGCCGCCCGTACCGCCGGTGCCGGCTCCGCCGATGCCGCCGCCGGTGGACGCTCCGCCGGTTGCCCCGCCGCCGGCCGCCGGCGGGGCCGGATCCTGTGCCAGTGCCAGTTGCGCGCATGCTGCCAGCGCGAGACCCAGAGAGAAATTCTTCCAATCGAAGAAGCGATGCATCGAGGTACTCCTTTGCAAGCCGCCGGGGTGCGGTATTGGCTTGATTATGTCACAGTATTTCGCAGGTGTCTCGCGGTGGTATGTAGAATGAAAATATGAACATCGACCGCCGGTCTATCATCCTTGCTCCGGCCATCCTACTCGCCTCTTCCTGCTCGGAAGCTCCGAAACAAGAAGCTAAGAAAAAGGAGCCGGAAAAGCCGCCAGAACCCGTGACGGGACGCTATGCCTTTTATCAGATGTACACCGCGGCCCGCAGTTGGGCTGCGGACCTTCAGCCGCTACAGTTGAGCAGCATCGCGCTTCCCGAAGTGAAGTCCGGGGAAGGGAAATACGGGGCCTGGCAGGTTTTGTTTGTTTCGCCGTCGAAGGGGCGGTTGAAGCCTTACACGTATTCGGTGATTGAAGCGGGAGGGAACTTGCACAAGGGGGTTTTCGGCGGACACGACGAGAGCTTCAGCGGCAGGCGCGGACAGGCGAGGCCGTTCTTGCTTGCGGCGCTGAAGACGG
Organism: uncultured Candidatus Solibacter sp.; assembly: GCA_964402295.1. Taxonomy (GTDB): domain Bacteria; phylum Acidobacteriota; class Terriglobia; order Bryobacterales; family Bryobacteraceae; genus CADEFT01. Next base: position 26,426 of record CAYOBO010000075.1, on the reverse strand, counting down.
ATAGCGACCAAGTCTGGAAGGTGGCGGCGGAGAAGAGTACGGCGTATATGAAGAAGAACCCGGACATGCCGGTCAGCTTCCTGCTGGAGTATACGCCGCGCTTTCCGAACCCGGCCTGGCGGGTGATCTGGGGGGAGAGCGTGAGCACGAGCAATTACTCGATCTTCGTGGACGCTACCTCGGGTGAGTATCTGGTGACGGGGCGGTAGCCGTTCGCGGAGGGCGGCAGGGAACTTTTGCGGCCTACGTCCGTCCAAACAGTTAATAGACGATAATAGAGACAGCCGTGAAATTCCTTGCGTTCGTTGCATTATGTACCAGTCTGTCTGGGCAACAGACCGAGATGCCGCGCCCGAAAGCCGGCCCCGTGCCCATCATGAAGTCGGCCGAACTGAAGCCGGGGATGAAAGCCACGGCATGGACGGTGTTTGAAGGCACGACACCGGAAGCTGTACCGGTCGAGATCATCGGGCTGTGGAAGAATGCCTGGGGTCCGCGGCAGGATGTGATTCTGGGCAAGATGGGCGGCAAGGCGCAGCGGACGAACGTGGCGGGCGGGATGTCTGGCTCGCCGGTATATCTGGACGGCAAACTGATTGGCGCGGTGGCGCTGCGGCTCAGCGTTTTTTCGCCGGACGCGATCTGCGGCATCACGCCGATTGAGCTGATGCTGGAGATCAACGATTTCGACAAGTCGCGGCCGGCGGGGGCGAAAGTGCCAGGAGCCGCGCAACCGCGCGCGGCGCTGGAGATACCGGAAGGGATGCTGGCACAGGTGCTGAGCGCATCGACGGCCGGCGGCACGATGAGCGCTCCGCTGATGGTTCCCATCGATACGCCGCTGACGATGTCGGGCTTTCATCAATCGACAATTCAGGAATTCGGGCCGATGATGCGGCAGATGGGGCTGAATCCGGTGCAGGGCGGGGCATCGGGCGGGCTGCTGTCCAACAAGCCCGCGGCGGGATGGCAGAACGCGTTGCAGCCGGGCGATCCGATTGCGGGCATTCTGGTGAGCGGCGATATGTCCATGACGGGATTGGGGACGGTTTCTTACAACGACGGCAAGCGGGTGTTGGGGTTCGGGCATCCTTTCTTCAATCTGGGTCCGGTGGAAATGCCGATGGCGAAGGGGGAAGTGCTAATGACGCTATCGAGCGCCTTCCAGCCGAACAAGATCGCCAATGCGACGGAGGTTGTGGGGGCGCTGCATCAGGACCGGCACTCGGGAATCATGGGGGTGCTGGGGGATACGGCGGAGATGATACCGGTGACGCTGGCTGTGCGCAGCTACAACGGGGCGGACAAGATCGAAAAGCAGAAGGATTTCCACTTCAACGTGTTCGTGCAACAGCGCTGGACTCCGTTTCTGATGATGATCACGCTGTTCAACACGATTAACGGCGTCAACGATTTTTCGGATGAAGTGACGTATCGCTTCAACGGCAAGGTGGAGCTGGACGGACTAGGCCCGATCGACCTTTCGACGATGCAGGCTCCGAGCGATATGCCGGTGCCGGCGCCGATGCTACTTGCCGGATGGTGGGGGGACAAATTCAACCGGCTGTTCGGGAACGCGGTGAACGTGCCGCGGCTGAAGCGGGTCAACGCCACAGTGGATCTGCTGCCGCAACGCCGCATCGCCACGATCGAGACGGCGTGGCTCGAGCAAAGCTCGGCGGCGGCGGGATCGGAAGTAACGGGGAAGGTGTTCCTGCGGCCATTCCGCGGGGAACGGATTGTGCGCGATTTCAAGCTCAAGCTGCCGGCTTCGCTATCCAAGGGCGACCACCGCATCATGTTGAGCGATGCCGATACGTTGAACCGAACGCAATCGGCGGTGAATCTGGTGAACCGCTACATGGACATTGGGCAAACGGTGAGCCTGATCAATCAGGAGCGCAGCAACAACAAGCTGTATGTATCGCTGGTGGAAGCGCGCCCGACGATATATTCCGGCGACAAGACGATGCCGAGCCTGCCATCGTCGGTGCTGAACGTGATGCAATCCGGGCAGATGCAGAATCGCAGCTTCCTCACGGCGGGCGAGAGCGCGTCGCAGCAACTGGCCATCCCGTTCGATTTCGTTGTCAACGGCAGCTACAACCTCAAGATCACGGTAAAGTAATGCAGAAGTTTTTTCTCAGCCTTATGCTGGCCACGGCAACGCTGTTGGCCGTCGAAACCCGTTTCTGGCAGCACTACGATCCTGGCGATTATGAAAAAGCCACGCTCCGCAATGTGTCTCTGCGCAGCGATGGGTTAGTGAGCCTGGCTCCGGTTTTCAAGGAGACTTTCGATTCCGATTTGCCGTATCTGTGGGCGGTAGCCGAGGATTCGAAGGGCAATGTTTACGCGGGTGGCGGCGCACCGGGGGCAGGGAAGGCGAAGCTCTTTCAAATCGACGCAAGCGGCAAAGGGAAGTCGTTCGTGGAACTGGATGGCGCGGCCATACAGGCCATTGCGATCGACAAGCAGGACCGCGTGTATGCCGCTACCAGCCCCGATGGGAAAGTGTACCGCGTCGCCAACGGGCAATCCTCGGTGTTCTACGATCCGAAGGCGAAATACATTTGGGGGATGGCGTTCGATTCGCGCGGCAATCTGTTCGTGGCAACGGGCGACAACGGCGAAATCCACCGGGTAACGCCAAGCGGGCAAGGACAGGTGTTCTTTACAGCGGACGAGACTCACGTTCGCAGCATCGCCATCGACGGCAAGGATAACCTGATTGCCGGCACCGAACCCGGGGGCGTAGTGATCCGGGTGAGTCCGGCGGGGGAAGGGTTCGTGCTGTACCAGTCGGCGAAGCGGGAGATCACGTCAGTGGCGGTTGCCAAAGACGGGACTCTTTACGTTGCCGCGGTGGGGGCGAAGACGGCTGCTGTGGCGCCGCCGCCCGCGCCGGCGCCCGTGCCCTCACCGGCGCCCGCGGCGGGCGCGGCTGCACCAAGGCCGGCACCAGCTCCGGTACCGGCGACGATTGCTCCGGCGCCAGCGATTACGGGAGGCTCAGAGGTCTGGCGGATTGACACCGACGGCGCGCCGACGCGCGTGTGGCAGCACTCGGCGGAACTGGTGTACGCGCTCGCGTTCGATGGCGAAGGCCGGCTGCTGCTGGGGACGGGAAACAAAGGGCGTATATACCGCCTGGAAGCGCAACGCCTGCACACGACGCTGGTCAATTCCATTTCCACGCAAATCACGGCGCTGGCGCCGTCGCGCAACGGCGCTGTTTATGTGGCCACGGCCAATGTGGGCAAGGTGTTTCAACTGGGTCCGCAGCTTGAGAAGGAAGGCTGGCTGGAAAGCGAGAGCCTGGATGCGGGGGCGTTCTCTTACTGGGGCAGGGCGCGCTATGAAGGCGATGCGCAGGGCGGTGCGGTGGCATTGGAAACGCGCAGCGGCAATCTGGATCGCCCGCAGAAAAACTGGAGCGGGTGGTCCGCGGTCCCCTTCCACTCCACGCACGGGCGCGTGGCGAGTCCGGCTGCCCGATTCCTGCAATACCGGTTGAAGCTGACGGCGTCGGCGAATGGAACATCGCCGAGAGTGAGCCTTCTGGAATTTGCGTATCTCACCAAGAACGTGGCTCCGGTGGTGGATGCCATTGAGCCCACGCCCGCCAACTATCGGTTTCCGGCGCCGAGCACGGCGGCGCCGGCGGCGAGTCCGGCCACGCTGACGCTGCCTCCGATGGGTGGACGGCGTCCGTCTTCGACGGTGAGCCTGGATTCGAGTACGCCTTCGCTGACTTATGCGAAGGGCCACATCGGGGCGCGGTGGCGGAGCTACGACGATAATGGCGACAGCCTTCAATACAAGGTGGAAATCCGCGGCGCCGCCGAGCGGGATTGGAAACTGCTCAAGGAGAACATTCGCGAACGCCACTATTCCTGGGATTCGACGACGATGCCGGACGGGCGATATCAGGTGCGCATCACGGCTTCCGATTCGTTGTCGAATCCACCGGCGCAGGCGCTGACGGCGTCGCTTGAAAGCGAGCCGTTCCTCATCGACAACACGCCGCCGCAGATTTCCGGGCTGGCGGCGACGCCTGGTTCGGGGAGCCTCACCGTGCGCTGGAAAGCGAAGGACGCGCTGAGCGTGATCGAGAAGGCGGAGTACAGCGTCAATGGCGGCGAATGGCTGACGGCGCTTCCGGTGACGCGGCTTGCCGATTCGCTCGATCTCGATTACGCCGTGGAAATTCCGCGCTCCGGCACGGGGGAAGTGACGATTGCCGTGCGCGTGACCGACGAGTTCGAAAATCAATCCGTCGATAAGGTGACAGTCCGATAGACCTCTCTACGCCGCTTCAATACGTGAAAGGCATCGGCCCGGCGCGTGCGCAGATGCTGGAGGGGAAAGGTCTGTTCACGGTGGAGGATCTGCTGGGCTACGCGCCGTTCCGCTACGAAGACCGGACCAACGTAAAGCCCATCGGCCAGCTTGCTCCCGGGGAGATGGCGACGGTGATCGCGGAAGTCACTTCCGCCAAATCAACGAAGTTGCGCGGGCGGATGGCGCTGTTTGAAGCGCGTTTCAGCGATGCCTCGCGGTCTGTGCTGATTGGGAAGTGGTTTCACGGCGATTACCTGAAGACGATTCTTGTGCCCGGGCTGAAGGTCGCGCTGTACGGCAAGATCGAGTTTGACTCGTTTTCCGGCGCGCTGAGCGTGATGCACCCCGAGTTTGAGATTCTCAGCTCGGATGACGACACCGAGGCGGCGTTGCACCTGGGGCGCATTGTTCCGATTCACGAGGCGGCAGGCAAGATCACGCCGCGCGTCATGCGGACGCTGATTTACCGGGTGTGCGAATCGCTGGGGCCGCTGGCGGATCCGCTGCCGGCCGTGCTGCGCGAGCGGTTTCATTTTCCGGATTACGCCACGGCGCTGCGGCATCTGCACTTTCCGCCGAACGGCGAAGATATCCGGCTGCTGAACGCGTTCCGTTCCCGGGCCCAGCAGCGGTTGATCTTCGAGGAGTTTTTCTGGCTGCAATGCGGCGTGCAATTGCGGCGTAGCAAGACACGGCTGGAGCCGGGCATTGCCTTCGACCTGAACGACCGCGTCCGCGAGCAGATTGTGCGGATGCTTCCCTTCAAGCCGACGGGCGCCCAGAAGCGGGTGCTGAAGGAAATCGCCGAGGACATGGCCGCGCCGCGTCCGATGAACCGGCTGCTGCAAGGGGATGTCGGGAGCGGGAAGACGCTGGTGGCGGCGGAAGCGGCCATTATCGCGGTGGAGAGTCACTACCAGGTGGCGTTGATTGCGCCGACGGAAATTCTGGCCACGCAGCACTATCTGTATCTCAAGAATCTCTTCCACAAGCTCGGCTATGTGGTGGCGCTCATCACGGGCTCGCTGTCGGCGCGCGAGAAGGTGAAGATCAAGCAACTTGTCGCCGAAGGGTTGGTGCATGTCACGGTTGGGACGCATGCGCTGCTCGAGGAGGACGTGTCGTTCCGGCGGCTGGGGCTGGCCATCATCGACGAACAGCATCGCTTCGGGGTGATGCAGCGGCTTCGGCTGATGGAAAAAGGCGTGACTCCGGACGTGCTGGTGATGACGGCGACACCGATTCCGCGCACGCTGTCGATGACGCTGTACGGGGATCTGGATGTGTCGGTGATCGACGAACTGCCGCCGGGGCGCAAGCCCATCCGCACGTCGCATGTGCAGGAAGACCGCATCGAGCAGGTGTGGAGCTTTCTCAAGGGGGAGATTGCCCGCGGCCATCAGGCGTATGTTGTGTATCCGCTAATTGAAGAATCGGAGACGGCGTCGATGAAGGCGGCGGAGAAGATGTACCGCCATTTGCAGGAGATCGTATTTCCCGATCTGCGCATCGGGCTGCTGCACGGGCGCATGTCATCGGATGACAAGGAAGCCGTGATGCAGAGCTTCAAACGGGGCGATCTGCACATTCTGGTGTCCACCACCGTGATCGAAGTCGGCGTCGATGTGCCGAATGCGAGCGTGATGATCATCGAACAGGCGGAGCGTTTCGGCCTCTCGCAACTGCACCAGCTTCGAGGCCGGGTGGGGCGCGGGGCGGCGCAGAGCCACTGCATTCTGGTTACGGGGAAGCTGAACGAAACCAGCCGGGAGCGCATCCGCACGATGGTGGATAGCTCGGATGGTTTTTATATTGCGGAAATGGATTTCAAGTTGCGCGGGCCGGGGGAATTTTTCGGCACCAAGCAATCGGGCATGCCGCTGTTGCGGATCGCCAACATGCTGCGCGACCAGGAACTGCTGATGGAAGCCCGGCGGGAGGCGTTTTCGTTTCTGGAACACCCGCCTTCGCCGCAAGAGCATGCGCGCGTGGTGGAGTATTTGCGCGGTCCCTGGCAGCAGCGCTATGGCCTTGCCCGCGTGGGCTAGGCGAATGCTTCGTTCATTGTCTCGAAATAGAGATCGATGTCCTGCTTCCGCGTGTGGATGTGCGAGCTGAGGCGCGGCTTCGGACCGAGGACCGCCCAGATCCTTCGTTTGCGCAGCAGATCATGGAACGCATCCAACTCGGTGCGCTTATGGCGGATGCCGATGAGGCAGCCGTAGAGGCTGTCATCGGCGGCCGATAGCAAATCGACGTGCTTCGATTCCGAGGCTTTGCGGTAGGTGTATTGCGCCAGTTCGTGAATGCGCGCATATACGCGGTCCGGACCCAATTGTTTCAGGAATCGCAAGCCTGCCATCATGCCCTCAAAGATGGCGCGGTTGTTTGTTCCCACGTTCATGAAGCGCGCGGCATTGAGCTTCTGTTCGTTCCAGGATCCGCTGGCGATGGAGGGCCACAGCTTCATGAGATTCTCTTCGCGGATGTAGAGCAGCCCGCAACCGGCCGGCGCGAAGGCCCACTTGTGCGGACTGCCGGCCATGTAGTCGCAGTGCAGGTCGGAGATGCGGAAGGGAATCTGCCCGTGCATGTGCGCGCCATCGACGACGCTGATGACCCCTTTCGACCGCGCGTAATCGCAGATTTCGCGGATGGGCATGATGAGTCCGGTGGTGGTGAGGATGCCGCTGAAGCTGATGACCTTGGTGCGCGGTCCGATGGCGCTGGTGACGACGTCGGCCAATTGCTGGGCGCTCTTGGGGGGAATGGGGATATTCACTTCGCGCAATGTGACGCCGAACCGCGCGGCTTTGATCTGCCAGCAGCCGCGCCCGGAAGGGTGCTCCTGATCGGTGATGAGGACCTCGTCGCCGGCCTTGAGATCGATGCCGTTGGCAATGGTGCACATGGCTTCGGTGGCATTGTGCATGAAGGCGATTTCGGACGGTTTGCAGCCGTAGAAATCGGCCAGCTCCTGGCGGTATTCCTCGAACAGCTCATAGCCCCAGCGCGGATAGTAATCCATTTCGAGCGCGGCGGCGGAGGCTATGTAATCGGCGACGGCTTTGACGACGGGGCGTGGGGCGACGCCGAGGCTGCCGTTGTTGAGAAAGGCGCGCCAGTTGGGAAGCAGGAACTGCTCTTCGCGGACTTTCTTCCAGTATCTGTCGGGATCCCTGGCGAGCAACTTCTCGTCCGGGAGCGCGGGTGCGGCGCCGATGGCGGCCTGCGCGGGCAAGCCGAACATGGCGGCCGCGGCGGCCGAGGCCTGAAAAACATCCCTTCGTCTCATTACTGTCGATTATAATGTGGCGAAGCATGAAACGAATTGGGTTGCTTGCGCTCGTGTGCGCGGCGAGGTTGCCTGCCGCCGCCGAAGACGGCGCTCTGCTGTTCGAAAAACACTGCGCGCTTTGTCACAAGGATCCGCCGGTCAATCGCGCCCCGCTGCCGGATGCGCTGATGAAACTGCCGGCTGCGCAGATCCGCCAGTCGATGGAGAGCGGGTCGATGAAGGAGCAGTCGGCGGCGCTCCATGCCGAGCAACGCGCCGAGCTCGTCCGCTTTCTTACGCGGAATGCATCGGGGCAAGCAGACAGGAACGGCGGCCGCTGTGGGGAGAGCTACGAGCCGCGGACTGACTCCACTTTCTGGAACGGCTGGGGTGTGGATGTCGAGAACTCGCGGTTTCAGCCGGCACAGATGGCGGGCATCGGCGCGGCACAGGTGCCGAAGCTACAACTGAAGTGGGCGTTCGGGTTCGACCAATCGCCTGTGGCGGCGGCTCAGCCGGCGTTGTTTGCCGGGCGTCTGTTCTTCGGCAGCAACAGCGGCGCGGTGTACGCGGCGGACGCCAAGACCGGGTGCATCTTGTGGACATTTCAGGCGGCTGCTTCGGTGCGCAGCGCGATCACGATCGGCGTGGTGGCGAACGCCAAGCCGGCGGCGATGTTTGGCGACACGCAGGCCAACGTGTACGCGGTGGATGTGAAAACGGGGGCGCTGGTCTGGAAACTGAAGGTGGATGAGCATCCCGTGGCGCGCATCACCGGCGCACCGAAGATGCATGGCTCTCGCCTCTACGTGCCGGTATCGAGCATTGAAGAGGTGACCGGCGGAGCGGCGAAGTACGAATGCTGCCGGTTTCGAGGCAGCGTGGTGGCCATCGATGTGGAGAGCGGCAAGCAGGTCTGGAAATCGTACACAATCCCGGATGCGCCGCGGCCAACGAAGAAGAACGCCGCGGGCGTGCAGTTGCATGGCCCCGCCGGCGCAGCGGTATGGCTGTCTCCGACGCTCGATCTGCGGCGGCGGGTAGTGATTGTGGGCACGGGCAACGGCTACTCCGACCCCGCCAACAAGTACACCGATGCCGTGGTTGCTTTCGATATGGACAGCGGGGCGATGCAGTGGGTGAAGCAACTGACGGAAAACGATGGGTGGAATTTTGCGTGTATCCAGCCGAACAAGGCCAACTGCCCGGAGAAGAACGGGCCCGATGCCGACATCGGCGCTTCGCCGATACTGCGCACTCTACCGGGTGGAAAGCGGGTGCTGGTCGTGGGGCAGAAATCGGGAGTGGTGTACGGTCTTGATCCCGATAATGACGGCGCTGTTCTCTGGCAGACTCGTATCGGTGTGGGCGGTGCGCTGGGCGGAGTGCAATGGGGGATGGCGGCGGACGATTCGCGCGTTTATGTGGCTCTATCCGATGTGCATCTGCGGGAGAAAGCAGGCGGCCTGTTTGCCCTGGATCTGGCCACGGGCGCGAGGATCTGGCATGCAGCCGCGGTGACGCCGCCGTGCGCGGGGAAGCCTGGGTGCACGCCGGCGCAGATGGCGCCGCTGACCGTGATCCCGGGCGTGGTGCTGGCCGGATCGATGGACGGAGTGCTGCGCGCCCACGACGCGCGGAGCGGCAAGCTGGTGTGGGAGTTCAACACGGTGCGCGATTTCGAAACGGTAAACGGCGTCAAAGCAAGAGGCGGTTCGTTGTCGGCAACGGGGCCGGTGCTGGCCAACGGCATGATGTTCGTCAACAGCGGCTATGGGACGCTGGGCGGCATGCCGGGCAATGTGTTGCTGGCTTTTGCGCCCTAGCGGGGAGGCGGGGAGCCCAGAAACAGCGTATGGGTAGCCACTTCGCGCACAAACCAGCCATCATGGGAGACAAACAACAAAGCGCCGGGGAATTGTTTTAAGGCGGCGGCGAGCGCATCCTGCGCCTCCATTTCCAGGTGGTTCGTCGGCTCATCGAGCAGCAGCACGTTGTTGGTTCCGAGCAACAATTGCGCGAGCGCGGTCTTGCTGCGCTCTCCGAGGCTGAGCGTTCCAACGGGCCGGCGCACGAGATCGCGCCGCAGTTTGAGGCAGCCGAGCATGGTGCGCGCCGCGGTCTCATCCGGCGCGATGCGCAGACAAGCATCGAGCGGCGACTCAGCCTCATCGAGTTGCTCGTGCTCCTGTGCATAGTAGCCGATGCGGATGCCCGCGCCCCAGCGGATCTCTCCGGACGAGGGTGCAAGCTCATCGCGCAGGAACCGCAGCAGGGTGGTTTTGCCGCAGCCGTTAGGGCCGGCGATGGCCCAACGTTCGCCGCGGTGCACGGAAAAGGAGACATCGCGAAGCACCGGGCGGGACGGGACGTATCCGGCGGTGAGCCGGTGCACCTGGAGCGCGGCGTGGGAGGAGTGCGGCACGCGGGAAAAATCGAGGCCGGGGATGGATGGTTCTTCCCACGGCTTGGAGACGCTTGCTTCCAGTTGCGCGCGCTCGCGGAGGAGGCGGCCGGTGCGCGCTACCTTCGCTGCCTTGCGCCGGTAGAAATCGTGCGACATCTTGGCGCCCGGCGGGGCCTTGGCGACCTTTGCCGACAAGCGGTCGCGGCGTTCGGCGGCCCGCTCGGCTGCCTGGATGCGGCGCTGCTGCCCTTGGTAGTCCTGCCACTGGCGGTCTTCGTTCATGGAACGCTCGGCCAGCGCGAGGTCGTAACCGCCGGCGTACACCGACACCTTGCCGCGTTCGATGGCAATGGTGCGGTTGGTCACGCGATTGAGAAAGTCGCGATCATGGGAAACAAGAATCGCCGTGATATTTTCGCGAATCAGCCAATTGGCCAGCCAATCGCGGGAGGCGGTGTCCAAATGATTGGTGGGTTCATCGAGAATTACCAGCCCGGCGCCGGCGCGCATCAACGCCGCGATGGCTTCCCGCGTGCGCTGCCCGCTGCTGCGGTCTTCCTTCCGCGGACGCGTGAGGGCTTCGACGGTAAGATGCCTCGCACGGACGATCTCTCCGGCGGTGGGCTCCAAGTCCCCGGCCAGAAGGCGCAAGAGCGTAGTCTTGCCGCACCCGTTCGGCCCGGTGAGGCCAATCCGGTCGCCGGGATCGATGGAGAAGGTGGCGCCTTCGAATAGAGGCGCACCGAGGACATAACAATAGGAAAGATTGTGAACGGAAAGAATAGACATAAATCCTCCAGCCTTGCGGCAGGTGCAATCGCTCCCAGGGAGCAGCGTGGATTTATGTTTAGAGTTTCACCCCGGCCTCAGATATCTTTTTACACGATTACGCGCGAAGACGCAAGAAAAACCAGGAGAGGCCAGTGAGCAACAAGAAACAGGCCGCGATGCGGGAGGCGAGCGGCGCGATGGAGGAAAACACTCTGGCGGTGCGTGACATGAGGTGGGCGAAGACGGCGATGGCGAGCACTTCGGCCACGGCCATGCCGAGCAGAACGGGAAACGCATCGAAGCCGGTGTTGGTGAGATAGAGCGCGTACGACAAGCCGTGGAACAGTCCCAGCACGGCGGCCACCAGCCAGCGCTGCCCGGCATTGGGAAGGGTGAGGATCTCCACCGCCAGATAGGCAATGGTGAGGGCCAGGGCTGCTTCGACGAAGCGCGGTGCGGGGTTCCATGCGGTGAGCGGTACGATGAGCGCCGCGGCGATTTCTCCGGCGAGAAAGGCGGCTGTGATCGAGACCAGTTCCGTAGTGCGGCGTGAAGCCAGCGCCAGGCAGGCGAGAAACAGGACCGCGGCTGCGCTTGAAAAGGCGCGGGCGAAGCCCGAGCCGGCGGCGGTGAGGAACGTTTCGAACGGAGTCGGCGGGCGGAAGCGGATGACGGCCTTCGGCGTAGAAAAATCAAAGACGGCCTGATCTGTTTTATCGCCGAGATAGGCGCGCAGCAGGTGGACGTGATTGGGAACGGTTACGGAATGGAATGTGCACACCACTTCCAGTTCCTCGACGGGGGAAGGGAATTCGTAGACGGCCTTGCAGCGGAAGGAGGCGTCCTGCTTGTCCTCGGCGCACGATTTTTCGACCAGCCGCCCCGCTGCGCCACCGCTCGAGAAGCGGATGCTTTCGAGCAGCATCTTCTCCGGCGCGGGGACATGCTGAATCTCGTATACGGGCATGCGGAGTTCATAAACGCCGCGATTGCCTTCGATGCGGAAGTCGCCGCTCGACATGCTGATGACGTGGGCGCCGAGTGGCGCGGCGAAGAGGAGCAAGACGACGGCCGGCGGCATCAGGCGGATTATTCGACGCTGACGGGCGGATTGTAGTAGATAATCCGCTTGCACGATTCGCAGAAGTTGAGGCTATTGACGTTTGCTCGTAACTCCTGCATGACCTGCGGCCGGATGACCATGTGGCAAACGCTACAGGCGCCGTCGACAGCCTCGGCCACGGCGATGCCCCCCGAGCGTTTGCGCAGCCGTTCATAGTGGCTGTAGTATTCGCGGCTCACGGCGGCCACCGATTGCCGGCGTTCCTCTTGAATGGCGGCGAGTTCCTGGGTGTGTTTCAGCGTGGTTTGCTTGGCTGCCTGCTTTTCGGCTTCGACCTGTTTTGTCTCCTGGGCGAGGGCCACTTCGGCGGCCTTCACGTTCTTGTCCAGCGTTTCGGATTCGCCCATGAGTTCGAGGATGCGGTCCTCGAAGCGGCGGATTTCTTTCTCGCAGAATTCGATCTCGTGTTGGAAGGCGCGATACTGCTCGTTGGTTTTGGCGGAGAGCATCTGGTCCTTGAGTTTGGAAATCTTCTGCTCCTGCACCTTGATGTCGTCTTCGCGGCTTTTACGCTCCTTGGCGTTGGCGGCGAGAGCCGCGCGGTCCAGTTCGAGCCGCCTCTTGTGAGAATCCAACTGCTTCTCGATTTCGGCAATCCGCTTCGGCAGCGCCGCAACCTCGCGTTCGAGCTCAACGGTGCGGCTGTCCAAGCTCTGCAACTTGAGGATAAGGGAAAGATCGGGACTCATCGTGAATCTACTGGATTGTAACACCCCTAGCGCCGCAACCTTCGCAGGACGGGCCGGGCGAGTGCGCGGAAGGCCGGCTCCAACTCGGGGATGCCGAGGAGTTTGCCGACGTAGTAAAAGGCAACCAATCCGGTGGGAATGGTGAGGGCGAGATCGGCCAGATAGGCCGTGCGGGTCACGCCGAGCAGGTGGGCGACGAGCGCGTTGCTACCGGCCACCACTACGCCCATGGCCATGGCAGCCACTACAACCTTCCACACGCTGGCGACGAGGGCGCGGCCGTAGATACCGCTGAGTTTCGCCCGCAGGACCACGAACAGAACCAGGAAATTGAACAGGGCGACAATCGAGGTTGCGAGCGCGAGTCCGGCGTGGCCGGCCCCGGCGCGGTGCACCATATATGCGGCGGCGAGGTAGTTGATGACAACGGATGCAACCGACACTACCATCGGTGTGCGCGCATCGTTGAGCGCGTAGAAAGCCGGCGTGAGCACTTTGATACCCGCATAGCCGAGCAGTCCGATGGCGAAATACGACAAGGCCGCCGCCGTTTGTTGCGTGTCGTAGAGCTCAAACGCGCCGCCTTGATAGATGGCCCCGATGATGCTCTTGCCGAGCACCGTCAGCCCGACCGAAGAAGGGACGGTGAGCAACAGCACCGTCGCCAGCGAGCGGGAGATGGTCAGGCGGAATTCGTCGAAATTGCCGGAGGCGGCGCTGCGCGAGATGGCCGGCAGGGTGGCCGTGGCCATCGCCACGCCGAACAGGCCGAGCGGCAACTGCATGAACCGGAACGCACAGCCGAGCCAGCTTACGGGTCCATTGGCGCCGCGCACGGCGTCGACAATCGAGGAAGCGAAGTTCGTATTGACCACGATGTTGATCTGCACGGCGGCCGATCCCAGGATCGCCGGACCCATGAGGCTGACGATGCGGCGCAGTCCGGGATCGTTCCAGTCGATCATGGGCCGGAAGGCGAAGCCTGTGCGCAGCAGGCTGGGGACCTGCCAGATGAGTTGCAAGGCTCCGCCCATGACTACGCCGTACGCCATTCCTTCAATAGTGCTGATGCCGATATAGGGCCCCAGGACCATGCCCGCAAATAAGCCGAAGGTGACGGAGCCCACGTTGAACATGGTGGAGGCGAGCGCCGGCACGCCGAAAATGCCGCATGAGTTGAGTACACCCATGGCTTGCGCGGCGAGCGCCACCAGCAGCAGGAACGGGAACATGATGCGCGTCATCGTGACCGCGAGTTCAAACTTGCCCGGTATCTGATGGAAGCCGGGAGCGAGCAGATCGACGAGAGCAGGCGCGAAAATCACGCCCAGAAGGCACAGCGTGCCTACCACGAGGATGATGGCGGTTGCGACGAGATTCGACAGGGCCGCCGCTTCCTCTTTGCTGCGTTTGGAAAGATACTCCGTGAAAATCGGGACAAAGGCCGAGGAGAGGGCGCCTTCGGCGAACAGGTCGCGGGTGAGGTTGGGAATGCGGAAGCCGAGCAGAAACGCGTCGTAGGCGAGGCCCGCGCCGAACAGCCGGGCCATGACGATTTCGCGCACCAGGCCGGTGATGCGGCTGGTGGCGATGGCAACCGAGGCGACACCGGCCGAACGGACGATCTGGTCGGATGGCGATGGCGTCGTGGCTTTGATCTTGGGCGGCGTGGCTACGCTCCGTATCGCTCAAGGAAGTGCGCGATGGTGACGATGCCTGTGTAGTAGTTTTTCAGGCAGTACTTCTCATTGGGGGAATGCAGGCCGTCATCGGGAAGGCCGAAGCCCATAAGAACAGTAGGGATCTCCAGATGGTGGGCGAAATCTCCGACGATGGGAATGGAGCCTCCGGAGCGGGTGAACACGGTCGGACGCCCCAGCACTTTGCCGAATACTTCGGCGGCGGTGGCGATGGCCGGATGGCTGGGATTGACGACGATGCCCGGGCCTTCGCTTAAAACACGCAGCTCCAGTTTTGTTCCGGCGGGCGTGTTGGCGTTGAGGAATTGACGGAACGCCTCCACCACTTTTCCGGGATCTTGCCTGGGAACGAGCCGGAAGCTGGCTTTCGCGGTGGCTTTGGCGGGAATGACCGTTTTCGACCCGGCTCCCGTGAATCCGCCGGCGATGCCGTGCACCTCGAAGGTGGGGCGCGCCCAGATGCGCTCCAGCACGGAGAAGCCTTGTTCCCCGGTGAGGGCTGTGGATCCCACTTCCTTTGCCAGGAACTCGGCTTCGTCGAAGGGCAGGCTTTTCCAACTCTGCAACTCGGCGGCGTCGGGGGCTTCCACGTCGTCGTAGATTCCGGGAATTTGAATCTTTCCGCCGGCGTCCTTCACTTTGGAGAGCACTTCGACGAGTGCATAGACGGCGTTCGGCGCAGCACCGCCGTAGAGGCCCGAATGAAGGTCGCGCATGGTGGCGGTGCATTCCACCTCGGTGTAGATGAGCCCGCGCAGTCCGATGCACAGGGTTGGAATACCCTCGGCATAGAGGGCCGTGTCGGATACCAGCGCCACGTCGGCCTTGAGCCTTTCCTTGTTGAGCGGAACGAATTGCGCAATCGAGGCGCCGCCGACCTCCTCTTCCCCTTCAATGAGGAACTTCACGTTTACCGGGAGCTTGCCGCCGTGCAGCGCGCGCAGGGTTTCCACGGCCTTGATGTGCATGTACATCTGGCCCTTGTCGTCAGCCGCGCCGCGGGCGTAGATGTTGCCATCGCGCAGCGTGGGTTCGAAGGGCGGCGTGTGCCACAACTGGAGCGGATCGGGCGGTTGCACGTCGTAGTGCCCGTAGCAGAGCACTGTCGGTTTGCCGGGAGCATGGAGCCAGTCCGCGTAGACGAGGGGGTGCTTGGCCGTGGGAATGATCTCGACGTGCTCCAGGCCGGCGGCTGTGAGTTGCCGGGCGACGAATTCGGCGGCGCGGCGGACATCGCCCTTATGCTCCGGCAGCGTGCTGATGCTGGGAATACGAAGGAATTCGAAGAGCTCGTCCAGGAATCGCGCCTCGTTTTGGCGCACGTAGGTTTCAATGGTGCCGGTCATGGAGATCGTGCACCATTATAGCGGCCTGGCAGGCCCGCTTCCGGCAGGAGCGGCGGACAGGTACACTAGTGGAAATCCGCGTCATGAACGTTCCTCTCACCCCCATTCGATTCCTTTACCGCGCCATGGACCTGTTCCCCCGAAAGGTGGGGATTGTCTCGGGCGGCGTCACGCTCAACTACGCGCAGTTCGGCACGCGCGCGCTGCAACTGGCCCATGCGTTGCGGCAGGCCGGGTTAGCCAAGGGCGGCCGGGTCGCCTTCCTCAGCTTCAACAACCACCAGTTGCTGGAAGGCTACTACGGGGCGCCCATGGCGGGCGGCGTCGTGATGCCGCTGAACGTGCGCCTGTCGATCCAGGAGCTGGTTCCGATCCTGAATCATTCCGGTGCGGAAATGCTTTTTTACGAAAACGACTTTCTGCCCGTCGTCGAGCAACTGAAGGCGGCCTGCGGCGACATCCGCCGCTTCATCACGTTGAACGAGAAGACGGGACCGGCGGACGCCACCTACGAAGAATTCATTTCGACGGCGGATGCGGCGCCGATCGACTTCATGGCGATCGACGAGAACGAGGTGGCCGAGCTGTTCTACACGAGCGGCAGCACGGGCACGCCGAAAGGCGTGATGCTCTCCCACCGCACGCTGTATTTGCATGCGATGTCGATCGCCACCATGTTGACCGACCCGGAAAGCCTTGTCGATCTGCATACCATTCCGCTGTTTCACGCCAACGGCTGGGGCCGTCCCCAGGCCTCCACCATGGCCGGCAGCAAGCAGGTGATGGTGCGCCGCTTCGAGCCCACCACGGTCTTCCAGTTGATTGAAACGCACAAGGCCACCGAGATGAGCCTGGTTCCGACGATGGCCAATGCGCTGCTCAACGCGCCCGACCGGGGGAATTTCGATCTCTCCAGCATGCGCCGCATCATGCTGGGCGGCGCGGCGGCATCCCCCGAGCTGGTGTCGCGCATGGAAGCCGCTTTCGGCTGCGAAGTCCTTTCGGGGTACGGCATGACGGAAACGGCGCCCGTGCTGACGACCGCGCGCGCGAAGCCGGCCGTGGATGAATCGGACCCGGGGCAGCGCCACCGCCGCAGAGCCATGGCCGGATGGAGTGTGCCGGGAGTGGAAGTCCGCGTGGTGGATGCGAATATGAATCCCGTGCCGCGCGACGGAAAAACCATCGGTGAAGTGGTCGCCCGCGGGGACCACATCATGTCGGGTTATTTTCGCGAACCGGATGTTACCGCCGCCACCATCGAGAACGGCTGGATCCACACCGGCGACATGGCCGTTTGGGACGAGGAAAGCTACATTCAGATTGTCGACCGCAAGAAAGAAATTATTATCAGCGGTGGAGAAAATATTTCTTCGATTGAAGTGGAAAAAGCGATTTTCGCGCACCCGGCCGTCTATGAATGTGCTGTTGTTCCGGCTCCCGATGAGCGGTGGGGCGAAGTGCCCGCGGCCATCGTCGTGCTGAAACCGGGTGCGCAACTGGATGCCGCCGAGCTCACGGAATTCCTGTCCGCCACGCTGGGGCGCTTCAAATTGCCGAAGATTATTGAGTTTCGCGAAGAACCGTTGCCCAAGACCGGAACCGGAAAAATCCGCAAGATGGTGCTGAAGGAGAAATTCTGGGCGGGGCGCGAAAAACGCGTGCAGGGATAGGGGCAAGTGGTTTCGCTACGTCTGCATTGCACAATCGATGAGAAAGACGAGTTGATCGCCGAATTGTACGCCGCGGACACGAGCGGCATCGTGGAGGAGGAATTCCCCGGCGGCGACTGCACGCTGGAGGCGTTCTTCGATACGGAGCCGCAAGCCCGGCACGCCGCCGAGGCATTCGCCGCGTACCAGCCCGCATGGGTGGAGCACGGCGAACGCAACTACGTGGCCGAGTTTCAATCGCAATGGCAACCCATGGCCGTGGGCAGCCGCTTCCATCTTGTGCCGCCATGGGATGAATCCCCCACGCCTGAGGGGCGGCTGCGACTGGAGTATCAGGCGGGGATGGCCTGCGGCAGCGGCATGCATCCCTGCACGCGTTTGTGCCTGGCGGCGATCGAAGAGATTGTGAAACCGGGCACGGCTGTGCTGGATGTGGGAGTGGGTTCGGGGATTCTTCTGATGGCGTGCGCACTGCTGGGCGGGCGGCCGCTGGCCGGGTGCGACATCGACCACGATTCGGCGGCGCTGGCTGCCCTGGCTGTTCCACACGCCGCTATCTTCACCGGTTCCGTGCGGAGCGTCCGGGACGCCGCCTTCGATGTGGCGATTGCCAATATCAGCTCGATCGCTGCCGAGGAGCTTCGCGACGACCTGCTGCGCGTGTGCCGCCCCGGCGGCGCCATTCTGGTTTCCGGGTTCCGCGTGGGCGACTGGCCGGAGGGGTTCGGCGGAGAGCGCCTGGAACTTGAGGGATGGGGTGCGATTCGCCTGACCCGCCGCTGACCTACGATACAATCTCCAGTTCAGATGCAGAACTACAATATCCACACGATTGCCGGAGACGGCATCGGCGAAGAGGTCACCGCATGCGCCAAACAGGTGCTGGTGAAGGCCGCCCAGCGCTACGGTTTCGGTATCGGCTTCGAGGATCACGACTGGGGTTCGGACTACTATTTCCAGCACGGGCGCATGATGCCCGCGAACGCGATCGACACGTTACGCAAGGCGGATGCGATTCTACTCGGCGCGGTGGGACATCCCGATATCCCGGATCATGTCACTCTGCACGGATTGCTGCTGCCGATTCGCCGCACGTTCGATCAATACGCCAATGTGCGCCCCGCCGTTCTGTATGAGGGAGTGGCATCCCCGTTGCGCGGTTACCCTCCGCGTTCCATCGACATGGTGGTGGTGCGGGAGAACACGGAAGGCGAATATGCTCCCGTGGGGGGCTTCGTGCATCATCATCACGCCGATGAAGTGGCCGTGCAGGCTTCCGTCTTCACGCGCCACGGCTGCGAGCGCGTGATCCGGTTCGCATTCGAACTGGCGCGCAAACGAAACGGCAAGAAACGGGTCACCAACGTCACCAAATCGAACGCACAGGCTTACAGCATGGTGCTGTGGGATCGTGTGTTTCAACTGGTGGCCGATGAGTACTCGGACATCGAGACCGAAGCCCTGTTGGTGGACGCGGCAGCCATGAACTTCGTGCGCCGCCCGGACAGCTTCGATGTTGTGGTGGCCTCCAACCTTTTCGGCGATATACTCAGCGATGTGTCGGCGATTGTCACGGGATCGATCGGATTGGCGGCCAGCGCGAACATCGATCCCTCGCGCAAGAACCCTTCGCTGTTCGAGCCGGTGCACGGTTCCGCACCCGACATCATGGGGCGGGGAATTGCCAATCCACTGGCGGCGATTCTGTCGGCATCCATGATGCTCGATCATCTGGGGGAACCCGCGGCGGGAGCGGCCATCGAACAGGCCATCCGGGCAGTGTTGCGCGACGGCGCCGTGCGCACGGCCGATCTGGGCGGCGGCAACACATCGGCGGAAATGCGCGACGCCATCATCGCCCAACTGTGAGGAAGCCATGAAGCTGTCTCTGTCGGTCCGCATTGCCGAGGCGTTCGACAACAAGGAAAAGAGCAATATGCCGTTCGGCGAGATGCTCGCGTTGGCGCGGAAGTATGGGTTTCATGCGATGTGTTTCCGCGCCTCCGTAGCGGGTATCCACACGCCGGTGGAAGTGGTGCGCGAATACCGCCGCCAACTGGACGAGGCCAATCTTCAGGTGAGCATGATCACGGGCGATTTCGCCGTCCCCAATAATAACGATCATGGCCCCGACGGACTGCGCCACATCAAACCTTATCTGGATCTCGCGGCGGAACTGCGCGCCCCGCTCATTCGCGTCTGCTTGAAGCAGCAGGAAGACATTTACTGGGCGCAGCGGGCCGCCGACGAAGCTTCCGAGCGCGGCATTCGCCTCGCCCACCAGTCGCATGCCTCGAGCCTGTTTGAAACTCCGGACAATTCACTGAAAACGCTGCGGGCTATCGGACGGGCGAACTTCGGGCTCATCTACGAGCCGGCGAATTGGTTTCTCTGCGGACAGGAATACGGGCCCGCGGTGATTGAGCGCATGAAGCCGTACCTGTTCAATGTCTACGTCCAGAATCACCGCCTCAACGCACAGGGTGTCTCTCCGGTGCAGACGTGGATCAAAGGCGTGGTGCGGGTGGATCATATCGGCATTTGGGAAAAAGGCGGTGTCGATTACGACCTTGTCATGAGCACGTTTCAGAAAATGGGCTACTCGGGGTACGTCACGGTTCACCAGGCGTTCGCCGGTGTGATGCCCGTGGAGGAGAGCGTCCGGCTCAGCGCACAGTACCTCAAGAAATTCATGGGAGGACCCGCCGTATGACCCGCAGACAGTTCGCCGGCGCCACCGGCGCGCTGGCCATGGAGCCCCAACTGGTGCGCGGCTCGCAGGCCAACAGCGCCATTCGCATGGGCATTATCGGCTGTGGAGAGCGCGGCTTGGGCGATGCCAAGATCTTCGAGCGCGACGGCCGCGTCCGCTTCACCGCCATTTGCGACATCCGCGAAGAGCAGATGGCGAAGTTCGAGGGCGAGATCACGAAGAAAGGCGCGCGCCGCTTCCGCGATTTTCGGGAATTGCTGCAAAGCGATGTCGATGCGGTGCTCATCGCCACGCCGGCCTATATTCATCCCGAGCAGGTGGAAGCCGCCGTGCTTGCCGGCAAGCATGTTTACTGTGAAAAGCCGGTGGGCGTGGATGTCTCCGGATGCCGGCGTATCCTGCGCACGGCGGCGCAGGTGGGCCCCAAGCAATGTGTCACGGTGGGCCTTCAGAATCGCTACGGGCCGGGCTACCGGAAGGCCGAGGAGATGATTCTGAAGAACACGCTGGGCCCCATCCGCATGGCACGGAGCAACTGGATCGCCTCGACCGGAATCGGCAAGCGCAAACGGACGCCGGCTCCGCCCGAGCAGGAAAAGCTGGTGAACTGGCACGTGTGGCGGCAATACAGCGGCGATATTTTAGTGGAGCAGAATATCCACGGAGTGGATGTGCTGAACTGGTTTCTCGGCGGCGTGCCGGTCAAGGCGCAAGGCACGGGCGGCCGCATTCTGCGCACCTACGGCGATTCCATGGATCACCTCAACGTCACCTTTACCTATCGCAACGGAGTGCGCGCCATGCTGGCCGCCTCGCAATTCGGGCCCAATGGATACCGGGTGGTGAACGAGGTCTTCCTCGCCACGGAGGGCGTTATCGAAACCACACGCCAATCGCTGGCGGTCTATCGCGATCCGAAAACACAGACCCTGGAAAAATACGATAAGGACATTACGGAATCCGCCATCGAACAGTTCGTGAATCGAACGGTTCAGGGGAATCCCGAGAATACGCTGGCGCGTTCGGCCGAGTCGGCGCTGACCTGCATCCTGGCGCGGATGAGCATTGACCGCAATCGCGAGGTCACGTGGCAAGAAATGATGGCCGAGGGCTGAGGCAATCGGCCGCGGTTACAGTGTAAGCAGGCCTCGAATCACAAATACGGCCGCCTGTCCCCGTGTGAGGTAGAAGTCCGGGCAATAGGCGGTTGTCGTGCAGCCGCTGGTGATGCCCAATTGCTTCGCTTTCTGAATGGGCGCGAAGAACGTATCGCCGAAGGGGACATCGGTGAACAGGGGATTGACCGGATGCCCGAACTGTCCGGTTGCGGCGAGGCGGGCGCGGATGACGAGCGTCGCACCGGTGGCGCGGGTCACCAGATCGTCGGGGCAGAATTGCGTTGCCGTGCATCCCAGTGTGATGCCCAATTCGCGAATCTTCTGGATAAAACGGAAGAAGGGGTGCGTCGGCGGCACATCCGTGAAATACGGGGTCTGGGGGAATGCGAAATCGCCCAGCCCGTAGAGGGCGCGGACCAGAAACACCGACATCTCGCCGCGGGAGATGGTACGGTCCGGGCAATAGGTTGTGGGGGTGCATCCCGAGGTTAAGCCTGTCGTGCGCATCATGGTGATGTAATCGAAAAAGAGATGGCTGCTGGGAACGTCGGCGAATAATTCCGGCGTATTGACTCCCTTTTGGAGGAATTGCACGAATTCCCCGGAGACGGACGCCGTGGCTACGCGTGGAAACGCGCTGCTGTTCGGGGATGCGGTGAGGGCCAGGAATCCGCTCCCGCTGAATCCCTCCACTCCCGGTGGCAGGCCGAGCCAAGGCGCCGACACCGCCGTTGTCCAGATGCAGCCCTGATTGGCCGCCACAGCCGTGCCGGCGAGTCCGCCGGTTGAGGGGATGACGACTTGCTGCGGATTCAGCGTGAACCCACAGCCGGCGCCCGCCTGTACCACGGGAATGGTGACGCCTGGATTGGTGGCCGCAATGCTGACCGGCGCGATGGTGATGGAGCCTGTGCGTGTCGCCGCTCCAGGATTGGGTAGCGCAGTGATCTGAGCGAGATTTTCCACCTTTAAGGCAAAAATCCAGGGATCGCCGGCGGTAACCGTCCATTCGCAGGGGAAAGCGCTGGCCCGCACCGTCTGTAGGTCGCCATTGGCCTGCATGGCGAGCCGCGTCGTGTTGGTCAGCACCGGGCAGGTGACTTGCGCCCCGGCTTGCGGACACAGCCATGCGGCCAACAGCCCAGCGGCGAGAAACGAAACACTCCGAAACGAACCCATCATGATGCCTCCTCGTTAACCGCGCGAATTCCAGTGTCACCCAAGATTGTAGACCAAGTGGATTCCTGGCCACCGCCGCCGTCCCGCATCTATGATCAAGAGGGTAACCCATGCGTATCATCGGAGGAGAATTTCGCAGCCGGCGTCTGAAGGCCGTCCCCGGGGACCGCGTGCGCCCCACGCCGGACCGCCTGCGCGAGTCGCTATTCAACATTCTGGCGCCCATCATCGAGGGCAAAACCTTCCTAGATGCATATGCGGGCACCGGCGCGGTGGGCATCGAAGCGCTTAGCCGGGGAGCCGCCCGGGCGATCTTCATTGAGAAGCACCGGGGCGCAGCCGAAATCCTCGAGGACAACCTGGCTGCGCTGGGAGTGCAGAAGCGAGCCCAGGTTTTGCGGGGATCCGTGCAATTGCTGCTGCCCCGTTACCCGGCCGACATCGTCTTTTTGGACCCGCCCTATCCGCTGGCGAAGGAATACGAAATCGCTCTAGGGATTCTCGGCGAAAGCGCGCGTCCGGTTCTGGCGATCGCGCAGCACGCCACGCGGCAAGCGCTGGAGGACCGCTACGGCATGCTCACGCGCACGCGCATCGTCAAGCAAGGGGATAATTCGCTCTCTTTCTATAGCACTGAGGCCGCCGGCCATGCTAATGAATGAAGATGCCTCCCGCTTCAGAGCCTGTTCTCCTCGAGCGCGCCACTTTCAATCCCCTCATCCGCCCCTACCTGGTCTTGCATGTGGCGCTGATTATGGCCGTATCCGTCGTTGGGATGATTCTGCTTCCGTTTTGGTTGCTGGGCATCGGCCAATGGTGGGCGCGACACTATTTCAAGCGGCTTCTCTGCGAATTGAGCGACCGAACGCTCCGTTACCGCAAGGGCATTCTGGTCACCGTGGAGAAGACCATCCCGCTCGAGAACATCCAGGACGTGACCTTCATTGAAGGTCCCATTTTGCGGTACTTCAACCTGGCTATTCTCAAATTCGAAACCGCCGGACACGCCGTCGGCCAGGCCAACGCGATGCGGCTTATCGGCATCGTCGATGCACTCGAGTTTCGCAACCGCATTCTGGAGGCTCGGGACCGCCTCAAGGCGAGAGAACAACTCGCCGCCAAGGCCGCGGAGACCGAGATCCTTGCCGCGATCCATCGCGACGTGCACGAGATGTTGGAGCTGATGCGGCCGCGGCAGGCGCGAGACGCCAACTGATGCCGGGTACTGTGCCGCAGGACTGGTTCAGAAGCTGAGTTTCAAGCCCAACTGAATGTTTCTGGGCTGATTCGCTTGCCCGGTGATCTGCGTATAGACAGGGCTGGTGATCCCAGTGTTGGGCGCACCAAACCACACCCGGTTGAACGCGTTGATCATCTCCAGCCGGAACTGTAGTTTGACACGTTCGCGATACACCATCGTGTTTTTGATAAACGACATGTCCCAGTTGTTCATCGCGGGGACGCGGAGACCGTTCCAATAGAAC
This sequence comes from uncultured Candidatus Solibacter sp., assembly GCA_964402295.1. GTDB lineage: Bacteria > Acidobacteriota > Terriglobia > Bryobacterales > Bryobacteraceae > CADEFT01. Next base: position 2,602 of record CAYOBO010000075.1, on the reverse strand, counting down.
GGAATGCGGCGCGCCGTGAACGGCGGCAACACCGCCATGGATGCACCGTTGAACCAGCGGTCGATGGTCGGATTGTCGATTTCCGGACTGATTCCCGTGGCCAAGGCCGCCGGCAGCGCCACCGCGGCTCCGGTCTGATAAATGTACATCGCGCTCCACTGCCAGCCGCCGATGATCTTGTCCATCACACTGTTACCGGTGCGCAGGCGCTGTCCGCCGCCGAACGGGAATTCATAGATAATGCCGGCCGAAAAGCGGTGCGGATTGTCGAACTGGCCGATGTGCTGGGAGGGCGCCGGATCGCTCACCTCGGTGTAGCGGAGCTTCTCCAGCAGTTTCGACAACGTATAGGCGAACTGCGCCGTCAAACCCTGACCGAAGCGCTTGTTCGCGCCGATCTGTAGCGAGTTGTAGTAGCTGCTTCCCCCCATGGTGCGAATGAGATTGATGCTGCCGAAGTGGGGATAGGGCATCAACATCTGCGATACGGTGATGGTGGATCCGGCGAGTGGGCTCGGTTGGGGAATCAGGCCCAGAAAGGGATTGGGCACTCGGGCATTCAGCCGTGCGCCCAGCGCGTAGTACTTTTCGTCAAATGTGCCGCCTGTCCCGTTCCAGCCGGCATTGACAACGCGCCCGGAATCGCCCGCACCGGTGCTGAAGAGAAGGCGCGCTGCCTGCTGGCCGACGTAATTCACCTCCACCTGCCACTGGTTGCCGAATTCGTGTTGAAACCCGAAGCTATAGCGCATATTTCGGATATTCTTGCGGTTATAGTCGTACAGCGAGAGCGAGTTGCCGAGCAGGGTGCGCAGCCCGAGGCTCGATCCGGTGGGAGGCGTCAGGCCTTGCGGAAACGGATTGCTCAGCGTATCGGCTGGAGTAAGCCCGCCGTCGAGGGTGGTCACCATGGTGGTCTCCGCGGCGAAGCCGGTGGTATTGACAAACGGCTGCCACCACACCGAGTAGAACAGTCCGAACCCCGTGCGCAGCACCGTGCGCGGCAGGATGCGGTAGGCGAGCCCGATACGCGGCTGCCAGTTCGTCTTGTCGGCAATGACGTTCCGGCGGTTCTCGGGGGTCGCGAAAATCAGGCCCGAGCGGACGCTGAAATTCGCCGCGGGAAGTTCGGGAATGGGGTTCGCCGCATAGGCCGCCTTGGCTGCTTGCTCGATGGGGTTGGACACGCTGAAGTCCAGTCCGAACGTGTTGCGGTTGTAGCGTTCGGTGATGCCCAGCATGAGGTCGTAGCGCAAGCCCAGGTTGAGCGACAGCTTGGGAGTGACTTTGTAGTCGTCCTGGAAATACCAGCCATAGAACGGCGACTGCGGGGCTGTGGCGGCGCGGAAGCTGAGGTTTCCCGCCGACGGCGTGCCCAGCAGCATGCTGGCGATCCCGTTGCCGAGGTTCGATCCCGGCAGCACCGGATCCGGCTGCGTGAATGCCCGCGTGAAGGTGTACTGCCCGCCCGGCCGGTTGGCGGCCACGGAGTTGTTCTGCTTTACCTGACTCTGGAAGCCGAATTTCATGTTGTGGCTCCCGCGGATCATCGTCGCACCCAAGTTATAGGAAAAGGTGTTCGTGTGTTCGTACCAGCGTCCTTCGGAAGCGCCGATATAGTAGCTGTCTGCAATATCGAACCGCGGGAAGATGTTTTGCTGCATCTGATTGACCAGTGAGGCAGGGAAGCCGAGAGTCGTCTGATCGAAGTCCGGATGCGTTCCCTGCTGCGTCCAGCGAGTGAAGCCGGCCTGCGCGGTGATCACCATGCCTGGGTTAATCAAGATCGCATCGCTCAAGCCGATCGACGTTTGCGCGCGGTTGTTTCCCTCGAGTTGCCCGACACCGCCGCCAATGTCCCACGGCGTCGGTGTACCTGGAAATCCGGTGTTGTGCGACCAGCGCACGAAAAACCGGTGCTTGTGGAAGTTCGGATCGATGCGCGCCGAATAGTTTTCGCCATCGTAAGGAGCGGGCACTTGCGTGAAGTAATTGTTTGCCTGCGTATTGAGATCGCCCGGCTGGTTGGCTACCGGAAATCGCGCAATCACCTTCGCGGCAATCGGATTGATCCGGCTGGCCGGGATGCGGTTGCCTGGAAACATCTGCCGCACGAAACGGTTTGGCGTTGTCGGATTCGGCGCTGTTGTGGTGGGGTCGGCAATCTGGAACAGTTGCCCCGCCGCGTTGCGGGTTTGAGAAAAGTCTCCCGCGCGCTGCAAATCCGTCGGCACCGTAAAGCGGTAGGTGCGCGGTGTGCGTTGGCGCAACTCCTCGAAATTGAAAAACCAGAACACCTTGTTCTGGATCACCGGCCCGCCCACCGCCAGCCCAAACTGATTGAAGCGAAACACAGGCCGCGGTGAGCCCGCCTTGTTGGCGAAGAACGAGTTCGCGTTCAGTTTGTCGTTGCGAAAGAATTCGTAGAGGTTGCCATGGAATTCGTTGGTGCCGCTCTTTGTGGTTACGTTCACGTACATCCCGCCGCCATGCCCGTATTCGGCGTCGAGAGCGTTGGTCTGTACGGTGAACTCCTGCACGTCGTCAACGCTGGGAATATAGGCTACGCGGTCGGAGACGTTGTTGGGAATGCCGTCGAGCA
>CAYOBO010000074.1:1213-33693 GCA_964402295.1 uncultured Candidatus Solibacter sp. | reverse complement strand
AGGCCGGCGACGTCTCCGCCTACATCCCCACCAACGTGATTTCCATCACCGACGGGCAGATCTTCCTCGAAGCGGACTTGTTCAACTCCAACGTCCGCCCCGCCATCAACGTCGGTATCTCCGTCAGCCGCGTCGGTGGCAGCGCGCAGATCAAGGCGATGCGTAAGGTGGCCGGCACGCTCCGTCTCGAACTCGCCCAGTATCGCGCTCTCGCCGCATTCGCTCAGTTCGGCAGCGAACTCGACAAAGCCTCGCAGCAGCAGTTGAATCGCGGCGCGCGCCTCGTGGAGATTCTCAAGCAGGGTCAGTTTGCTCCGCTTCCCGTCGAAAAGCAGGTGCTCATCCTCTACGCCGGAACCAACGGCTATCTCGACGACCTTCCGGTGGACCGCTGCCGCAAGTTCGAAGAAGAGTTGTACCGCTTCGTCGAAAATGCCCATCCCCAACTGTTCATCGATCTCAAGGCGAAGAAGGATATTGACGACGAGCTCAAGGCTCAGATCACTTCCGTGCTCACTGAATTCAAACAGCGCTTCACTTCCAATAAGGCCTAAGCCATGCCGAGCTTAATCGACTTACGCCGGCGCATTCGCTCGGTCAAGAACACGCAGCAGATCACCAAGGCCATGAAAATGGTGGCCGCGGCGAAGCTGCGCCGTGCCCAGGAGCGTGTGCTCGCCTCGCGCCCCTTCTCCCAGAGTTATGAAAAACTCCTGGCGAATGTGGTCAGCGCGGCCGCCGGCGATGAGTCGGTGTCCAACCATCCCCTTCTTGCCGTTCGCCCCGAGAAGCGCATTCAAGTCATCCTCATGACATCGGACCGCGGTCTCGCCGGCGCCTTCAATTCCAACCTCATTAAGGGCGCCCAGAACTTCATCGCCGAGAAGGCCGGAACCAGTATCCAAATCGAGGCCGTCGGCCGCAAAGGCCGTGACTTTTTCCGCCGCCGCAATTCCAATATCTCCGGCGAACATGTCGGCGTCTTCGACAAGTCCCTCTTCGCCGACGCCGACCGCATCGCCAAAGCCGCCATCGAACGCTATTCGAGCGAGCAAGTCGATGCCGTCTACCTCGTCTACAACGAGTTCCGTAGCGTCATGAGCCAGAAGCTCAGCGTGAAGAAGATTCTTCCCGTACCCGTCCCCGAGGGACGCGAGACATCGGATTACATTTTCGAGCAGCCCGCCGGCGAGCTGCTGGGCAGCCTGCTGCCGAATTACGTCGGAATCATGATCTATGCCGCGGTGCTTGAGTCCGCCGCGGCCGAACATGCGGCTCGCATGGTTGCTATGGACGCGGCGTCCACCAACGCCGCCAAGGTGATCGATCAGCTCACCCTCTACCTCAACCGCGTCCGCCAGGCCAGCATTACTAGAGAAATCATCGAAGTCGTGAGCGGCGCCGCAGCGTTGGATTAGCCGCAACCCGAGCAAGGAAGCACAATGACCACCACCGAAGTCATCGGCAAAGTTATTCAGGTCGCCGGACCCGCCATCGACCTGCAGTTCGAAGAGAGCACGATGCCCGTCATCCGCACGGCCATCCGCATCACGAGCGAAGGGTTCAATGTGCCCGAACCCATTAACATCATCGCCGAAGTCGCGCAGCACATCGGCGAAGGACGCGTCCGCGCCATCGCCTTGCAGCCCACCGAAGGCTTGGTCCGCGGCATGAAGGCCATCAGCCTCAACGCCCCGGTCAGCGTCCCCGTCGGCAAGGAAGTCCTTGGCCGCGTCCTCAACGTCATCGGCCAGCCCGTCGACAAGATGGGTCCGGTTCACGCTTCCAAGTTTTACCCCATTCACCGCCACGCGCCGGCCTTCGAAGAGCAATCCACCGAACTCCAGATGTTCGAGACCGGCATTAAGGTCATCGATCTCCTCGAGCCCTACCTGCGCGGCGGAAAAATCGGCCTCTTCGGCGGCGCCGGCGTCGGCAAGACCGTCATCATCATGGAGCTTATCAACAACATCGCCATGAAGCACGGCGGTGTGTCGGTGTTTGCCGGCGTGGGCGAACGTACCCGTGAAGGTAACGACCTTTGGCTCGAGATGCAGGAATCGGGCGTTGTCGATCCCCAGGACTACACCAAATCCAAGTGCGCCCTCATCTACGGCCAGATGACCGAACCCCCCGGGGCCCGTCTTCGCGTCGGCCTCACCGGTCTCACGGTCGCCGAATACTTCCGCGACGAAGAGGGCCAGGACGTGCTGCTCTTCATCGACAACATCTTCCGCTTCACCCAGGCCGGCTCCGAAGTATCCGCGCTGCTCGGCCGTATGCCTTCCGCCGTGGGTTATCAGCCCAACCTCGCCACCGAAATGGGCGAACTCCAGGAACGTATCACTTCCACGAAAAAGGGATCCATCACCTCGGTCCAGGCCATTTACGTGCCGGCCGACGACTACACCGATCCCGCTCCCGCCACCACCTTCGCCCACCTCGACGCCACAACGAACCTGTCGCGCGACATCGCCGCTCTCGGCATCTACCCCGCCGTCGATCCGCTGGCCTCCACCTCGCGCATTCTCGATCCCCGCATCGTCGGCGACGAGCATTACAACACCGCCCAGCGCGTGAAACAAATCCTCCAGCGCTACAAGGACCTCCAGGACATCATCGCCATCCTCGGCATCGACGAGCTTTCCGAAGACGACAAGCTCATCGTCGCCCGCGCCCGTAAGCTACAGCGCTTCCTCTCCCAGCCCTTCCACGTCGCCGAACAGTTCACCGGCATCAAAGGCAAGTACGTGAAGCTGGAAGAATCCATCCGCGGCTTCCGCGAAATCTGCGAAGGCAAGCACGACGAAGTCCCCGAACAGGCCTTCTACATGCAGGGCACCATCGAAGAAGTGCTCGAACGCCACGAGCAGATGAAGAAGGCGTAAGGCCATGGCAGCGACGTTCGAGCTCGAGATCGCCACACCCGAGCGCCTCCTCGTCAAGGAGCAGGTCAGCGAAGCGCAGATTCCTTGCGGCGGAACCGCCGGTGAAATCGGCGTACTCCCCGGGCACGCCCCATTGCTTTCCGAACTCGGCATCGGCCCGCTCACCTACGTCGTCGCCGGCGAACGCCGCAAACTCGCCGTTGCCGGCGGAGTCGTGGAAGTCCTCCCCGAACACGTCCGCGTGCTCGCCATGGTGGCCGAAACCCCTTCCGACATCGATCTCGCCCGCGCCCAGGCCGCCGAAAGGCGCGCCATGGAGCGCCTCGCCTCCGTCCAGCAAAACATCGACTCCGCCCGCGCCCTCAACGCCCTCAAGCGCGCCCAGGCCCGCCTCACGGTCGCCGGAAAATAGAACCCTGCTACACTACGGGCGATGGTGCTCGCAATCGGCGGCGTTCCTTCTCGAACCCTCCTCATCCCGGACTCCGGCATGACGAACGAAGAGTTTGTGCGCTTCTGCGAAGAAAATCCGGATTGGAGAATTGAGCGAGATGCCAAGGGAGAAATAAGGGTCATGGCTCCCTCTCAAGAGGATTCCGGAAATCGAAACAGCGAAGTGATTGGCCAGTTACTTCTCTGGGCAAAGCGTGATCGCGGGGGAAAGGTCATGGACTCTTCCACCGGCTATCATTTGCCCAACGGGGCCACACGATGCCCTGACGCCTCCTGGATCAGCTTGGACCGCCTCAAAAAAGCCCGCAAGAATCGTCCTTCCGGCTTCCTCCCCGCCTGCCCCGAGTTCGTTGTCGAAGTCCGCTCTCACACCGACTCGCTCCGCGAACTACGGGAAAAAATGCACGAGTACGTGGCATGCGGCGCCCAATTGGGTTGGCTCATCGACCCCAGTACCAAGAAAGTCTACGTCTACCGCCCGGCTCATCGCACCAAGACCCTCGATTCTCCAGTATCCGTCTCCGCCGATCCCGTGCTCCCCGGCTTCACGTTGGACCTCACCGACATCTGGGACGTTGGCTTCTGACGTTTCACGCGTAGCTCGACACCGCCGCCGCATTGCGCGCGCCGCGTTCCGCCGTCACGCGCTCCAGATACCCGCTCGCCCGAAACGCAGCCAGCGGCTCCAGTGGCAGTCCATGGCTTTCCCGCCATTCCCGAATCGCCGGCTTCACATCCGCCGCGAAGGCATCCTGCAAACATTCCTCCGCGTCCACCAGTTCGCATCGCCTCTGCATCTCCGCCAGCCGCGCATGATCCACCAGCGCAGCCTTCGCGTACAGCTCCTGCGCGCGGCACACGCTCTGGATCATCGCCTCCATCTTGCCCTTCAGATTATGGCTCTGGTCGATCATATACGCCACATCCGCGCGCTCCCCGCTCTCCCACTCGAAATAGCGGATTTCGTGGAAAATCCGGAACAACTGGTACGGGTCGATCGAACCCAGCGTCAAATCGTCATCCGCATACCGCCGGTCATTGAAGTGGAACCCGCCCAGCATTCCTTCCGCCAGCAGCCACGCCACGATCTGCTCGATGTTCTGCGCCTGGTAATGATGCCCCGTGTCCACCAACACCTTCGCTTGCGGCCCCGCCCCGCGCGCCAACAACAGCGCCATCCCCCAATCGGCGATATCGGTGTGATAAAACGCCGGCTCGAACGGCTTGTACTCCACCAGCATGCGCTGCCCTTCGGCAAGCTCGCCGTGCAGCGCCCGCAGCCCTTCCAGGAACCATTCCCGCCTGCGACGGATATTCTGTGTCCCTGGATAGTTCGATCCATCCGCGAACCACAGCGAAATGTCTCTGCTCCCTGTTGCCCGGCTGATCCGTGCGCAATCCAGCAGATGATCCGTCGCCGCCCGCCGCACCGCCGGATCGGGATTCCCCAGCGATCCATGCTTATAGATCTGGTCCTGAAACACGTTCGGGTTGATCGACCCGATCCGCACGCCATACTTCGCCGCCACCCCGCTCACACCATCGGCATCGGCCACGCCATTCGGAAAATCCCACAGCACATGCACAGCCACCGACGGGCAACACCCCGTGTGACGATGCACTTCGCCGGCGTCGCTCAACTTCTCCTCAATCGTCGACGCCGCTGCCGGCTGCAAAAACTTGCCGAACCGGGTCCCCGTGTTGGCAAATCCCCAGGAAGGTATTTCTATCGCGAAGCCGTCCAAAGCGGCCCGCACACGATCGCGTTGTTCGTTCGTCATGAGTGCGGAAACTCCATTTGCGGCGGATTCTTCTGTGGCCGCGGATGTACATGCGCCTCGTGGAAGATGCGCGTAAACTCTTTCACCATATCCTCCCGCGAAGCTGCCAGATCCTTCGTCTCCCCTGGATCATTCTTCAGGTTATATACCTCGATCGGACCGTCCGGCTTCGGCCGCACTCCCTTCCAGTCGCCCTTGCGCGCCGCCTGCATCGGCATTTCTTTCCGGAACTCGCCACTTGCGGCATCGTGCCGCGGAAGCTCCCAATACAGATACTCGTGCTCCCGGGCCTTGCCTCCCAGCAACACGGGCAACACCGATATCCCATCTGTCTTCGGAGCCGGCGCCCCTGCAATCTCCGCCGCCGTCGCCAGAAAATCCGTGAAATACCACTGGTGCGCGCTCTTGCTCCCCGCCTTGATCTTCCCCGGCCACCGCGCCAGCATCGGCGTGCGAATCCCCCCTTCGTAGAGATTCTGCTTGTGCCCGCGAAACGGTCCATTCGAGGCAAAAAACTCTTCCCCCCAAAGCCGCGTGGCGCCGCCGTTGTCAGAAGTGAAAAACACGATCGTGTTCTCATCGATCTTCAGTTCCTTCAACAGAGCCATCACTTCCCCTACGCTCTTGTCCAGCCGCGTCACCATACCCGCATAGGCCACCCGCGGTTCCATCTGTGTCGCATAGTGTTTCCGCGGCGGATCGTAAGGCTTGCCCTCCGGAATCTTGCCGCGATACTCCTTCATCGAATCCTCCGGTACCAGCAATTCAAGGTGCGGAATCGTAAACGGCAGGTAACAAAAGAACGGCCGTCCCGCATTGCGGCGAATGAACTCCAGACCCTTCTTTGCGATAACATCGTGCGAATAGGTGACCCGCTTTCCGTTCACGTTCCCCGGTAGCATGTCTTTGCGCTCGTTATGGAAAAGGAATTCCGGATAGAACCAGTGCGCATGCACCTGGTGCAGATACCCGTAGAATTCATCGAACCCCTTCTTCCAAGGCGCCCCGTCCGTACCCACATCGCCGAGCCCCCACTTCCCATAACAACCGGTCGCGTACCCTGCTTTTTTCAGAACCTCCGCTACCGTCACATCCGACGCCAGGATCGGCACGCCTCCCGGATTGCTGCGCACCGAGGTATGGCCCATATGCATGCCCGTCATCAGCACACTGCGCGAGGGAGCGCAAACCGTGCACCCCGCATACGCATCGCTGAACTGCATCCCTTCGGCCGCAATCCGGTCGATGTTCGGTGTCCGAATGTACTTCTGCCCGTAACAGCCCAGATCCCCATACCCGAGATCATCGGCCATGATCCAAATGATATTCGGCTTGCGCGGCTGTCCGGAGGCCGCCGCAGCGGCCAATACTCCGCCTGTGAATTCCCTTCTCGTCATCATCTCCTAGTCTCCCGCTGTTGGGGCGTACTTTGCATGCACCATGAACACATACGCCAGCACACCGACCAGCAGCAATCCTCCAACCATGTACATGGGAGCCGCATAGCTCCCCGTCACCGCCTTCAGCCAACCCGTCATGATGGGCGCCACAATGCCGCTCATGTTCGAAGCCATGTTCTGAATACCCGCAATACGCCCGATCGCCGCGCCAGGCATCAGGGTCTGCGTCAACGCCCAGTAGTTGGCCGTCGCCAGTCCCAATCCGCTCAGCGACACAATCGCCATGATCAGCGCCACGTCATTCGACTCCGCAAACGCCCCGATCAGTTCCGTCGAAGCCACCAGCAACCCCGCAATCGTGAACATCTTTCGCGTGCGTACCGGATCCCCACCCTTCGAAATCATGCGGTCCGCAGCCCACCCCGCCAGTGTCGCCACCGTCGCCATGCCCCCGAAACTGAATCCCGTGAAGGCCCCGGATTTCCCCAGCGTCAGTCCGCGGCTCTCCGCGAAATACGCCGGCAACCATGTCATGCAGAAATACACGAAGTAGTTGTAGCAAAACGTGCCGATGATGATCCCCCAGATCAGCCGCGTGCCGAACAGCCGCGCAAACGGAATTGGCTTCGTCTTGCTCTGCCGCACCACCTGCGCTTCCAGTTCGCGATCGTTGTTCTTCACTAGCGTTAACCACGGTATCAGCCACAATAAACACCCCAGCCCGAGAATCACGAACATGTTCCGCCAACCGTAGTTCAACACCAGAAAAGCCGCCAGCGGGGCTCCGATCGCCGGCCCAAGCTTCGTCCCCGCCATGTACAATCCCACCGCCAGCCCCCGCTGCTTCTCATCCACGTTAAACCGGATCCAGCGCAGGCTCGCCGGCGTCACCACTGCTTCTCCCACTCCCAGCGCCACGCGTAATCCCACCAATTGACCGATGTTCGTTATCCCCGCCGACGCCGCCGATACCAAACTCCACACCGCAAACCCGATCGCATATGGGTATTTCAGACCGAATCGATCCACCACGAATCCAGCCGGAATCTGGAGCAATGCATAAGACCAAAAGAACGCCGAGTTCATCAGTCCGCGATCCCCATCCGACAACGAAAATTCCGAAATGAATGATTTATCGGCCAGCGCTACCGACAGATTCGAGCGGTCCACATAGGCAATTACCATCCCCAGACTCAGGAGGCATACGATGGTCCAGCGTCTCGCGTTACTCATGGAAGGGTCAAGATACCATATGCCAGTCGATTCTTGTTGCTTCCCGGCACTTCTTTCCCACACAATATGGGTGGTTGTTGCGATCCCGGCTGTATTGGATCTCCACCGCAGAAACGTTTGAGGAGCCGTATTCATGCAACTTCGCGTACTCGCCTTTGTGCTCGCAGGCGGAAAAGGTACCCGACTCTATCCACTGACCAAGGAGCGTGCCAAACCCGCCGTCCCATTTGGCGGACAGTATCGAATTGTCGACTTCGTTCTCTCGAACTTGATTAATTCCGGCATCTATTCCATTTACGTTCTCATCCAGTTCAAGAGCCAGTCGCTACTGCAACATTTGCGCGATGGCTGGGAATCCGCGGGCCTGTTAAAAAATCATTTCATTATTCCCGTCCCGGCCCAGATGCGTACCGCCGAAGAAAGCTGGTATCGCGGCACCGCCGATGCCATCTACCAAAACATCAACCTCATCGAGCAAGCCGACCCCCACCTCGTCGCCATCTTCGGCGCCGATCACATCTACCGCATGAATGTCCGCGAGATGATCGAATACCATGAGCGCAAGCGCGCCCAGGTCACCATCGCCGGTATTCCCCTCGAGAAGAAATACTCCACCGAATTCGGCGCCATGGAGTTAGGCGGCGATTTCTCCGTCAAGGCCTTCCACGAAAAGAAGGCCGATGTCCCCACCATGCCCGACAACCCCGACATGTTCTTCGCCTCCATGGGCAACTACGTGTTCTCCACCGGCCTCCTCTTGCGCGAACTCTACGCCGATGCCGCCCGTGAGGATTCCTCCCACGACTTCGGCCGCGATATCCTCCCCAGGCTGGTCGACCGCGGCGACATGTATGCCTATGACTTCGCCACCAACCGCATCCCCGGCGATCCGGATAATCAGGTGGCCTATTGGCGCGATGTCGGTACCCTCGATGCCTATTACGAAGCCTGCATGGATTTGCGTTCCGTAAGCCCCCAACTCAATCTCTATAACCGCCAGTGGCCGCTTCGCTCCGCCGCCTACGACGATGCCCCCGCCAAGTTCACCTTCGATGAAGAAGGCCGCCGCGGACAGGCCATCGATTCCATTGTCGCCGGCGGTTCCATTCTTTCCGGCGGCCTCGTCCGCAACTCCGTCATCGGCCGTGGTGTCAAGATTCACACCGGCGCCGTCGTCGAGGACTCCGTGGTCTTCGATAACTGCGACATCGGCCGTGGCGCCAAGATCCGCCGCGCCATCCTCGACAAGAACGTGCGCGTGCCCGAAGGAGCCCTCATCGGTTACGATGCCGCCCGCGACCGCCAGTTGTACCACGTCACCGAAAGCGGAATTGTTGTCGTCGAAGGACGCCGCTCGCGCGTCGAGATCGCCTCCATGGAGCTGTAGAACTCACCGTTTCCGCAGCCTCTCCGCCCGCATCCGCAACTCCGTTACCCAATCCGCGGACAGCGCCGCGCACGCTGCCAGCGACTCGATTGCCTCCGCGTCTTTCTTCCGGAAATGCATTACCTCATGCGCCCGCGAAATCGTCCATTCCGGATGCGGCCGCTCCAGCATCGTAAAGCGGTCACCGGCTTGCACCCGCCCCTCCCGCAGCACTCGCAAATACCAACCTGTCCAGCCGCGCCGGTTGATTTGCTCCACCAGATCGGCAATTCCCCACCGCCGCGCCTGCTTCCCACAAGGCTGCCGCGGCTGGCTCACCTGTACACGGGCCTCACCCAAATCGTAGACATCCCCCACGCAAACATCCGCCTCGCTCATCCCCTCCACCACGATGTTCTCTCCGAATGCCCCCATCGGAAGCGGATCCGCGAAAAGCTCAGCATGCCACGGTCCATAGTGCGCATGGCTGTACACCAGCGCAGCCTTGTCCGGTCCTCCATGGTAACGGCGGTCCGCCTGCTGATCGCCGGCAAACCCTTCCTTCCCCAGAAACACAGCACCCTGTACAGGATCCTTGTACGTCGCCGTACGCCACCCGTCAAAGCTCCGGATCTTGCCCACCTGAATCGAGACTACGTTGCCTATCATTCCTTCCCTCGAAACACGTTCCAGATTTCCACCATGCGCTCCGCTCCCGCCGCCTCGAAATCCCTGCAATCCACCTGCAACATCCCATCGCCGATTGCCTCTCCCAGAAACCCGCAATGATGGGGCCGCTTCGATTCCGGATAGGCAAACGGACCGAAAAACCGGCAGTTCACACACATGCGCGTCACGGGGATGAGCCCCTGCTCTTGCAGCGACCGCACCATTTTCACCAGCCCCCGCAGAAACACTCCCCGCTCTTCCTCGCTCAATGCCTGTACTGCTGACTGCAAGAACTCAGGCCATGCGGACGTACCTTCCGCCAACTGGCCCCCGCGTGCCGTCAATCGTAACTCCACCGCACGCCCATCGGACTGCGATCGCACCTTCTCCACCAATCCCTTCCGGACCAGCGTGGAGATCGAATCGCTCACCGTCGGCTTCGTCAACGCCAACTCCCCGGCGATGCGGGAAACGCCCAGCGTCTCCTGCGGCCGCGAGGCAAGCAGCGTCAGGATCTGCCCTTGTGTCGGCGTAACACCCCACTCCGTTGCATCCACCCACCCCCGGTGGCGCAACACCAGCGCAATCCGCGACAATCCCGCCAGAATGCGCTCCGCCGCCTGATCGCTCACTGCCGGAACATCGGACATCGCTTTCCTCCGTGGCTACTCTTTCGAGCCAAGGGATTCAAACGTCGCAGTGCCGATCCCGTACTGCTCCCAGTCCTTGAAATCGAAGTGCCACCACTCCACTGCATAGACCTCGAACCCTTGGCTCTCCATCGCCGCGCGTAACACTTCGCGGTGCCATCGTGCGAGGGACGTACCTCCAGGATAATCCGGATAAGACCGCTCCGACATCTCATCGTAAAGGCCGGGCATCTCCACCGCCTTCCCGGTCTCCAAATCGTATAGAGTGAGATCCACCGCGCACCCCCGGTTATGCCGCGAACCCTGCGCTGGATCCGCCACGAACATCCGCTTGTCTTCCGGCGTCGCCTCCCAGAAAATCTTCGTCACATACCACGGACGATACGCATCATGCACCAATAATCCATACCCCAGCTTCTTCAGCGCCGCATTCGCCCGCACCAGCGCTTCCGCCGCCGGCCGTTGGAGAAACGCCTTTGCCTGCGTGTATACCGGGGTGCTGAGAAAATTGTCCGTCCCCGCATACCGGATATCCAGCCGGATCGTATCGTCCAGCTTCACCAACTCCACCAGTTCCGATTCCCGAAAGACTCGCTTCTCCTCGGGTGGCTTCGCCGCCAGCGCCTCGCGCGCCAGATCGGGCACCGGCTTCCGCGGCTGTATCCGGAACACCGGCCCCTGCGCAGCCCGTTCCCTCCGCGGAAACAACACTCCGCCGACCCGCACGCCTTCCTCCGTGAACTGCACTGGCTCTCCTTCGTACAGCCCCCAATCCGGAAACCGGAACCTACCCGGACCCTCCTCCCGTAAGGGATAGTAGTCATACCATTCAATCAGCACGGTGAGTCTGCCTTCATGCTCCAGCACGTACAGCACGTTGTGATCCCACCCGTACTCGCCCAGATACTTCCGCCAATCCGCGCTCGCCACCGCCGGCCTCGGCACGGGCTGCCGGTTACCCAACTTCGGCCGCTCGCCGAATCCCAGCAAATCGTCCGTGATCAGGTCTCCGCCCACGCGTCGCAGTTCCACTCGCGGTCCGCCACGTACAGGAACCCTGTACAGCCTCTTTCCCCGCGCCACAAGATCGACTGCGTCGTCGCCATCCCCATACCTTCCCGCCAGCCTCCGTGCCTCGTCAACCGTCAGATCCACCACCGCCGGCGGATTCTCCAACTCTTCTCCGCGCTGTGCCTGCAACAGCCAGCGCAACGCTTGCTGCCCGATTCGCGAAGCCACCGCGTTCGCGCTATCCATGTTCACCACCACCACGGCGCCAAGCTTCTCCTCCGGCAGCACCGTCAAATCGGTAGCGAAGCCATAAATCGCCCCACCGTGCGAAACCGACCGCGCCGTCCCCACATTGCCCAGCCGGAACCCTAACCCGTAATTCCCTCCGAATTGCGGCTCCCACATTTGCTCCAGCGCCTTTGCATCCAGCAACGGCGCACCCTTGTCGAACAAGCACTTCACGAACTTCGTCATGTCCTCCATCGAGGCATACAGGCTCCCTGCCGGAGCCATGCCCGACTCGAACTGCGGAGCCCGGAATCGCCGCCCGTCGTATGTCCACATCCACGCCGGCGCCAACAGATTTCGCAATCCGTCGCCCAGCACAAAGTCGCTGTTCCGCATACCCAGCGGCGCCAGCACAGTGTTCTTCATGTACTCCGCAAACGGACGCCCACTCACCTTCTCCACAACCCGCCCCACAACCGCAATCCCCGCATTCGAATACTTCGTCCGAGCCCCCGGCTTGTACACGAGTTCGGTCTGATTCAGGCTTGCCACTGTCTGCTCCAACGACACCGCCGAGCTATCGAAGTAATGCCCCACCGCCGGCTCGCGCACCAGTCCCGCGCGGTGGCTCATCAACATCCGCAACGTGATCTCCCCGCCAAAGGGATTACGCGGCTGAAACTCCGGCAGATAGCGTGTCACCGGCACATCCAGTTCCAGTTTCCCCACCTGCACCATCTGCATCACTGCAATATCCGTAAACAGCTTCGAAACCGATCCCACCCGATACACCGAGTTCTCCGCGCCCTCGCCCTGCGTATGCGTCCACACCCTCCCCTGGCCATCCATTAGCGCCACTGCAATCAACGGGATGTTCTTCTGCTGCCGCTCGGCCTGAATCAGCGCCGCCACCCGCGCATACACCTCGCCCGTTTGCCCCGCACCCAGCGCCGCGCAAACCAGCAGCAGCCCAATCGCCCGTTTCATCGCCCCGTCCAGCACGGCACGCGTTTCTCCAGAAACGACGTGATCCCTTCCTGCGCATCCGCCGCCAGCGCATTCATCGACATCACTTCCTTGGCGTACGCGTAGGCCTTCGGTTGATCCAGATCGATCTGCGCATAGAACGCCTGTTTCCCCAAGCCCACGGTAAGGGAACTCGCCGATGCAATCTGCCCTGCCAGTTCCCTCGTGCTCGACGGCAGTTCTTCGGCGGGAACCACCCGGTTGATCAATCCCCAGTCCGCCGCGGTTTGCGCATCGATCGCTTTCCCGGTCAGCAGCATCTCCATTGCCCGCTTCCGCCCGATGGCTCGCGTCAATGCCACCATCGGTGTCGTACAGAACAATCCGATCTTCACCCCCGGGGTGGCGAACTTCGCTGACTCTGACGCCACGGCCAGATCGCATGTGGCCACCAACTGACACCCCGCCGCCGTCGCCATTCCCTGCACCTCGGCGATAACGGGCTGCGGTATGGACTGCACCTTCGTCATCAATTCGGTACAAACATCGAACAACCGGCGATACTCCACCACTGTCCCGCCGGCCATCTCGCTCAGATCGTGGCCCGAGCTGAACACCGCCCCCGACGCATTCAGGATCACCGCCCGTACCGAAGCATCGCGCCCGATCGCATCCAGGCAGTCGATCAATTCCCGCATCAGACCCAGCGACAACGCGTTACGCCGCGCCGGCCGGTTCAGCGTAACAACCGCCAGCGCTTCTTCACGGCTTTCCAACAGCGTTTCCCAGGACATTCAATTCACCCTCTTTTCCAGTCCCGCCCATTCCTTCTCCCGCAACTCGTTCTTCCGGATCTTCCCTGTCGCGGTCTTCGGCAACACGCAGAACTCAACTTGTTTCGGGCACTTGAAATGCGCCATGCGTTCCCTACAAAACGCAATGATCTCCGCCGCATCCGCCGCCCCCTCCTCCTTCAGAGTCACGAACGCCTTCGGCGCCTCTCCCCATTTTTCATCGGGCACCGCCACCACCGCCGCCTCCAGTACCGCCGGGTGCTCGTAAATCACTTTCTCCACCTCCACCGACGAAATGTTCTCCCCGCCGGAAATGATGATGTCTTTCTTCCGGTCGCGGATCTCCAGATACCCGTCCGGATGCATCACCGCATAATCTCCCGAATGAAACCATCCGCCCCGAAACGCTTCCGCCGTCGCTTCTGGATTCCGAAAATATCCGATCATGACGTTGTTGCCCCGCATCACGATCTCGCCCATCGTATTCCCATCGGCCGGCACATCCTGCATCGCCTCATCCACCAGCCGGCAGTCCGTGCCCGCAATGATGTAAGGCACGCCCTGCTTCGCCTTTCGTTGCGCCCGCTCGTCGGCAGGCAGCCGGTTCCATTCGCTGCGCCAGGCACACAACGTCATCGGCCCATACGTCTCCGTCAATCCATAGCAGTGGAACATCTCCGCGCCCATCTCTTCTGCCGCGCGCAGCACCGCCGGAGATGGCGGAGCTCCCGCCGTAACGATCCGCAACCCGCTCCCGAACCTCACCCCGTTCTGCGCACAGTAATGCGCCAAAGCCCCGACTACCACTGGCGCTCCGCAAAGATGCGTCACACCCTCCCCACGAATCAGCTCCACAACCCGTTCCGGCTGCGGCTGCCGCAGCAACACATGGACCCCGCCTGCCGCCGTCACCGCCCACGAAAAACACCACCCGTTGCAATGAAACAAAGGCAAGGTCCACAAATACACCGTATCTTCCCGCAGCCCGTACTCCATCAATTCGCCCAGTGAATTCAGGTACGCCCCACGATGCGAAAACATCACTCCCTTCGGGAAACCCGTCGTCCCGCTCGTGTAGTTGATCGACAAGAGGCCATCTTCATCGATCTCCACCGGCTGCGCCTCGCAAGCCTCCGCCCCCGCAAGCAGCCCCTCGTAATCCGTAATGAAGTGCTCCAGCGCAGGCATCTGCCCCCGCAGAGGCTCCATCTGCCCCGCCAGCAGCGGATCCACCAGCAACACCTTCGCCTCGCAGTGATTCAGGATCCACTGCAACTCCGTCGCCGCCAGCCGCGTATTCAGCATCACCAGCACCGCGCCCATCAGTGGGACGCCGTAATGCGGCTCCAGCGCCATCGCCGTATTCGGCGACAATACCGCTACCCGATCCCCCGGCCCAACACCGAGTTTCCGCAAAGCCCCTGCCAATCGATGCACCCTTTCTTGAAACTGCGCATACGTGAACCGGCGCTCCCCATCGATTACCGCGATCCGGTCCCCATAGACAAACGCGCTCCTCGAAAGAAATGTCAGTGGTGTCAATGCATTCTTCATCGTGGTAGTCAATTCTATCTTGCAACTGCGCACCGCGTTCGCGCATCCTAAGCAAGGATGAAACTCACCGCCGTTCTCACCGTATTCGCTATGTCTCTCTCCGCAGCCAGTAACGTTCACGAATTCACCCTCAACAGCATCGACGGCAAGCCTTCTCCGCTCGCCGCATACAAGGGCAAAGTCCTGCTGATGGTCAACGTCGCCAGCCAGTGCGGCTACACACCTCAGTACTCCGGCTTGGAATCGCTCTACCGGAAATACAAGGACAAGGGCCTCGTCGTCCTCGGATTCCCCGCCAATAACTTCGGCGCCCAGGAGCCCGGCACCGATGCTGAAATCAAGCAGTTCTGCTCGCGCAAGTACGACGTAACCTTCCCCATGTTTTCCAAGATCTCCGTAAAAGGCGCCGACGCCGCCCCGCTCTACCAGTTCCTTCAGGAAAAGGGCGGGCCCGTGAAATGGAATTTCACCAAGTTCCTCGTTGACGCCAACGGCAACGTCCTCAAGAAATTCGATTCCGGTGTGGCCCCCGAATCCCCTGAGTTGCTCGGCGCCATCGAACAGGCCCTGAAGAAGTAGCCCCCGCGGCTACTTCTTCTTCCCCATAATCTGCCATTCCGTAAACGGCGAGCGTGACCCGCGCACAATCACGTTGATCAAATACGGCTTGCCGGAGGCAAACCCGCGCTTCACCGCCGGAGCCAGATCCGCCAGCCTCTCCACCGTCTCGCCGTCGCCGCCGAATCCTTTCATCACCAGGTCGTAGCGTGTGTGCTGTAACTCGCACGCCACCGTCAGATCGCCGGTGATTTCCCTCTGGAGCTCGCGCTCCAACCCCCACCCGCCATCGTTGCCCACAACGATCACCACCGGCAGCTTATACCGCACCAGCGTCTCCAGCTCAGCGATATAGAACCCCAGCGATCCGTCTCCCGTAATCATCGTCACCGGCTTGCCCGGATTCGCCAGTTGCATCGCAATGCAGTTCGGAAGCGCCGACCCGATTGTCCCCATCGGCCCCAACCGCGACCATCCGCCCCGCATCGTGGCAGGGATCATCGCCCGGCCCCAATGCACGAAATCGCCGCCGTCCCAGGAATACAACGTATCTTTCGGGTATGCATCGCGCAGCACCGAAAACACTGCCGCCGGATGCAGCGGCTCCCCCTTGTCCATGGCTAGCGTGTCCAGCTTCTTCTGGTATTCACTGTTCAATTGCCGCAATTTGCGGCTCCAGCTCGACAGCGGATGCCACGCCTTCTCCCCCGCAAGCTCCAGCATCGCCCGAAGCGTCGCCTTCACATCGGCACAGATCCCCAACTCGATCGGCCGCGCCGCTCCCAACTCCGGCCCGTGCAAATCCACTTGTATGATCTTCGCCGCCGGATCGAACAGCCGCGGTCCACCCAGCGCCAGCCGGTAGTCGATCCGCTTGCCCAGAACCAGCACCACATCCGCTTCCTGGAAGGCAGCCAGTGCCGCCCGGTTGATCGCCGGATCGGCATACCCAAACACATTCTTCTGCGCATCGGATACGATGCCTCGCGCCAGCGTCACCGTGTACAGCGGCAGCCGCGTCGTCTTGATAAACCGCTCCAACTCCTTCTCGGCATGGCCCCACCAGACGCCGCTGCCTGCTATCACCACGGGCCGCTCCGCGCTAAACAGCATGCCCAAGGCCTGTTCCACTTCCTCGCGCGCAGGCGCACCGTGCGCCATACGCACCGCCGGAGGCATCGGCAGCGGCTGCTCTGTGCCAGCCGCAAACACATTCACCGGAACACTCAAATGCACCGCCCCCTTCCGCCCGCTATTCGCCTCGTTGTAGGCACGCCCCACCAGGTACGGTATCTGCGCTGGACTCACCGCATCGGCGAACCACTTCACCGCCGGCCTCGCCATCTCCGCCTGGTCGATCACCTGAAACACCTGCCGCCCGGCAAGCATCGTCGACGGTGCTCCGCTCACGGCAATCAGCGGGCTCGCGCACAATTGTGCCGTCGCGATTCCGGTCAGCGAGTTCGTATGCCCCGGCCCCCCTGTCACCAGCGCAACCGCCGGCTTGCGGTGCGTGCGTGCCCATGCGTCCGCGGCATGCGTCACCCCCGATTCATGCCGCATGTCGATCACGCGGATCCGTTCCGCGTGCATCGCCAGTAGCACTTCATTCAAATGGTCTCCCACCAAAGTAAAGACCGTGTCGATATCCAGTTGTCTGATGGATCGGGCAAAAAGTTCCGCGCCTGTTGGCATAACTTAACAGGGTATCAACGTTGCCGCAATTCCGGATAGTTCATACGCTGATCCACCATGGAACCAGCACCTGCGCCGGATTCTGCCCCTCCAGCTATTCCGTCACCGGAACATCGATGCCATCCGCCTGCCCGATCTCCTGCAAAGCGCAGATGAGCGCCACCTCACTACACCGTCATCACACGCACTCTCCTCGACGCGGACCCGCCTCAACGATTCGTCAAGCCACCCTGGCTTCGGTTATACTGAGCCTGTGCTCCGGGAATGGCCATTGGCGATCCCTCCGGAATGGCGGGACGCTAAACCTCCTATCGATACGCAAGGCTTCATTGCGTTCGACAGCACCAAACTCCCTTCTGGCGTGCTGGCCGCCGAGGGCGAGTGGGCAGGAATCAAACGGATGTCCGGCGGCGGCTCCTCCGGCCCAACCGGCCTTCCTTGGGTGGATTCCAACGGTTGGAAGATTCGCCTCCTCGCCATGCAGAATCCCGGCAAAGCCATCTGGATCGAGAGCAAGCAGCCGGCCCCGAACGAAGTCATCCGCTTTGAGCGGTACTTGGTCGGCGTTGCCGATGCTGCGGCCCATGGCGGGCAGTGGGTTGTCAAACTCGACTCCAACCTCGCCCGAGCCCTCTCCACCGGCGATGTCTCCGCCACCGGAAACTGGCAACGCCTGAAGCAGGCCGTCCAGTTCTTCACCCATACCAGCCTGTGTAACCTTCCCGCCCGTGCGGTCACCGCCATCGTCTCCGATTTCTCCGGCCCGAACGAGCACTTCAGCCAGGAGATCCTCAATCTCGCCGCACGCCGGCAACTACCCTACCTACCCTTGGACAAACGCACCCTGACGGCGCTTCCCACCGGCCTGAAAGCTGTCGTCTATGCCGACGAACAGGCCCCACCACCGCAACTCCGCACTCTCTTGACCCGCTTTGTCGAATCCGGCGGACTGCTGATGACCACTGCCGCCTGGGGAAAACCCGAAGGCCCGCAACTGCCCGACACCCCCACCGTCCGCTATGCCCTCCACAGCCTGGGCAAGGGACGCATCGCGGCTCCCCAAGGCGAGGAGTCCGGCGACCCCTATCTCGCCGCCGACGACGCCCAGATTCTCCTCAGCCACCGCAACGACATCGTGCGCCTCTGGAACGGCGGCGCCATGGGCATCTACCCTACCGGCGATTCCCACCGCTCCGTCGTTCATCTCATCAACTACCCAGGCCGCGCCACCGCCGAATCCGTCTCCCTCTGGATTCAGGGTGACTTCCGCAAAGTACTCATCCACAGCTTCGAATCGAGCGAAGCAAAGAATCTCCCCATCCTCCGCCGCCGCAACGGCGTTGAGGTCCATCTGCCCCCAATCGCCATCTACGCCGCGGTTGAGGCCGTCGCCTAAGAAAGAGGCCGCCATGCTGATCACTCGCCGATCCATTCTTTCCTCCGCCGGAGCCGCCATGCTCGCCGGCCGAGCCATCGCCGCCCCGCGGCCCACCCGGGTCGCCGTGGCCCAATGTCCGGACTACGGCCAAGCCCTCACCCCCGCCCTCCACGGTCTCTTCGACCAACTCGGAGGACTGGGCAAACTGGTGAAGGGCAAGACGGTCGCCATCAAAGTGAATCTCACCGGAAGCCCCACCTATCGCCTCGGCCATTCCCCGCTCGAAACCACGCACTACACGCATCCATCGGTAATTGGCGCCACCGTGCATCTGATGGGCCGCGCTGGCGCCCGCCGCATCCGTATTGTCGAATCGCCCTGGTCCACCGCCGCGCCCATCGAGGAATACATCTTACAGGCGAATTGGGAGCCTGACGAGATCCTCAGCGCCGCCCCATCCGTGGAATTCGTCAACACAAACTGGGGAGGCCCCAAGAGAAAATACTCCCGATTCCTGGTGCCCAACGGCGGCCACATCTTCCCCGGATTCGACCTCCACCCAGCCTACGAAGAGTGTGACGTCTTCGTCTCGCTCGCCAAGATGAAAGACCACGTCACCACCGGCATCACCCTGGCCATGAAGAACTGCTTCGGCATCACGCCCTGCACCATCTACGGCACGGGCGCTGGCGTGGATGAGCCGAGCCTCACTCCCACCGGCGGCCGCGGCATGTTCCATGCCGGCGACCGGCAACCCTCGAAATCCGCACCGCAGGAACGCCCCCACTCCGTCCCCAAACAAGGCGGCGCTCGCGTCCCTCGTATCGTCGCCGATATCGTCGCCGCCCGCCCCATTCACCTGTCCATCGTCGAAGGCATCGACACCATGGCCGGCGGCGAAGGGCCATGGACAGGCCCCGGCCTGAAAGTCATAAACCCCAAACTTCTTGTTGCCGGCTTGAACCCCGTCGCCACCGACGCCGTCTGCATGCGCCTGATGAATTACGATCCCATGGCCCGGCGCGGAACCCCGCCCTTCGAATCGAGCGACAACATGCTGGAACTCGCCGAGCAGCTCGGCGCCGGATCCCGCGATCCCAACCTCATCGACATCTCCGGCGTCCCCATCGAGCGTGCCAAATTCGACTTCGCCGCCCTGCGCGAGCAGAAAAAGAAGATTCCCGGAGCCAGAGTCTGACCCGCTACTTCATGTGCTGATCGGCGAACGTCAAATACTGATCCCAATCGTACGACGTAATGTCATGCTTCCCGGCCCGAATGTGATACCCGATCGTCGAATGCACCGGCTGATGAATCCCTGGCCACTCGTCTGCCGCCAACCCATCCTTTCCTAACAACTTGTACACCGGACTCGCCGCCTTTGCCGACAGAAACTCCCCGCGCGGATCGGCCCACCGGTCCTCTTCAGCCGACGCCACATACACCGGACGTGGCGCGATCAGCGCAATCAGCATATGCTGATCCACCGGCAGATCCGCCACGCGCGTGTTATATGCCTTGAAGTTGTCGCAGAACCAGTGTGGAAACGACGTGTTGATCCGCGCCACTGTCTCCCCAAAGTTGCGCCGCGCCAGCGCCGCACCGCCTTCGCCCGAATTGTTCGAGATCACCAGCGCAAACCGTTCGTCCGTGGCCCCGGCCCACAGCGACGTCTTCCCCAGCCGCGAATGCCCGTGCACCGCAACCCGCTTCGCGTCGAGATCCTTGTCCTTTTCGATATAATCCAGCGCCCGGCTCAAGGCCCACGCCCACGCCCCAATGGCCCCCCAATCGTCCGGCGCAGGCTTGGTCTGGCCCGGCCTGTACAGATGCGGAATGATCGACTCGGCCAGCCCGTCCTTGTGATCCGGAAACACCTCGCTGTAGTAAACCGTGGCCACCGCATAGCCGCGTCCGATCGCCATGTCCACCGGCCAGCGCGACGACGACGAACCCCGTTCCCCCGGCTTGCCCGTGCGTGTCCAGGCCTTCGATATCGTGATGCCGGGATCGGGCCAAATTGTCTGATTCCCTCCAAAATTCAACCCCAAGAACACCGGCGCCGGTTTCTGGCGTTGATTCGGTATGTAGATCAGCACGGACATGGTTGGGCCTGGACGCTTGCCCGTCAGCCACACGGTCACTTCCTTGCGTGTCGCTTTTCCGCCCAGCGCCGCCCCGTCGCGCGAGGTGACCTCGAACTCCACCTTCTTCGGCGCCGGTGCGCTCCGCCCGTACACCTGCGATTCGAACAACCGCAGGATCTCCGGCCGCCGCTGCTTCTGCCACATCGACGCGCTGGTCACCGCCGCCCCGCTCTGCATCTTCAGCGGATCGGGCAGCGTGTAGTTGCCCACTTTGGATTCGTCGTAGTTTGCTTCGTTCGGCCCTTGCGCCGCCGGCGCCGTGCACACCAGGAAAACAGCCACTAGGAGTCTCATCAGCAAAAGCGTATCACTTACACCGGGCGCGGGAGCACACAATCCGGATCCAGCCGTTGAATCTCCTTCAGCAGTTGCCCTGCCGGCAGGCTTGCGCAGCGCCGCCAAGTCGTCGGTCTTCCGATCCAGTCGCGTCACCCTGTCCCTGAAGTGCCGGTGCGGCGATTCCCTCCACCGCACCGCGCCAAAGCACCCCCCGCGGGTTCACCGTCTGCATGGCCGGCGGAGGCGTGAAACCCGGCTCTCCTTCGGCCAGACCGGTCAAGCCTCCTCCCGCTACACCGGCCCGCGACTTCCGCCTCACAGACGTCTTCGGCCGTGTGGTAAAAGAGATTTTGGCGTGAAAGGTACAAGAGAAGATCTACATAAGTCGCGCATCTATGCCGACGTCATGAAACGCATCCTGAGAGGGGATCTGAAACCCGGCGAAAGACTCGTCGAGACGCAGCTCGCCGACCAATATTCAGTCAGCCGCACCGTCATCCGCGAAGTGCTGTTCATGCTCACCCGCGACGAACTCGTCGACCGGCGTCATAATCAGGGCACCTACGTGGTTTCGTTTACCCCGGATGATGTCGAAGACCTGTACGAGATCCGTAAAAACCTGGAGATCCTGGCCCTGCGTACCGCCGTACCCTCCATGCCCCTCGAACCGCTCTTCGACTTCGAGCGCAAATTGCGGGCGCTCGCCGGCAAACCGGCGTCGCAGACTTCGGCCGAGCACGCCGCCATCGACCTTGCCTTGCACGGCTTCATCTTCTCTCACTGCCGCAACCGCCGGCTGGTGTCCTACCTGCGGAATATTTCACAGTTGATTCACACCCTGCGGTTGCTGGGCTATGAGCTCGAAGACGTAGTTCGCCTCACCGGCGAACAGCATCTTGGCCTGGTGCAGGCCTTCATCCGCCGCGATCTGGTTATGGCCGAAAGGCTGATGGCCGAGCATATCGACACCAGCAAGCGCAACGCGCTCGAAATGTTGCTGGCCCAGCGCAGCGGACGCGGCGGTACGCGGTTCGAAGTGGTGAAAGGATCCGCCGCGCTGTAAGTTGTACGATTAAGTTGTGGCGCACGTTTTTGTCAGTGGCGGCACAGGCTTCCTGGGCTCCAGGTTGATCGGGTGCCTGCTCGAGCGCGGCCACACCGTTTCTGCTCTCGCCCGCCCCGGTTCCGAATCGAAGCTCCCAAAGGGTGTGGGACTCGTGACCGGCGACCCGCTGCGGGAAGAGACCTTCGCCCCGTTCATACCCCCCGCCCATACCTTCGTTCACCTCGTTGGCGCTTCCAAGCCCACACCGTGGAAAGGGGCCGCCTTCCGCGCCATTGACCAAGTCTCTCTGGAGCAATCTCTGCTGGCCGCCAAAGCCTTCGGTGTCAAGCACTTCGTCTATGTCAGCGTGGCCCATCCAGCGCCCGTCATGAAGGCCTATATCGAGGTGCGGATGGAGTGCGAACGGCGCATCCGCGAGTCCGGAATCGAGGCGTCCATTCTGCGGCCATGGTATATCCTGGGTCCAGGCAGGAATTGGCCCATCCTGCTCCGGCCGCTCTATGCGCTCGGTTCGCTACTGGATCGCGAAGCGGCCGCGCGGTTAGGCCTCGTCACGATGAACCAGATGCTGGCCGCCCTGGTTTGGGCGGTGGAACATCCGGGGGCCCGGATTTTGGATGTTCCCGCCATCCGGCGCTTCGGGCCCGAGTAGCGCCGCATCGTCGTTTTGCGGACGGGGTGGCCGGTTGAGCGGCGGCTTGTTGACCGGCGGAATCGGTTGGCCCGGCAGCGGCGGCTTCAGCCGCTTCGATTGCAGGTCACGCCACTGCGCCGGCGTCAGCACGAGCCTCAGCTTAAACCCCATCTGCGAAAAAGTTCGGGTGAGATCGGCACGCGCCGTCGCCACACGGTCGATGGCTGCGTTGGCCTTCGCCGCGTCCGGCCGGTCCTCATCCATGATGTCGCTCAGTTGATTTTCGGCTTTCTCGATGGCGCCTCGCAGATCCACCAGTTTGTCCCGGTACTCCCGGACAATCGATTGGATCTGCCGCGTCTGGTCTTCCGTCAGGTTGAGAGTCCGCGCCACCGGCATGTCCCACCAGGGAAAAAAATCCCGGGGCTGCTGGGCGCTGAGAGGGAAAAATGAAGAAACGAACCCAAGAAGGGCTGCCAGCTTTACAGAATTTGACACGATTTGCTGTTTGCCGCGACTCGGAAAAACGAAGGAACGAACCCAACGCGCCGCCTTAATCATTGGCTTGCCCTCGGTCTTCAAACAACCCGCGCAGCGGAGCAACTGCCTGTGGTTCAACATCATACACGGTTTTGTAGATCTCTGCCATAACCTGAGCATCGGTTGCCTGCGCGGTTTCGACAACAGCCGGAGCTTCGATGACGGCCGGCTTCGGTCCGGGCACATTCCACAGGATGGCGAACAAGACGGCAGCGGCCGCCGCCAGCGCCGGCGACCAACGCCAAATATTGCGAAACAAACCCAACGGTTGTCCCGCCCGTTCGAGGATCTGCTGGCGCTGCTGGAGCAGCAGCCCAGCGGGAACTTCCGGCGGATGAGTGATCTGCTTGCGGGCAGCCAGCCAGGTTTCATATCCGGCCCGGCAGTCGGCGCATTCTTCCAGATGCCCATCCTCGCGGCCGATCTCATAGAGTCGGTCCAGGAAGTCTGCTTCTGTATAGTGTTTCGTCATTGTTTCGCCCTCCGTGCACTGGCTGCGTACAAATCTTGTAGCTCGACGCGCAGTTTGGACACGGCACGCGCCATGTGCGCTTTCACGGTGCCGACATCCAGCCCCAGGATCGTTCCAATCTCTTCCAGGCTCCGGTCCTCGAAATGCTTCAGGGTGAATACCGCGCGCTGCCGGTCGCTGAGCCGGTCCAGCGCTTCATATAGCCTGCGGTAAATCTCGCGGGCAAACATCCGGTCCTCGGCATCCGGTTCATGCGAAACGGCCATGGTGAGGATCAGCGTCTCATCGTCCGCCGCCGGACGCTTCTTCCAGAACTGCCAGCGGCGGCTACGCAGCCGGTCCAGGCAGGTGTTCACGGCGATCCGCGTCAGCCATTTCGCCGGCTCCTCGATGCCGGCCTGCGACTGCTGTAGCGACTTGAAGGCCTTGAGAAAGACGTCCTGCGTGGCCGAGTCCGCCTCTTCCCGGTCCTGTAGCATTCTCTGGCAGAGCAGGAAGATCCGCTTCTGCTCGGCGGTCACCAGCCTGGCGAAGTCACGCTCCTGTGCCAAGCTGGCTGCGTCTAACGCAATCGGCTCTGCCATAACGCCCATCATATCGTCCAGGACGAGTCCGGAATACAGTGGGATTACCTGTCGTCCACAAAAAAAGAGGCTTCCCTCCCCAGGGAAGCCCACACGCTATGAGTAAACTGTGCTCGGAAGTCTATGTCAGCAGCTTGGAGGCTGTCGACTCTCCCAAGGATTTGGTGCTGAAGATCGAGCAGGCTTTCGCCAGTGCTCCGATGTCCCCACTATCCTCCACTGTCATTTCGTGCTCCACCCAGTTCGAGAGTGGAATGTTCCGGAAGTACAAACGCTCTTGCAGCACCATGGACTTCTTCTGCGCGAACAGCCCCTTGCTCTCCCGCAAGTAATGCCGTTCCTCGACACGGAAGTCCCCAAGAAATTGGTCGAGCGATTCCCGGCGGGTCGTTTCTTCGGTCGCCTTGATCTTTTCCATCAGGACTTTCTCATGGCTATCGATGGTTGCCCGTGCCTCCGCCAGGACCTCTCGTTCCTTTGCGATGGCAACTTCCATGCGTGCCTGCATAATATAGAACGACAGGAGCGCCGATCCAGCCGCGACGAAAACAGGTAGAAGGATCCAAATGAACGGTTCCATATGCCTTGCATGGGAGATCGTCCGGCACTGAGAAAGACTTTAGAGAGGATCTACTACTTTGTTCCGAATAGTACTGCTTCTTGCTGCTAACCTACTGACGGCACAGGATTTCGATATCCTCATCCGGGGCGGCAGAATCGTCGACGGTTCTGGCAACCCCTGGTACCGCGCCGACTTGGGCATCCGCAACGGACGTATCGCCGAGATCGGCTCCCTTGAGGGACGCTCCGCGCGGCGGCTCATCTCGCTGAACGGCGAAGTGGTCGCCCCCGGCTTCATCGACATGATGGGGACCAACAGCATCCCGCTCCTCACCGAGCCAGGGAGTGGCGATAGCAAGCTGCGGCAGGGGATCACCACCATCCTCGCCGGCGAGGGCGGTTCCGCCGCCCCGCAAAGCCCCGCCACGTTCCCGCCCAGCGTCGCCCAAATGGGATACCGCTGGAGCACCTACGCCGAATACCACTCGCTGCTCGAAAAGCACGGATTGGCGGTCAATGTGGTCCACAACATTGGGGCTGCGCAAGTCCGCCGCGTAGTCATCGGCGACAAGGATCAGGAACCCACTCCCGCGCAACTCGACCAGATGCGGGCCCTTGTCGAACAAGGCATGAAGGACGGCGCGGTGGGGTTCTCCACAGCTCTTATCTATCCACCTGGGACCTACGCCAAGACCGCCGAACTCGTGGAACTGGCGAAGGTGGTGGCAAAGTACGGCGGCTTCTACTCCACACACATGCGCAACGAAAGCAGCCAGCTTCTGGATGCCATCCGCGAGTCCATCGAAATCGGCGAAAAGGGCGGCGTGCCGGTGCACATCTACCACCTCAAGGCCGCCGGGGAAAGCAACTGGCCGCTGATGGCCAAGGCCATCGAGCTGATCGAATCGGCGCGCCGCCGCGGCCTGGACGTCACCGCGGACATCTACCCCTATATCCGCAATGGTATCGGCTTGGGCAGCTTCATCCCTCCCGACCACTACGCTAAGGGCGCAGCCCCGTTTCTGGCCACTCTCAAGGATCCGCAAGTACGCGCCCGCCTGCGCGCCGAGATCGAAACGAAGAAGGATTGGGAGAATTGGTATCAGCACGTGGGCCGCAATTGGGACAACGTGCTGGTGGCCACCTTGCCCGCACAGCAGGACAAGCCGCTCGAGGGGAAGTCCGTCGCCGAGATCGCCAGAATCTGGGAGAAGACGGAATGGGATACCTTCTTCGACCTCGTGCTGCGCGGCGCCAACGTCAATCCCAAAAGCATGAACGAGGAGCAGAAGCATCTGGCGTTGCGCACGGAATGGGTCAGCTTCTGCACGGACGCGGCGCCCACCGGCATCGACACCGCCACGGGTGCGCATCCGCGCGCCTTCGGCAGTTTCCCCCGCATCCTGGCCAAGTACGTTCGCGAGGAGAAGATCATCACGCTCGAAGCAGCCATCCGCAAGATGAGTTCGCTCGCGGCCAATCGCCTGCGGCTGTTCGACCGCGGCCGCATCGCCACCGGCATGGCCGCCGATCTGGCGATCTTCGACGAACAGAAGATCCAGGACACGGCGTCTTTCACCAAGCCGCTTGCGTTCCCGGAAGGCTTGCCCTACGTGATCGTGAACGGAGTTGTGGCGGTCGACCAAGGGCGCTCGACCGCGGCGAAAGCCGGACGAGTGCTTCGCCTCGGCGCAAAGGGCGTCAATTAGGGAACCACCAGCGACGGACCGCCGGCTGAGCTGTCCGTGGCGCGAGCCTGCATCTGATTCAATATCCGGCTCACACGGTCGAGGAGCACCGTGATGAAGGCGCGGCCCCGCGGCCGGCCGTTGTTCACATGCAGCGAGAGGCGCTGCCAGAAGACGAGCGCCCCGAGCAGATCGGCATCGCGGATGGAATTGCTACCCGTCTTCTCCTCAACGTTCTTGAGGAACTTAGCGATCGAGGCGGACACCTTCTGCTGAATGGACGCCGCGACGGCGTTCTCGGAGATCGAATCGTAGATCAGCCCGCTTTGCCGCGTGCGGTAGGTCTTGACCAGCGCTTCGATGGCGTCGCGTATGTCCTGATCGACGGCGCCCTCGGTTTCGAAGAACCCCTCCAGGAGCATGCGGGCGATGAGGGTGACGAGAGGATCGATCCTCTCCAGATATGCCTCCGTCAGCTCGATGTCCATGTTCGGGATGGACCGGGGGTCAACATCGATGTAACGTTCATGCCCGCGGGCTTCGAGCAGATACTCGCAATCGAGCGGACAATTGACCGTGTTCTCGCGGGCTTCGCCGCAACACGGAGCGCAAATGGGATTGTTCAAGCCTGGACAATAGCGGCGGGGCTTGCGCGTCTCGCAGAGAGTGCACTTCACAGCAGTTATCGTATCATTAGGGCGATGCCCAGAACGGACATTTACCTGAAGATCGTGGTGGAACACGAGCGCGACGAGAAGCCGGAAAAACTGGCTGAGGAGATCTGCCGCAGGATCGAGAAGCTCTATGGCGTGCGCTACGCCGAAGTCTCGAACGTCACCCGCCGGGAAGAGGGCTGAGGGGTACACGCCGGGCGCATACCCCTCAGTTCACCGGCATCGGGCTGAGGAGGCAAATCGTTATTTGAGCGAGGCGGGGTCAACGCCTTTCGTATCGCCGTAGGCGGCGAACCGGATGAAGGCAATCACATCGGCGATCTGTTCCTTGGTGTACCCGGTGGACTCGGGCGGGTGCTTCCAGGTGCCGTTGTCGCGGATCGCATAGATGGAATCCCGTGTCAACACCATCTTCTCCGGCGGAAGTTGGTTCAGGTTGTAGAGCGTGACTTCCTTATCGTTCTCAGCGGCGATCATCGCCGCGAACTTCGACTTCACCTTGAGCTCCACCTCCTTGGCGTACACCGTACGGGTGGAGAGCATGGAAACTTCAAATGCTTTCGGCGCAACGCGTGCGATCTTGGTCAGATCGGGCCCAACCGGCGTACCCTCTGTCCCAAGTTGATGGCAGGTGGCACACTGCGTTTTCTTGGTGGCGTCGAAAAAGATCGCTTTGCCGCGAGCGGCCTGCGCCGGGGGATCCACGGCGAAAAGTGGGAATGCCACTAACCCCAGCATGACTGCGAAAACCATGTATCGGATCATGGTTATGCCTCCTTAGACGCCGTTATTACTGCACGCCGGCTGCCAACCGGAACTGTGAAGAGAGACAACGGTTTGCCGCCCGGCGCGGGTGCGGCATATGGCGCAGAAGCGGATAATGAAGAGCAGGGGTACGCAGCGGATGCGCTTCATCGTAACGACTCTTCTGTTCGTTCTGCTCGCGCCGGCGGCTGAGGGCAAGCGGGTCTTGTTCCTGACGCATTCGGCGGGATTCCGGCATGACAGCATCGCCACGGCCATCCGCGCATTCGAGCAGATCGCCACGCGCACGGGAGTGCTGGAGATCGCCGCCACGGAAGATGTAAGCCGGATTACAGCGGCCAACCTGGCCGGCTATGACGCAGTGTTCTTCTTCACCAGCGGCGAGCTTCCATTGACCGCCCAGCAGAAGCGCGACCTGCTCGACTTTGTCCGCGCCGGCAAGGGCTTCGGTGGAGCGCACAGCGCCACCGATACACTCTACACGTGGGAGGAATATGGCGATCTGATCGGCGGCTACTTCGATGGGCATCCGTGGGTGCAGGAGGTTCGCATCGATGTCGAGGACACTGCGTTCCCAGGCCTCGGAGGAGTGGGGGAGAACTTCCGCATCGTCGAGGAGATCTACCAGCATCGCGCCTTCTCGCGGGAGAAAGTGCGTGTGCTGATGACGCTCGATACGCGCACGGTGGATCTGCGGGCGCCTGGCGTCAACCGCACCGATGGCGACTTTGCGCTCACCTGGTGCCGGCGCTATGGGAATGGGAGGGTGTTCTACACCGCGCTAGGGCATTTCGACGAGACATGGCTCGATGCGCGCTTCCAGCAGGTGCTGGAAGGAGCGCTGCTTTGGTTGACAGGGGAAGTGGATGCCGACGCTACGCCGCGGCTGCCTGCTACTCCGGCGATCGCGGCAGGAGGCATCGGCAGTGTCATGGGCACGGCGGTGCAACATGCCCCGGGTTCAGTCATTGCCATTTACGGGCAGGGCTTGACCCATGGAGGCACGGAGCAGGCCTCGCGCACCCCACTGCCGGACCGCTTATCGGGCACTGCCGTGTTGGTCAATGGCAGGCAGGCGCCTCTCTACTTCGCCTCGCCGGGACAGGTGAATGCGCAGTTACCGTTTGACCTCGTACCTGGCTCCGAGGTGGAGGTGAAGGTTCGCAGCGTCAACCGCGACGGGAACGGGATGCGGTTGCGCATTGCCGAGACCGCCCCGGTGCTGATCGCGGGAGCGCGGGTGGGAAATGCTCTGGTGCTCTATGCGGCGGGACTGGGAGCGGTGGAGGGCGGCTTCGTGGCGGGAGAAGCGCCGGCGGTGAATACGGCCATCCGCACCGTGGCAAGGCCGGAAGTGCGAGTGAATGAAGCGATGGCGAGTGTCACCTACTCGGGATTGGCTCCGCTGCTGGTGGGGGTATATCAGGTGAACGCGACGCTCCCGGCCGGCGCCGACGGCCCCCTGGATGTGAGACTGCGGACGGGCGATGCCGAATCGAACCTCATTCGAATCCCTTAGTTCACGCCTTTGTAGGAAGCACTGCCGGCGCGAATTCGCAGATCGGCTGCGCGCACCGATGCCGGAAGCCTTCGCGCTCTGCCTCTCCGGACGAGGCGGAAGCTCTGGCGGTGCTCGGCGGGCCGGCCGCCGCCGTGAGCCCGCCTTGCTTGAGAGGTAAGGCTGCGCGCTATCCTGACTGCATGCGCAGCCGGTGTGTCTCGCTCCTCTTTGCGATCGGTGTAGCCTGGGGACAAAGCACCCCATTCACCTTCTGGCCGGGGGTCGCCTATGACCCGTCGATTCCCGATTTTCGGAAAGTGCTCGGATACGGACCGGGTGAGCGAATCAGCTCGCACGCCAATCTCATGCGTTACATGGAAGCACTGGCCGCCGCGGCGCCGGCGCGCATGAAGATCTACGAATACGCCAAGTCGTGGGAAGGGCGCAAGCTGATCTATGCGGCTATCGGGTCAGAGGCGAATATCAAACGGCTTCCGGAAATCCAGGCGGCGATGCGAAAGATCGCCGATCCGCGCAAGACACCGGAGGCGGAAGCGAAGAAGCTGATGGCCGCGCTTCCCGCGGTGGTGTGGCTTGGCTACGGTGTGCATGGAAACGAGATCTCCTCGCCCGATGCGGCGCTGCTCACGGCGTATCACCTGCTGGCGGCCCGCAATGACCGCATGGTGCAGGAGATTCTCTCGAATACCTTGGTGCTGATCGATCCGACACAGAATCCGGACGGGCGCGACCGCTTTGTGCACAACTTCGAAATCGCCGAGGGCCTGGAGCCCGATGCCAGCCCGGCCGCCGCCGAGCATAACGAACCGTGGCCGGGCGGTCGCACGAACCACTACTACTTCGATATGAACCGCGATTGGTTCGCGTTGACGCAACCGGAAACGCGCGGGCGTGTGAAGTCGTTGCTCGAATGGTATCCGGTGGTGTTCGTGGACCTGCATGAGATGGGATCGGATTCGACGTATTACTTCGCACCGGAGGCCGATCCGTTCAATCCGCACCTGGCGAAGGACCTCATGGAGAGCCTCCAGTGGATTGGGAAGAACAACGCCAAGTGGTTTGACCATTTCGGGTTCAGCTACTTCACGCGCGAGGTGTACGACAACTTTTATCCGGGCTATGGCGCCAGTTGGCCGTGCTATTACGGCGGGGTGGCGATGACCTATGAGCAGGCATCGGCGCGCGGGCTTGCGATGCGCAAGAGCGATGAGACAGTGTTCACGTTCCGCGATACAGTGCGGCAGCATTTCGTTGCTTCGCTATCGACGCTCGAGACGAGCGCAAGGTACCGGCAGCAGTTGCTCGATAAGTTCTACCGGTTTCGCCGCGACGTGACCGAGGAAGGGGCCAAGGAACCCATCAAGGAATACATCTTTCCGCGCACGGGCAACGTGACCGCGGTGGACAAGCTGGCCTCGAATCTGGTGGCGCAGGGCGTGGAAGTGAAGCGTGCCACGGCGGCATTCCGGGTGAATGGCAAGGAAGTCCCCGCGGGGAGTTACGTGGTGGTGCTGGCGCAGCCTTCCAAGCGGCTCATTCGTGTGCTGCTGGACAAGCAGGTGCCGCTCGAAGAGAAATTCGTCAAAGAGCAGGAACGCCGCAGGGCGCGCAAGCTGCCGGATGAAATCTACGATGTGACCGGATGGTCGCTGCCGTTGCTGTATGGCGTCGAGATGCTGTCATCGTCCCAAGTGACGCAAGGTACGTTTGAGGCCGTGCAGGCTGGTGTCATGCCGAAGGGGAAAGTGACCGGCGGGAACGCCGCGGTCGCCTATCTGGTTCCGTGGGGGACATCCGGCGCGGGACGGCTGCTGGTGGCGGCGCTGCGGCAGGGTTTCCGGGTGTGGAGTTCCGATAAGGCATTCACGCAAAACGGATCGAAGTATCCGGCGGGGACGCTGATTTTCAAGGTGAAAGAGAATCCCGCGGGGCTCGGAGCGGCACTGGCGAAATTGGCCGCCGAGCACGGCGTCGAAGTGACCGGAACAGACACCGGCTGGGTGGATGACGGAGTCAATTTCGGCAGCCGCCACGTATTTCCGGTAAAGCAGCCGCGTGTGGCGCTGGCATGGGATCGTCCCACCGCGGCGGGTTCGGCGGGGCAAACCCGGTTTGTTCTGGAACGCCAGTTTGGACTTCCGGTGACGCCGATCCGCGTGCCGCAACTGGCGAGCGAAGAGCTGCGCCGTTTTCAGGTGCTGATTCTTCCCGAGGGGAGCGGCTATAGTTCGGCGTTGGGTGCGGGATCGCGGCAGATCAAGGATTGGGTGGCATCGGGCGGCACGCTGATTGCGTTGGGCAGCGCGGTCTCGTTCCTGGCCGATCCGAAGATCGGATTGCTGGCAGTGAGCCAGGAGAACCGCGCCAAAGCGGGCGAGGCGGAAAAGAAGAGCGACGATGGGCGGGTTACAGGCAAGCTGTTCACGAAGGAGGAAGACTACGACAAGGCGATTCAAGCGGAAAAGGAGCTGCCCGATCCGGTGGCGGGAGTGCTGGGGAAGGCGAAGGTCGACCATGAACATTGGATGGGCGCGGGCGCCGGGGAGTTTGTGTACGCGATGGTGAACGGGCGCGAGATCTTCACGCCGATCAAGCTGGATAAGGGGATCAATGCGGCGGTGTATGTGGGTCCGGAGGATGTGGTGGCCTCGGGCTACATGTGGGAAGAGAATCGCAAGCAGATCGCCTACAAGCCGCTGGTGATCGTGCAGAAGGAGGGACGCGGAAACGTGATCGCATTTACCTCCGATCCGAACTACAGGGCGTTCATGGATGGGATGAACGTGCTGTTTTTGAATGCGGTGCTGCGCGGTCCGGCGAGGGTGCGGTAGGTAGGATACCGAGTATGAGAGCGAGTTCGGAGCGTTCACCGAGGAGGAGTTGGACCAGGCACGCCACGAGGTACGCGCCGAACTGCGGACGCG
>CAYOBO010000074.1:0-1113 GCA_964402295.1 uncultured Candidatus Solibacter sp. | reverse complement strand
ACGCGCCGAACTGCGGACGCGTCGAACCGTGCGGCGCCGGGCATGAGCCGGGCGGTGTACGACGCGGGCGTACTCGTGGCGGCCGATCGCGGGGATCGCCATGTCTGGTTGAAGCATCGGGCGCGGTTGATGGAGAATACGGTTCCCCTCGTACCCGCACCCGTGGTGGCTCTGGTCAGCCGCGCTGCTCGCCAGGCACTGCTCCGGCGGTTTCTGCCTGGGTGCCACATCGTGTCGATGGGAGAACGGGAGGCACACGAAGCGGGGCGTTTGCTCGGCCGGAGCCATGCGATGGATGTAGTGGATGCTTCTGTGGGACCGGTTGGTGGCCGCCGCGGGCGGCGTAGTGGGGGTGGTTCGACTTTGATGCCGTGCGCGATGCCTACTTCACGGATTTCACGCATCGGAATCCGAGCCAGGGAGTTTTGAGCTTGGCGGGCACGGTGTTGAACTCGAAGGCGGATGCGCCGCGGATGTCGAAGTCCGCGCCGCCGCCGCGCATGGTAGTCCAGGGTTCATCGACGGTGGCTTTGATCGGGGCGAACGCTCTGACAATTTCGGGAGTGGGCTTGCGGGGATCTTCCACCCACTCCCAGGCGTTGCCGGCGAGGTGGAGGACACCTTCGGGGGTGGCGCCTTCGGGCATGGATTCGACAGGCTGTAGCGAATCGGGTTTGACGTTGGGATTCCCTTTGACGTTGGCTTTGGTGCCGTCCGGTTCGTGGCCCCAGGGGTAGAGCCGGCCATCCTTCCCGCGCGCTGCTTTCTCCCACTCGTCGGCGGTGGGAAGACGTTTGCCGGCCCAGGTGCAATACTCAACGGCATCGGAGAAGTTGACGTCCGTGACCGGAAAATCGGCGGGCTCCGGCTTGGCTGGGCGGCCCATGGCGAGGCTGAATTTGTTCCACATGGCCACGCTCACTTCGGTCTTGTCGATGTAGAAGGCGGGAAGTTTCTTGACCGTATTCTCGCGGCCGGAAACGAAGGCGCCTTCGGGAATGAGGATCATTTCGCCATACTGGTCTTGCAGGCGAGGGGGCGGACCCTGCTCCTGCGGAGGCGGTGTGGGCTCGGGGCCTTTCTTGGAGACAGGATCGTCTTTCTTGCCAAGAT
>CAYOBO010000073.1:28494-34267 GCA_964402295.1 uncultured Candidatus Solibacter sp. | reverse complement strand
CTAAAAGGGCTTATCGGACGGTCTGCCAGGCAAGATGACGCAAACTCGATTACCGAGTGGTCTCGCGGAGTTGAACCTGCTCGTAGATCGCTCGCGTCTGCTCAAAACTGGCGAAGGAGACTCCGGGCAGCGTCGCCGAGGCCGTGCCGGCAGCGACGCCCCAACGCAGCGCGTCGGAAAAATCGTCGTTGCGGCGCATCGCCCAAACCCAACTCGCAGCCAAGGCATCGCCCGCGCCGATCGGGCAGACCACCTCAACCCGCGGGGGTATGGCTTCCACAATCATCCCCTCGCGAGCTCCCACGCAGCCACGGCTTCCCAGCGACAACAAAACCATCTGCGCCCCCATCAGGCGGATCCGTTCCGCGGCCTCCTGAAACTGCGCTCGTGTCAGTAGTGCCTTGTTGAGCAGTCGCTCTGCCTCCTGCTGATTGGGGGCAACCGCCGTCGGACCCGCTTCCAGCCCTGCTTCGAGGGCCTCGCCGTCCGTATCGAGCAAGGTCTTCACACCGAGGGCCTTGGCTGTCTCGATCAGCCGCGCGTAGAAATCCGTCGGCATGCCCGGCGGCATGCTGCCGCAGAGCATAAACCAGCGCGCTTCCGGCAACCTGCGGCCCACCGCCTGCTCGATTAACTGCAATTCGCCCGCGCCGATCGGCGCCCCTTTTTCGTTGAGCTTGATCGTCAGGCCCTGGCGGTCGGAGATGTTGAGGTTCGTGCGCGTGGCAGCCTGCACCTCGACAGTGTCCACCGCGAAGCCGCAGCAGCAAAGCAGTTGCTTCAGCCGTGCTCCGGTCTCGCCGCCCACCGTGGCGACGGCCAGCGTCTTGCCGCCGAAGGAGTGAATCACGCAGGAGTTGTTGATTCCCCGCCCGCCGGCTGACTCCCGGGTGTCCAAAATGTAGGCTCTGTCTTCGAATACCAACTGATCGACGGTGATGTTGCGGTCGATGGCTGGGTTCACGGTCAGCGTAAGAATCAAGCGCGATCCCTTTCCAATACTTTCGCTCCCAGCACGCCGCCAAGCGTGGGGAAGACAGTGAACAGGATGAACAACATGCCGAGGGTGAGAAACAACACCACTGCCAGCCCCACCGGCGTCTGCAACAATTGCAGGAACTGCTCCATGTCCGCCTGCTGGGACATGTGCGCCTGCATCTGTTCCTTGTAGAAGGCCGCAAAGCCTCCCTTGTTGGCGATGAGAATCGCACTGAACGTGAACAGAACGGTGGAGATCACGAAGCTGAACAGGCCCGTGATCCAGCCCATCCGCGCTCCGGCAACAATACTCAACGCTTCCCCTGTCCGGCGCGAATAGAGAAATACCGCGAGGAATCCCGCCAGAATGAGCGAAATCAGCAGCCACAAACCGGGAGGCGGAATGGGCAACGAACTCAGCACCGAGCCAGCCATGGCGGTGATCAGCGCCGTGCGTACCGCCACGGGATTGTGGAAGTTGATTTCCAGCGGACGCGCGGGTGGGGCGACAACCGCGGCAACGATTTCCGATGCCTCGGGCGCGGGTTCCCCATTGAGCGGCTCGAACTGCGGTTTCCCGCACTTGTGGCAGAACCTCGCATCGGGAGGCAGTTCCGCGCCGCAACTACAGTGTGATGGCACGTCTCCAGTATAACGATCTGTGTTAACTTCGATGATTCCATGCCTAATTGCACACTCTGGATCATGAACAATCCGGCCGCCCGGTATTTGCGCCTGCTCGAACAGTTGCCGGACACCGTGGATATCGTCGTCGGCGACAGCGAAGAGGCATTCGCCCGCGCCCCGCAACCCGACGCCGTGTTCTGCGGTATCGGAATGGGCGGACTGGTGCGCGCCATGTGGCCGCGCGTGTCGCAAGCTCGTTGGCTGCATTCCTTCGCCGCCGGGCTGGAGAGCATTCTCTTCCCGGAGTTGGTGGCGAGCCCGATTCTCATGTCCAATGCCAAGGGAGTGTTCGGGCCCTCGCTCGGAGAATTCGTCATCGCGTCGGTTCTCTACTTCGCCAAGGATCTGCGGCGGATGGTGGATAGCCAGCAGTCCGGCCGCTGGGATCCGTTCGATGTCGAGGAAATCGCTGGGGCGACGATGGGAATTATCGGCTATGGGGGAATCGGCCGCGAGGCCGCCCGCCGTGCCAAGGCCATGGGCATGAAGGTGCTCGCCCTGCGGCGCCACCCCGCGCAGTCGCAGTCCGATCCACATGTGGATGCTGTCTATCCGCATACGGCAGTGGACGATCTGCTGAGGGCCAGCGACTACCTGGCGATCGCAGCGCCGAATACCGCTGAGACACGGGGACTCATCGGAGAGCCTCAATTGCGGAAGATGAAGAAATCCGCCGTATTGATCAATGTCGGCCGCGGCCCAGTGGTGGTGGAGAGCGCCCTGATTCAGGCGTTGGAAGAAGGTTGGATCAAGGGCGCGGCCCTCGATGTGTTCGACGTCGAGCCGCTTCCCGGCGGCCACCCGTTCTACCGGCTGCGCAACGTGCTGCTTTCGCCCCACTGCGCCGATCACACGCCGACATGGCTGGAGGACTCGATGCAGTTTTTCGTCGACAACTGCCGGCGGTTCCTCAAAGGCGAGCCCCTCCAGAATCTTGTGGACAAGACCTTGGGATACTGAAGGTTCATGGTTTCCTTTTCCGATATCGAGCAGGCGGCTGCGCGTATCCGCCCGCACGTGCACCGCACTCCGGTAATGACATCGCGGCTATTCGACGCCGCCGCCAGGCTGCAAGCCTATTTCAAGTGTGAGAACCTGCAACGGGGCGGCGCATTCAAACTGCGCGGAGCGGCGAATTTTATCCTCTCCATCCCCGATGCGGACATCGGAAACGGCGTGGTCGCCTTTTCGAGCGGCAACCATGCGCAGGCTGTCGCCATCGCCGCCGGAATTCGCAACACGAAAGCGACGCTTGTCATGCCCACCGATGCGCCGCGGGCCAAGGCCGAAGCCACGGCGGCCTATGGCGGGACAATTGTGCGCTTCGACCGTTTGAAGGATGACCGCGAAGCCATCGGAAGGCGCATTTCGGAAGAAACCAGGGCGACGCTGGTTCCCCCCTTCGATCATCCCTCGACCATCGCCGGACAAGGCACCGCGGCGTTGGAACTGCTCCAGGATATCGGTGCGGTGGATGCGCTGGTGGCATGCGTGGGCGGCGGGGGACTGCTCGCCGGTTGCGCCACCGCTGCCAAGGCCATGTATCCCGCAATGCGAGTATTCGGCGTCGAACCGGCCATTGCCAACGATTGGGCCCTGTCGTTTGCGGCCGGCCATCCCGTGGAGATCCCGCCCCCCGATACCATCGCCGACGGATTGCGTTCCCCCAAGCCCGGGAAGCTGACATTCTCCATCGTCAAGAACCTGGTGGAGGATATCCTGCTGGTGAGCGAAGAGGAAATCCTCGACACGATGAAGTTCCTGCTGTTGCGGATGAAGATCCTCGTAGAGCCAAGCGGAGCGGTAGCCGCGGCTGCGCTGCTCCATGGAAAATTGCCGCCCGGTATCCGCACCGCGGGCGTGATCCTCAGCGGCGGCAATGTGGATTGGGATGTGTTGCGGTCGATCTAGCGGGTAAGTTCGACGATCGTACGCGCCCCCATGCTTTCCGGCAATTCGTAGCGCGCCACCACGCGCATGCGTATCTGACGCTTGCGCGCCTCGGCCGAGGCTTCGGTCATCTCGTCTGCGGCATCCGGCCCCTTGTACAACAAGACCCGCGAGCCTTGCTTCCATGCGCCGGCGAAAAGAACAAGCGCCCTGGCCAGCGGGGCCACGGCACGCGCGGTGACGATGTCCGCTTTGTTCGATCGCAGCCAATCCTCGGCGCGTACAGGGGCCACGCTGACGTTTGCCAAACCCAGCGATTGCACCGCGGACTCCACAAAGCGGGCCTTCTTCTGGGTCGATTCCAGCAGTGTAAACTTCGTCTCCGGCAGCACTAAAGCGAGGGGAATGCCAGGAAAGCCCGCGCCTGTGCCCGCATCCACGACATGGCCCGCTTCCGCGAAGAGTTCCCAGGGCATGACGGAATCGAGAACATGCTTGATGGCGGCCTCGCGCGCCCCAGTGATCCGGGTCAGATTGAAATGTCGATTGGCTTCCTCAATGAGCGCAAGATGCCGGGCCGCGCCTTCCACACACCGGTCTCGGTGCGGAAGGGCGGCCGGAAGTACTTCCTTCAGAGCTTCGGAGAATGACACTCCGTTTATGATCGCACCGGTGCGGCTACTTCTTCGCGCCTTTCACGTGGCATTTGGCGCAATTGCCCTTGGATGCGAACGATGTTCCGCCTTCGTGGTGGCAAGTGGCGCAGGACGCCTTGGCGGCTTCCGCGGTCTTATGCGCCGCGGCTTTGTAGTTCAAAGGGCCCTTCGCTTTCGGCCACGGCTTCGGGTGGCAGGTTTCGCATTTGCCCTTGGCAAGCTCGTCGTGCTTCTTGTGATCGAAGGTGACTTTACCCATCTTCGATTCGAACACCAGGGAATCCGGCGCTTTCTCTTCAAACGCCGGCGACACCGAAACAACAAATGTCAGAGATAGGATGGCGAAAAATACAATGATCTTATTCATTGGGATCACAGTCCTCTGTATTCATCTCTATCACTCTCCGGCGTCCGATGGAAGGGGGGAAGTCGTCACTTGGCGAAAGTCTGCGCGGGGATCCTCCGCTTCTCCAGCAGATGAGCGTTGACGATGCGCAGATTCTCGCGTGCAACGGCACTGTGCGGATCGAGTTTGGAAGCCGCGAGAAACTGTTCGGCGGCGTCCTCCATCTTTCCTTCTTTCGCCAGACGTACACCGAGATTGTTGTAGGCTTCGACAAACCCCGGATCGATCTCGATCGCCTTGCGCAAATGCCGCCGCGCGGCGTCGAACTGCTGCTCTTCAATCGCCCGCGCTGCCTTGACGAATTCCGACATGGCTTTCTTGGGTACTTTATGCTGCAACCGGTAGGGCGTCACCAACCCGGAAACCGGCTTCTCCATCCTCCTTCCGACGCGGATGGTCATCGGCCAACCGGTATTCTCTTGTAGCACCCATTCCGATTTCAATACATCGCCCTGAAACGTGATTACCCGAACCTCCAGCGTTCCTTGCGGAATGTGACGGAATTCGAACGAACCGGCCGGTGAAAGCGGCGTGCGGTCCACCGCTACATGCTTCGTGGTATCGACAAGCTCCACCAGCAACTGATTCGGACTCAACGGCGGCTGGCAAATTACCTCCCCTCGCAAGCTGTTGTTGGACATTCCATGACTAGCGGAAAACTGGCCGCTGATGAGACAAAACGATCCTGAGAGAGCCAGCAAAAAGCCGGCCCGCGTCCGTATGGACACACTACACCTCCATTGGAACTGCGCAACAGAGCGGTGAATTGGGATTGGTCAAACAGGGGGGACGAACTTGGTAGCCATTTCCAGAGTAAGCGGGAATTATTTCAGTGTCCAATTGATTTATTCGATGGACAGCATAAGGGCGCAATCTGCCCCTCTATTCTCAGTAGAATAGAAAGTATGAAGCGACGCAGTTTGTTACTGGGCATGATGCCGTTTGCCGCCGTAGTGGCTCTGGGAGCCGACGCCGTGGCCGACGCCAAAAAATTGACCAAGGAAGGCAAGCACGAGGCAGCCATCGCCGCGCTCGAAGCCGAATGGAAAAAAGCACCGAAGAATGCGGCTCTCAAGCCCGCCCTCGCCGAGGCGCATCTCGCCTATGGCGAAAGCCTCATGTTCAACAAGGATCTGCCCCCGTTCCGCAAGTATCC
>CAYOBO010000073.1:0-28394 GCA_964402295.1 uncultured Candidatus Solibacter sp. | reverse complement strand
TCCGCCACGATATTTTGCGTGCCCGAATTCACCGCGCCGGCCGAGTCGATGAAGCCGAAACTGCCGCGGTCAACGCGCAGCACCGCGATATCGGCCTCTGTCCCCACACTGAGATGACCGAGGTCCGTGCGCTTGATCTCCTTGGCGGGATTCCATGTCGACATCGCAATCACCTGGTCCAACCGCGCGCCAAGGTTCAGGATCTTCGACATCGTGTTGGCCATATCCTTCATGCCGGCATTCATACTGCCCGAATGCAGATCGGTGGAGATGGAATCCGGCAGTAGTCCTTGCTCCATGGCCGGCGCGGCAACATACCAGTAAAAACTGCCGGCTCCGTGCCCTACGTCGAAGATCACGCCGCGTTTGCGGGCCGCGAACATGGCCGGATTCACTTTGCCGCCGGACAGCAGCTCCTCCCGGTGGCCCGAGTAGCAGTGTGTATAAATGTCGCCTGGACGCAGTTTGTCCAACAAAAGCGTGTTCAGGTTGCGCACTTTGTTCAGATAGCCGAAGTCGATCATCACCGGCAGGTCCGCCATCTTTCCCGCGGCAACGGCCTTTTCCACGGACTCCCACCCAGGTCCCCCATAGTGCGCCGATTTGAAGCCGACAATCACTCCCTTGTGCTCGCGCGCCATCTTCGCCGCGGCTTCCGCATCGAGTTGTTTCGGATCGTCCTCCTGCCCTGTACCCATTCCCGCCGCAACGATATTCAGCAGCGCCAGCACCCGTGTTTGTGCTTTGTCGATCACCTGTTTCTTGAACGTGGGGAACGTCTTCACGCCAGTGGTGCCCGCGTCCACCACGGTGGTGACGCCGCTGCGGAAGGAGAACGCATCCGCCGGGACGCTCGAATCCCTCTCCAACCCCGGCATGCCCGGCCGCGGAAAGACATGCACGTGAATGTCGATCAATCCTGGTGTGACATACAGTCCGCGCACATTCACGACACGGCGCGCTTCGTTCGCCGCAATGTTGGTATCCACGCGGGCGATCTTGCCCGCGGCGATGGCCACGTCACGCACTGCGTTGATTCCGTTCTTCGGGTCGATGAGGTGGCCGCCCTTCAGCACGACATCGTAGGTTTGCCCACTGAGCACGGACACAAGAGCCAGCAAACTGCATATTCGCATCGTCAGAACACTCCCTTTCCAATGGCCTCCACCGTGACCGTGCGGTCTTTCAACCGGGAAAGAACTTCCGGATTGCGCACGCGCCCGACAACATTGACATCGCTCGCGGCGCGGCACTCTCCAGAACGGCTCACCGGAGTAGCGCCCCAGAACAGGCACAAACACGAGCCTTCCACCCAGAAGGCGACGGTGCCCGGCTCCACCACCTCACGCGCCGTCTCATCGGCGGTTAACTTGACCGGCATGCGGAAGTAGAACTCCTCGCCCCAGTAGTTGCCCAAGGTGGTTTGCGGCATCGCCGCCAGCAGCGCCCGCGCGGTTGCGGTGTCGTCGAATTCCGTCTCCACCACCTCATCGCCGATGGTGAATCGCACGTTCGTCCGCATGAAG
Organism: uncultured Candidatus Solibacter sp.; assembly: GCA_964402295.1. GTDB lineage: Bacteria > Acidobacteriota > Terriglobia > Bryobacterales > Bryobacteraceae > CADEFT01. The sequence continues at coordinate 26,868 of CAYOBO010000073.1, read as the reverse complement.
GAAACTATACCGGAAACGCTATACTGAGTTTTGTCCCGCTTCAGCCGCTACGCTTACGCCGTCCTTTGGTACAACATCTTCGTCGTGTGTTGGGGAGCACTGGTGCGGGCAACGGGCTCCGGCGCCGGTTGCGGCGAGCACTGGCCGCTTTGCAATGGCGCCGTTGTTCCCGCCTTTCCCCAGGCCCATACCCTCATCGAATTTACCCATCGCATCACCAGCGGATTCGCCCTGCTCTCCGTAATTGCGTTGTTCTTCTGGGCGCGGCGCCTTTTCGCGATGGGCGCCCCGGCCCGCCGCGCTTCTTTCCTTGCCCTGGTCTTCATGATCAACGAGACGCTGATCGGAGCACTCCTCGTGCTGACCGGATTGGTGGCCGGAAGCCGCTCTCCCTGGCGCATCGTCGTGCTTTCCGTGCACCTCGTGAACACACTCTTGCTGCTGGCCGCGATCGCTCTGGCCGCTTGGTGGAGTACGCGGACGCCATCCGGCGCGCCGGCTCCGCTGCGGGCGCGGTTGCGCGAGGCGGCCATTGCCATGATCGTAGTCAGTGCCCTCGGGGGTATCGCTGCGTTGGGCGACACGCTGTTTCCCGCCGAATCCGTAGCCTCCGGCGTGCGCGATGAGTTCTCCCGCAGCGCCCCGTTACTGGTGCGGCTGCGCGTCTTGCACCCCGTGGCGGCATTTCTCGCCGGCGCCTTCCTGCTCTGGTTGGCGGCCAAGGCGCAATCGCTCTACAAGGATGCGCTCGTCGCACGGTATGCCTCGGCCATTCAGTTCCTCACCTTCGGGCAGTTCCTGCTGGGCGCGGTGAATATCGTCCTATTGACCCCGCTCTGGACCCAGATCGCACATCTGCTGCTGACCGATCTATTATGGGTGAGCCTGGTGCTGCTCTCTGCCTCCGTGCTTGCGGCCCGGCCGCAGCCGTCATGATATTCCGCATCGTTCTCAACCGTCCCGAAAAACGCAACGCGCTCGATCGCGATTCCATCCTGCGCATCCGTAACTTGCTCGGTGAAGCGCGCGAAAGCAAGCCATCGCGCGTGATCGTTGTCTCCGGCGCGGGGAAGGATTTCTGCTCCGGCGCGGATTTGTCCGAACTCCGCCGTATCCGCGACGCGGGCGCGCTCGAGAATTTCGAAGATGCCCGCCTGCTCGGTGAACTGTTTCAGCAGATACGGCGCCACCCCCTGCCCGTAATTGCCGCCGTGCGCGGGCGCGCCCTCGCCGGTGGATGCGGCCTCGCCACCGCCTGCGATGTGGTCTTGGCTTCGGATACGGCGCAATTCGGCTACCCGGAAGTAAACATCGGCTTCGTTCCAGCCATGGTGATGGCCATCCTGCGGCGCAGCGTCGGAGAGAAGCAGGCCTTCGATCTGCTCACCACGGGCCGTATCGTCAAGGCGGCCGAAGCATTGGAGCTCGGGCTGATCAACGCCGTCTATCCCGATGCTTCGTTTGAGGCCCACGTCGATGAATACGCCGAGCGCATGGCCGCCCGTCCCCCAGGCGCCGTGCAACTCACCAAGCGGCTGCTATACCATATGGACGGCATGGGCTTTGACGCCGCCATCGACAGCGGCGCGCAGATGAATGCCATCGCGCGCATGACCGACGATTGCCGCCTGGGTATCGACCGCTTTCTCAACAAGGAGTAACGCATGCACACCCGCCGCTTCTTCCTCGGCTCGCTCGCCGCCTCGTTCGCTCAGCCTCTGCCCGCAAAGGAGGCCAAACATCTGGCCGGTGTGTTCCCCATCGTGCAAACCCCGTTCACCGCGGACAACAAACTCGACGGGAAAACCCTGGCTGAGGAGATTCGGTTCCTCGACCGCACGGGCGTACAAGGTGTCGTTTGGCCGCAGTTGGCCAGCGAATATTCCGAACTCACCATGGAAGAACGCTTCGCCGGAATGGAGGTTGTGGCCTCCACCGGCAAGAACCTCAAGCCCGCCGTGGTGCTGGGCGTGCAAGGGCCGGATATCGCCACCGCGCTGCGCTACGTCAAGCATGCCGAGTCGCTCGCGCCCGACGCCCTCATTGCTCTCCCGCCCCGCGACGCCAAGGATAAGACCAAAGTCCTTGAGTACTACAAAGCCATCGGACAGAATTGTGGCCGCCCGTTGTTCGCCCAAACCATCGGCGATATGAGCGTGGATTTCGTCATGCAAATGATCGCCGAGGTGCCGAACCTGCATTTCATCAAGGACGAGGCAGGACAGACGCTACCCCGCATCAGTGAATATCGCCGCAAGTCTACACCTCGGCTGCGCGGTGTCTTTACAGGCGGGCACGGCAAGACGATGCTCGACGAACTCGCCCGCGGCGCCAAAGGCACAATGCCCGGAGCGCCCTTCGCCGATCTCTACGTGCATGTGTGGAACGCCTGGCAGCAAGGCGACAAAGCCAAAGCCATGGATGCGTTCGCCAAGACCATGCTCCTGGTGACCCAGGTTACCGCCTATGGCATCCCTGCCCTCAAATACCTGCTCGAACTGCGCGGCGTATTCCCCAATCACGCCACCCGCGGCGGCAAGAATGCTGCCTTCGATGAAGAAGCCAAGGTCGCACTGAAACAGACTTTGGAGTTTGTGAAACCACTCCTCAAAGCCTAGCCGCACCGGGACCAGCGAACTCAGTCTCGGCCAACATCTGGCGTCGTCCAGAGCGTTTTCGTGGCCTCAACGGCGTCCTGCAATTCGCGTACCTGGCTAGCGGAGCCTTCCAGAAAATCCAGCCCGTCCGTCAACCATCGCGCCAGCCTTGGTTGAGAGAGATGGTAAAAAACATGCCGCCCCTCGCGCCGTTCCTCCACCAAACGGTGCGAGCGCAGCAGACTCAAATGCTGTGAGACGCCCGAATGCGACACGCCCAGAACGGTCTGTAAGGAGTTTACGTCCTTCTCGCCCTGGCGCAGTTCCTCAATGATGCGAATCCGGTGCGGATGCGAAAGCACGCCGAGGAGTTTCGCCAGTTCCTTGGAGACGAAAGCGCGAGTAGGCATTTCCAGGAACAATCATACACAAGTCTAGTTCAAATGTCAAAATATTTTTAAGTATAAATGTTCAAACATCTTGACATATAGATTATTTGCTGTTACCCTCGAAACTGTGATGACCTCCCCTCTCCACCAAGTCCGCTCCTGGCTCTCCGTCGAGCGCACTCTCCTGTGGATCGCCATCATTTACTCCATCGCCATCGGACTGCTGTCCCTCGTCGTCCCCGTAGCCGTCCAATCCCTCGTTAACACGGTCGCCTTCGGAAATCTCTTACAACCCCTCGTTGTTTTGACGCTGGTTGTCCTCGCCGGACTCGGTTTTTCCGGCATCCTGCAAGGTTTGCGCACTTTCGTGGTGGAACTGCTCCAGCGCCGGATTTTCGTGCGCATCTCATCCGACGTGGTAGGCAAGCTCCTCCGCGCCAAAATCGATGCCTTCGATGGTCATCATGGTCCGGAATTGGTGAATCGTTTTCTTGAGGTGGTGACGGTGCAGAAGAGTGGCGCCATACTTCTCATCGACGGGCTTTCCATCTTCATGCAGTCCTCCATCGGCATGATCCTGCTGGCAGTCTATCACCCGTGGCTTCTGGCGTTCGACGTGATCCTGTTCCTGGCGATCCTGGTCGTGCTGTTTCCCATGGGCCGCGGCGCCATTGCCACCAGCATCCTCGAATCGAAGGCGAAGTATGAACTGGTGGCTTGGCTCGAGGAAATTGCCCGCTGGCCCGCCTCCTTCAAACCGGCAAATGGGTTCGCCTTTGCAACCCATCGCACCGACGAGCTCATCAAGAAGTACCTGTCCTACCGCATCAAGCATTTCCGTATTCTCATGCGCCAGGTCTTGGGTTCGCTTGGCCTGCATGCCCTGGCCAGCGCGACTCTGCTGGGCGCGGGTGGATGGCTGGTCATTCAGCGCCAGTTGACCCTTGGCCAACTCGTGGCCGCCGAACTCGTCGTCACTCTGGTGGTGAGTGGATTCAGCAAGTTTGGAAAACAACTCGAAACCTTCTACGATCTTTGTGCCGCGGCGGACAAGCTTAGCTACCTGACGGAACTGCCGATGGAGGAAACCGGCAAGGAAAAGCTGCCGGCCAAGCGCGAGGGCCTACAAGTTCTCTTTCGCGATGTCCGCTTTTCCTATCAGGATGGTTCCCCTGTTCTCTTGAATGGCAGTTGCCAGCTACACTCCGGTTCCCGTGCCGCCCTGACGGGTCACGGCAAAACCACCTTCCTCGATCTCATCTATGCCCTCCGCACGCCCGCGGGCGGGGAAATCGAGATAGACTCACTCGACATTCGCGACATCCAACTCGAATCGCTGCGCGCCCAGATTGGCTTGGTCCGCCGGTCGGAGATTTTCCATGGCACAATCGCCGATAACCTTAAAGTGGCGAACCCCGCCGCCGGCGCCGTGGAGATGCGTGCCGCCCTCGAACAGGCGGGGCTGCTCGATGAGATCCGTGATTTACCTGACGGCCTCGACACCGTTCTCGTAACCGGCGGTCTGCCGCTGTCGCACAGCCAGGCGTTGCGGCTGATGATTGCCCGCGAAGTGCTCAAGCATCCCAGGCTGCTGCTGCTCGACGAGTGTCTCGACGAAATCGAGGACGTCAAACTTCGCAACCGGATCATGGCCGGGCTCTTCGATCCCAAGAATCCGTGGACCGTTCTCGTGGCCACGAAGAACCCGGAGATCCGCGCCACTTGCGAGCAACACTTCCATCTCGAAGACGGAATTCTGCGGGAGTATGCAAAACGATGACCACCGAGAATACATTTCTGCTCCCTTCCATGAGCCTGGTGCGCTATCCCAGTGCCGTCAGAACTCTGGCCTTGATGCTCTTCCTTCTTCTGATCGTGATGCCGGTCACATTGCTGCTTGCGCCGTGGCAGCAAAACGTAGCCGGCCAGGGAAAGGTGTCCGCCATCCACCCCAGTGACCGGCAGCAGACCGTCGACTCGCCCGTCGACGGCCGCGTGCTCACTTGGCACGTCGCCGAAGGCACCAAAGTGAAGAAGGGCGACCCCATTGTCGACGTCACCGACATTGACCCTGCCTTCCTCTCGCGCATCATGCAGGAGCGCGAGAACATCCTCCGCCGTATCGAGGCGGCGCGGGCTCGCGAGTTGTCGCTCGGAGAACGCATTGCCGGCCTCGAAGGTTCGCGCCGCAACGCACTCGATGCCAATCAGTCGCGTATCGAAACCGCTTCCGACCGCGTGCAGGCCGCCGAAAGAGCCCTCGCCGCGGCCGAGGCGACGCTTGTCGCCGACCGCCTCAATCTCAATCGCCAGAAGAAGCTCATCGAAAAGGGGCTGACCTCCACCCGCAACCTGGAACTCGCCCAAATGGCATTCGATCGCGCCACAGCCGAAGTGGAACGCAGTCGCGCCGCCGTCAACGCGGAAAAGAACTCGAAGTCCGTGCTGCAAGCCGAGCAACAGAAAATCATCACCGATTTCCGCGCTTCCATCGAGGACGCGAAAGCCTCGCGCGCCTCGGCTCTCACCGAAATCGCCAACGCCAACATCGAGCTCCAGCGTGTCGATGCCCGCCTCGCGCGCCAGCAGAGCCAGACCGTCCGCGCCCCACGCGATGGCACCATTTTCCGCCTCCTCGCCCAACCCGGCAGTGAGGTGCTGAAGGCGGGCGATCCCGTCGCCTTGCTCGTGCCCGAAGCGTCGCAGGTAGTGGTCGAGCTTTGGATGAACGGCAACGACGCCCCCCTCATTACGCCCGGACGCGACGTCCGGTTGCAGTTCGAAGGCTGGCCGGCCATCCAGTTCGTCGGCTGGCCATCGGTTGCCGTCGGAACATTTGGCGGAAAAGTGCTGCTGGTGGATTCCACGGACAACGGTGAAGGGAAGTTCCGCGTTCTTGTCGTTCCCGACCCGAATGACGAGCCTTGGCCTTCCCCCCGCTGGCTCCGCCAGGGAGTGCGCACCAACGGCTGGGTTCTGCTCAATCAGGTAAAGCTGGGCTTCGAGCTCTGGCGGCAGTTCAACGGATTCCCGCCGGCGGTCGCCATCGCCGAGCCCGGCAAGGAGCCGGCGGGAGGCAAGAAGTGAAGATCAGCCTTCTGTTTCTCCTCGCCGGCACTCTCGAAGCGCAGGTTCTCACCTTGCAGGAAGTGCTGCAATCGGTGGAGAAAAGTTACCCGCCCCTGCTCGCGGCCCTTCAGGAAAAACAGGCTGCGGAGGGAGACATGCTCAGTGCTCTGGGCCGCTTCGACACCATGTTCCGCGCTCGATTCGATACCGACCAGATCGGCTTCTACGACAACGAGCGAGTCGACATCGGCCTGGAACAAGCGACCACCAAATGGGGCTCCACGTTCTATGGAGGCTGGCGTCTCGGCGAGGGCAATTTCGCTCCCTACGACGGCAAACTCGACACACGCAGCTACGGCGAGTTTCGCGCCGGCATGAAATTGCCCCTTATGCGCGACCGCGCCATCGACAGCCGCCGCGCCGATCTGCGCAAAGCAGACCTCAACCGGCGCATCGCCGCGCTTTCCATCGATCAGCAGAAGCTGGTGATCCTGCAAACCGCAACCCGCCGCTATTGGGAATGGGTCGCCGCCGGGCGCCGTTATGCCGTCGCCGAGCAACTGCTGGACCTCGCCATGAAGCGTAACGACATCCTCAAGGAGAGCGTGCGCCTGGGGCAAACGCCGGCCATCGAAGTGGCCGAAAACGAACGCGCCATCCTCCAGCGCCGCTCGCAACTGGTGGAGGCCGAACGCGCGCTGCAACTCGCCACCATCGACCTTTCCCTGTTCTACCGCACACCCGATGGCAAGCCACGGATGGCCGCCGCCTCGCAATTGCCTTCCGGCTTTCCGGAACAATCCCCGCTCACCGAGGAGCAGATCGCCGATGACATCGAAACCGCCTTGCGCCGGAGACCGGAGGTGGAGCGCCTCATCGTGCAGCGCCGGCAGACCGAAGTCGACGCCGCGCTCGGCAAGAACATGCGTCTGCCCAGCATGGACGTGCTGCTCAGCTTCACTCGTGAGAATGGAACGGGCGCCGTGCGCCGCGGTCCCACCGAGTTAAAGGGCAGCCTTGTCTTCGAGCTCCCATTCCAGCGCCGCGCCGCCGAAGGCCGCATCGTCAGCGCCGAAGCGCGCCTCAACCAGATCCAGCAGCGCGAGCAATTCACGCGCGACCAGATTACCGCCGAGGTCCAGGATGCCATCTCCGCTGTCCAAACAGCATACCGGCGCGCCCGCCTCATCGCCGAGGAAGTGCAGGTGGCGCGAACGCTCGAAGACGCCGAGCGCACGAAGTTCGATCTCGGCGACAGCACGCTCTTCCTGGTGAATCTCCGCGAGCAGGCGACATTCGATGCTTCCGTGCGCGAGGTTGCCGCCCGTGCCGACTATTTCCGCGCACAGGCCCTCTACGAACTCGCCATCGCCGAAGCCTTGGCGCCAACCCGCGGCCCCAGCGTGAAATAATCAACGTTCTGGTGAAGACAGCTCTCGCACTGCTGCTGATTGCGGGATGCGCTTGGGCCGCACTGGCCTGGCTGGCGCATCGCAGCGCGTTCTTCCCAATGCGTTACCCCGACGGCTGGTGGGGTGTTCAGCAGGAGCTGGGCGCCCAGGATGTTTGGTTTACCGCCGGCGATGGCGTCACCCTGCACGCCTGGTGGCTGCCGCGCAAAGACGCTTCCGTCGTTACCCTCTTCCTCCACGGCAACGCGGGCAACGTGACCCATCGCGGCCCGGCGATGCGCGAGATCGCCGCGGCCGGTTCCTCGGTCCTGCTGCTTGACTATCGCGGCTACGGCAAGAGCGAAGGTTCGCCTTCGGAATCAGGGCTGTATCGCGATGCCGACGCGGCATACTCCTGGCTCCTCGCCAAAGGCCACGCGGAGTCCGCGATTGTCATCCATGGCGAATCCCTCGGCACGGCCGTCGCCGTCGACCTTGCCTCGCGCAAGCGTTGCCGCGCCTTGGTTCTCGAAGCGCCGTTCTCCTCCGCCCGCGATGTCGCCGGGTCGGTATTCCCGCGACTCGGTCCCCTCCTCATGTGGGGCTTCCACTCCGCCGCCAAGATTCCGAAAGTGCATGTCCCCCTGCTGGTCATTCACGGCGACGCCGACGAGGTCATCGATATCTCCCTCGGCCGCCGTTTGTTCGAAGCCGCCAATTCCCCCAAGCAGCTATGGGTTCTTCCGGGCGTCGGGCACAACAACATCGTGGAAGCCGCGGGCCCTGCCTACGCCGCCCGCCTGCGCGCTTTCTATGCCATTCCCCCTGCATCGTAACCTGCGTGTGCTATACCTACTCCAATGCCTTTCGAGGTCCGTGCTCTCGACTCCTCGCAACTCGCCTCCCAGATGCACGCTTTCGTTGCACTGCTGGAGGATGCCGTCAACGGCGGCGCCTCCCTCGGTTTCCTCCCGCCCCTCGATCCCATCGCCGCCGTCACCTACTGGCACGATTGCATCGACGATATCGAGGAAAACCGGACCATCCTGCTAGCCGTCTATGACGGGAAAAGCCTGCTTGGATCCGTGCAACTGGCTCTGTGCACCCGTCCCAATGGCGCTCATCGGGCCGAGGTCAACAAGCTCATGGTTCATACCACGGCACGCCGCTTGGGTCTGGGCAAGTCCCTCATGGCCGCCGCCGAAGATCACGCCCGCCGGATCGGGCGCACCCTTCTCGTGCTCGACACGCGCAAAGGAGATCCTTCCGAGTCCCTCTATCGCCGGCTCGGCTATGTAGCCGCGGGCGAGATCCCGCACTACGCCCGCGGCGCCGGTGGCGAACTCCACACAACCGTCCTGTTTTACAAAGAGCTCGCCTGATCATGCGCCACTGGGTTGTCGCAGGCCTCTTCGTCCTCTCCCTCATCACCTACATTGATCGAGCCGCCATCTCTTCCGTAAAGGATCCGCTCTCGGCGGAACTGGGGCTCTCCGGCCGGCAAATGGGAGCCGTCTTTTCCGCATTCGCCCTCGGCTACGCCATCGCGCAAGTGCCCAGCGGATGGGCTGCCGACCGCTTCGGTCCACGCCTCATGCTTTCGGCGGTAGTGGTGTTCTGGAGCCTTCTCACCGCCCTCACCGGCGCAGTCCATCATTTCTTCATTCTCATCGCCGTACGCTTCACCTTCGGCATCGCCGAAGCCGGTGCGTTTCCCGGCTCCGCGCGCGCCTTCTACAATTGGCTGCCCCCCTGGGAACATGGGCGCGCCAACGGCATCATCTTCGCCGCCTCGCGGCTCGGCGCGGCCATCGCCTTCCCCATCATGGCATGGCTGCTGGCGGCCAATTCCTGGCGCACGGCGTTCTACTGGCTCGCCGTTCCCGGTATCGTATGGGGCATCGCCTGGTATGCCTGGTTCCGCGATGAGCCCCCCACGCCACCGCAACGTGCCGCTGCCCCATCGGGCGCAGAACCCTCCTTCGGCCAAATCTTTCGCTCCCGCCCGATGCTCCTCGCCATGAGCCAGTATTTCATCGTGAACTTCACCACCTTCCTCTGCCTCACCTGGATGCTGCCCTATCTCAGGGAGCGGTTTGCTCTCAGCGCCTCCTCCGCGGCCTTTTACGCCATGATCCCGCTGCTGGTGGGCGCAACCGCACAATGGGCCACCGGAACCATTGTCGACCGGCTCTACCGCTCGAAACACAAAGCCTGGTCGCGCCGGCTGCCCGCCATCGCGGGATTTCTCCTCTCCGCCGCCGGCATTTCCGCAATCCCGCACGTGGAACATGCGCAGACCGCAGTGTTTCTATTTACAGTGGCCGCATTTGGAGCCGAAATGACCATCTCTCCCTCATGGGCGTTCTGTATGGACATCGGCGGCAGAAAATCCGGCGCCGTCACCGGATCCATGAACATGCTCGGCAACCTCGGTTCTTTCGTCAGCGCGAATCTTTTCCCTGTGCTGGGAGCAGGCTACTTCACCCTCGTGGCCATTCTTAATCTCTACAGCGCCGCGGCGTGGTTCTTTATGGTCAGTTCTTCCGTGCAAAAGACCGGCTCCCGCGGCTGACATAGATCCCCTTGCCTGCCGCATCCACCGTGAAGCACACACCGCCGGAAAAGCAGTTCCCATGCTCCGGCTCCAATTTTGTAGTGCGTCCATCCGCGGTCATCCGCAATTCCCCGGCCTCCTGCGTGACCGTAACGAAGCTGGTGTACTGCGCATAGACGCCGGTGAGCTTCGCCGGATCCAGCCCAGCCGCCGGTTTCCGCTGTCGTGTACCCGCCGCGACGCCACTCACCATGGCGAAAATCTCTCGCGCCGGCGCGGACGTATCCGCACCGCTCAGATTCGCCAGCGTGATCACTCCCACCTTCTTCTGCGGCGACCAAATGAAGTAGCTGCCATACCCCAGCCGCGATCCCCCATGGGAAAACACATCCACTCCCGCTGTCTTCTCGACCGCTACGCCATAGCCATAGCTGCCGCCAGACGGCGTCGATACATGGGCCTCGGTCAAATTCCGCACCAGTTCCGCCTCCAGCACCTGCCGTCCGTCCAGCCGTCCCCCATTCACTACGGCCACCGCCCAGCGTGCAAAATCGTTGCCGCTTGTAAACATCGACCCCGCCGGCCAGTAGCCCGAATGATCCGCCGCCGGACGCGCCACCACAGTCTCCCCGCGCTGCTCAATGTGGCCCTGCGCCAGCGGATATGTCATGGCCAGCGTCGGCCGGAACGTGGTCCGCTTCATCCCCAACGGCTCAAACAGCAGGCTCGACATGGCATCGGCAAAGGGCATCGTCGAAACCACTTCAATCAGGCGCCCAGCCATCGCATATCCCAGGTTCGAATACGAATAAATCTCACCCGGCTTGGCAAACAACACATCGGGTTGCAGTCCGCGAATATTCGCCGCCAATGCGCCATCGTCGTGCGCGCCGTACATCAACGTGCGATCCATCAGCCCGGAGGTATGGGTTAGCAGTTGATGTGCGGTGAGATCGGCCAGCGCCCCATTCAACTCGCGGAGATACGTCCCCACCGGCATGCGCAACGACAGCTTGCCTTTCTCCGCCAGGCGCAACACGCTCGCTCCAACAAACATCTTCGTCGTCGATCCCACGCGAAACAGATGATCCGCCGTAACGGGTTCGCGTGTCTCCACACTGGCCACACCGTAACCCTTGGCGTGGGTGACGCGATCCCCTTCCACCACCACTGCCACCAGTCCCGGAGTCTTCAGCTTCTGCATCGCCTGTTGCGCCGCGCGATCCACCGCCGCCGCATCCGCGCCCCAACCCAGTTGCACCAGCAGCAACCAGAGAGTACCCATCGAGCAATTCCTCCCAAGCCAATCTGTGCAGCGCCACTGTACCGTGGTGGCGAAGCGGAAAAATACAGAGTATCCTACCTGCATATTCCGAGACTGGGGAACTTCAGGTATGTGGAAATGCATTGTTCGTGGCATCGCCGTTGCCGCCGCCGCTTCCGCCGCGCTTTGGAGCGCGCCGGCCAAACCCGATTTCAGCCGGCACGTGGCGCCGATTCTCAACAACCGTTGTGTCGAATGCCACCGCGCTGGCGAAGCGGCTCCCATGGCTTTCACTACATACAAGGAAACCCGCCCCTGGGCCAAAGCAATCAAAGCCGCGGTGCTCTCCAAGAAGATGCCGCCATGGCTTGCCGATCCCGCCCATGGGCGTTTTTCCAATGACCGCCGTCTCAGCGGGGATGAAATCGCAACCATCGTGGCTTGGGCCGATAACGGCGCTCCCGAAGGCAATCCCAAAGACTTGCCGCCTCCGCCGCGATTCGAGCCCGGCTGGTCCATCGGAAAACCAGATGTGGTCTTCGACTTGGGCCAGGAATTTGAAGTTCCCGCAACCGGCGAAGTCCCCTACAAATACTTCACCGTCGAAACCAACTTCCAGGAAGACACCTGGATTGAAGCCGCCGAATGCCGTCCGGACAAGCGCGGTGTGGTGCATCACATGATCGTGTTCCTACAGGATGACCCGAAAGAGAACCTCGCCCGCACCGGAGGCAATCTGCTCGTCGGCTGGGCCCCCGGCGATCCTCCGCTGCAATTGCCCGAAGGCACTGCCCGCCTGGTGCGCGCCGGCACCCGGCTGCGCTTCCAGATGCACTATACGCCCAACGGAACCGCCGTGAAAGACAGAAGCTACGTCGGGCTGAAGTTTGCCAAAAAACCTCCGAAGTACCGTTCCCTCACCGGCCGCGCTATCAACATCGGCCTCAAAATCCCTCCGCACGCCGAAGCGCACGAAGTGAAAGCGTCCTACGTCGTCCGCGAGGACATGCGCCTCACCAGCCTCATGCCGCACATGCACGTCCGCGGAAAGGATTTTCAGTACACCGTCGTCTATCCCGATGGCCGCCGCGAGATCCTCCTCAACGTGCCCCGCTACGATTTCGCCTGGCAACTCTCCTATCAACTTGCCGATCCGCTCTCCCTGCCGAAAGGCGCCCGCATTGAGTGTGTGGCCCACTACGATAACTCCGCCAACAACAAGTACAACCCCGACCCCACAAAGGAAGTAAGATGGGGCGATCAGACATGGGAAGAAATGATGATCGGCTGGTTCAACTACACCGTGGATTGGAAGCCCGAGCCCGGGCAAACATCCGCCTCGGCCGGCTTGGACTGACACTCGCCCTCATTGCTTGCCCCGCGCTTGCGGCCGACATGGTCCGCGTACCGGCATCCTCGCGCGAAGTTACCGACGGCGAAACGGGCATCGCCATTCGCATCGCTACCGGCGAGTTTCTCCTCTCGGCAACAGAGATCACCCAGGCCGAATACGAAGCCGTCACCGGCGTCAATCCGTCCCACTACAAAGGGGCCCGGCGCCCTGTCGAAACCGTCTCCTGGTGGGACGCCATTCGTTACTGCAACCAACGCAGCGTGCGCGAAAATCTGGAGCCTGTCTACGATCTCGCCACCGGCCTTGCCGATCTCGCCCGCAACGGCTACCGTTTACCCACCGAAGCCGAATGGGAAGCGGCACTGCCGGGCGCCGATCCCCAACAGGCCAACCTCGGCAGCGGCAACACCAAGCAGACCGGCCCCCTCTTGCGGCTGGTCAACGAAAAAGGTACCAGGCCCGTCGGCTCCCAGGCGGCCAACAAACTCGGCATCTACGACATGCTTGGCAACGTGTGGGAATGGACCAACGATTTCTTCGATCCTGTTTCCGCCACGGTGCAGCAGCAGTCGCACGGCGTCGACCGCACCATTCGCGGCGGTTCATTCGTCTCCACCGTCTCCGGTTGGAGCCGCGGCTACCGTTCCTCCATGCCCGCTAGCCACAAGAGCCGCTACACCGGATTCCGCGTTGCCCGCACCATCGCTCCGGCCGGGCACCCCGCCCCCGGCCCCGATTGGTTCCGCCCCTACCGCCAACCGCCCGCCGGCTTTGAGACCGCCACCGGCTCCCTCACGCCACTCCTTGCTCCTTCGGAAACCGCGCAATCCTGGGCGCAAAAGCGCAACACGCTTCGCGGCAAGTGGCGCGCCATCCTCGGAGCCCCCGCCATCGCACCTCCCACGCCCAACGCCCGGCACATCGAAAGCTACGCGGATCGCGGCCTCCAAGGCCAAATCCTCGAACTGCAAACCGAGCCGGACTCTTGGGAAAAAATCCTCATCCTGCGTCCAGCCGCTATCCCCCGCGCCCCGCTGCCCGTTGTCATCGTCCCCTACTACGACGTCGATGTCCCCGCTCTCCGCAATCTCGGCGGGCGCACCTTCATGCCAGGGTCCGTGCGAGCCTACGCCTACCTCGCCGCCCAGCGCGGCTATCTCGCCGTCGCCATCCGCTGGTTCGGCGAAAGCTACGGCGAACGCTATGACGAGGCCGTCGCCAATCTCGCATTGCGCCATCCCAATTGCACGGGCTTGGGCAAATGGGTGTGGGACGCGCAGCGGCTCCTCGATTACATCGCCACCATTCCCGATGCCGACTCCAAGCGCATCGCCATCATCGGACACTCCCTCGGAGCGAAGATGGCCCTCTATGCCGCGGCCATGGACGACCGCATCGGCAACGTCGTCTTCAGCGAAGGGGGCATCGGATTCAAGATGTCGAACTACGACGACTTCTGGTATCTCGGCGAAAAAATGCAGTCCCTCCCCGGCGGCACGGATCAACACGAACTCCTCGCCCTGATCGCCCCACGGCCCTTCCTGCTAATCGGGGGCGATCGGTACGACGGCAACGAAAGCTGGCACTACGTCAATGCCGCCCGCGCGGTCTACCGCCTGTACGGCATGCCCGACCACATCGGCTACTTCAATCACCACAAAGGTCACTCCCCCACTCCTGAGGCCGTCAGCCACGCCATGCGCTGGATCGAGCGCTTCACCGGAGGCCCGCGGCCGTGAGGATCGCCGCCACGAAATCGTTCCCTTCTGCCGCTTGCCCGGCATTCGCCGCATGGCTGCAACTCCTGCGCCTTGTCCCCTTTCCGTATCATTTGATATAGTCAGTTATCTTCACGGCCTTCTATGAAACAATCCGGACGTGTCTGCACTCCCCGCGGAAAACGGCCCGGACGCGAAGAAAAGACAGGAAAGGACGGTGTCAGCAGTGAGTAAGCACCACGACGAACTGGACGAGAAAACCCATCCGAAAGGCGGGTTTTCACGCCGCGGATTCTTCCGTGGCGTGGGCGTGACCAGCGGCGCTCTCGGCAGCGCGCTCTTAGCGGAACAGGAAGCGGAAGCCGCACAGGCTGGCGGAGCCAAGCAAGGCCCCGGCGCCGTGCCCATCTCCCTCAACATCAACGGTAAAGTGCATAACCTCAACGTCGAGCCCCGCGTCACCCTTCTCGACGCCTGCCGCAACCATCTCGACATCACCGGCGCCAAGCGCGTTTGCGACCGCGGCACCTGCGGCGCCTGTACGATGATCGCCAATGGCAAAGTCATTTACTCCTGCACCGTGCTCGCCATCGACGCCCAGGGCAGGCAGATCCAGACCATCGAGGGCATTTCCGCCGGCAACAGGCCCCACCCGGTCAGCGTTGCCTTCGTCAACAACGATGCCCAACAGTGCGGCTACTGCACTCCTGGCTTCGTTATGGCCGCCAAGGGATTCCTCGACAAGAACCCCAACCCCACCTACGATCAGGTCAAAGCCGGACTCGGCGGCAATCTCTGCCGCTGCGGCACCTATGTCGGCGTCCGTAAAGCTGTCCTCGAAGCCGCCAAAGCGTTGAAGGGAGGTAAGAATGCCTAACTACAGTTGGCCCCCCATGAGTACGCGCAAGGCCATTGGCCAGCGCCTTTCGCGTCATGACGGTCTGGATAAATCCACAGGCAAAGCCAAATACAATTCCGACCTCAATAAGCCCGGCATGCTTCATTCGGCGCTGCTGACGTCCCCCTACGCGCATGCCCGTGTCCGCTCCATCGATACCAGCGCGGCCGAAAAGGCCCCTGGCGTCACCGCCGTCCGCGTCATCGCCACCGCCGGCACGGAGCTGAACTGGCAGAGCCAGGAAATCGCCATCGTCGCCGCCAGCACCGAGCAGGCCGCCCGAGACGCCGTCCGCCTCATCAAGGTTGACTACGAAGTGCTACCCCACGTCGTCAAAGAGGAAGATATATCCAAGGTCGGCAGCCGCGCCAAACCTGCCGGCGAGCAACTCACCGGCGACCCCGACAAGGCCTTCAAGGAAGCCGATGTCATCAACGAAGGCCACTATGGCATCCCCGTCCTCACCCACTGCTGCCTGGAACCGCACGGCCAGGTCGTGCAGTGGAACGGCGATCAGGTCAACTACTGGCCTTCGACGCAGAACGTCTCCGGCATCGGCGGCGACCTCGCCAAGAACATCGAACTCCCCGCCACCGCCATCAAAGTCCACCAGGACCACATCGGCGGCGGATTCGGCAGCAAGTTCGGCTCAGACCGTTGGGGCGTGGAAGGTGCTCGGCTCTCCAAAGCGAGCGGCGGCCGTCCCGTGAAAACATTCCTCGATCGTGCCACGGAATTGAACATCGCCGGCAACCGGCCTTCCGCCTTCGCCAGAATCAAGCTGGGCGCCAAGAAAGACGGCACCATCATCGCCTGGGAATCCACTTCCTGGGCTACCGGTGGCATGGGCGGTGGTGCCATGCCACCCATCCCCTACGTCATTACCAACATCCCGAACCGCCGCCTGAACCACTCCGCGGTCCAGACCAACGGCGGTCCCCTCCGCGCTTGGCGCGCCCCCAACCATCCGCAGGCTTCGTTCCTCACTTGCGCCGCGGTGGAAGATCTCGCCGCCAAACTCGGCATGGATCCCATCGAGGTCTTCGTCAAGAACATCGAGTACGCTCCCGAACCGCGCCGCGAAACTTACCTTTCGCAGTTCAAGAAGGCTGCCGAACTCGCCGAATGGAGCAAGCGCTGGCATCGCCGTGGCGACTCCGGTCCGGGCCCCGTCAAGCGCGGACTCGGCGTCGGCATCTGCTCATGGGGCGGCGCCGGCCATGCCTCCACTTGCGACTGCAAGATCAATCCCGACGGCTCCGTCGAGGTCGAACTCGGTAGCCAGGATCTCGGTACCGGAACCCGCACCATCATCGCCCAGGTGGTCGCCGAATCCCTCGGCCTCCCCGTCAACGCCATCCGCGTAAAGCTCGGCGATAATTCCTACCCGCCGTCAAACGGATCGGGCGGCTCCACCACCGTCGGCGGTGTCAGCAGTTCCAGCCGCATCGCCTCCGTCAACGCCCTCGAAAAGCTCTTCGAAAAGGTGGCTCCTTCGCTCAACACCACCCCTGACAAACTCGAGGCTGTCGACGGCAAGATTCAGGTCAAAGGCGATTCCGCCAAGTCACTCACCTGGGCTGCTGCCTGCCGCAAGCTCGGTACGCAGAGCATCACCGCCCAGGGCCAGAACAACCCCCGCAATCCGCTCGGCCTCAACACCTCCGGCGTCGCCGGCGTGCAAATCGCCGACGTCAGCGTTGACGTCGAAACCGGCGTCGTCCGCATGAACCGCATGGTCGCTGTTCAGGATTGCGGCCTTGTCGTCAATCCCAAACTCGCCGAAAGTCAGGTCGCCGGAGCCTGCATCATGTCCATCTGCGGCGCTCTCATGGAAGAACGTGTCATGGATGCCCAAACCGGACGTGTGTTGAACCCCGACATGGAGTTCTACAAACTCGCCGGCGCCGCCGACATCGGCGAAATCATCGTCCATATGGACATCAAGGAAGAACTCGATAAGCGCGGCGTCATCGGCCTCGGCGAACCTCCCACCGTCGGCGGCGTCGCTGCCATCGCCAACGCCGTGGCGAATGCCATCGGCGTCCGCGTGCCGATCATCCCACTCACTCCAGACCGTGTTCTCAGGGCTCTCGAAGAAAGGAGGAGCGCGTAACATGCAAGCATTCGAATACGCCAGTCCCACTTCTCTCCAGGAAGCGATCGGCATGCTCTCCTCGCAATGGGGAGAAGCCGATATTCTCGCCGGCGGCACCGACCTGCTCAGCTTGATGAAGGAGTATATCCACACGCCGAAACGCGTCGTCAACATTAAGGGCATCAAGGAACTCGGCGGCATCGCCAAAACCGCCGCCGGGCTCCGCATCGGCGCCACCGTCACGCTGGACGAACTCACGGAGAGCGCAGCCGTTCGCGCCGAGTATCCGTCCCTGCACCAGGCGGCCATGGGTGTCACCAGCCCACAAATCCGCAACATGGGCACAGTCGGCGGCGATCTCTGCCAGCGCCCCCGCTGCTGGTATTTCCGCCAAGGCTACGGCATCCTCGGCCAGGATAAAGGCAAGAGCCTCGTCCCCGATGGCGAGAATCGCTACCACGCCATCTTCCCCAAAGCCCAGGCTTACTTCGTGAACCCGTCCAGCCTTGCGCCGGCACTCATCGCGCTCGGTGCGAAGGTGAAGATCGCCGGTCCCAATGGCAATCGTGAACTGCCCGTGGAACAGTTGTTCACCGTTCCTTCCAGTAACTCCGCCCGCGAATTGGCCTTGGCCCCCAACGAGATCCTCACCGAAATCGTTGTCCCCTCGGCCCGCGGCGTCAAGAATGCCACCTACGAAGTCCGCCAGAAAGAGGCCCTCGACTGGCCGATCGTCACGGCTTCCGTGGCTCTTCGTATGAAGGGCAGCAGCGTTGCCAGCGCCAAGGTCGTGCTGGGACACGTTGGCCCCACCCCTGTCGTGGCTTCCGCCGCCGCCGAAATGCTCGCCGGCAAGTCGCTCACCCAGGATGTCGCCACCGAAGCGGGCAAAGCCGCCGTCAACGGCGCTCAGCCTCTCAACGGCAACGCCTACAAAGTTCAACTGGCGCGCGTCGCCGTCAAGCGCGCGCTGCTCGAAGCCGCCAAGGCCCGAGCTTAGGTCCGCGTATGGAACGCTCCAGCATCACGGTCATCGACGACGACCGTTGCTCCAACATCCGGTGGAAGGGCCTCTTCGTCGACGCCCCCTGGGATCCGAATGTGCAGCACGGTAATGACCGCGCGTATTGGTGCCACAAAACGCAACAGTGCATGGGGCCTGACGGAAGGGTTGTGGACGACTATGAATGCAACCCGTTCCGCAAGTGCTACGACGAGTTGTAACCGCATTCCGGGCGGTCCGGCTATGCCGCCCGGAATGATATAGTTTTCTGTAGGAGGCGAGGATAATGAAGTCGATGAAAGCTATCGTTTTGTCCGCGGCGCTGTCCACTGTGGCTTTCGGCGCCGGTATCGAAAAATCGCGCTTGCACGGCGAATACGTCGAAGCGCGCACCGCTGATATTTTCACTGGACCCTGCTTTGCCAACGCCGAAGTCAACCTCGTGGGCGACCTTGCCGTCTTCGGCTGGAAAGTTTCCAAAGGCAGCTTCGACGGCGTCGACCTGGATGGTCTGGGCGTCGTCGGCGTGGTCAAAGCCAACGCCACCCTGGGCGATATCCACGCCAATGCCTATCCCGTGAAGTCCGTTCTCATTGTCGATGAGCGCGCCACCCCCGAACAGCGCCTCGCGCTCCAGAAGTTCGCCGGCCGCATGGGCGGCGATCTTTTGCAGCAGGTCGTCAAGGTCGTCTACGCTCCCATCGATCTCACCGTCAAGAACAACAACATCCACAGCGCCACGGCGTCCCTCAAAGCCGGCGCCCTGGCCGAAATCACCACTCGCGCCATCCACGAAGGTGACCACATCTGCACCAACGAGGAAGTCTGGTATCAGCCCCTCACCAAGCTCGACCACGCCATGCCGGCCTACTCCCTCGCCCACAGCTATCAGGGTGACGGACTCGGCACCAAATGGAAGAGCCCCGAAAAGCGCAGCGCTTTCGTCGGCACCTTCCAGTTGAACGATTAGTACACCAGTCCCATCCGCTTTCCATTACCCGAACCCTCCAACGGGCCATCTCCCGCTGGAGGGTTCCACGTTTATACTGGACATCAGGAGTTCGTATTCCCGATTCCCTCCACAACGCCGCCAGCATCATCTCGGCATCCGCCGAAGAGCGGGCCGATGTGTCCAACGGCGGCGATGCCGGCCTCCATGGCGAAGTGCTCGAAGTCTATCAGTCGCATTCCGCTTCGCTGCTCCGCTATGCCCGTATATTGACGGGCCTACAGGACGCCTCCATCGCTCAGGATGCCGTTCAAGACGCTTTCTTCGCCTACTTCCTCCATCGGCGCGCAGGCAATCCCATCGACAACCCCCGCCGGTGGTTGCAGCAGCGATTGAAGGAAAACCTCGATCGCGCCACGGCCCGTGCTCCCCGTGGCGAGATCGTGCAGGCTACCTCCGGCATCGCTGTGGACGGGTCCAGCGATATCCTCTTCGACGTCCAGCGCCGCCTCCCCCATCTGCTTTCTCCCCGGGAATTGCAGGCAATGCGGCTCCGCTCCCAAGGCTTCCGCTACACGGAAATCGCCGACGCCCTCAGTGTGACCGTCGGAACCGTGGGAACCATGATTGCTCGCGCGGTGCGAAAATTGCAAGCGGAGTTTGCGCCGAAACAGGCGGAATAGCCATGGCGAATCGAACTGCTCAGTCGCACCGCCACCCCGCCGACGAAGACCTGCTCGCTTGGCTCGAAGGTGACCTCGTCTGGCTCAACTCCCTCCGCGTTCGCCTCCACCTGCTTCGCTGCAAACCTTGTTTGCGGCGTCTCGGAATGATGGAAGAGCGGCTATTCTCCATCGCTCCGGTCTCCGGCCAGGAACTCGCCGGCATCCGTGCCAACCTCCTCCAGGCCATGCGTGCTTATGAAAACCAGCCCCCGCTGGCCGGCCCTTTCACCACGCAACTGCGCGGCGCCATCGAGGAATTCCTCGGCGCTCGCATGTCCGCCCAACTCTCTGAGCGCATCCTTCACGCTTCTGATCCCCATGCTGCTTACGCCGATGTCGACCGCACTTTCCGCCTCCTGCTCGGCGCCAAAGCCGCCGACGGACTTAAGGCGAAACTCCTCCCGGAGCCGCCCCAATGAGATGGATCGTCACGCCGCTCCATCTTGCGGTCATCGCAATCGCCGTCTTCGCGCTCGGCGTCCTTTCGGCCTTGCTGTGGATGATCACCGGCGACGCCGGCTGGACCATCAATTTCTTCCGCTACCCCAGCGCTTGGTTTCTTGTCTTTACCTGTGCCGTCCAGCTTTACCTGAGCCATTCCGTTTGGAAGAGTTTCGAATCCGGTGAGCCCCTCGAACTCGCCTGGTTCCTCCTCACCATGGCCGCCACCGTGCGTTTCATCGGCACCTCGATTTCCCAACTGGGCCGTCCCATCATCGAGCAATACCAGTGGCTCGACCCGATCGTCGTCCGCGACATGGGTATCGTCCTTTCCAGCCCGCTCATGTTCCTCCTTCTGGGCAGCGGCCTCGCCATCGTCCTCAAGGTCTACCGGCAACTTGGCCTCCTTCGCACGCTCGGCGGGATAGACTACTTTCTCATAGCCCTCAGCGTCCTCTTCTGTCTCCACCAGGCCAAGGAAGTGATCGATTGGCTCCCCGATCTCAAGCGCCGATTCAACGTCTTCGCCATGCTCAACTGGGCCTCCGATCCCCTGCTCAGCCTTTTGCTCGTCGAGTCGATCGTCCTCTGGAGGGCCGGCCGCCACCTCGCCGGCGGCTATATCGGCCATTGCTACGGCGCCTTCGCCATGGCCGTCATGCTCACCTCGCTCGGTAACGTCGGCATCTGGATCGAAGCCTGGGGATATATCGCCTGGCCTTACCGCGCCGTTGTCTGGTACATCTGGATCCCCGCCGCCGCCTGCTTCGCCATCGCTCCTGCCTACATGATGCAAGCCATCCGCAGCGCCCTCCGCCACGCACCCCGGCCGGCCAAAATCCTCAATCCTGACTTCTGACTCCTTGCCACCGATCCCCTATCCCCACTTTGCCATAATAAAGGCGGAGGAATTTCCCCAAAATGATCGCCGAGGCCGATACCGCGCTGCAGCGGGAGTTTAATCCCTGGCTCGCAGCCGAAGCCCGCTTCAATGAAGCAGCGGAATTGCTAGGGCTGGACGATGGCATGCGCAAAGTGCTCAAATCGCCGGCCCGCGAAATCTGCGTCAATATTCCCGTCATGCTCGACGACGGACGCCTGGAGGTGTTCACCGGATACCGCGTGCAACATTCCATCGCCCGCGGTCCCGCCAAAGGGGGCATTCGCTTTGCTCCCGATGTCACGCTCGACGAAGTTCGAGCGCTTTCTTCCTGGATGACCTGGAAGTGCGCCGTCGCCAATCTCCCCTTTGGCGGCGGAAAGGGAGGAGTCGTTTGCGATCCCACCATCCTCAGCCAAGCCGAACTCGAACGCATCACACGCCGCTACACCGCCGAAATCATCGAGTTCATTGGCCCCGAAATCGATGTCCCCGCCCCGGACATGAATACCAATGAGCAGACCATGGCCTGGATCATGGATACCTATTCCATGCATCGCCGCCAGACGGTTACCGCCGTCGTCACCGGCAAGCCCATCAACCTCGGCGGCTCCCGCGGCCGCGCCGAAGCCACCGGACGCGGCTGCCTCATCGTTGCGCTCGAAGCTCTCAAGCGCTTCGGCATCGCTCCTTCCGACGCCCGCGTCGTCATCCAAGGCTTCGGCAACGTCGGCGGCATGGCCGCCAAACTCATGCAGGCTGTCGGCTTCAAAATCATCTCCATCATCGAATACGACGGCGCCGTCTACAACGCCGACGGTATCGACGTCCTCGCCCTCATGGAGCATCGCAAGGAAACCGGCTCGATTCTGGATTTTCCCGGCGGCGAAAATATGGACCGCAACGAGGCCATGTTCCTCGAATGCGAACTCCTCGTCCCCGCTGCCAAGGAAAACGTCATCCATTCCCAAAACGCCGCCCGCATTCGCGCCAAAATCCTTTGCGAAGGCGCCAACGGACCCACCACCGCCGAGGCCGACCACATCCTCGCCGAAAACAACGTCTTCGTCATTCCTGATATCCTGGCCAACGCGGGAGGAGTCACCGTTTCCTATTTCGAGTGGGTGCAGGACCGCCAGGGCTACTTCTGGAATGAGGATCTGGTCAACGCCCGCCTCGAGGAGATCATGGTGAACGGCTTCGCCGACGTCACCCGCTATGGAGAAAAGCACAACGTCCACAATCGCACCGCCGCATACATGCTGGCCTTGGATCGCGTCGCGTTCGCTATTAAACTGCGTGGCATTTACGCCTGACGGGGTACCATCTGCCGCATGAGCGCTGAACCGTCCACGCCGCTCATGCGGCAGTATCACTCCCTCAAACAGCAGGCCCCCAACGCCCTGCTCATGTTCCGCCTCGGCGATTTCTACGAACTCTTCTTCGAGGACGCCGTCATCGCCGCCCGCGAACTCGAAATCACCCTCACCTCCCGCAACAAGGAAAAGGGTGAGCCCATCCCCATGTGCGGCGTTCCCCACCACTCCGCCGAATCCTACCTCGCCCGCCTCATCCAGAAAGGCTACCGCGTCGCCATCTGCGAACAGACCGAAGATCCGCGCTTTGCCAAGAAACTCGTCAAGCGCGAAATCATGCGCGTCGTCACCCCCGGCACCACCACCGAACAAGGCGTCCTCAAATCGAAAGAGAACAACTACCTCGCCGCCGTCTTCTCGAAAGCCGATCACGCCGGCCTCGCCTATCTCGATGTCTCCACCGGCGAATTCCGCGCCACCGAACTCGCCGCCCGCGACGTCCCCGCCGCCATCGAAGCCCTTCGCGCCTGCGAAGTCCTTTACGCCGACAACCAGCTCCCCCCGGACACCCAATCCAAAATCTGCCAAACCCCCGTCGATGCCTGGGTCTTCAGTTTCGAACACGCCGAGCGCAGCCTCAAAGACCACTTCAAACTCCTCAGCCTCGATGGCTGCGGACTCGGCGGCCATCCCCTCGCGGTCAGCGCTGCCGGCGCCATCCTCCACTACGCCCGCGAGACCCAGAAATCCGCCCTCGAACACCTCGAACGCCCCGCCTGGTATGACCGCGCGGGCGGCCTCATCCTCGACGCCGCCACCGTCCGCAATCTCGAACTCGTGGAGCCGCTTTTCGCCGATGGCTTGAAGGAAGGCACGTTGCTCCACGTGCTCGACGACACCAAGACCGGCATGGGCGGACGGCTTCTGCGCCGCCGCCTGCTCCGTCCCGCCCTCGAACAGGAAGAAATCGAAGCCCGCCTCGATGCCGTCGAAACGCTCCTCAAGGCCAACATCGAGCGCGGCGAAATCCGCCGCGTCCTTGGCGAAATCCTCGACCTCGAACGCCTGCTCTCCAAAGTCACCCTCGGCACCGCCAACCCCCGCGAGATGCGCGCCCTCGGCGTCTCCCTCGCCAAAATCCCCGATCTCAAAACATTCGCCGCCGCCTTCTCCGGCCGCATTGCCGAAATCACCGCCCGCCTCGACGAAGTCCCCCAAGTCCGCGACCGCATCCTTGCCGCGCTCTCCGATGAGCCCCCCGCCACCCTCGCCGACGGCGGCGTCATCCGCGACGGCTTTCACCCCGCCCTCGATGAACTCCGCGATATCGCCCGCAACGGCAAGCAATACATCGCACAGATCGAACAACGCGAGCGCGCCCGCACCGGCATCGCCTCCCTGAAGGTGCGCTTCAACAACGTATTCGGCTACTACATCGAAATCTCCAAGGCGAACCTCCACCTCGCTCCCTCTGACTACGAGCGCAAACAGACGCTCGTCAACGCGGAGCGCTTCACCACCCCCGAACTCAAAGCGCTCGAAACGAAAATCCTTCAGGCCGAAGAGCGCATGCTCGAAATCGAGAAGGAGCTCTTCGCCTCTCTCCGCTCCCACGCCGCCGAACACGCCGCAGCCATCCGCAATACCGCCGCCGCCATCGCCGAACTCGACGTTTCCGCCGCGCTCGCACAAGTAGCCACCGAAAATCGCTATACCCGGCCGCGGTTCTCCGATAACGGCGTTCTCCGCGTCGAGGCCGGCCGCCACCCCGTCATCGAAAAACTCACCGAGCGCGAAGCCGTCCGCTTCATCCCCAACGACGTCTTCCTCGACCCCGCCGCCGAATTCGTCGCCGTCATCACCGGCCCGAACATGGGTGGAAAATCCACCTACCTCCGCATGGCCGCCCTCCTCATCGTCATGGCCCAGATGGGCAGCTTCGTTCCCGCCTCCGCCGCTCTCCTCCCGCTCACCGACCGCGTCTTCACCCGTGTCGGCGCCAGCGACAACCTCGCCCGCGGCCGCTCCACCTTCATGGTCGAAATGACTGAAACCGCAGCCATTCTCAATACCGCCACCCCCATGAGCTTCGTCGTCCTCGACGAGGTCGGCCGCGGCACCGCCACCTTCGACGGGATGTCCCTCGCCTGGGCCGTCATCGAGTACATCCACGAACGCATCCGCGCCAAGACCTTATTTGCCACACACTACCACGAGCTAACCGAACTCGCCGGCCAGCTCGAAGGCGTCAAGAACCTTCAGGTCGCCGTCAAGGAAGGCGGCGATCAGATCATCTTCCTGCGAAAGGTTATTCCGGGATCCGCCGATAAGAGCTACGGCATCGAAGTGGCGAGACTGGCTGCGCTTCCCGCTGCCGTCATTGAGCGCGCCCGGGAAATCCTCGCCCTCCACGAAACCACGGAACATCGCATGAGCGGAGAATTGATTCACAAACCGAAGCCCGCCGCACCCATGCAAATCCAGCTCTTTGAGCCTGTTGGCTACGACATCGCCGCCCGCATCCGCGCCCTCAACCTCGACGAAATCCGCCCCATCGAAGCCCTCCAACTGCTCGCCGAACTGCAAAAGGAGCTCAAGCAAAGGTGATCGTCGCCGGCATCATGAGCGGCACCTCCCTCGACGGAATCTCCGTCTCCATCGTCGAAATTACCGGTGACGGCTGGGATAAAAAAGTTCGTACACTCGCGCACGGGACAACACCCTACCCCAAGCCGGTGCGCGAAGCCCTTCTCGCCGTCTCCAACTGCGACACCCACACCACCCAAATCGGCTTCCTCCACTTCCTTCTCCCCGAACTCTACGCCAAAGCCGTCAAGCGACTCTGCGCCAAGGCAAGAATCCCTCTCTCCAAAATCGAACTCGCCGGATGCCACGGCCAGACCATCCTCCACGTCGGCGCACCCACCGGATTTCTCAACCACCGTCTCACCTGCACTCTCCAAATCGGCGATGGCAGCGTTCTCGCTGAGCGCCTCGGCATGCCCGTCGTCTCCGACTTCCGCCCCCGCGACATGGCTGCCGGCGGCCAGGGCGCACCTCTTGTCCCTTACGTGGACTATCTCCTCGTCCGCGATAAGCACGTCGGCCGCATCGCCCTCAACATCGGCGGCATCGCCAACGTCACCGCCATCCCCGCCGGAGCGCCCCCCTCCAAAGTCATTGCCTTCGACACCGGGCCCGGCAACATGGTCATGGACCAACTCATCGCGCGCTTCACCCGTGGCCGCCGCCATTTCGACCGCGATGGCGCCCTCGCCCGCCGCGGCAAGGCCAGCCGCTGGCTGCTCCGCATCCTTCTCCGCGATCCGTTCTTTCGCAAACCCCCGCCCAAGAGCGCCGGCCGCGAGGAATACGGCAGCGAACTCGTCGAATACCTCGTCAACACGCGGCTTTCCTCGGAAGACCTGCTCGCCACCGCCGCATCCTTCACCGTCGTCACCATCGCCGACGGCATCCGCCGCCATATTCTCTCTCGCACCAAAATCGAAGAAGTCTATGTCTCCGGCGGCGGCGTCCACAACCCCGTCTTAATGGACTCCCTCTCCCGCGACCTGGCTGAATTGAAGGTCCGCCCCATTTCCGATCTCGGCATCGACCCCGACGGCAAGGAAGCGCTCGCCTTCGCCGTCCTCGCCTACGAAACCTTCCACGGGCGCCCCTCCAACATGCCTTCCGCCACCGGAGCCAAGAGCCACGTGATTCTCGGCAAGATCAGCCCCGGCCCCGTCCGCTAAAGTCCGGCTTGCAGTCTCCAGTAGAGCCGGCCGCTAGCCTGACTTTCGCAGTTCGAGCAGTTGAGACCAGCTAACCCGCATGGAATCAGCGTAGGCTACCGAAAGGTCTTCACTACAAATTCTCGGCTGCCCGAGAGGTTGCCGGGATCGGCCCAGTGACGTGCGGCGGTGGCTGCGCAGGCAATGCCATCCGCAACTTCTCCAGCAGCATGTGAAGATCCTTAGCGGGCTGCGTGTACCGCGGCAACACCAGCCACCTGCCATCACAGGTTGGAATCCACACGTCGATCATCTGGATGGTCGCCAACTTCTCCAACACCGCCGTGGGAGTTAGCTAGTAGAACAGGTACTTCCGCCACTGGTCATCGCCCTTGCCCAGCATCCGCATGAGGTGCCGGTTCGTGTGCAGCGTGAACGGACGCGGCGCGCGGTGCAGCTTCATGTTCGCTTCCTCCGGCGTCCGG
>CAYOBO010000072.1:0-34474 GCA_964402295.1 uncultured Candidatus Solibacter sp. | reverse complement strand
CATGGCTCCATTATCGCCCATTGCCACAGGCGTTAAGATGAAAGAGAGACGAAAGGACACTATGCGGATTTCCGAAGACAACACAAGCAAACTGGTCTGGTTCTTTGCCGGCGCGGCCATCGGCTCGGCCATTGCACTCCTCTATGCGCCCACCTCCGGCGACGAGACGCGCCGCCGCATCGGCGAAGCCGCCAGTCGCGGCCGCGAGCGGCTGAATGAATCCGGACGCGACCTTGTGGAGAAGGGCAAGGAGATCTTCGATCGCGGACGCCAGATGGCCGATGAAGCCTCCGAGCTTTTCGAAAGCGGCCGCAAGCTCGTCAAGGGGTAGCTCCGGTGTCCCATACCACCGGCCTCCCTCCCTTCGCCAACGAAGCCTATCGCGATTTTCACCAGCCGGAGCATCGCGCCGCCATGGAAAGCGCTCTCCGGCTGGTTCGCAGCCAGTTGGGGAAGGAGTATGATCTCCTCATCGACGGCGCACCTCTGCCGGGAGAGGGCACGTTTGCTTCGCTCAATCCCTCACACCCCGCGGAAACGGTTGGCCTTCATCAGCGGGCCACCGTGGAGCAGGCAGTCGAAGCTGTCAATGCCGTCTACCGGTACTTCCCCACCTGGAGCGCAACCCCCGTCCATCGCCGTGTGGCGCTGCTGGTCAGGGCAGCCGCGCTGCTGCGCGAGCGCAAGTCCGAGTTCAACGCCTGGCTGATCCTCGAAGCCGGCAAAAACTGGCCCGAAGCCGAAGCCGACACCTGCGAAGCCATCGATTTCTGCGAATACTACGCACGGCGCATGGAGCGCCTCGCCACGCCGGAGCCTCTGGTGCAGATGCCCGGCGAGCATGGGTTCATGCAATACCTGCCGCTTGGCGTGGGGATCGTCATCCCGCCTTGGAACTTCCCGCTCGCCATCCTGGTGGGGATGGCCACCGCGGCCCTCGTCTGCGGCAATACGGTGGTGATCAAGCCCTCCAGCGACACGCCCACCATCGCCGCGAAATTCGCCCAGTTGCTGCTCGACGCCGGCTTTCCCCCGCGTTGTTTCGCCTTCCTCACCGGCAGCGGCGCAGCCATCGGCGATGCGCTCGTGTCCCACCCCAAGACCCGGTTCGTCAGCTTCACCGGCTCGCGAGACGTGGGTCTGCACATCAACCAACTGGCCGCGCAACCCGCCGAGGGTCAAATCTGGATCAAGCGAGTCATCGCGGAAATGGGCGGCAAGGACGCCATCATCGTCGATGCCGAGGCGGATCTCGACTCGGCCGTGGCGGGAGTCACTGCGTCAGCCTACGGATTTCAGGGACAGAAGTGTTCCGCCTGCTCGCGCGCGATCGTCGATGCTTCCCTCTACGATGCTTTCCTCGACAAACTGAAGGCGCGTGTGGCGCAATTGCGGGTCGGCCCGGCCGAAGTATTCGGTAACGACATGGGTCCGGTGATCAATGACCGCGCGCGCCGCACCATCCTCGATTACATCGCCATCGGCAAGACCGAAGGGCGTCTGATCGCCGGTGGCGATTGCGCGCCCGGCGATGGCTTCTTCCTGCAACCTACGGTGATTGCCGACATCGAGCCACAAGCCCGTATCTTCCAGGAGGAAATTTTCGGCCCCGTGCTGGCCGTGACCAAGGCCCGCGATTTCGACCACGCCCTGCAATTAGCCAACGATTCCGTCTACGGTCTCACCGGCGCCGTCTACACCGGCAATCCCGCTAAGATCCAGGAAGCCAAAGACCGCTTCTTCGTCGGCAATCTCTACATCAACCGCAAATGCACCGGCGCCATGGTGGGAGCGCATCCCTTCGGCGGCTTCAACATGTCCGGCACGGACTCCAAGGCCGGTGGCCCGGACTACCTGCTACAGTTCGTGCAAGCCAAGAGTATCGCCGAAAAAATTCTGTCCTAGGGCGCGAAGTACCCGTTGATATCCAACACCAGATCCGTAGCGCTGGCCGCGAAGAAGCTGATTGACCCGTTCACCCCGGCAGGCACTAGCGCTGCGTTCGCCACCACCTGCCCGTTAAACGAGTTCAGCGTGGATACCAGCGGTACGCTCGTTCCCGTCGGGTAGGCAGTGATGTATGCCAGCGGTCCCGGCGGAACCGCCGTCACATTCACCGAATAGGCCATGGCGTTGCTGGGCGCGCCACAACCGCTGAATGGCACCGGGATCTCGCGGGAAGTCCCGGCTTCGATCCGAGGCGGCCCGTACAATCCCGTCTTGCCGCTGCCCGCCCTCGTATCGGCCACACGGCACGGGTTCAGCGTGTAGAAGTTCAGTTGCCCCGCAAAGCCCGGAGGCGCGAAGTACCCATTGATGTCGAGCACGACATCGGTGGTGTTCGACGCATACACATTGATTCCGCCGCTGGTTCCCGCCGGTATGATCGCCGCGTTCGCCACCACTTGCCCGTTCCAGGAGTTCAGCGTCGAAGTCGCCGGCAGGTTCTGCTCCGACGGATACAGCGTCAGGAAACCCAGATATCCCTGGGGCACTGCCGTCGCATTCAGCGAAAAGGCGCGCGCATACGACGGAATATTGCAAACCGCCCCGGCAATCGGGATCAGCCGCGATGTTCCCCCCGGAAGGGAAGGTGCACCGTATGGCCCGCCCGCGATGCTGCCCACCCGGGTGTCGGCAATACGGCACGGCGCTACCGGGTAAAAGGCAAGCCCTTGCGGATCGTCGGCGGTGGTGTAGTATCCGTTGATATCCATCACCACGTCGGTATCATTGGCAACGTAGAGCGTGATCGACCCATTCACCCCCGCGGGCACCGTCGCGGCGTTCGCCACCACGCGCCCGTCGAAGGAGTTCAACGTCGAGGCCAGCGGCTGGCTGCTCCCCGTGGGAAAGGCCGTGATGTAGGCCAGCGGTCCGGGCGGCACCGCTGTGATGTTCAGCGTAAACGCACGTGCCGTCGATGGTATCCCGCATCCGGACTGCGGAATGGGGAAATCGCGCGTGGTGTTCTGGCTCATGCGCGGCGTGCCGAAGGGGAACGGTCTGCCGCCATCGCGCGTGTCCGCCACACGGCAGGGCGCAACCGGAACAAACCGCAACGCGGAACCGAATCCGCCTCCGGTTCCCGCCTGCGTGATGGTGACTGTCTGGCTGGCGATCTGGAGCGTTGTGCTGCGGGAATTAAAGTCGCCGTTCGAGTTCACGAAGATGGTCACCGCACCGTTCCCGAATCCGGAAAATCCGGTCTGTACGGCCACCCAACTCGATGGGTTCGTCACTGTCCAGGAACATGTCGTTGCCGCAAACACACTGATCACAGCCGCCCCTCCGCTGGACGGCAGGTTCACGCTTAACGGAGTCACAGTGTACGCGCAACCCGCCGCACCCGCCTGATTGATGACGTATTGCGTGGTACCGATCGTGATCACAGTGCTTCTGGTGAAGGCCCCGAAGTTCGGCGTGAAGTTCGCCACCAGCGTCCCGTTTCCCGACCCAACGGTGGTGGAGAACGTCACCCAATCGCCGGAAGAACGCGGATTCCAGGCGCAGTTCTGCGGTCCCGTCAGAGTCAGCGTGACAGAGCCTCCCTCCGCGCCCACCGCCGAGGTTCCGGCAATCAGGAAGTCACACGCCCCCGCTTGCTGCGTGACATTGACGGTAAATCCGGCCACCCATAGAGTTCCCGTGCGCGCCACTCCGGTTGTGTTCTCCGCCACCGTGAGAGTGATGCGGCCGGCCTGCGGCGGGCCCACCGTGATCCAGTCCGACTCGCTGATGGCGTTGGCCCGGCAATCCGGTTGTTGCGAGGATGTGCTGAGCGTTTGCGTGCCACCCGTGGCAGGGGCCGTGAGATTCAGCGTCACCGGACTCACCAGGCATGGTGTCAGCAGCAGACCATGCGCCGCGTCATGCGCCGCCACTTGGCCGCTATTGTTGATATCCACAAACGTGGTGCTGCTGTTGGTGAGGCGCAGGAACCGGCCGTTTTCCGCGCCGAGAAGACTGACGTTCGAGAAACCTCCGGAATGGCCGATGCTGCACACCCCCACGATGTCTCCGCTGTCGTTGACACGCAGTGAGTAAGTCACTCCACGAATGTTGCCGGCTTCGCACATCGAGGCGCCCGAGATTTTCCCGTTCGCCGCGCGATAGAACACTGACCCGGTGTTGAATCCGCCAATCATGGCGCCGCCATTGGATACGCCCGTGGAGTATGTGGACACGCTGGAATGCACATCGAAGAATTGGAAGTTCGGAGGCGTGACCTGCGACAGTCCGTGAGTCTTCCCTCCCACGTCAGTGTAGCTGCCGGTAACCACGGAAGTGTCATTGACTCCGGCAAGCGTCGTTGTCGTTGCCCCCGGCACGTCGAACGTCGTGAACGTCCCGTTCGGCGAACGGATGAAGCCATGAGGCATGTCGTTGCCGTCGATGTACGTGCCCACAATCTGACCCCCGCTGTTGATGTCTCGAGGCAATGTGTCCTTCGCCCCCGGCACGCTGAACGAAGTGAATCCGCCGTTGGCATCGCGCACGAATCCGCGGGCGCGGTTGTCGGCGAGAAAGTACGCGCCGGCAATGCTGCCACTCTCGCTGATGCCCATCGCGCGGGTGCTGGCCGCCCCCGGATAATCGAAGGTCAACCAGCGGAACCCAACCGTCAGGTCGCGTTGTGCCGGCGGCAGTGTATAGGAGTTCGTGTACAAGTTAGGATCGGGGATGCCATTCCCCGTACCCGTCACCGCCGCGACGTAGAACTTCACGTTGCCCGCGCCGTTGGTGGGCGGCGTCCAATCGAACGTATAGATCTGCGTGCCCGAAACGGCCACCTGCGTCACGTACTCGATCCCGTTCTGTAACTGGATGCCGGTCACACCACTGGCTTCGAAATGCCCCGCCTGCTGGGTTTCATCGGAAGCGAGCCGGGCCGTCAATTGAAACCCCGTCAATACGGGAGTATGGCTCGCCAGAATGTGTACGCCGATTCGCTGCTTCTTGCCGGGGTTGTAGGCCAGTTGGCCGAAATCGATCACTACGGCCCCGGGATTGTTTGGCGTGCCCACATGGCATTCCGCGCACGTGCCATCGCCAGGGGCGCCGGTTTTCGCTACGGGTGGATTGACGACGTTTCCAAATAGGAGAATGAAGGAAACCAGGAAGAGAGCAGTAATTGTCTGACAGAGCAGACGAATCCGATGAGGCACGGGGGAACCTCCATCTTCAACGAACAAACAGAATTCGGACGCTGCCTTATTATACGCGCTCCTCGGAACAATTAAAGAGGAATTTTTGTGAAAGACTCTGTCTGTCCGATTTTGGATTCTCATCCGATAACCGATGAAACACCCAAATGCACGTAAGGCCGCCCCCAGGCGGCAGTTGAAAACCCTGGACCGCGTTCTTTCCAAGGCAGGCGCCGGCTCCCGCACCGAGGCCCGAAGCTGGATTGGAGCCGGCCGCGTCGCCGTCAATGGCAAAATCATCCAGACTCCTGACCATTGGGTGGACCTGCAACGCGACAAGGTAACCCTGGACGGCGCACCGCTGCGCAAGGCCGGCCACGTGTACCTGCTGCTCTACAAACCCAAAGGCTACCTCACCACCTACAAAGACCCCGAAGGCAGGCCCACCGTCTACGACCTGCTTCAAAATGCGCCGCACGTCATTCCCGTCGGCCGGCTCGACCTCGACACCAGCGGCTTGCTGATCCTCACCAACGATACCCAGTTCGCCGAGCAGATCATGAATCCGGAACATAAAGTTCCCAAAACATACCTGTTGAAAGCGGCTGGCATCCTTTCCGACGAGCAACTGGAGCAGCTCAGAAACGGCGTCGAACTCAGCGACGGAATGACGCGCCCCGCCATCGTCAAGCGCGTCCGCGACCGCGAGAAAAGCACGTTTCTCGAATTGACTATCACCGAAGGGCGCAACCGCCAGGTGCGGCGCATGCTCGAAGCCGTCGGCAGCCGTGTGCGCAAACTGGTGCGCACCGCCATCGGCGGCATCGGCATCGGCGACCTGGAAATCGGGAAATGGCGCGAATTGACGCCCGCCGAAGTTCGCAGCCTCGTTCCGCCTAATCGCCGGCGGCAGGAGCCTCGACGCGCCCCCGGCGGCTGACCAGCGCCCCCAGGTCATCGAAGATGGAATAAGCCACGGGCGTCACCAGCAGCGTCAACAGCAGCGACAAACTCTGTCCCCCAATGACAACAATCGCGATCGAGCGCCGCTCTTCCGCACCCGGACCCGCACCCAGCGCGAGCGGCATCATGCCGGCCACCAGCGTCAACGTCGTCATCAGAATCGGCCGCAGCCGGTCCCGGTTCGCTTGCAGAATCGCCTCCAGGCGCGGCAATCCTTCCCGCCGTAAGTTGTTCGTGTGGTCGATCTGCAAAATGGAGTTCTTCTTCACCACGCCGAACAGCACCAATATTCCCAGAGCGCTGTATAAGTTCAGCGTGTCGCGGAACAGGTACAGAGAGTAGAAACCGAACGGCACGGCCAGCGGCAGGCTCAGCAAAATGGTCACCGGATGCACCAGGCTCTCAAACTGTGAGGCTAGGATCATGTACATGAACACCACCGACAGCAGGAACGCCATCAGAAATTCGCCGAACGTGCGCTCAAATTCGCGCCCGCGCCCGATCACCATCGTCGAGTAGGCCACCGGAAGATTGAGTTTCTCCGCCGCCCGGAACATCTCCGCCAGCCGGTCGGCCAAAGCATACCCGGGAGCAATGTTGGCGCGGATCGCCACCTGCCTTTGGCGGTCCAATCCTTCAATGCGGTAGGGAGCGTAGCCTTCGCTCAGCCGCACGACATTGTCCAGGCGCACCATCTCTCCGTTGCGCGCAGGCACGTAGAGCCGCGCCACGGAACGGGCATCCTGCCGGTCCACTCCCGTCAGCCGCACTTCCACATCGTAGTCCTCGGCCAGTTTATCGTCGCGGAAGCGCGATACTTCGTCATCGCCACCCACCATCAGCCGCAGCGAATTGGCGATATCGGCCGCGTCGACACCCAGGTCCGCGGCGCGGTCGCGGTCAATGGTCACGCGCAACTCGGGCTTGGTCATGCGCAGCGTCGTATCCACATCCACCAGGCCCGGGATCCGCGCCGCGGCCTCGCGCAGTTTTTCGCTGTAGGCGCTGAGCGCTTCCAGTTCCGGCCCGCGGATGCTGAAGTCGATGTCCACCGGCGCCGAACCCTGGCTCATCGACTGTGCATTGCGCACCGTGGCGCGCAGGTCCGGATACGCCTTCATGCGGGCGCGGATCGCCGTCATCACATCGCGCTGCGTGTAGATCCCTTGAAAGGCTTCCATCGGCTTGCCTTCCAGCGTCTTCTTCCACAGCCGCGGCAGCGAAAAAACACGGTCCTCGATGTTCGCGATGCGGACAAAAAGCTGCGAGACGTTCACCGTTCCCAAATAGCTGGCGCCAGTGGTCACCAATACGTGCTCCACACCCGGCAGGGAGAACAGCTCCTCTTCCACCTTCTCAATCACCTTCTCCATCGCGGCGAGGCTCGCCCCCTCCGGAGCGATGATGGACATCTCGAACTCGCCTTCGTCGACGTTGGTGGGAATGTATTCCTGCCGCACCATCTTGTACAGCGGAACGCACGATGCCATCGCCACGATCGCCAGGCCGGCCACCGCGAAGCGATGCCGCATCGACCATGTGAGCATCGTCATATACACGCGCTCCACCCAGCCGTAGAAGCCGCGCCGCGAATCGGCGACATCCGGCGCATTCTTGTGCTTCACGCGCAGCATCCGCGAACTCATCATCGGCGTCAGCGAGAAACTCACCAGCAGCGAAACGAGAATCGCCGCCGCGGCGGTTACTCCGAAACTGAACAGGAAGCGCCCCGAAATGCTCGACATGAACGACACGGGAAGGAAAATGACAACCAGACTCAACGTCGTCGCCATCACCGCGAGCCCGATATCCCGCGTCGCTTCGACGGCCGCGATCATCGGCGGCAGGTTCTTTTCCTCAATGAAGCGGAAAATATTCTCCAGCACGACAATCGCATCGTCGATCACCACGCCAACCATCAGCACCAGCGCCAGCATGGTGATGTTGTTCAGCGTGAAGTTGAGCCAGTACATGACACCGAACGTGGCAATGATGGAGGCAGGGATAGCCACCGCCGCAATCACCGTCGCCCGCCAGTTGCGCATGAACAACAGCACCACCAACGACGCCAGAATGCTCCCCAGAATCAAGTGCAGGCGCACCTCGTGGAACGCCGCTTCGATATACCGCGACTGGTCCTGCACGATATCCAGCGACACCCCCGGCGGAAGCAGTTGCCGGATGCGCGGCAGCCGCTCCTTGATGTTGTTGATCACCTGAATGGTGTTCGATCCGGTTTGCCGGCGAACTTGCAGCGCCACCGCCGGCTTGCGGTCGTAACGCGCCGCCGTGCGCTGTTCCTTGTGCCCGTCCTCGGCATAGCCGATGTCGCGGATGCGAATCGGTGTGTTCCCAATCGTGGCCACGACAAGGTCGTTGAACAAGCGCGGGTCGGGGAACCGGCCCAGTGTCCGCAACACCAGCTCGCGCGGCCCTTCATCCACTCGCCCGCCCGGAATTTCCGCATTCTGCCGCGCCACGGCATCGCGCACGCGCAGGATCGGGATCTTGTATGCCTCCAGCCGGTTCGCGTCGATCCACACGTTGATCGCCCGCTTCTGCCCGCCGTTGATCTGCACCTGCCCCACTCCGCCCAGCGATTCAATGGAGTCCTTCACTTCCCGCTCGGCGATTTCATACAACTCGCGCGGCGTCCGCGAGCCGGACAGCACCAGACTCAGAATGGGCGAAGCTTCCGTATCGAGCTTGCGAATCAGCGGCGGCTTGGCATCGCGCGGCAACAGGCTGATCACCGTTGCCACGGCATCCCGCACGTCCTGCGCCGCCACGTCGATGTTGCGCTTCAAATCGAAGGTAATGGTGACGATCGACTGGCTCTCGGTCGAGGTGGAACGGATGTTGTCGATGCCTTCCACCGTGGCCACCGCATCCTCGATGCGCCGTGTGACGGTGGATTCGATTTCCTCCGGAGAAGCTCCGAACAGCACCGTTCGCACCGTGATCATCGGAAGATCGACATCCGGAAACCGGTCAATGCCCAGCTTGGTGTAGGAGACTCCTCCGATTACCGTCAGAGCCAGGATCAGCATCACGGCGAAAACGGGACGGTGAATGCAGACTTCGGCGAGCTTCTGCATTATTCGCCTGCCACTTCCACTTTCTGGCCATGCAGAAAGCGGTCACTGGGATCGACCACATAACGCTCGCCGGGCTCGATGCCGGATAGCACTTCCAGCCGGTCGGGATTGGTCAGGCGCCGTCCTATCTTCACTTGCCGGTCTTCGAGCGCGTTGTCCCGCACCAGAAACATCCGGTTCACACCGGCGAAGCTGATCACGGAAGAGAGCGGCACGGCAATGCCACGGGCGTTCGGATTGACGGTAATCGTGGCCTCGATGAATGCCCCTGCCCTCAGGCTGCCGTCTTCATTGGGGATTTCCCCTTCCACCAGAAGCGAGCGGTTCTGCGCCTCGATCGACGGACTCAACCGTACCACTTTTCCCGGATGCGCCGAAGCCCGCCCTTCGAACATCAGATCGATACGCTGTCCGGCGCGCACTTTGTAGGCTACCCGCTCCGGTACTTGCAGCCGCGCCCGCAACGGGTGCCATCGCACCAGGACTACGGCGGGCGCGTTCACGGCCAGGTATTCGCCCACCGTTGCCAGCCTTTGTGTGATCGCCCCGCGGAACGGTGCTCGAATGACGGTGTCGGAAAGCTGCTGCTTCGCCAGGGCGATTTCCTGCCGCCGTTGCAGCAACTCCGCCCGCGTGCGCAGCACTTCCTCAACAGCGGCCTGGTGGCGGGCCTCGGCAGCCTGCAAGTTTACTCCGGCCCGCTGATAGTCGACGTTCGAAACAATGCCCCTCTTGAAGAGCTCGCTCGCATTGGAGAACATGAGTGAGGCTTCCTTGAGAGACGCCGCTGCCTGGCGAACGATGGCCGTCTTCGCGGGATCCACTTCGTCGCCGTCATTGGGGCCTAGCCCGAGCCTCGCCCTCGTCTGCTCCATGGACGCCTCCGCCTGGCGCAGGCGGAGCTGGTAGTCTTCCTTCTCCAACTCGGCGATCGCTTGGCCTTCCTGCACTCTTGAGCCGAGATCGACATGCAGCTTCTCCACACGGCCCGGCACCTTCGCGCGAAGCGTCGCCTGATCTTCGGCCTGCAACTCTCCGGTCGCCGCAATGATTTCCGGAATCGATTCCATCTGCGCCTGGCGGACTTTCACCGTCGCTTTCGGAGCCACCGTCGCTTTCACCGTATCGGCGGAGTAAGGTCCGCTGCAGGATGTGAGCAGGAGGGGAAGAAAAACAAGTATGGAACGGCGCGGCATGAAACTAGTCGCGTCTTATTATATCGGTTAAGGGAGCGTCGCTATTGCGAGGGCTGCGGGGCGGGCGGATTCACGTTGTCCGGCACGGGTTCCATGGACAGCAACCGGTGCGAGTGGCGCAGGTAGAAGGCCCGATAGCGGTGTCCTTCTTCAATCGAGTTCACAACTTGTTTAGAAGCGGGAAAGCGCACGCCGTCGACTCGCAGGTGGTAGAGTTGCGCCGAATCCTCCCAATCCTCGAACTCGCCTTCCGTCGACTCCTCGCCGCCTCCCCATTCCTTGCGCCGGTCGTCGAGGCTGATGTGGTCATTCACTCCGCGCATCTCCACGTCCCCTTTCCCTTCCGCGCTTTCTACGTGGGGGGAAAGGACGTCGGCCACCGTGCTCCAAGGGGTCTGGAACAGAGCGTAGCCGAGCAGAAACACCGGAACCAGGATCAGTTGGCCGTGATCCATCTGCTCGAGAAACTCGAAGCTGCCGGGCGGCACGAAGTACCAGGCCAGAAACGCAAGCAAAGCCACCGCAAACCGGAGGCAGGGACTCGCCATCTCCCCCAATACAGCCTTCCGCTGGCGCCCGGTGAGCGCGCCCCTCCGGTTCGCTTCCAGGTCGGCTTTGGTGAAGCCGACATAGCGCTGGAGGTCGAAGAAGACTTCCTCCGGCGACCGCATGCGGTAGCCGTATTGGACGTAGGACATTGACTTACTGCTGGATCAGCAGGAACACGCTATTGCTCTCGCGGCCATTGATACGGACCCGTACGGGAACTCCCCCGTCCTGGACAGGAGCATCCTCCGGCAGTTGGAATCGCACCATCGCCGTACCCACTTGTCCCGGAGCCCCTCCGGCCCACAAAGCCTCCACCGCTCGATCGGCCAGTATAACCTCCACCGAGTCGGCTAGCGGATTGGGAGGATCGGCAGGGAGTGGGAATCCGTCAAGAACCGGCCTGGCATACGGCCCAAAACCCGTGCCGAACAGCGTAATGGTCTCACCCCGTTGGGCCGGTCTGTCCGGCGCCACTTCCTCTCCGTTTTCATGAACGGCCGCTGCCAGTATCTGCTCATTCACCTTACGCGAGAACAGTCCCGGCGCGTTCCGAACCACACGCATCGTGGATTGCACTTCGGGATAGTTACCCCATTTCACGCCGAGCTTGTAAACACCCTCGGCCAAATCCGATGGAATCTGCAAATTGATCTGCTCTGGAGAAACGAAGACCAACGGCAGATATCGGCTGCCCATCCGGACCACCACATCCCCAATGGTCTGTGCCAGGGGATTCGTGGGCCCGACTTCATAGCCCCCGGCAAGGTTCGCTCCATAAATCGTACCGATGGATCCCGGCGCAACCAAGGGCTCCGGTGTCTCACCCGCGGCGTTGCGCACTCCGGCTTCTTCCGCGTAGGGCGCGATATCCAACATCGCCCGCACCACACGCGGAACCGTCATCGACACGCTTCCCATCCGATACGTTCCTGTAAGATCCCCCTCCCAACGGCGGAACCGGTAGCCAGGCTTTACCTCTGCCGTCACCATCACATTCGTGTCCGACGCATAGAACCCGTCCGGCGAGACAGGGTCCAGCACGAAAGCCGCTCCCGTCCCCGGTTCGGCGCTCGCAACCAGCCGGAAGTAACTTCGATAGTTGGCCGTCAGCGTCACACGGGCATCGCTGCCAAAGGTGTAGATGCGGTCCGCCGGACCACCATCGGACCAGCCCTCGAATTGCAGCCGGCTGGTGTCGGATGTGGATAGCGCCGTGCTCGCCTTGATCACCACCTGCTCGCCTTCCGCCCTGTCGAGCGTGCACGATCCCCGGCATTCCTTCCCGTCCACCGTCATGCTCATCCCCGGCGGATTCGATGTGATCGTCAACTGGCTCAGCGGTTCATAGGTCGCAATCAGCCGGAATCCCGTCGTGAC
The DNA here is from genome assembly GCA_964402295.1 of uncultured Candidatus Solibacter sp. GTDB lineage: Bacteria > Acidobacteriota > Terriglobia > Bryobacterales > Bryobacteraceae > CADEFT01. Next base: position 22,144 of record CAYOBO010000072.1, on the reverse strand, counting down.
ATGCTGCTCTGTCAGCGTGATGGTCTGCGTGGCCGGCCCTCCATTGGACCAACTCTTGAACCGGTAGCGCCGCCCGCGCGAATCCGTCTGCTCCAAGGGCGCGGAAACTTCGTAAGACATCCCGGCGCCCCAGGTGAAGTTGTACGCTACCCAACTATCCTTCCCATCGATCTTCAGCTTCAGGTTCGTCGGGCTTGTTACGAAACTCACCCCTACGCCTCGCACAAACCGCGCCGTCAATGTCTCCGGCGTGCTCGTGTTACTCACCACGTAGACATCGTTCAGCTTCGCCCCGTTGCTCCACTCCTTGAAAACCCAGATCCGCGAGCCGTTCTCTTTCTCTCCCTGCGGCGATACCGCTCCCAGGACATGACTTGTGCCTAGCCCCCAATCCACTTCCGCGGGAGCACGCGTCGGTGTGCGGTCCGGCGCCACCAGAAGATTCGGAGGGTCGGTGAGAAGTGTCACCTGTTTCGCCGCGGCGAACATCCCGCTGAATGTCGCCGTCCCCTTGACCGTGTATTCCAGAATCGCCGAAGTCGAATGGCCACCCGCCGGTCCCCATCCGGCGAAGACAAAGCCCGGATTCGGTTGCGCCACCAGGGAAAGCACGGTGTTGAGTGGCGACCATAGCTCATGGTCCCGAAAAATCACTGTACCACCCACCGATATGGTCCCCGGCGGCCGGCAATGGCCCGGCGCGGACGGGTCGCAGGAATAGAAATTGAACCGGATCAGATACTCGTCGTTATAATTGGCTCTGTAAAACGTGATGGCCGGGTCCGCCGTCACGTTGATCGTCTCGCCCGTCAGGCTCAGTTTGTTCGAGGACTCCTGCCATCCGGCGAACGTCGACCTTCTGCCAGGAAACCAGTATTGTGCGCTCTCCGCCATGATCGTGTGCTTGCTCCCGGCGGGCCACAGGAATGTCTGCGTCCCTAAGTATGGCACCCCGTCCACGAAAAACCGCAAGCCGGGCGGCGTCGTCGAAATGGTGGTTGTGCTCACCGTCTGCGCCAATCCCGTGTCCATCAAGGCCAACAACGACAGTCCGAACAGAAGGCTCCTGCTCATGACCCTTTGATCGGCTGGGGCAGAGACACACTTTAGGGGAACCTGAGCCACCTTCCCAGTACCTTGTACAATAAAGATCTACCGAAACCATTATGTTGTTTGTTTTTATTACCTTACGATTACTACTCGGACCCGCCTCCGGCCAGCCCCCGGACATCCTCAAAACCACAATTACCGTCACCGCCGAGCGCGGCATCGTTGGCGAAGCCGAATCCGCTTCCTCCGTGGCCCACACAGCCGAACGCACAACTTGGGGCATTTTGCCGATTCCAACCTTAGGAAACGCCTTGCACGGAATGGCCGGCGTACTTACCCAACAGTCCACCTACGGCCAGGTATCGCCCTTCCTCCGCGGCCTCACCGGTTACCAGGTCCTCAACCTCGTCGATGGCATCCGCTTCAACAACTCCACCTTCCGCTCCGGCCCCAATCAGTACCTCGCTTTCGTCGACCCCGCGCAGGCCGGGCGCGTCGAAGCCGTTCTCGGCCCGGTCAGCGCCCCTTACGGCAGCGACGCCATGGGCGGGACCATTCAGGTTCTCACCCCATCGCCCCAATTGGGAGCCGGCGCGCTCCGCCCCCACGGCGTGTTCTCCTTCACTGGCGCCTCGGCCGACCGTTCCGCCGGCGGCTACGGCGAATTGTCCCTCGCGCGCGGCAATTGGGGCTGGCTCTTCGGTGGCTCCGGCCGCGGCCTCAATGACCTCCGCGCGGGAGGCGCAACCGACTCCCGCCATGTGCTCCGCCGCCTCTTCGGCCTCAATCCGGATCAGATCGAGCGCATCACCGGCACCCGCCACGCCGGCACCGGATTCCGCCAAACCGGCTTTCACTCGAAGTTCTCAGCCCGACCCACCGCCAATCAATCCCTCTCCTTCTGGTTCCAGCGCAGCGCTCAGGATGGCGTGCAGGGATACAAAGACCTATGGGGCGGATTGGGCCGCATGCAGTCCCTCTTCGAACCGCAAATCCTCGACTTCGGCTACGCACGCTATGAGCGCCTCAATCTCGCCTGGCTCGACACCCTCAGCGGCACGTTCTCCGTCAACCAGCAACGCGACGGCAGCATCCGCCAGGGATTGCGTGCCACGGATTCCATTACCACCGATGACAGCACCGTACGCAGTTTTGGCTACAGCGCGCAAGCTTCCACCCCAATAGCAAGCCGCCATACACTTCTATTCGGCGGCGAATACTACGACGAGCACATCGGCTCCGCACGCACCATCACCGCCTCAGGGCGGCAAACCCCACAGCGTCCGCTTTACCCCAATGGCTCCCGATACGGAATGATGGGCCTGTTCCTTCAGGACAGCATTGCCCTGATTCCTTCCAAGCTGCGCGCCATGGCCGCCGGCCGCTTCACCCGCGTCGGATTCCGAACCTTCGCAGACCGCTTCGGCACGCCGGAAGGGAAGCAGACCTTCCACGACGCCACCTATCAGGCGAGCCTCGCCTGGCACGCCACCGGCATGCTCACCTGGCACGCCGCCGTGGGCCGCGGCTTCCGCGCACCGAATGCCAACGATCTCGGCGCCATTGGCCTCAACGATCTCGGCTACGAGATCCCCGCCTCCGATTCCACCGCCGCCGGCGCCCTCCTTGGCAGCAACTCCGGCGAAGCGGCCCTCTCCCTGGGCCGCAGCGTCGCCGGTTTGAGGGCCGAATCCCTTCGCAATTACGAAACCGGATTCACCCTCCGCAACAGCCGGCTCTACGTCCGCGCCCAAGCCTTCCACGCCGATATCCACGACCCCATCGTCCGCCGCACACTGCTGTTCCCCATCGGCAGCGCCCCCACCAGCCTCGCCGGACTCCCCGTTACCCCAATCGCTCCCACCCCTGCCCAACAGGCCCAAGGCGTCCAGCCCGTAGCCACTTCCTTCGATCCGCGCGCGGTGAAAGCCTTCGTCAACGATGGGCAAACCCGCTACTATGGCGCTGAACTCCTCTCCCGCGTGCTGTTATCCCGCCACTGGCGCGCCGAAACCAGCTACAGCTACCTGGTGGGCCGCGATCTTTTCCCCAATCGCAACGTGCGCCGCCTCCCGCCGCAATCCGGCATGGCCAATCTGCGTTACGAAGGCAAGTGGTGGTTCGAACTGCGAGCCACCGCCTCCGGCGCGCAGCGGCGCTTGAGCGGCGGAGACATCGACGATGAACGCATCGGAGCCTCCCGCCGCCGCCAGGACATCGCCGATTTCTTCGCCGGCTCCCGCATTGCCCCCTTCATCGCCAACGGCGTCTTCACCGTCACCGGCGAATCCCTCCGCCAGATTCAGGACCGCGTGCTCCCCGGCGTGGCCGACAGCACCCGCGTTCCGCTGTACACTTCCACCGCGGGTTGGGTTGCCCTCGACGTACAAGGCGGTCTGCCGATCGGCGAACGCTGGCGCCTCGGCGGTGGCATCGGCAACCTGCTCGACAAGAATTACCGGCTTCACGGCTCCGGCCTCGATTCTCCCGGCTGGAACGCCTTCGCCAACCTCCGCTATACCTTCTGAAGCCTTATTTCCCCCGCCCCGCCGCCTGTTCGTACACCTCCAGCACCTGGCGCGCCGTCCGCTCCCAATTGAACTTCTTCGCCTGCTCCAAACCCGCCGCCTTCAGCCGTTTTCGCAAATCCGGATCCAGCAGAACTTCCTTAATCCCCCTTGCGATATCGAACACGTTCTCCGGATTCACCGTCACCGCCGCCTCGCCCACCACCTCCGGCAGCGAGCTCACCTCGGAAGTCACCACCGGAGTCCCCGATGCCATCGCCTCCAGCGGCGGCAATCCAAACCCTTCGTACAGCGACGGAAACACAAACGCCTCCGCGGCTTCATAGAACACCCGCAGCGTATCGAACGGCACGAAACCGAGAAACCGCACCGCGTTCTCCATCCGCGTTTGCAGCACTGCCCGCCGCACGCCCGGATACCGCGACAGCTCATCGCCGATAATCACCAGCCGCAGATCCTTGTACTCCGGGTGCGACTCCAATTCCCCGCGCACCACCGCGAACGCCTCCACCAGCCGCGGAATGTTCTTCTGCGGACGGATCGTGCCCGCATACAACAAAAAAGGAGATGTGATCTGGTATCGCTCCAGAATGCGCCGCCGCTCATGCATCTGTGCGTCCGGACCGCCGGCCCGCGCATCCGATGGCGGAGCATGCTCGAAAAACCGCGGATCCGGCGCGTTATAAATCAGCTTCATCCGCTCCCGCGGTATCCCCAGCAAGCTCTCGGCGTCCTCCATCGTCGCTTCCGAAACCGCGATGATCTGCCGCGCCCGCAGCAGTCCCCGCCGGAACCGGATCCGCCGCAGATCGTACCGCCACCCCGGAGTCTGGTCGAACATCAACCGGCTCATGTCGTGGATCGTCACCACATACGGATTCGGCATCAGCAGCGGCACCATCGACAGTGGAATGTGATACAAATCCCCCAGCCCGCGCAAAAACATCGGAAACCGGAAATGTTCCTGGGAATCCGTATCGCGCCCTTCATAGTGCAGAATCCGAAAATTCTCCGGCAGCCCCGCCAGAAAGTGCGCATCGCTCTTGTGCGTCACCAGCGTGTAGCGGTTCACCGTGTCGATCTTGGCGAACGCCTGCGTCAGGTTGCGGATATACGTGCCGACGCCGAAATCGCGCACGTGTCGGGCGTCCATCACGATGCGCAGTGGACGGCCGGCTGCTTCGCTCATCGTGTCAGGGCGGCCGGGGCGAGCTTCCAGCGATACAAGGGGAACTGCTCCGTGAGCGCCTTCACCCGCTTGGCAACCGACGCAATCGCCTCATCGGATGCGGCGTTGTTCAGCACTTCGGCGATCAGCCGTCCCACTTCCTGCATGTCCGCCGTCTTCATGCCGCGTGTGGTCACCGCCGGCGTGCCGATGCGAATCCCGCTCGGATTCAGCGGCGGATTCACATCGAACGGAATGGCGTTCTTGTTCACCGTAATGTGCGCCCGGTCCAGCGCCTTCTCCGCTTCCTTCCCGCGCACACCCTTGGCAAACACGTCCACCAGCAACAAATGTGTGTCCGTGCCCTTTGAGACAATCCGGTAGCCTTCCTCGGCCAGTGTCGCCGCCATCGCCTGCGCGTTTGCCACCACCTGCTTCTGGTATTCCACGAATTCCGGCGTCATCGCCTCCAAAAACGCCACCGCTTTGGCCGCCATCACATGCACCAGAGGCCCGCCCTGAATCCCCGGAAACAGGCTCTTATCGATTGCCGCGCCGTACTTCTCCCGCGCCAGAATGATCCCCGACCGCGGCCCGCGCAGCGTCTTGTGCGTCGTCGACGTCACGATGTCCGCCCACTCGCACGGATTCGGATAAATCCCCGCCGCCACCAGCCCCGAAAAGTGCGCCATGTCCACCACGAGAATCGCACCCACCCCATCCGCCACCGCCCGGAACTTCGCGAAATCGATGATTCGCGGATAGGCGCTGCCCCCCGCAATAATCATCTTCGGTTTGTGTTCCTCGGCCAGCCGCGCCAGCTCGTCGTAGTCGATCGTCTCATCGTCCCGCCGCACCCCGTAAGGAATCACCTTGTACATCTTCCCCGAAAAATTCAGGTGGTGCCCGTGCGTGAGGTGCCCGCCATGCGCCAGATTCATCCCCAGAATCGTCGACCCCGGCTCAATCACCGCCGCATACGCCGCCTGATTCGCCTGCGATCCCGAATGCGGCTGCACATTCGCGTATTCCGCCCGGAACAGCTTCTTCGCCCGATCCCGGGCCAGATTCTCCACCACATCGGTGAATTCGCAACCGCCGTAGTAACGCTTGCCCGGATAGCCTTCCGCGTACTTGTTCGTGAAAACGCTGCCCGTGGCTTCCAGAATGGCCTCGGAGGTGAAATTCTCGCTCGCAATCAGCTCCAGTCCCGCGTGCTGACGCTCGATCTCCCGCTGGATTGCCTCGTGGATCTGCGGATCCACTTCGGCCAATGGACGGGCCATCCTTTGCTGCTCGGTCATTGCTGCTGTGCTTCTCCTTGCTGCGCGCTTTTGCGCTCCAAATCTTCAATCTTGCCGAGCCGCCGCGAGTGTCTCCCACCGGAAAAACCCGTCTTCAGGAACACATCCACCAGCCGCTCGGCCTGCTGGCGATCGTGATACTTGGCCCCGATGGTCAGCACGTTGGCATCGTTGTGCTCCCTCGTCAGCCGGACTTCGTCTTCGTTCCAGGCCAGAGCCGCCCGGATTCCCGGCACCTTGTTCGCCGCAATCGACATCCCCACACCCGTCGAACATACCAGAATGCCGCGTTCCGCTCTTCCCTGCCTCACATCTTCCGCCACCCCCGCCGCGTAGTCCGGGTAGTCCGTCGATTCCGAATTCCCCGTCCCGTGGTCAATGACCTCGTGCCCCGCCGCGGTCAACTTCGCACGCAGTTCTTCCTTCAATTGAAACCCGGCGTGGTCGGCGCCGATTGCTATCTTCATGTGCCCCTATGTTCCATGGTACCGAATCGCCGGCGTCCCGAGCAGCGCAAACCTCTCCATTCGGTCAATGATATTCTGGAGATTCATACACCGCACTTCATAAAAGGAGCCAAGTTCAATGTCCGAACCATCGCGCCGTGATTTCGTCAAATCCACCAGCGCCGCACTCGCCCCCGCCGTGCTCTCCGCGCAGAACGTGAACAGTGAATTGCAGCTCGCCTGGATCGGCACCGGCGGCCGCGGCTACTACCTCTTGGAGCGGCTCTACAAGGGCAACGCCAAGCCCTTCAAAGTTGTCGCCACTTGCGACACCTACGACGGCAACCTCGCCCGCGGCAAAGACCGCATCCAGACCATGGGCGGCAACACCCCCATGGCAACCAAGGATTATCGCGAGATCCTCGCCGACAAGTCCGTCGACGCCGTCGTCATCGCCACCCCCGAACATCTCCACTACCCCATGGCCATCGCCGCCCTTAAGGCCAACAAGCATATCTACCTCGAAAAGCCTCTCGCCCACACCATCGATGAAGGCGCCGAGATCGTCAAACTCGCCGAAAAGACCGGCCGCGTCGTCCAGGTCGGCACCCAGAACCGCAGCAACACCCTCTATCAGAAGGCCAAGGAAATGGTCGCCAAAGGCATGATCGGCGACGTCCACTACGTCCGCGCCTTCTGGTACCGCAACTCCCTCCCCGACAACCCCGCCTGGCGTTACACCATCCCCGCGGACGCCAATGAGCAGAACACCGACTGGGCCAAGTTCCTCGGCGGCGCCCCCAAACGACCCTTCCACAAAGGACGCTACTATCAGTGGCGCCTCTATTGGGATTATTCCGGCGGCATTTCCACCGATCTCCTCGTCCATCAGACCGATATCACCAACTTCGTCTGCGGAAAGACGACCCCCGTTTCCTGCATGGCTTCGGGCGGTATCTACCGCTGGACCGACCCCGCCGACGATCGCGAAGTCCCCGACACCTTCAGCGCCCTCTACGAATACCCCGACAAGTTCCACATCAACTACTCCTGCTACTTCGGCAACGTCAAATACGGCTACGGCGAACAGTTCATGGGCAACGAAGGTACCATCGAAGTCCTCAACCGCCAGATCCTCACCTTCACGCCCGAAACCTTCGGCGGCAAGCCTCCTGCCCACGTCGCCGCCCGCAAGGAAGAGCGCATCGAGCTTCCTGGCAACGACAACCTCGCCGTCGAAGCGCACATCAAGAATTGGCTTGCCGCCATCCGCGGCCAGGAAAAACTCATCGCCCCCGTCCAGGTCGGCCAGCAGGCCGCCATCTCCGGCCACCTTGCCACTCTCTCATTCCGCAATAACAAAAAGGTTTTGTGGGACGACAAGACGCAAAAGTACCGCTTTGCCTAAACCGTTCGCACCCCTGAGACACTCGCTCGTTTGCGGCGGCGCGAACATCTGGTATGCTGTCTCCTAGCCTGGGAAATCTCTCTCCCTAGAACCATGGAGTCAGCATCTCGGAGGATCTGATCATGTTCGCTTCTCTTCGAACGATTGCGTGTGCTTTCTTGCTAGGATCGGCTGCCGCCTTTGGCGCCGGATTCAGCTTCACGGGAAGCTTCGCCCAAGATAACGACGTCCAGTTGTTCCAGGTCGCCATGGCCGCCGATGGAGTCCTGACCATTCAAACCTTCGGCTACGCCGGAGGGATCAATCAAGCCGGCAACACTATCGGCGCCGGCGGATTCGCCCCCGCCATTTCCGTGTTTGATTCCACGGGAACCCTCATCGCTGCGGACAACCTCGGCGGAACTGTCCCGGACTGCTACGGCCGCGGCATCGATCCCGTCACCGGCTTCTGTTTCGATGCCATCGTCTATGACAGCAGTCGCTTGCCTCTGAGTCTGCTCGCCGGTATCTACACGGTTGCGCTCACCCAGCAAGGCAACGATTCGCTGGGAACTCTCGCCGGCGGCTTTCAATACGACGCCGCGAACCTCAACGATCCCGCCTTCACGGGAACAAGGGCAGGCCTCCCCGGTCAGACCTTCGTCGACCCCTTCGGCAGCCACCTCCGCACCTCCGCCTGGGCCGTTGACTTCGCCGGTGACACACTGGCCGATGTCGGCCAAGTTCCCGAACCCGGCGCCCTGAGCCTCTTCCTCATCGGAGCCGTCTCCCTCGCCGCCTTCCGCCGCAAACAGTAAGACAGGCCTTCCGGCCTGTCTTTTCCCTCTCAACCGTGGTGCGGCTCCCAATGCCGCGCCCGGCCTTGAAGACCGGGCGACTCACTAACTCGACCTACCCCTCAGCCCTTCTTCGCAGGCTCCGGACCACCGTTCCCCATCTTGTTGATCTCATCGAACATCACACGCCGCCCTTCATCCATCGCCACGTGCGCCAGAATCACCGCCGTCGAATCCGCAAGTCCCACTTCCAGATCCGCCGCCGGCTTCTTCCCGGTCCGTACACTCTCCAGAAACTCCTCCAACTGCACATCCACCGGATTCCGAGTCTCCTCCGGCAGCATTACGCCCTTCTGATACAGCCACCGCCGCGCGAACTTCATTTCCTTCGCCAGGAAGCTGTCCTTGTCCGTGACCTGATCTTTCTCGAGCAGAATCGGCAGCGGCCGTCCGCCCTTACCCGTGCTCAGCAGCGATGCCGATGTCGCTACCGCCTTCTCTTTTCCCTTCTTCTTGGCGTCGTCCACCTTCGGACCCGGTTCGTAATACCACAGCCCGATCGCCGGCTCGTTGTCCGTGCCCACCGTGATCTCGATCGTGCCCTGCGTCCCGAAGAACGATTCGCCAAACTCCGTGCGCTGCCCTTGGAACATCGCCAGATGCTTGTTCGTGCTGATGTAGCTCGCAATCAGCTTCTGCCCTTTCGGATACTTGAAGATCATCTGGCAGTTGTCGTAAACGTCGCGCCCGTCCTTGTGGTAATCGAGGCCGCCCACGCCCATCACAAACTCCGGAGTCGCCCCGAAGAACCAATCCGCCACATCGATCTGGTGCGAAGCAAGCTCCGCCACCAGCCCGCCCGAATATTTCCGGAACAGCCGCCAGTTGTTCGGGCGCCACGTCCAGCCCGGATTGCGGTGCCACTGCGCGTAGGCATGCGTCACATCGCCGATCATGCCCTTGTCGATCATCTGCTTCGCCGTCTTGTAGAACTCGCTGTAGCGGCGTTGCAGCCCCACCTGCAATACCTGCTTCGGCCGCTCATGGCACAGCTTGCGCAACGCGTGCACTTCCTCCGCCTTGAACACCAGGCTCTTCTCGCAGAAGACGTGCTTGCCCGCCAACAGCGCATCCTTCGTGATTTCGAAGTGCGTGTACAGCGGCGTCGCAATCTGCACCGCATCGATGTCCTTGCGCCCCAGCAGCTCGCGGTAATCCTTGTAGGTTTGCGGCTTGTCCGGAGCCTCTTCGAGCCCCTTCTTCAGCGCCGCATCGTCGATGTCGCAAATGGCGATGCACTTGGCTCCGTCCACCGTCTTCCAGTGCTTCAGGTGATACTGGCCGCGTCCACCGGTCCCGATGACTGCGTAGTTCACCACGCTGTTCGCCGCCCGGACTTTCTGAATCCCGGGAAATCCGTCGACAACAGACGCCACGGCCACGGCCGCGGTGGCCGCTCCGGCAACTTTCACGGCCTCGCGGCGGGTCATGTCAGTGTCTGCCTTGCGGCGTGTCGTGGGCGTAGTGGGCTTCTGGGGCATGGCTATACCTTGTAACTTGCAGTCTATCGAACTGCGTTTCCCCTGTGCAATCGCCCTACTCCTCCGCCTTCATTTCCACTCCCCCGCGAGCCGCCCATTCCGCGCCCGCCAGGACCAGCATCGACGCCAAAAAGGACCAGAACACCACAATCGCCGAGTATTCAAACGGCCCATACTCCAGGTAAAACTTCTCGTCCACCTGCTTCCAGAAGAAGATGGTTAGAAACCGCAGCACCTCAACGGCCAGCCCCACGAAAATCGCCACCGGCACCACTCTCCGCCACGCAATCTTCGTGTTCGGCAGCACCCAATAGATCAGGAACAGCACCAGCATTCCCACCATCACCGCCGCCATCCGGAAGACCGCTGTCGAGATCAGTTTGATCACCGGATCGCCCAACGACGTCACCTTCTCCAGCACCTCGCGGTTTAGCGCCGTCAGCACCAACGACAGCAGAATCAACGCCCCACACGTGAAGATCAGGCCCAGGCTGAGCAACTGATTCCTCAGGAAACTCCGGTTCGTCTCGACACGCCACACCTTGTTCAGCGCCACCTCCAACGGCTCGAACACGCCGTTGGCCGTGAAGAACAGCACCAGCACCGAGACGTATTGAAACGGACCCCGCTTCATCACAATGAAGTTCAGATTGCGGATGAGAAACTCGCTCCATTGCCCCGGAAACGTATCGCGCAGTGCCAGGTAGATGGCATCCACCGCCGCCTGCCACCCCAGCACATACTTGCACAGGCTCACCATCACGATCAGAAACGGAAAGAACGACAGCAGCACATTCGCCGCAATCGAGAACGCGAACACATGCACTTCAGTCTGCATCCAGAAGTGAAAGGTCGGTCCAAAGTGCCGCTTCAGAAAATCCATCGATCTCATCCCGCCGTGCCCGCACGTTTCTTCGCGAGCGCGGTTCGGTACGCCGCAACTAAACGCTCCGTCATCCGCACCACGTCCCGCTCGCTGGTGACATACTCGTACGCCTTCCGCATCATACGCTGCGCCGCTTCCGGCTGCTCAAATAGCTGGAGAATGCGCTCGGCGAACTCCCGCGGATCGTCGGCCAGGTGGCACACCTCGCCGTCCTGCTCGGAAAGCCCTTCCGCGCCGATGCGTGTCGAGACCACCGGAATCCCCGCGCAAAACGCCTCCAGCAGTTTCACCCGTACTCCGGAACCGCTCAGAATCGGGCAGACAAACACCGCATAGCGCGCCAGCGGCTCCTGCACATCTTCCACAAAGCCCCGGATTTCGATATTCGCGTCATTCGCCGGCAGCGAATGGCGCGGCGGCGGATCGGAGCCCACAATCACCAGCTTTGCCTGCGGACACCGTTCCACAACCAGCGGCAGCACGTTCTTCGCAAACCAGTCGAGCGCCTCCTGATTCGGGATATGCCGGAAACTCCCCAGGAAAAGCATCGTGTACGGCTCTCGGCCGGCGGTGTGCCGCACGTATGCGCTGGTATCGATGCCTGCCCGCAGAGTCGCGTCCATGCGTCCGGCGAGTTGCGGCAGGAAACTCAGCAGGTAATTGCGATTCTCCAGGCTGCACACCTGAATATGGTCCATTTGTTCGAGCATCTGCAACTCGAACCGGATCGCCCGCAAATACTCGAAAAATGCGCTCGCCTTCCGCATCGGCGAACCCGGCTGCTTCAGGCCGCGGCCGATCGACTGAAAGTAGACATCGTGCTCGAAGATCGCATTGAGGATGTTGCGATACTCCCCGGCATATTGGCCCATGTTGGTGTATTCCATCTGCACCACATCGGCTCGTTCCAGATAGATCGTCCGGTGCAGCATCCACTCCAGATCCGCATTGGCGAACTCGCGTACCGCGTGCGGCGAGATCGCCCCGAAGCCGAATTGCTGCACATCGGGCCGCACCAGGTAGTGGGCCGTGGCGCAAACCCTCGTCAGTGGATCGTGTTGCTCAATTTGCCAATCCTCATCCAGCACGGCGATGACATGCAGCCGGCACCGCTTCGCCAGCGCCATCGTCGTCCCGTACATGAACACGCCTCCGCCGTGCGTCGGCGGACAGATCGGATACGGCGACAGAAACACCACACTCAGCGGTCCTGCCCCTGATTCGTGCTTGCCGAAGCGGTCATGAAAGTACCCGCCCATCGGCCGCCGATACGCTTCCGTATCGGTCACGGCCGCCAGGCTCCGCGCCCGCCACCGCGATCCCATTGCCCCCGGAAGCTGGCAAAACGCGCGCCACAACGCAAACAGATGCGTCCGCTCCGGCGATGGTCCGGCAAGGTAACTGAAGAACGCGTCCGCCCAGCTTCGCAGCAGATGCATGCCCAGCCGCTTCCACTCGTGTGTGTTCTTCCATAAGAACAGCAGGAAATTCTTCTGGATGATGTTCTGTATGTAGTCCCGCGAGTGTGTGCGGCCGATCGTTCCCCGGTGCTCGTGCCACACGTGGCTCCGCGGCTGGTAGTACACCTTCCAGCCTCGCTTCCAAGCCATCATGCCCAGATCCGTGTCCTCCAGATAGAACGGCCGCAGCAGGTGATCGAATGCCCCCAACTCCAGAAACTTCCTCCGGTCGAAAGCGCTCGATCCCCCGCCCGGATAAAAGCACGGATAGATGTCCCGGATCTCGTCGTCGATCCGGTGCCGCGCCCCCAGGCGCCCGTTGTCCCACCAGCACTGCGTCAGTCCCGTCTCTTCCCGCACTTTATTCGGGTCTGAGAAGAAGATCTGGCATGCCACGGCAAACACCGATTCATCGTGAAAACCTTCAAGCAGCGGTGCGAGAAAATCCTCCGCCACCCTCATATCGCTGTTCAACAGCACTACGATGTCGTTCTTCGCTTCGCGAAACCCCGCGTTGGAGCCCCCACCGAACCCAAGGTTCTTCGGCAGCGCAATCACTCGGACCGTGGGAAAGTTCCGCCGGAGAAATTCCACACTCCCATCCGTGGAACCATTGTCCACCACAATCACTTCATTCGCCGGATTCCCAGCCATCGCCTTTACCACCGATGGCAGGTACTTCTCCATCAGGTCCTTTCCGTTCCAGTTGGGGATCACAACGCTCGCCGACGCCGTATTCGGGCGCGTGTCTTTCCGCGGCCGCCGGCGGCCCACCAGCAAAAACACCACATCGCACAAACCCAGGCAAACTGCCGGCAACAGGATCAGCAGCGGAGAAAACACCAGAAGGGGCAGCCCCTTCAACAACCGTAGGACCGTCTTCATGTCAGGAGTTGCGCAACTCCGGCCCCAGGCCGAGAGTTCTCCCCATCCTGTACCACCGCGAACCGAGCACCGAGCTCACTTGCGTTTCCAGGACTTCGACCTGCTTCTGCAAATCGAGCGCCCACCGCGTCCGCTCCTCGACCAGCGCTTCGTTCTCATGCAATAGCGCCACGCAGCGGGCCAGTTCCTCGCTCTTCGCCGCGAGTTCCGCGCTCAGGCGCGCTTCGGTGTCCATCGCCCATTGCGCCTTTGCCTTCACGTCTGCTTCGAGCGCGCCGATTACGGCTTCGTATTTCTGTACCGTTTCGTTGGCTGCCTTCTGCTCGGCCTCGAGTTCCTCCTGAAGCTCCACGACGCGCTCGCGGCTCTCCGTCAGCTCTTGGTTCAATTGCTCCGCCCAGCGATTCCGCGCCTCCAACTCCAGCGTCTGTTGGCGATGCTGTTCCACCAAGGCTTCATGCTTCCGCAGCGCGGCCTCCAGCCACTCCGTCTTTTGTCGTAGCTCGTCCTCGAGCAGAGCGATATGTTTCTCCCGCTCCCGCAGCACGTTCGAAGTCTTCGGAACATACACAAACACCGGCGAGCCGATCTGCGGCGCCAGTGCGCACACGGCAACGAAGAAGTGCGAATCCGCTGCATCCACCTTCGCGGCTTCTCTCCGCACTTCCGTCGCCGAGCCAGCCTCCCCAGGCTGAAATACGATCACCCCCGAATGATTCTGCACAAACAGGCTCACATGGGGAAAGTACTCGCCCAACGCGGTGCGGAATTCTTCATATTCAAACTCGTGCACATGGAACGGATTCGGCCCGGACTGCTTCCTCGTCTCCTCGTAATACAGCCGGTTCGGTGTGGAAACGATGAACTGCCCGTTCGGCGTCAGCAGGCGTCGGGCTTCCCCGAGCAGTGCCCGGTAATCTTCGAGGTGCTCAATCACCTCGAAGGCGACAATCAGGTCGAAGCTCTGATCCGCGAACGGTAGCGCTTCGCACGAAGCGGCCTGAAAGTTCACATGCGGCGCGGGATAATGGCTCCGCGCATACTCCACCGCCTCTTCGCTCACATCCACACCGTCCACCGTCCGCGCCACCAGGGCCAGTTCCGCGCTTCCGTACCCGGTGCCGCAGGCAATGTCGAGCACCCGTTTTCCGCGCGCCAGCCGCGCCGCAAACGCATACCGCGCGAAGTGCTCATTAAAAAGATCGGGGTCCACCTGCCCGGGAATGACACGCTCGCCGGTGAACTCAGCCAAGACTCTTCTCCGTTTCCCGATCCTTGGTGACCAGCCGCGAGTTCACCTCCACCTTGCATGGCATGTGAATGTACCCGTATATCTGCCCTTCCCCATGCCCCATCTGCAACGTGATCGCATTGTCGATCCAGTCGCAGTTCTTGTAGTGTTGCAGCGTTCCGTCCGCGATCGCCGGCGAAAACGAAAAGAACGCCGGGTATAGCTCCGGTAGATCCACGTGGAAATCGACGGTGTAAATGTCGCCGGCCGCCATCGGCGGCAACTCGTGTCCCTCCCGCGCCGTATTCGTACCGGCAAAATCAATCCCCAAATGGTTCCGCAGCATGAACCCTACGATCGGCAGTTCGATCTCCTCCTTCGCCCGCACGCTGATGCGCACCACGATACGCCCTCCCGGCGCCAGCAGATAGAGAGGAGTGCCAAATTCATCCAGTATCGCGATTCCGATCACCTCCGCCCGGCCGTCGCCATAACGGTGGTCGATGTTCGGAATCGTGTCCACAATCTCCGGAGCCTTCGTCGGACCTGTCGCCTGCCGCGGTTCCCGCTTCTTCTTCGTCAGATAGGTGGAATCCTTCTCCACCATGGCGGCCAAATATTTCTGTACAACGACATCTGTAGGACCAAGCTCCCGAACCTGCCCCTGCTCCAACCAAAGGGTCTGATCGCCAATCGCTTTGACATCACCGATCGCATGCGACACAAACAGGATCGTAACACCGCGGCTGCGCAGCTCATGCACCTTGCGCATGCATCTCTGACGAAAATAGATATCGCCCACCGCCAGCGCTTCATCGACCAGCAGCACTTCCGGATCCACGTGAATCGCCACTGAGAATGCGAGCCGCACTACCATCCCGCTCGAGTATGTCTTTACCGGCTGGTGGATGAATTCGCCGATTTCCGCGAACGCCTCGATATCTGCATACCGCCGGTCAATCTCCGCCGATGACAACCCCAAGATCGCCGCATTCAGATAGACGTTGTCCCGCCCGGTGAACTCCGGATTGAATCCTGAGCCCAACTCGAGCAACGCCGCCACCCGGCCCTTCGTCACAGCCTTCCCCGAGGTCGGCTGCAAGATCCCCGCCACAATCTGGAGCAGCGTCGACTTCCCCGATCCGTTCTCGCCGATAATGCAAAACGTCTCGCCCCGGCGCACCTCGAAACTCACATCGCGCAGCGCCCAGAAATCCCGGTGCCTGACGATACGGTTGAACGCCGCCAACTCCTTTAACCGGTCCGTCGGGGAGTCGTACATGGCATAGCTCTTCGACACGCCGTCGAACTCGATCACAGTGGGTTGTTGCTTTCGCTTGTTGTCCTTTTCCACGGGTTTGACTTTGCCCCAAGTGGTTGAGTACGCTGGAGTATAGACCCCTTACGTGCCGGTGTAGCTCAGGTGGTTAGAGCGGCGGTCTCATAATCCGCAGGTCGTAGGTTCGAGTCCTACCGCCGGCACCACCTATTCCTCAGCCACAATCAACGAGTAGACTCGGTGCAGATCCTCCTGGCTGTAATACTCGATCTCAATTCTCCCACGTTGCTCGGATTTCTCCACAATCCGCACTCTCGTCCCCAGTACCCGCTCCAGTTCCTCGGCCGCGGCGCGAACATTGGGATCCTGCCGGTTCACCGCCTCTCGCGACTCCTCACGGGGGGCGGTCGCCTGTTGCACCATCCGCTCCACCTGGCGCACGGATAATCCTTGCGCCGTGATCTTCTCGGCAATGTCCCTCTGAATCTCCGGATCGCTCAGACCCAGCAGAGCCCGCGCGTGCCCCATGGATAAGCGGTATTCCGCCAGCAGCAATTGAATGTCCGGAGGAAGCTTCAGCAGCCGCAGCATGTTCGTCACCGAGCTCCGGTCCTTGCCCGTCCGCCGCGCGATGTCTTCATGGCTGAGTTGGTGCTCACGGTGCAGCCGGTCAAACGCCTGCGCCACCTCGATCGGATTCAGATCCTCCCGCTGGATGTTCTCAATGAGGCTCACCTCCAGCAGGTGATCGTTCGACGTGTTCGTGACAACGACAGGAACCTCCGTCAGCCCCGCTAGCCGCGACGCCCGCCACCGCCGCTCGCCGGCAACGATCTCGAACCGCTCCCCCTTCTGCCGCACAATCAGCGGCTGGATGATCCCGTTCGCATCGATCGATTGCGCCAATTCCCGTAAACGGTCGGGCTGAAATGAGGAACGCGGCTGCAAGGGATTGGGGTCAATCCGGTCAATAGGTATACGGATTGGGGTGCCGTTGCTCTGCGGGGCCTCCTGCGGGGGTGGGGGCGCGGTGGCAGCCGCTGCCGTCGCCGACTTCGTCGGCAACAGCGCTGCCAAGCCCTTACCCAGCGCTTTGCGTGGATTGTCTAGCGGCTTGTTCATGAGTCAAAATTTCCTTCGCCAGTTTGATGTAGCTTTCCGCGCCCTTTGATCGGGGATCGTAAACCAGAATCGGCTTCCCGTGACTCGGCGCCTCCGCCAACCTTATGCTGCGCGGAATCACCGTCTCGAACACATCATCCTGAAAAAAATCTCTCAGATCGCTGGCTACCTGCTTTGTCAGTGTCGTCCGATCATCGTACATCGTCAGTAGAACACCCTCGATCACAAGATTGTGCCCGAACGCCTCTTTCACACGCTCAACAGTGTCAATCAATTGCGAAACCCCCTCCAGGGCAAAAAATTCGCACTGAATGGGAATCAACACCGAATCCGCCGCCACAAGAGCGTTCAATGTCAACAGATCCAACGCCGGAGGGCAGTCGATCAAGATGAAATCGTAGCTGTTACGAATTGCGTCTAGTTTACCTCGAAGTCTGCTCTCGCGATCCTTCGCCTCAACCAACTCCAGATTCGCCGCAACAAGGTTGCGATCCGAGGCTACCATACTGAGACCGTCACACTGTGTCTGCTGGATGATCTCGACCAGCGGGGTGTCGCCAACAAGAGCGTCGTATGTCGTCGGCAGCCCGGAGCCCTTGGTGATCCCGAGTCCAGTGGTTGCGTTCCCTTGTGGATCCATATCCACAAGCAACACACGCATCTCATTCGCCGCAAGCGAAGCGGCGAGATTGATCGCGGTCGTGGTCTTTCCAACGCCGCCTTTTTGATTAGTTACTGCGATGACTTTGGCCATGGCCAGGGGTGGAAGCCAATATCCTACCACGGAGGATGTTCCACGTGGAACATCGGTACTGTCGATGTTCCACGTGGAACGTCATAAATCGACACTCAACGACCCAAATATACGTTCAACACCGCAATCGCAGCCGGTGTCACACCTGGAATGCGGGCTGCTTGGCCCAAGTTCTTGGGTCGGACGCGCGACAGCCGGTCGCAAACCTCTCGGCTGAGCCCCGGCACCGAGCGGAAGTCCAATCCAGACGGGATTACCCGCTGCTCCGATTCCGACAACCGCTTCAAGTGCCGCTGCTGCTGCTCCAAGTATCCTTCGTACTTGCATTCTGTTTCTAGCGTCTTCAGCAAAGATGAAAGAGGCTCTTCACCTAAAGCGGTGGCGAGACGCGGCGAGACGCGAAAAATATCGGCCTCTGGACGGCGGAGCCAGACCGCGTACGTTGGGCGGTCATCCGCGTTCAAACCCAAGTCCCCAGGAACAATTCGGGTGGTCCGAAGCAGTTGCTCCAACAGTGCGCGCTGCGAACGCTTCTTCTCAAACAGCGACCATCGTTGGTCGCAGACAACACCGGCCCGGCGACCCACTTCCGTTAGACGCTCATCCGCGTTGTCGATGCGCAGTTGCAAACGATACTCCGCGCGGGAGGTAAACATCCGGTAGGGTTCGTCGGCCCCCTTTGTCACCAAGTCGTCGATCATGATACCGATATAGCCCTGGTCACGGCCGATCACAACGGGAGTTTGCCCGGAGACCCAGGCTGCTGCGTTGATACCGGCAACAAGCCCTTGCGCGCCCGCTTCCTCGTAGCCGGAGGTTCCGTTGATCTGGCCTGCGAGAAACAAGCCAGGAAGTTTCTTCACCATGAGGCTGTGATCCAATTCACGGGGGTCGATCGCGTCGTACTCAATCGCGTAGCCGGGGCGCATCATCTCGGCGTCCTCCAAGCCGTCGATGCTCGCAATCATGCGGGCCTGAACGTCTATTGGCATGCTTGTGGACAAGCCGTTTACGTACACCTCGTAGGTATCCAGCCCCTCCGGTTCGAGGAAGATCTGATGGCGCGGCTTGTCTGGAAACTTAACTACCTTATCTTCTATCGACGGGCAATATCTTGGGCCGATCCCATCGATCTGTCCACTATATAGTGGTGAGCGTGCCAAACTCTCCCTGATAACTCCGTGTGTATCCGCAGTGGTGTAGCCGATATAGCATTTCACTTGCTCACGATCGATCCTATGGGTGAGAAAGGAAAACGGAGTCGGCACCGGATCCCCGTCCTGGGGTTCAAAACGGGACCAATCGATGGTCCGGCCATCGAGCCGAGGCGGGGTGCCGGTCTTGAGCCGAGTCCAGGGCAACCCAAGCTTCCGCAATTCGTCGCCGAGCAAATTGGACGGGGCTTCGCCATTGCGGCCGCAGCTATAGCGGTTCTCTCCGACATGAGCCAAGCCGTTTAGAAAGGTGCCAGTCGTTACCACTACCGCGTGCGCCGACACGGACCGCCCGTCGCGCAGATATACACCCATGACCCGGCCTTGTTCCAGCCACAGGCCGGCCACTTCCGCCTGAAGAATCCGAAGATTCGGCTCCTGCTCCAGTACCTCACGCATCTTCACGCGGTACATCTTCTTATCGCACTGCGCCCTTGGACTCCAAACCGCAGGCCCGCGGCTGGTATTCAGAAGCCGGAACTGAATACCGACGGCGTCAGCAACTTGTCCCATGACCCCGCCAAGGGCGTCGATCTCACGCACCAGATGACCCTTGGCGATCCCGCCGATCGCCGGGTTGCAGGACATCTGCGCGATGAGGTCCAGGTTCATGGTGACCATGGCGGTCCGAGCGCCGATGCGAGCACAGGCGCGCGCGGCCTCGCAGCCGGCATGTCCGGCACCCACCACGATCACGTCATATTTTACGGAGCGTCCCAGATTTGGCATCATCTTTACTTGGCACGAAGGGCCACTATCCCAGTACCTTCAATTTTAGCCAAATCGGAGTTCATCCCTTGAAAGCACTGGTCATTGGGTCGGGAGGCAGGGAACACGCCATCGCCTGGCGTCTGTCGCAGGAACCGGGGGTGCAGGTGGTTTGCAGTCCGGGCAATCCTGGGATGGCCCAGATTGGGACCTGCCTGCCGCCCGCCTCCAACACGCCGGAAGGATACTTGGCGGTGGCGAGACAAGAAGCTGTCGATCTGACCGTAGTCGGGCCGGAGGCGCCCCTGGTGGCCGGAGTGGTCGACGCGTTTCTTGCGGCAGGCGAAAAGATCGTCGGTCCGACGCAGGCCGCCGCGCAGTTGGAGGCGAGCAAGCTCTTCGCGAAACAGGCGATGCACGAAGCAGGGATCCCCACTGCCCGCTACGTCTCCGCCAACTCGATCGAAGAGGCGCGCCGGGCACTGGATGCCTTCACCTATCCCCTGGTGCTCAAAGCTGACGGGCTTGCCGCCGGCAAGGGCGTAATCATCGTCGAATCGGCCGAAGCCGCGCACCAGGCTTTGGAAACGCTGCAAAGCCTCGGACCCAAGATTCTCGTCGAAGAATTCCTGCTCGGCGAAGAAGCGAGTTTCATTGCCCTGTGCGACGGCCGCCGCGCTCTTGCGCTCGAGGCGTCGCAAGACCACAAGACGATTTTCGACGGGGATACGGGACCGAACACCGGCGGCATGGGAGCGTATTGCGATGGACGCATCCTGACAGCCTTAGAAAACCGACTGGTTATGGACAAAGTGATCCAGCCGGCACTCGACTACATGGCGAGCCGGGGTACTCCGTTCCGCGGGTTCCTCTATGCCGGGTTGATGATGACCCAATCGGGACCAAAGGTGTTGGAGTTCAACGTCCGGTTGGGCGATCCCGAGACGCAAAGCCTACTCCACCGAATCCGGGGGGGATTCGCGAACAGCCTGCTCGCGGCGGCCAGCGGAGATTTGTCCGGTACTGCGTTCGATTGGAGCCCGGACCCTTCCGTCTGCGTTGTGATGGCCGCCGCCGGCTATCCTGAAAAACCGCGCACGGGGGATGTGATCCAAGGGATCGCCCAGGCGGAAGCGACGGGGGCCGTCGTATTTCACGCAGGGACGCGACTGGCCGGCGGTTCACTACAGACAGCCGGGGGCCGGGTTCTCGGGGTAACGGCTTCGGGAGAAACACTACAGGCGGCGATCGACAACACTTACGCCGCTGCCCGAGCGATCCAATTCGACGGCATGCAGTACCGGCGAGACATTGGCGCCAAGGGTTTGAAGCGGTGGGGTAAGATGGGGAATGTGGGGACGTAGCTCAGATGGATAGAGCGGTCGCCTCCTAAGCGACAGGCCGGCAGTTCGAATCTGCCCGTCCCTACCATAGCGTCATGCCGGCACGTTATAATGAGCCGACTACGGAAATCGACGTGTCTGAAACCTCCAAGCACGCGGTCACACAACTGCTCAGCGAGCTGCAAAGCGGCAAGAGCGGCGCCGCCGACCAACTTCTTCCGCTTGTGTATCACGAGCTACGCCGCATTGCCGGCTCCTATATGCGCCGGGAACGCGCCAACCATACATTGCAGGCGACCGCACTGGTTCATGAAGCCTATTTGCAACTGGTGGACCAGACCCGGGTGGATTGGAAGAACCGCGCGCACTTTTTCGGGGTAGCGGCGCAACTGATGCGGCGTATTCTGGTGGAACATGCGCGCGCCCATCACGCGCAGAAGAGAGGCGGCTCGGCCAATAAGCTTTCGCTCGAAGAGGCCATCAATTACTTCCCGCAAAAAGAGATGACTCTGGTGGCCCTGGACGATTCGCTTCAAGAACTGGAGAAGCTCGATCCCCGGCAAAGCAAGATTGTCGAACTGCGGTTTTTCGGCGGACTGACAACGGAGGAGGTCTCCGAAGTGATGGGCATCTCCACGGCAACGATTGAGAGGGAATGGCGGGCGGCGCGGGCCTGGCTCCACACCCAGCTCTCCGATCTCAAAGAGAGAAAAGATTCCGCGGGAGCGTGATGCTTTTTGGCGTTCGTTTGCGCGTCTATAGATGAAGGCAGATCGCTCGGAAGAAACGAAGCAAGCAAACACGGTCCCGCGCGTAAGCGGAAAAACACACAAAGAAGATCGCAAGACGTTTCGAGAGCAAAGCCGCTGAGGCAGTAACCATCTGCTCCCGCCGGTCTGGCAGGGGAGTGAGTGTGCGGTCACACTCCCCGGCTGGACCGGCTTTTTGCTTTTCCTAGCTGAACGCGCCAGCGGCACAGAGTTATTCTGAATACTAAGAATTTGGGCTTGTGACTCCGGAACGGTATCAAACGGTCAAGAC
>CAYOBO010000071.1:0-34603 GCA_964402295.1 uncultured Candidatus Solibacter sp. | reverse complement strand
AGCCGCCGGTAGCAATCCTCCGCTCCGCCCGCATCGCCCCGTTTGGCCAGCACACGCGCCTGCCGCACCAGCGCCCCGGCGCGCACATCGGCGTCCCGCGCACTCGCCAGTTCCCGATAGCGAGCCTCCACTTTCGCCAGATCGCGGTCCGCGAACTCGTCCTTCTCGGCATCCGCGAACAGCCTGGCGTTCGTCCTGCTTTCCACCACCACGGGAGCAAACAGCAGCGTCCCTTGCGGCGCGCTCGCCAACCGGCCCGCACGCCAGCGAACGACCACCGCACCCGGAGCCGGGCTCCAGCTATCGGAGAGCATCGCCTGCTCCGCCTCCAGCACGGACTTCTCCAGCACCGCCGCTGCCGCGTCCGCCACACTCTCCATCGCCTGCCGCTGCTGTTCCCATTCGAGCGCGCGGTCGTGCTCCAGCAGGCGCCAGCCCATCCACAGGACCGCCGCCACGGAGAGCAAGCTACCACTCAGCCAGGCACGGGCAATCATCCAGTATTAGCGTAGTGCGGATCTGTGCCGCGCGTGTGTGAGATTTGTCGAGATTCTGTGATGCCAACCCGGATACGCACGCGCCCGAGGCCTCACCCCTGCGCTTCTTCCCCGCCCCCTACAACCTCTAGAAACGCCCGCGCCGCGTGGCTCAATCCCCGGCGCGCCGGATACACCAGCCGGATCTTTCGCTCCAGCTTCAGCTCCTCCACGGTGACTTCCGCCAGCAGCCCGTTCTCCACGTCATGCTCCACGCACATCTTCGGCAGAAACGCCACGCCCTCGTTGCGCTGCACCATCAGCCGGATGGTCTCCACCGTCGGCATCTCCACATCCATGTTCAACGGCACCTTATGCCGCTGAAACTCGCGGATGACATGCTCGCGGTAGGGCGATACAACATTGTGGGCTACAAATGTTTCCATACCGAGTTCCGTGATCGACACCGAACCGCGCTTGGCAAAGCGGTGCTCCGGCGACACCACGAACGCCAGATGGTCGGTGTAGATCACCCGCGTGTGGAGATGTTCATCCCCCGGATCGTAGCTGATCACCCCCAGCTCCAAATCTCCGTCCAGCAATTGCGCCGGAATCCGGCTCGACAGCGTCCGCCGCACCTGCACCTTCACTTTCGGATACAGGCGCCGGTATTTCTCAATATGCTGCAACAAGTACAGCGACGTCGATTCATTCGCCCCCACAATCAGGCGCCCGGTGGAATTATCGCGCAGCTCATCGAGCGAGTTTTCCAACTCCCGCTCCAGGTTCTCAAACCGCCGCGCATACTCCATCACGATTTTGCCCGCATCGGTTAACAGCAAATCGCGGCCCGAACGATCGATCAGCTTTTCCCCCAATTGCGATTCCAGCCGCTGCACCGCCAGCGATACCGCCGGCTGCGTGCGCAGCAACTTCTCTCCCGCGCGCGAAAAGCTCTTCTCACTGGCAACTGCCAGAAACACCTTCAACGGATACAACTCCATTGGTGGCAACTCCTATCCCCGAAAACGATTAGAAACCGGTCCGCTATAAACAAAGCTTATCGCAGCTCCCAACAAAATGTATTGCTCGTTGTACAATCGCGCCAATCACAAATGCCTCTTTCCCCGGCGCCCCCGATCCTGCCCGAGCAGCCGCCTCCGCTCTCGGCCACTTCGGCGGACTCACCTCCGCCAAGGACCTGCGGTCCACGGTCACAAAGCCCGCCGGCGCCGACGCCGCGCTCATCTGTCCAGAGCGTCTAACTGAACTAGCGACTCACACCGGCACTGCTTCGCTCAATAGCATCTGCCGCCTGGGATCATCGGCCAGCCGGACGCGGCCAATTCGCGCTACTTGTTGACGATTTTTCCGGTTCTCTGCGCTGGCCGTGGGTATAATCTAGAAATTCATGTCCAGCGCAAGCCAGGATTTCGAAGCGCCGGAAATCCGTGCTCAACTCGTGCGAATTCTCGCCTCCCGTTCGTTTGCACGAGCCAACCGTTCCTGCCAACTGCTTTCCTACCTTGTCGATTGTGCCCTGGACGGCCGTCTGGAGCAGTTGAAGGAATACCCCATCGCGGTTGAAGTATTCGGGCGGGATAAATCCTTCGATCCGCGCATCGACTCGCTGGTACGAGTGGAATTCACCCGTCTGCGGAACCGGTTGGCAGCCTATTACGAAACGGCTACGGAAGAGGATGCGATCCTGATCACACTGTCGCCCGGGTCGTATCTGCCGCTGTTCGATCGCCGGATCCTTCCAGCGGACGCCGACCCATCGGCTATCCAACCAACGCCTGCAAGGACGATGCGCCAAGCCTATTGGTTTGCGATCCCTATCCTGTGCGTTGCGGCTGTAGTGAGCGTTTGGAAATCAAGACCGGCGGGCAAAGCGCAGGCGAGCCGAGTGGAGGAGCCGCCCACACTTCGCCGTCTGTCTCTGCCACAGGAAGCTCTGATCTTTCCCGCGCTGTCGCCGGACGGCAAGGATGTCTATTATTCGTCGAATCGCGGACATGGCTCCTTTCGCATCTGGCGGCAGCGCTGGGATGGAGGCGAAGCTGTGGCGATGACACCGGCTGGCAGCGACGCATTCGACCTGGATGTCAGCCCCGATGGCCGGTGGATTGCGTACCGGTCGGCACGCCACGGGGGAGCGATTTACCAGCAGCCTGCGACAGGCGGAGAAGAGCTGTTCGTTGCGGCGAATGCGCGCTCTCCGCGCTTCTCGCCGGATAGCCGGTACATACTCTTCTGGAAGGAAGGCAAACAGGGAGAATTTGACAAGGTATTCAAGAGCGGGATTACGCCCGGCCGGCATGACCGCGAGCCTGTCTCTATCGCGCTAGGTTTCGACGACGCGCACACCCCGCAATGGACTCCGGATATGCGAATCCTTCTCTGCGGCACGCTACGAACCAATGTGCCGGAGATGGAGCACGATCTTTGGGTGGTAGGCAGCGAGAGTTCGGATATGAGGCGGCAGAAGACGGGGATCCTCCCTTACTTGAGCCAACGCGGTATCGCACTGCACCCACGCGTCTTTCCATCCACTTCGTTCCGCATCGTGTCCGGTGGCCTCATTTTCGCCGGTCTGAACAATGGCCGGACGTCGATCTACAATCTGCCGCTTACCCCAGACTGGCGCCCGGCCGGCGAACCGATGGTCCTTCACAACACCAGCATTTCCGGCGACAACCCGGCGATCTCCGGCAAGCAACTCGCCTTCGCTACGCTGACCACCAATCTCGACATCTGGGAACTACCGCTGGACGCGGGTGGGCTTGGCGCCGCGGCGCCACGGCGCGTCACGCATGAACCTGTAGACGCATCTTCGGCGACGGCGTCGGCCGATGGCCGGAACGTGTTCTACGTCAAAACCACCAAGCCGCTCACGCAGCTTTGGAGGAAAGACTCGCGGACCGGAGTGGAGACGCTGCTGCTTCAGTCGACGAGCCTGACGGCGCCGCGCGCGGCCCCGGATGGCGGCAAGGTGTTCTACCGCACGCTCGCTGGCCCACCGCCACAGCGGCAGGCGATCCATGCCGTTAACATCGTCAGCGGCGCGATGGAGGTGGCCTGTGACGATTGCGGGACACCCACTTCGGTATCCCCGCAATCCGCGTTTGTGGCCTTCGAGACTGGGAGCCGGATCCCGCGCATTGCGGTCTTGGATACGCGGACAAGGACCAAACAGGACATCCTCAGCCATCCGCATCACGGGGCGCTGTCGGCGCGGATTTCGCCCGACGGGCAACGAATCGCTTTTGAGCTCGACAAGGGTGTCGATGGACGCTCGATCTACGTGGCTCCCTTCCGCGGGAAGCAGCCGATAGCCGAGCAGGAATGGATGGAGATTTCGAGCGGCGGGTTTAATTGCGAGCCTGCATGGAGCCCGGATGGGGCATGGGTCTACTTTCTCTCGGATCGCAAGGGGTCGCGCAATCTGTGGAGGCGGCGGGTGTTGCCCGGCCACCAGCCCGAAGGCGCTCCCGGCTTGGTGTTTTCGTTTCCTGACGCCGCGCTTACACCAATTGCCTATTCGCAACGAAACACTCGGATCATCGGATTGGCGATCGGCCCCGGCCGCGCCATCCTCACTTTGAGCGAGTTGCGGAGTGATCTGCAAGTTGTTCAAATTGCGGGCGAACCTGCCAAGTAACGTCACTGCTGTAACGTTACTCGCACTCCCTGAAACTTCACCGACCCATGTTCTTGCGTGTAGTATCGAACCCATCCCAACTGGGAAAGGCCGAGAATCGCTTGGCTTCTGTTTCGGCATGTCGTTCAAGGGGAGCAGCAGGAGGATGATGTATAACCGATTAGCGGTACCGATCCATGTTTGTATCCTCTGACGTTCGATTTGGAACTCGGCGGACCTTTCCTCCGGTGCGCTGGCGTCTCTCGCTGCGGGGTATGCAGAAGCCGCGGATAAAGTGCGAGTCTGGACAGTTGCCAATGGGGGAAACGGAGCTCGCCGTGAGATCTATGGTGGTTTCAATTCATGGATGAAACTCCCATTTCCACGCGGGGAAAATCATCTACGTTCATTCGGAAAAGGGGTGCTATATGAATACATGGATTTTGGGATTCGCCCTTGCTTGCGGTGTTACATTGGCTCAGGCACAGGCGCCGTCCGGCGCCTATGGTTTCCTGTTTACGAGTACACAGTTGGATTCTTTCGGGCGGACCGGTGGTGCCATCGTCGGCATACTCAACTTTGAAAGCGATGGAAAGCTGACCGTTTCCGGGACCGGCAAAGGACGGTCACCCTTCCAGCAGACCGTTGACACGTTCACAGGTTCAGGATCCTACACGCAAAACGAGGATGGTACCTTCGCGCTTAAGTTTGACGACGAGGACGGCCCGGGCGTGCGCGTCACCCCTTACGAGAACGGGAAGGGTCTATATATTATTGACACGGAATGCTTTGCTTGCGGTTTCAATATTCCATTCGTCGCTCGGGAGGAGACCATGACAGGGTCGCTCCCCGTGTCCTTGGTGGCCAGAGGCGCCCAGATGACCGTGCCAGTCACTCTGACTCGCACATCGGGCCCGCAAGCTCGTGTTGCGGTGTTTTCCCTTAGTAACGCCGCCTCGGCGAACGGCACAATCCCTATGTGCAGTGACGGAGCCAGTGGAACCTGGACAGCCGAGGTCGGCGCACTCACCGTCGCATTGCAGCTCCTACCTCCTGACCGGCCGAATGTGGCGGCGGGGAATTTCTTCGCCTCGATGACCGCGACCGTTTGCGGCGA
The DNA here is from genome assembly GCA_964402295.1 of uncultured Candidatus Solibacter sp. Classification (GTDB taxonomy): domain Bacteria; phylum Acidobacteriota; class Terriglobia; order Bryobacterales; family Bryobacteraceae; genus CADEFT01. The sequence continues at coordinate 29,367 of CAYOBO010000071.1, read as the reverse complement.
AACATTCGTGGAGAATACCAGCGGTCAGGTTGATGGAAACGTGACCCCAACGGGACAAGTGAATCTCATGCTTCGTGCCAGGCCCCGCGAAGTTGGTAGCGGATTCGGCCGCCCGGCCAGCGGGACCGTAAAAGGAACCTACTCCGTGCAACTCAATTTCTCCCCATTTCCAGCCGCGGCAACTGGCTCGATCAAATTCGATGGCGAGGGAAATATGGAATTCTCGCAATGGTTCATCGGAGGCCCAATCGACGGCCATATCGCCCAGAACTTGACGGGAACATACTCGGTCAAGCCCGACAACACCGGCACGATCTTCGTCAAAAATGCGGCCGGAGTAGACGTGCCGACTTGGGCCTTTGTGGTTACCGATAATGGCACCCAACTCATGCTGCTGCGAATCGATACGAATGTATTGGGAAACCTGGCCTACGCTACGGCGAGGCTCCAGTAAGGCGGTCCTCCCCGCTGGCCGCTCAGACTGGGTTCCTCACGCGCGTTCTCCCAGTCACACGGTTTAAATCACCATCCTATCAACTAGATACATCTCCGGCACGGCACCGGGCATGGTATGCTTGGAGTCGGCCGGGCAGCTTTCGCCATCCGGAGATCGCCAAGGGCAGCCCAGCCGCCATTCATCACTTTTCATCACTTTCATCCGATTCACCCATGTGCGGGACAAAAATCACAAAACGAACCCAACCCTCCCCAAAGCCGCCACCCGCTCCCCATTCATCACTTTTCATCACTTTTCATCCATCAACCTCATCTGCGAAACCATCACACACCACCCACCTATAAACAACACTTATCCCATACAACAACAAAATACATACACGGAAAATTATAAATTTGCTAAATCCACCCCCTCTGCGTCATACTCCTTAGTGCCCCTCCCGTGGACTGGAGTAACTGGCCAGCTACCCTCGGGAGCCGATTTGAGCCTAGCGAACGGAGACCATGATGTCGCAAAGCACTCGCGTATACATATTCGACACGACTTTACGCGACGGGGAACAATCCCCGGGTTGCAGCATGACCGTAGGTGAGAAACTGCGCCTCGCGCACAAACTCACGGAACTCGGCGTCGATACCCTCGAAGCCGGCTTCCCCATTGCTTCCGAAGGCGACTTCGAGGCCGTGGACGCGGTCAGCCGCGAATTCCATTGGGTGCAGGTGGCGGCACTCGCCCGCGCCAACACCCTGGATATCGAACGTGCCGCGAAGGCTCTGGAACACGCCAAACGTCCACGCATCCATACCTTCATCGCAACCAGCGATATTCATCTCAAGTACAAGCTGAAGAAATCCCGTCAACAGGTGCTTGAGGAAGCGGCCGCCGCGGTCGAACTGGCCCGGCGTTACGCCGATGACGTAGAGTTTTCCGCCGAAGACGCCACGCGCACGGATTGGGACTACCTCGAAGAAGTCAGCCGTGCCGTGGTGGAAGCCGGAGCGCGCACCGTCAACCTGCCCGACACGGTCGGTTTCTCGGTGCCCTCCGAGTACGCGGAATTGATCGGCCGCATGGTCAAGGCGCTCGGCGACAAGGCTATCGTCAGCGTCCACTGCCATGACGATCTGGGCCTCGCCGTTGCCAACTCGATTGCCGCCGTCGAAGCCGGCGCCCGCCAAATCGAATGCACCATCAACGGTATCGGCGAGAGAGCCGGCAACTGCTCGCTCGAGGAAGTTGTCATGGCGATGAAGGTGCGCAATGACCGCCTGCCCTACCACACGGGCATCGTCGCCGAGCACATCTACGGATGCAGCCAACTGCTGACATCCATCATCACCTTCGGCCCGCAACCGAACAAAGCCATCGTCGGCGAAAATGCCTTCGCCCACGAGGCCGGTATCCATCAGGACGGCTACCTGAAGGAGCGTACCACTTACGAAATCATCGACCCCAAGTCGGTGGGCGTCCCGCAATCGAAGCTGGTCCTCGGCAAGCATAGCGGACGCCACGCCCTCAAGCAGCGCTGCGAAGACCTCGGCTTCGAACTCGACAGCGCCGAAGTCAACATCGTCTACCAGAAGTTCACCGAACTCGCTGACCGCAAGAAAGGCGTCACCAACGACGAGATCGCCAACCTCATCCGCATGAACGTGGAGCGGTTCGCGCACGCCGCCGCCGACTAGAAGCGAGTGCCTCTCATCCACCTTTACGCGAAGCAAGGAATCCATGCAATTTAACGTTCTCACCCTGCCCGGCGACGGGATCGGCATTGAAGTTACGCGCGAAGCCGTGCGCGTCCTCGAAGCCGTGTGCCGCAAGTTCCAGCACACGCTCCTCCTCAAGGAAGCCCTCCTCGGCGGCATCGCCATTCATAAGACGGGCACCCCGTTCCCCGACGAAACCGCGAAGCTTGCCGTCGAGGCCGATGCCACCCTCATGGGCGCCGTGGGCCTGCCGGAGTTCGATAACGTGCCTCCCGAGAAGCGCCCCGAGAAAGGCCTCCTCGGCATTCGCAAGACGCTCGGCGTCTACGCCAACCTCCGCCCCGTGCGCACCTACAAGGCGCTGATGGATTCCTCGCCGCTCAAGAATCATTTGATCGAAGGCACTGACCTTATCATCGTCCGCGAACTCAACGGCGGCATCTATTACGGCACGCCCCGCGGCATCGAAGGCTCGGGCGATGAAGAGCGCGGCACCAACACCATGACCTACACGCGCGCCGAAATCGCCCGCGTCTGCCGCATGGCCTTCAACCTCGCCCGCCAGCGCCGCAAGAAGCTGACCAGCGTCGACAAGTCGAACGTCCTCGAAACGTCGCAGCTTTGGCGCAAAGTGGTCACCGAAGTGGCCGCCGAATTCCCCGATGTCACGCTCGATCACCTGCTGGTGGACAACTGCGCCATGCAGCTTGTGCTCAATCCCAAGCGCTTCGACGTGCTTGTGATGGAGAACATGTTCGGCGACATCTTGAGCGATGAAGGCGCGGTGCTCGCCGGCTCCATCGGCATGCTGCCCTCGGCTTCCATCGGGGACCGCAAGCCCAACGGCGCTTGGGTCGGCCTCTACGAACCCGTCCATGGCTCGGCCCCCGATATCGCGGGCCAGAACAAAGCCAACCCCCTCGGCGCCATCGGCTCCGTCGCCGCCATGCTCGAATACAGCTTCGGGCTGACCAAGGAAGCCGCCGCCGTCAACAGCGCTATCGAAGCCGTGCTCAACGCCGGCAAAGTCACCGCGGATCTGAAACCCGCCGGCACGCCGCTCACAACCGAGCAGGTGGGCCAGGCAGTCTGTGAGGCACTGTAATTCATGTCGAAGCCACGCACTATCATTGAGAAGGTTTGGGATGCGCACGTCGTCCATGAGCAGCAGGGCAACCCTTCGCTCATTTACATCGACCTGCACCTTGTCCACGAAGTCACCTCGCCGCAAGCCTTCGCCGGCCTGCGCGCCCGCGGACTCAAGGTTCGCCGCCCCGACCTCACCTTCGCCACCGCCGATCACAGCGTGCCCACCACGGACCGCTCCCTGCCCATCGTCGATCCCATCGCCGCCGCACAGGTGGCGCAACTCGAAAAGAACTGCGCCGACTTCGGCATTCCCTGCTTCGGCTACAAGAATGAGAACCAGGGAATCGTCCACGTCATCGGCCCCGAACAGGGCTTGACCCAACCCGGCATGACCGTCGTCTGTGGCGATTCGCACACCGCCACCCATGGAGCCTTCGGCGCGCTCGCCTTCGGCATCGGCACCAGCGAAGTCGAGCATGTGCTCGCCACGCAGTGCCTCTTGCAGCGCCGTTCGAAGACCTATCAAGTAAAGGTGGACGGCACGCTCAAACCCGGCGTCGCGGCCAAGGACATCATCCTCGCCCTGATCGCCAAGATCGGCGTCGGCGGCGGCACGGCTTCCATCTTCGAATTCTGCGGCTCGGCCATTCGTTCGCTGTCGATGGAAGAACGCATGACCGTTTGCAACATGGCCATCGAAGGCGGCGCCCGCGCGGGCTTGATCGCCCCTGACGACAAGACCTATCAATACCTCGCCGGCCGCAGGTTCGCCCCGAAAGGCGCCGATTGGGATGCCGCTGTCGCCCGTTGGAATCAGCTACCCACCGACGAGGGCGCCACCTACGATCTGTCTACTTCGATCGATGCCGATACCCTGGAGCCGATGATCACCTTCGGCACCAACCCCGGCATGGGCATTCCCGTCTCCGCGCCCATCCCCGATCCGGCGAAGCTCTCCGATCCCATGGAGCGCGACTCGCTCATCAAGGCCCTCAAGTACATGGACCTCCAACCCGGCAAACCGATCCTCGGCCAGAAGATCGATGTCGTGTTCATCGGAAGCTGCACCAACTCGCGCATGACCGATCTGCGCGCCGCGGCGTCCCTGCTGAAGGGCCGCAAGGTCAACCCCAACGTGCGCGTCATGGTGGTCCCCGGCTCGATGGAGATCAAGCGCCAGGCGCAAGCCGAAGGACTCGACCGGATCTTCCGCGAGGCCGGCGCCGAGTGGCGCGAAGCCGGCTGCTCCATGTGCATCGCCATGAACGGCGATCAGCTCAGCCCGGGGCAGTACAGCGTTTCCACTTCCAACCGCAACTTCGAAGGCCGTCAAGGCAAGGGCGGGCGTACGCTGCTCGCCAGCCCGCTGACCGCCGCCGCCAGCGCCGTCACCGGCGTAGTCACCGACGTGAGGACCATGCTGTGAGCAAATTCACTTCTATTTCCAGCCAGTTCGTATCCATGCCCGTCGACAACATCGACACGGACCAGATCATCCCCGCGCGGTTCCTGAAGACGATCTCCAAGGACGGCCTCGGCGACCAGCTCTTCTACGACTGGCGTTATGAATCCGACGGTTCGCCGAAACCGGACTTCATCCTCAATCGGCCGGAATCGAAGACCAGGCAGATCCTGCTTGCGGGCGACAACTTCGGCTGCGGCTCCTCGCGCGAGCACGCTCCCTGGGCGCTCACACAGTACGGCTTCCGCGCCGTCATCAGCACCAGCTTCGCCGACATCTTCAAGCAGAACGCGCTCAAGAATGCCCTGCTGCCGATCGTCGTTTCCCGCGACATTCATGCCGCCTTGTTCGCCAACCCGGAGTGGACGCTGAAGATCGACCTCGCCACGCAGACCCTCGAACTTCCGGACGGCCGCAAAGTGGAGTTCGCCGTGGACAGCTTCTCCAAGCACTGCCTGCTCGAAGGCATCGATGAACTCGGCTACATCCTCCAGCAGGAAGCCTCCATCCGGGCCTTCGAAGCCCGCCGCACCGGTTCCATCAACACACTCGCCTGAGTGCGCGTTACATGAAGTTCCGGGTATGCAGCGCCGACATCTCCTCGGCCTCTGCTTCGGAAAATCCCAGCCGCAGCAGCCGCTTCGTGCGCTGCCCATGCATTTCCCGCTGTAGTGCATCCACGGCATCGTGGCCGCGAGCCAGATCCGCCGGCGACCACGATCCCGCCGCCATCAGAACCAGCGCATCGAAGACCTCGGCATTCAAACCGGCCGTGTGGCGCAGCGCGTCATGGCGCTTGCGCACGGCGTTGCGCAGCGCCGCCGGCAGCCCCGGATCCGCCGCGATGTGCGAGCGCAGGTGCGACATTCCGAACGCCACGTGGCGCGCTTCATCCTGCGCCGCCAGCCGGCATACCGCGGCAGTCACCGCGTCCGGCGCGTGGCGCTCAATGAACCACAGCAACGAAAGAAAGGTGCCTTCGCCCAGGACAGAGAGCAGGAACGAGGCAATCGCGAAATCCGGTTCCTCCACCAGCGTTTGTAACGAAGCCTGCCCGCCTGCCGTCGATAGCCCAAGCTCCCGCCGCTTCAGCAGCGCACGCCGCGTGAACACTTCCACATGCCGCGCTTCATCGGCGGCTTGAATGGCCAGCACCTGCATCACTTCGCGGAAGTGCGGATGCAGTTGCGCCAGAAACCGGCTTGGCACCAGCAACGCGGCGGTCTCGTTCTCTACGAGGTAGGTCATGATCTGCACCACCGCGTCTTCGACTTCCTCGGGCAGGTCGAAAGGCGTGTCCCAAGGGATCGCCGTTGCTGGATCCCATTGCGCGGCGGCTGCCTGCGCATACAGCCGCGCCGCGTCCTCTGACCACACCTCATCCTTCTCGCACAGCGGGAAACGAAACTCCGGCGCCCCTGCTTCCACCAGCGCGCCGCGCGCCGCCAGCCCCCACCGCTCGGGAGGACGATCCGCCACGGCGCCAGGCGCCTGGGCATCGGCACAGCCCGCGCGCTCGGCCCCGGCCCAACGTTGCCCCGCGGCCTGGCCGGGTTGCACGATCGCCACGCAATCCTCGGCCGGCGCGAAGCCGTGGCCTTCGCCGCGGCACCACGCCCGCAGATGCACCGCCAGATCCGGCGCTGAGCCTGCAACCTGGATCGGCTCCCCGCGCGGGCAACGGCGCAATGCCCGTTTGAGCAGCATGGCGCCGCCGCGATCGAACGCCAACTCGCCCAAGTCTACGCGCATCGCTTCACAAACTCGTCGATCGTTCCGAAGCGGTCGGCCGCGCGCGCCAGCAGGGCATATCCCTCGGTGCGCCCGGGCAGCCACTGCTTGAGTCCCTCGAGATCGAGCAATCGCCGCACCTGCGCATCGGCGTACGACATCCCTAGCAGCAGGGCGCGGAAGCGTTCCACCGGCTCTGCCGGAGCTCCGTCGAGCACGGTGAAGTTGCAGTGGTCGTAGGGAGCCGTCTGCGCCAGCACGCGGGTCGCGCCCGAAGCGAGCGTCCCTTCCTGGACGAAGAGCAGATGGTTCCCGTCAATCATGCAGGCCGCATCGCAGGCGCCCGCCATCAAGGCCCGCGCCGCGTCCCGTTCGCCGCCGATGTGGTCGCCGTGCTTGCCGAGCAACACATCGAAGGGCACTACCTCGAAGTCGCGATCCGGCGCGAGCCCTTGCGCGGCCAGGTGCTCCAGAGGAATCAGTGTCGCTTGTGGGGAATCCTTCGCCCCCACGGCAACGCGTTTGCCACGCAGATCGGCCAAGCCCGCGATGCCGCTGTCGGCGCGCACGACGATCACCGACGTCAAGTCGCGATCCGTATCCCGCATGGCGATCGCTTGGGCGCTGCGTCCCAAACGGGCGGCGATCCGCTCCGCTTGCAGCCAAGCCAGCGGTGAGTTCCACGCCACGTGGATCTGTCCGGCGAAGTGCGCTTCCACTTGCCGCTCGTAATTCGTGTACAGGATGTAGTCAAACGGCAATCCGCGTTCGGCGAAGTACTGCTGAAATCCATCCCAAATCGTGACCACTTTCGGGTCATAGGCCACGGCGCCCAGAATCAAGGTTTCGCTCATGATCGGGTGCTCCTTTAGAACAGCGGCATGCCGCAGACCGCTTTGCCGATGAAGTCGTAGAGGACATCGGTGGTGGGAGCCATCACCCCCGCGGCCCGGGCATCGCGGAACAGCCGTTCCACGCCCACTTCCTTGCGGAATGCCGCGCCGCCACAGACACGCATGGCGATATCGAGCACTTCATTGGCCGACTCGCCGGCCGCGGCCTTGCACTCCAGCACACGCAGCATCGCGTCGGCTCGCTGTTCGCCGAGTGCGGCAATCGTATCCCACAGAAGCGCTTCCGCCATGCCGGCCTTCACGCGCATGCGTGCGATGTGATTGCGGATGGTGGGGAGTTCCGCGAGCGATGCTCCGGTATCGCTATGGCGGATGGCCGATGCGTGGGCCGCCGTGCGCCGGATAGCCCCCGCCATCAATCCAACCGAGCAGGCGGCATTCAGTACGGAGAAGGCAGGCAACACGACACCCATCATGATGTCGAAGCCCTTGCCATCGGCGCCCAGCATGCTTGCCGCGGGAACCGCAACATTCTCCGCCACGACCGGCGACGAATCGTTCCCGCGCAGCCCGAGGCCTTCGAACGGCCCTTTCACGTGGATGCCGCTGCTTGCCGCCGGCACCAGCCAGAGCGTGCTCAGTCCTTCGGCGGCCAAGGGCTTCGACGACCACACATAGGCCGAGGCCTTCGATGCCGAAGTCACCCAGCTTTTGTGGGCGTTTAAAACAATATGTCCGTTTTGTGTTTCCGCCGTTCCCGCCGGAGCCCAGAAGTGGCTCCGCGATGCCGCTTCGCTGAAGGCCAGCGTGCTCAGATGCTCACCCGATGCAGCCTCGCGCCGCACGTTGACTGGAGCATGCGCCTCCAGCACAGCCACGCCGCAGTAGTGCATGGTGAGCACCATTGCCGTGGAGCCGCATTCCTCGGCGACACGGCGCACAATCCGCGCCGCACCGGGCAATCCGAGCCCCAGGCCGCCCACTTCCGTGGCGCTCATCGCGCCCATGAGCCGCTGGGCCTGCAAGGCCGCAATCGACGCGGTGGGGAATGCCCCCGCCGCGTCGACACCGGCGGCGTGTTCCGCGATGGTGGTGCCGGCCACCATCTCCAATGCTTCAAGATGTTTGCTATCCAATGGATTCCTCGCTGTTTCCGCGGGCGGCAATCCCCGCGCGCGAGCGAGTGCGCCGCTACGAGGCTGCTGCCTGCTTTGGCCAGGCGACGCCGGGCCGGTTAGAGATTCATAGCCTGTAATTCATGGCGACTCTAACGAGTGTACCCAAATGGAAAGCGTGATGCTTTTTACTTCTGCTCCGGCTGGAAGTAGCGTTCGATGTCCACCCAGCCGGCCACCACGCGGTACGGACTCACACCGCCCTGGTGAACCTCCCCGTACAGCATGTTCTTGTCTTTGTCGTAATGCCGGCGGATGTCGATCTTGCCCTCGAAACCATTGCCTTGTCCCAGGTCGGCGGTCATCCAATAATCGCCCGTGGCATCCAGGATCACGCCGACATGGCCAATGCTCGATGTCTTCTTATCGGTATAGGGCTGCCCTTGCGCATTGCGGTCGAGGAGCGCGTAAATGTCGCCCTTCTTCGGGCGCGTGGGGCCGCCGCCTTCCACCCAAGCTCCAAACTTGTTGCCCTGCTCGCGCACTTTGTTGGTGCCGTTTAGCGACCGTTTCTTCATGTACTCGTTGTAGGCATCCAGCCCGGATTTCTTCCCGTTCTTCAGAGGTTCCGCACCGAGGTAAGCCGAAACGAAACCCGGCAGGGATCCGCACGACGTACCCGAGAACCGTTTGCAGAAGAGCGAAACCGCGTCCCACTTGGTGAGCTTCGTGCGCGCATCCTTTTCGGTGCCGTCGATGCTGCATGGGAGCAATTCGCGCAACCGCGCAATCAGTTTCTCGCGGATGTCGGAAGCGCCGGCAGGCGCCGGCGCAACCTGCGTGCCTTGCTCCACGCTCCAGTTGATCTTCGCCTGCGCCAGGGACGGGTCAATCGGCTGGAACACCCAGCCCTGCCCGCTGCCCGTCAGGTCGAAGTAGCTCTTGGGCGGGTTGAGAAACTGAAGCGGGTTCTGCCGCAATTCGTCGAGGAACGTCATCGAGTTTGAGGAATCGAACTGAAACTTGCCCGTTTGCGACCGGGAGAGCTTGCTCCACAAACCCATGGGATCCTGCGTCACCAGCCAGGTGCGCTTTTCCCAATCGAGTTGCACATCCACGTTCCCCCGGGGGCGTCCCTTGGCATCGCAAAGATTCACTTTGAAGAACATCCGATTGTCTCCTCTGCCCATTCAGGCGTGGAGCACCGGCGGTTTCTTGCATGCCTCGCGAAAAAATCTTTGCCTCGTCCTACTGCAACTCGCGCAGCACCCGTTCGGCGCCGTAGACCTTGCGCAAGGCTTCCCGGATGCCATCGCTGTGCACGGCCACGGCCCGGTTCATCGAGTCGTCGAAGCCGTAGTTGCCGCCCAGGGAATGGATGTTTCCGTCAAAGATAAGCCCCACCACTTCGCCTTCCTTGTTGATCACCGGAGACCCCGAGTTCCCGCCGATGATGTCGTTGTCGGTGACGAAATTGAAGCGCGTCTGCATGTTGAGCTTCGGTTTGGCGTCCAGCCAAGACGGCGGCAGGGCAAACGGGAAGCTGCCCGTGTTGCGTTCATACACGCCGCCGAAGATCGTGAACGGCGGAACGGCTTTTCCGTTCTCCATCCAACCCCTGACGCTTCCGAAGGAGAGGCGCAGAGTGAAGGTCGCATCGGGGTACAACGAAGTGCCGTACACCGCAAAGCGCGCCCGCGCGAGTTTCTCCATCCCGGCGGTGAGCACGCTCTCGACTTCATCCTCGATGCGCTTGCGCGCCGCCCGCGCGTATGGGTCGACGAGCCTGGCGAGGGCGATCATCGAATCCTGGCTTGCGCTGACCGCGCCTTTGCCGCCTTCCATCAGCGCCTTGCGCACAGCCACATCGCCCAGCTTGGTGTTTTTCACCGCCTCGGTGGCAATCTCGCGCGGACCGCGCTTGCCGAACAACGCGCGGACGGTGGCATCGTCCGGACCGAGGATCTCGCGCAGCTTGGTGAGGGAAAACGCCAATTGCTCGATCTCCAGTTCCGGATAGATGGGCGCAGGGCTCAGCGTGGCCTGGCGCAAACTGGGCATCCGGGCATCGGCGTATTCCTCGAGCCGTTTCTCGTTCGGCTTGCCGAACTCCTCGGCCATGCGCAGCAAACGGATCGCATGCGCGTACAACTGCGAGCGCAATCCGTAGCCTCGCTCCAGGTACAGATACGGATAGTACAGTTCGCGGAGCTTCGTCTGCACTTTGGCGATGTCAGCCCAGGCGCGGCCGTACTCGGCGCGCAACTTCGCATCGGCCTCGACCTTCTTGCGGAAATCGCGCTCGGCGGCTACCTTCTGCGCGAAGAAGCTCTTCTCCATCAGCGCCCGTTGCCGCCCCTTGTATACCTTGAGGCTGTTCTCCACGCCGTTCAAGTCATCCTGCGCGATGCGCTCCTGCTCGGGACCCTTGGTCTGAAATTGCGCGAGCATTCCGCGATATTCGGATAAATAGGTCAGCCGGTGCAGATTCGTGAAGTCGCGCTCCGTCTCCAGCATGGCGATGGTATGCTGCCGGTTCGTACCGCCGGGGTGGCCCGAGACGAAGGTCAATTCCCCTTCCTTGGCTCCCGCCTTCGACCATTTGAAATGATGCGGCGTGCGCAGGGGCCGTCCGTTCTCGTATACGCGAAGGAAGGCCGTGTCGAGGTTATAACGCGGAAACATGAAGTTGTCGGGATCGCCGCCAAAGAACGCGATGGCGAATTCGGGTGCAAATACCAGCCGCACATCCTGGTAGCGCTGGTACTTGTAGAGATTGTAGACGCCGCCTCCGTAAAGCGACACGACTTCGCAGCGAAAGGCATCGCTGGTGGCGCAGGCCTTCTCAAGGCGTGCGGTCTCGGCCTTGCGCGCCTCCAGGGCTTCCTTGTCGCGCAGCCCCGATACGGCCTTTTCCATCTGCGCGGTTACATCGCTGATTTCGATCAGCACGTTCGCTTCCTGGCGCGGGCAGCGGATTTCTTCCGCCTCGGCCTTGGCTGCGAAGCCGAGCTTCATGTAATCCTTCTCGGCCGTGGACAACTGCGCGATGCAAGTGGCCGCGCAGTGATGATTCGTCATCAGCAGCCCGTTCGGTGAGACGAAGCTCGATGAGCAGCCTTCCGCGAGGCGCACCGAGGAAAGCCGCACCCGGTCCAGCCACTGCCGGCCGGGAGTGAATCCGTATTTCTTTCCCACCGCGGCGGCCGGGAAATTGTTGAAGGTCCACATCCCTTCATCCGCCATCAGGCACACAGATAGAAGAAAGAAAGCGAAGTAACGGCTCATTCCTTCAGGATAGCTGTTCTAATTGCCGCCGCTTGGCCCCGTGCCCCGAGTCTCGAAGGGCTTCACGTATTCAATCCAACTGGTCATCATCTCTTCCTCGCTCTTGTCGCCCCATCGCACCGTTTGCGCCGGATCGGGATTCGCCGGATTATTGGCGCTGTTGTCATAGCGGAAGGTGACCATCAGCCTGCTGCCCTTCGGAATGCGCACCGGATCTTTCAAGCGGTAGTTGAGTTGCCAGTTGAAGTCGTAATTGGGGATTTTCAGCAAGGTTTCGCGCCGCCCATCCGGAAAAAACACTTCGTAAATCGCTTCTTTTCCGCGATAGTGCATGTGCGGCGTAAAGGAAAGGAGTTCGCGGTCTTCCTCGAATGAGAAGCAGCGGCGCACCTCATGCGAAGCGGCGCCCGCCGGAATCTGCATGAAGAAGTTGCGCAGATCCATGCGGCGGAGCACGCGCTTCGGCGGCCCATCGGCGAGATACAAGCCCACGCTGGTGCGGTCGGTCTGCGGCTTGCCGGAAATCTTGGCGTAGTGGATCACGAACTCGAGTTTGGCCCCCGGCGGAATCCATTTGGCCGTTCCTTCGGGGAAGCGGTCGGGTTGACGCCCCGGCAGGAACGCCGTCAAGGAACCCTCCTGGCCGCCGGTCAAGAAGGGCAGATTCGGGAGTGTTTCCTGGCAGGCGTCATTCACCACAGGAGCATCCTGGCGAATGCGACTGAGCTTTCCTTCGCGCAGCAGGTATTGCTGAAGCGTGGGCATGTTCTTTGTCGAAGCTGCTTCCATGGCCTTGAGGTCGTCCTGCACCAGCAGCACGTGGACGTGATGCACCACCTGCCGGTTGCCGGGCTTGATTTCGGCCGCGCGAATCCACTTGCCTTCGGTGAAGTTGGTGTTGACGACGAAGTGATCGTAGGAATCTTCACCCGGAGTCACCACGTGGTCTTCGCCAATGTCCACCACGATGTCGGGCTTGCCCAGTTGCCATCCGTCGATAAACTTTGGCGCGGGCGGCAGATCCTTCGGATTCCCTTCCGGAGCGCCGCCATCCACCCATGCCTGAATGGTGGCGATCTCCTTGGCCGACAGCCGGGCATCGTTGGCGAAATGGCCGTAAGCCGGATCGGCGAACCAGGGCGGCATTTTGCGCGAGAGCACGGAAACACGAATCGCCTTGGCCCAGGGGCGCGATGACCGATAGTCCAGAAGCGACATCGGCGCGATATCGTTCGGCCGGTGGCACCCCGTACAGCGGGCAAAGAAGATGGGCGCAACGTCCTTGGAAAACGTCGGGACGGGGGCGGCCACGAGGGGCGTCGCCATCGTTGCCGACAAGGCAATCGCAAGGATCCCAGTGCGAATCATTCCCCGAACATATCACAGCTTTTTGCGGAAGTTGACACAGCGGTCGACTTCCTCGTAGCCAAGCGCCAGATGCGCGCGAATGGAACCTTCGTTCTCGATCCAGGTATCGGAGGCCATCTCGACGCATCCCAAGCCGCGGGCCCACTGCTCGGCAGCCGCCACCAATTGAGCGCCCGCGCGCCGGCCACGGTAGGCTTCGGCGACGTACCAGCCCTCGATGTAGCCTACCGGGCGCGTGGCATCGCAGCCATCGGCATGGGATCGCAGATCCGCTTCGAGAAACCCGATCAACTCGCCCGCCTCGGTGACGGCAACGAACAGCGCGGTGGGAAAGGGATAGGGCCCCGCTCCGGAGAGTTGCCCTTCAATTTCACTCCGATGTTCTTCTTCGGGGCATTCCGGCCAGAGCGCGGCCCGCAGCGGAACCAGGGCCTGGCAATCTTCCGGACGGCCCAGACGGACTGTGATGCCAGGGGCCATTGGCTTATTCCTCCGCCGATGGTTCGTCGAGGAGACGCATGCCTTCGAAGACCTGCGGGCTGAGCAATCCCTGGCCGGCATACACGAACAGCTTGTCGCGCGAGTCCGCGATGTCGAGGTTCCGCATGGTCAATTGGCCAATGCGGTCGAGCGGGGTGAAGGCGCCTTCGTGCTTTTCCATGGTCAGGCGTTCGGGCTTGTAGGTGAGGTTGGGGCTCTTCGTATCGAGAATGGAATAGTCGTTGCCCCGCCGCAGTTCCAGGGTTACTTCGCCGGTCACCGCCTTGGCCACCCAGCGCTGTAGTGTCTCGCGCAGCATCATGGATTGCGGATCGAACCAGCGGCCTTCGTAGAGAAGGCGCCCGAGGCGGCGGCCCATCTCGCGATACTGCTCGATGGTGCCCTCGTTGTGGATGCCCGTGATGAGCCGCTCATAAGCGATGAAGAAGAGCGCCATCGCCGGCGCTTCATAGATGCCGCGGCTCTTGGCCTCGATGATGCGGTTCTCAATCTGATCCGACATTCCCAATCCGTGGCGCCCGCCGATCGCGTTCGCCTCCAACACCATGTCCACCGGGTTGTCGAATGTCTTTCCATTCAAGGCCACCGGCATCCCGGCTTCGAAAGTCACGGTAACGGTTTCCGCGGGCACGGCCACGTCGTCCTTCCAGAAGGGGACACCCATGATCGGCTCGACGATCTTGATGCCTTTGTTGAGGAACTCCAGATCCTTAGCTTCATGCGTCGCGCCCCAGATGTTGGAATCCGTCGAATAGGCCTTTTCCTTGCTCATTTTGTAATTGAGGCCGGCCTTTTCGAGGAGTTCCGACATCTCCTTGCGCCCGCCTAGTTCGTCGATGAACGCCTGATCGAGCCACGGCTTGTAGATCTTGAGCTTGGGGTTGACCATGAGCCCATAGCGGTAAAAGCGCTCGATGTCGTTGCCTTTATACGTGCTGCCATCGCCCCAGATGTGCACGGCGTCTTCCTTCATGGCGCCGACCAGCATGGTTCCGGTCACAGCGCGCCCGATGGGCGTGGTGTTGAAATAGGGCAAGCCCGCGGTGGTGATGTGGAACGCGCCGCACTGGAGGGCGGCGAGCCCTTCGCGGACCAGTTGACGGCGGCAGTCGATGAGCCGCGCTTTTTCGGCGCCGTATTCGAGGGCCTTGCGCGGAATGCTGTCGTAATCGCTCTCATCGGGCTGTCCGAGGTGTGCGGTGTAGCAGTAGGGGATGGCGCCCTTCTGGCGCATCCAATAGATGGCCGCACTGGTGTCGAGTCCGCCGGAGAAGGCAATGCCGACCTTCTCTCCGATCGGAAGAGATTGCAGAATATTTCCCATAGAAGCGGTTCGTATGAATGAATGCCGGGTGATGCGGCGGGGTAATTCTTTATCGTACCAAGTCCGCGCGCGAGGCGTAGCGGTCCGGCGCCGCGCGCAACCTAAGTCCGTCTCAGTTGTGTTACTATCCCGGTTTGGTCCAAACCATCCTTACCGTATGTAGTCAAAATTCATCCATCGGAGTCACACCACGTGAAGGTCTACGAAACCACAGATATTCGCAACGTCGGGCTCATCGGGCACGGCAATTGCGGAAAGACCTCCCTGGCCGCCGGAATCCTTTATTCCACCGGCGTCACCAACCGCCTCACCCGGGTCGATGAGGGCAACACCATCACCGACTTCGACGAGGAGGAGATTGCGCGGAAGGTCACCATTTCCACCGGCGTCGCCGCCATCGAATGGAAGAAGCTGAAGATCAACATCCTCGACACTCCCGGATTCAATATCTTCATCAACGACACGAAGGGTTCTCTTGTGGCCGCCGACGCCGCCCTTGTGGTGGTGGACGGCGTGGCCGGCGTGGAAGTGCAGACGGAAAAGACCTGGGGCTACGCCGAGGGGTTCGCATTGCCACGCGCGGTGGTTGTGAATAAACTGGACCGCGAACGTTCCAGCTTCGAGCGCGCGCTGGAGAGCATCCACTCGACACTAGGGCGCGCGTGTGTTCCCATCCAGATCCCGATGGGAGCAGAGAAGGATTTCAAGGGTGTGATCGACCTCATCCACATGAAGGCGTACACCTACACGTCCGATGGCGATGGAAAGGGCAAGGAAGGGCCTATCCCAGCCGACTTGGCCGCCGCGGCGGAAAAGGCGCACGAAGCGCTGGTGGAGATGGTGGCCGAAGGCAACGATGCGTTGATGGAGGAGTTCTTCGAGGAGGGGACGATCGGCATCGAACACCTGCTGAGCGGATTGCGGCAAGCCGTTCTGGAGCGCCGCATTTTTCCCGTCCTGTGCGCCAGCGGACTGCACAACATCGGCACCGATCAGATTCTGAACTTCATCGGCGAATACTTTCCCAACCCGTCCGAGCGGGGACCGGCCAAGGCCACCATCAACGGGGAACCCGGCGAGCGCGCCGTCAGCGACAAAGAACATGTTTCCCTATTTGTGTTTAAAACAGTCGCCGATATGTTTTCCGGCCGCGTGTCGTACTTCAAGGTGATGTCCGGCGTTCTCAAGAACGATGCCACGCTCACCAATCAGCGCACGGGCGGGGCGGAGCGTCTGGCGCATGTGAGCGTGCTGCGCGGCAAGACGCTCGATGCGGTGACGGAACTGCATGCGGGCGATATCGGCGCGGTCGCCAAGCTCAAGGATACGTTGACCAGCGACACACTGGCGGAAAAGGGCGACGCCATCGTCTACCCCGCCGTGGAAATCCCGGAACCCTCCATCGCCTACGCCGTCACCGCAAAGACGCGCCAGGATGAAGATCGCATGGGCCAGGCAATCCACCGCATATTGGAAGAGGACGTCGCGCTTCGCTTCTATCGCGATCCGCAAACCAAGGAGTTCCTGGTGGCCGGCACGGGCCAGCAGCACGTGGAAGTGGTCGTCAACAAACTGAAGAAGCGCTATCACGTCGACGTGGCGCTTGCGGCGCCGAAAATTCCGTATCGCGAGACCATCCGCGGGTTCGCCGATGTGCAGGGCCGGCACAAGAAACAAACGGGCGGGCACGGACAGTTCGGCGACTGCAAGATCAAGATGGAGCCGCTGCCGCGGGGACAGAAGTTCGAGTTCGTCAACGCCATCTTCGGCGGCGCGGTTCCGCGGCAATTTATCCCTGCCATCGAGAAGGGAATTCTGGAAGCCGCCGAGAAGGGCTATCTCGCGGGCTACCCGGTCGTCGATTTCAAGGTCACGCTCTACGACGGTTCCTACCACGACGTGGATTCCTCGGAAATGTCGTTCAAGCTGGCCGGCCGCAAGGCGTTCAAGGCCGCCATGGCCGTCGCCAAGCCGGCGCTGCTGGAGCCGATCATGAAAGTGGAGGTACAGGCTCCCGTCGAATTCGCGGGCGACCTGATGGGCGATATGAACGGGCGCCGCGGCCGGATCTCCGGTATGGACACCAAGGGTGGGACGCAGATTGTGCGGGCCATGGTTCCGATGTCGGAAATGCTGACCTATCAGAACGATCTCATCTCGATGACGCAGGGCCGCGCGTCATTCACGATGGAGTTCGACCACTACGACTTCGTGCCTTCGCAGCAGGCCGAGAAAATCATTGCCGCCGCCAAGGCCGCGCAAACCGGAGAAGAGGAAGAGGAGGAGTAGCCTCTCAGCAGACGGGATCTCATCCGGCTGCACTAGGTTTCCTGGGCTGGAGCAGGCAACTGCTCCACCCTGCCGCCATACAAGCGGCGATAGAAGCCACTCACGCGCCGAGCCGTTGTCAACGGAATCAACAGCGCAGTGACGACGATACTGATGATCACGACGAAGTAGGTGAAATCCCGCGCGCGTTCGGCGCCCGCAATTCCGGCATTGACCGGAATCGATGCCAGCACAGCCGAAACGAGTCCTTTGGGCGCGAGCGTGGACATCAAGCTTGCTTCCTCCCACTCGATTCCACTGCTGCCTGAAACCAGCCGGACGGTCGCCAGCCGCACCAGGTAGACGGCGAGCACCGTGCCCAGCGCCACCAGAGCCAACCATGTTTCAGTGAACCGGATGGAGACTCCGAGGTAGATAAAGAAAAACACCTTGAGCAGGAAGAGCAACTCATTGAGAAATGCGTGGTCGAAATGCGCCAGTTCGCCAAACTTGCGGCCGCTGAGGAATGGAATTCGCTGCAAGCCCATCAAATGGTGGTTGCTCAACGTGGCTCCGAAGGCCAGGGCCGCAATTGCTCCGCTGAAGCCCATGATGTCGGTGATCCCGTACAATACAAACACGAATGCCAGTGTCGTAAAAGCCGTATTGGGGGCGCTGCGCACGGCATTCATCAGAGTCAGCCAGATCACTCCGCCGATGACCCCGATCAATCCAGCGCACAGCAACGAGGCGAAAATGTGCCCCAGCAGGCGCGCTGGAGCGAGCTGGCCGCTCCGCGCGGATTCCATCAGGCCCAACAGCAGGATAATGGTTAACACATCGCCCAGTGCCGACTCGAGAATGAGGATCGTTCCTCCTGGATCGCGCATCTTGATGCTCTTGACGAGTGCAATGACTACGGCCGCCGACGTACCGCCGAGGGCGGCAGCGGTCATCGAGGCCGTGATCATTGGCAGTTGCAGCCAGTAGATTCCCACGGCCATCACGATCCCGAACGTTGCCACGAGTGTGGTGAGGGTGAGGCGCAATGTCGCAGACCAGATTCGCGGCAACACGGCCGGGTCCAGCGTAACGCCGCTCTCGAACAGAATCAGCACCAGGGCGATGGTGCTGATCACGCCGCCTGCCTTGCCGAATGCTTCCGGCGTCACCTCATGGGTCACGGGGCCGAGGATCAGGCCGAGGATGGTGAGAAGCAGAACGTCGGGAACGCGTGTGCGCTGAAAGAGCGCCACGAAGTAGTGGGCCAGAAACACGATGAGCCCAATGAAAAGCAGTGACTCGGCCATAGTATAGTAGTCAATCTTAGGATAAAAGGAATGCCGCGCGGAATCATGACCCTCGCCTTACTGATGGGAGCACCCCTCATGGCCCAAACCGTCAAAGAAGAAAAAGTCCACGGGCGGGACGCCTGGGTGCTGGAAAACGGCGCGATCCGAGTCGCGCTGCTCAAGGGTGGCGGGCATATCGCCGAGGTGCGCCTTCTTGCTTCCGACCCGAAGAAGAACGTCAATCCCATGCGGGTTCCCCATTACCCCACGATCGACCCCCATACGTACGATCCCGCCGTGCACGACGCCACGTATGGAGGGGACCCGCATCGATGGCTGTCGTCGGGCTACATGGGCCACCTGCTTTGCTTCCCCTTCTACGGCCCGCCATCGAGTCCCGAAGAAATCGCAGCGCGTCTGGGGAATCATGGCGAGGCGCCGATCGTGGAATGGCATCGGACGAAGATCCACGAGACGGAGGCCGGACTCACATTCTGGTACGCCGCCTGGCTTCCCCGGACGCAGTACCGGGTGGAACGCGCGGTGACGCTCGCCAAGGGCGCCCGGCATGTGCGCGTCGAGGAATGGGTGGAGAACATCGCCGGGTTCGACCGTCCGTTTCAATGGATGCAGCACGCCACGTTCGGCCCGCCGTTCATCGAGCCGGGGAAGACGGCGCTCGACACTTCGGCCACCCGCGGCATGGTTGCGAATCAGGAAACCGCCTGGCCGGGAGAGGGAGGGAAGTTGCGGTTGATGACCGGCACGGAGCGCTCCGGCGGATATATTCCACTGCAAATGGATCCATCGCGGCGCACACAATTTTTCACTCTTTATCATCCCGCGATGCAGGTGTTAATCGGTTACGTATTTCCGACGGCACAAAATCCGTGGCTTGCCGACTGGCAGGAAAACAAGCGCAACTCGATCAAGCCGTGGAACAACCAAGTGATCGCGAGAGGCCTGGAATTCGGCAATTCTCCGTACGCCGAAGGACTGCGCAAGGCGGTGGAGCGCGGCAGCCTCTTCGGTGTCCCGGCGTATGGGTGGATTGGGGCAAAGCAGAAGTTGAAGAACGAGTTCACCATTTTTCTTGCCGAGATTCCGGAGGGCTTTTCCGGGGTTCGCGATGTGACCATGAAGCACGGGGCGCCTGAGATCCTCGCGAAGTAACCAGGAATGGAAGTTCGATACAATCTCACGGAGGTCACCCATCATGGAACGCAGAGACCTGATCCGAATTGCGCTGGGCGCTGCCGTAGCCGCGCCGCCGGCCCGGCCCGCGCGGAAGCCGCTGGAACCGCTTTCGCCGGGCATCAAGATCTCGCTTCAGATCCCCACGGACGTGCCCGATGACGAACTGACGTTCGCCAAGCAGATGGGCATCGAATGGGTGAACGTTCCCACGGGAGGCCCCACGTCCGGCTATGAACGTTACGCAGCCATCGTGAAGAAGGTCGAAGCCGCGGGACTGAAGGTCTGGAACATCGGCAACAGCAATGTTCACAATATGCCGGAGGTGACGCTGAACCTGCCGGGCCGCGACCAAAAGATCGAGGAGTACAAACAGTTCCTTCGCGACCTGGGGCGTGCGGGACTGAAGTACACCACCTACGCGCACATGGGGAACGGCATCTGGTTTTCAGAGCGCGGGCAGACGCGCGGCGGGGCATCGGCGCGGACTTTTCATCAAGCCACAGCCAAGGGCATGTGGGCCGGCAAGGTGTTCGAGGGACCGCTCACGCACGGACGCCGGTTCTCCAAGGAAGAACTCTGGGAGAACTACACCTACTTCATCAAGCAGGTGGTTCCGGTTGCCGAGGAGGTCGGAATCCGCATCGGCATTCACCCCGACGACCCGCCGGTTCCGGAACTTGGTGGAGTTCCCCGCCACATCTTCGGCACTTTCGACGGGTACATGAAGGCACTGGAAATCGCCAACAGCCCCAATATCGGGGTCTGCCTTTGCGCGGGCACGTGGATGGAAGGGGGAAAACATACAGGCAAGGATGTGTTTGGAGCGGCGCGCGAGTTCGCCAAGATCGGCAAGCTGTGGAAGGTCCACTTCCGCAATGTCAGCGGGCCGATTCCGAATTTCACCGAAACCTTCGTCGACGATGGGTACACCGACATGTACAAGCTGATGAAGACCCTGGTGGAAATCGACTTTCGCGGAAATCTCATTGCCGATCACGTCCCGGAGATGGTGGGCGGGCGGAAGGCGGGATGGGGTTACTCGATCGGGTACATTCGGGCTCTCTATCGTGCCGCACAGGCCGAACGGAAACGAGGTTAGTCACTGCATGAAGCTTCGCAATATCGTCAAGGCGTCCGCCGTAACGGCATTAGCCGCGGGCCTGCTGTTCTCACAGGCGGCGAAGAAGAAGGGCTACCGTACGTCGCCCACCGGCTACAGCGATACGCCGCAACTGCCCGGCCAGCAATGGAAGGTACACGACATCGCACGGCCCAAGCCGCGAGTGGTTACTCCGGGGGCGCAACCAGGTATGCCTCCTTCGGACGCCGTCGTTCTGTTCGATGGCAAAGATCTGTCGAAGTGGATGGTGGCCACCAAGGGTGGATTGCAGCCGGCGAACTGGACCGTGGCCAACGGCTATATGGAAGTGAAACCGGGCGCGGGGACGCTGGTTTCGAAGGACAAGTTTGGGGATGCGCAGATCCATATCGAATGGGCATCGCCGACGGAGATCACGGGCGATTCGCAATGGCGCGGGAACTCGGGCGTGCTGATCATGAACCGGTATGAGATCCAAGTGCTCGACTCCTATAACAACCCGACCTACGCGGACGGGCAGGCCGGATCCATTTACGGGCAGTGGCCGCCGCTGGTGAATGCGTCGCGCAAGCCGGGCGAATGGCAGAGCTACGACATCATCTTCGAGGCGCCGCGGTTCGAAGGCGAGAAACTGGTGAAGCCGGCGTTCGTTACGGTGCTGCACAACGGCGTGGTCACGCAGCACCGGAAGGAAATCATCGGACGGATGGCGCACCGCGTGGTGGGCACGTATGCACCGCATGGACCGGAGGAGCCGCTGGCACTCCAGGATCACGATGTGCCGGTGCGGTACCGGAACATCTGGGTGCGCCGCCTCACTGGTTACGATCAGCCCTGACGGGCGACGCCGCACCAAAGGCAGACCATTTCGAGCAAGGCCGCGGCTGCCTGATCGAGCGTGTCCAATTCCACGTACTCATCGGCGGCATGCGTGTTGCCGCCGCGCGGTCCCCACAACAGGGCGGGCATTCCGAACTCGTGGAAGAGGAACAGGTCGCAGGGGCCTTCGATCCCAGCGACCTCGGGACGGCGGCCTAGGACGGGCTCGGCGGCCGCGCACATGGTTTCCACCAAGGGGTCGGAAGCGGCGGTGAAGGATCCCGGCAGCCAGCGCAGGGGAAACGTTGCCTCGGGTTCCCGCGGAAAGAGGCGCGGTGCTTTCCAGGCCAGACTCCGCAGCCAGGCGAAGAACTCACGCTCGACATCTTCTTTCGATTCGCCGGGCATGGTTTGCCAGTACATCTCGATGCGGCATTCCTCGGGTGTGGTGATGGGTTCCGTGAAGCCCCATGGTCCGGTGGTGATCTTCGTGATGGCGACGGGGACGGGATCGGCACATGCCGCATAGAGTGGATGCACCTCGACCTTCGCCCGGCGTTTGGCTCCGAACGTTTCGACCTCGTTGAGTAAGAGGCGCAACGCGTCGATGACGCCAGAGGGGAAGAGTCCGCCCGTCAAGACCCCACCGGGAGCGCGCAGAACAATGTGGGCGGTGCGTCCGCCGCGCTGGGCGGGGCAGACGCGGAGAAAGGAAGGCTCGGTGAGGATTGCGCCATCGGCGAGATCGCCGCGGAGGCGGCCTGCAAGCGTGCCGTTGGCGCCGCCGAACTCTTCGTCGACGACAGTCTCGAAGATGAGATCGCCGAGCAGTTCGATGCCGAGCGCATGAAGGGCTTCGGCAACGAAGAGGCCGATGGCGACTCCGGCTTTCATGTCGTTGGAGCCGCGCCCATAGAGGCGGTTGCCGTCGATTTCCCCGCTGAAGGGGCCGCGCGTCCAAGGCTGAGTGCCCGCGGGCACCGTGTCGATGTGTCCGGAAAGGATGAGCGACCGGCCGCCTCCTCGTCCGGGCTTGCGCGCCGCGACGTTCCGGCGATTCGTATAATCGCGGCCCGGCCAGTACCATTCGTGCGATGTGAGTCCGGGCACTTCGTCGGGGCGGTAGGTTTGCACACACAGCCCGCAACGGCGCAGATGGTCCGAAACATATTGCTGGCAAAATGTTTCGGCGCCGGACGGAGGCGTATTTTCCGACGGGATCCGCACCAGATCCTGGAGGATGGAGTGCAGTCTCCGGGCATGCGAGCGGACGAACTGCGATGGCAACATCACAACTCCAATCGCCGCGGCGCGAGGCGGAACCCGCGCGTAAGCACGGCCAGGTAGGCGAGTCCGGCGCCCAGCCACATCAGTCCGGCGATCCGCGCCGGTCCGCTGAGACTCAACCACAGGTAGACGCAGACGAGCGCTCCCGAGAGTGGGAACACAAGGTAGTGCCAGAAATCGGGTCCGCTGCGGCGCTTTCCGCGCACGAAGTAGTGCGCGATCACGCTGATGTTCACGAGAGTGAATCCACAGAAGGCGCCGAAGTTCAACAACTCAACGATCAACTGGAATCCGGCGAGCAGGGAGCCGACGAGGGAAAGGCCGCCCATAAACCAGATGGCCCGCTTGGGAGCAGCGGAAGCGGCATCCACATGGCCGAACAGCCAGCGGCTGAGCGCGCCGTCGCGGCCCATGCCGAGCAGGAGGCGCGATGCGCCGGCCTGGCCTGTCATCGCCGAAGCAAGCCCGGCCACGAGCAGAGCCATCGTGATCCAGCCGAACATCCAGTTGCCTCCGATGCGTTCGCCGATGTCGAGGATGGCCGTCTCCACTTGGGGGAACGAGCGGTAATCCGGCCACACGAGCGTGGCGAGGTACACCGTGACCGCGCAGATGAAGGCTTGCAGGACGCACGTCAGCACGGTGGCGAAAGCGACGTCGGATTCGGGGTTGTGACTTTCTTCGGCCAGGGTCGTTACGGCATCGAAGCCGATGTAGGAGAGAGCCGAAATGCCGGCTCCGAGCATCAGCGACCGCATGGTGAAGGTCTGCCCGTTGAAGAGCGCCACGGGCGACCATAGCGATCCGCCGGAGGTGAGCACATGGCGGATGGCGAGCACGGCGAAGAGCACTGCCGATGTGGAGAGCACGATCATCAGTACTGTGTTGGCGCGGGCCGTGGCCTTGATGCCGCGCACGTTGACCAGTGTGATGGCGAGGGCGAACAACAACACCCACGCATGGTAGGGAACGGCGGGCAGCAATCGTGCCGCGGTTAAGGACGCATAGACGATGCTCAGCAATGGGATGAGGAAGTAGTCGAGCAACATGGCCCATCCGGCGAGAAAGCCGAGGTGCTCGTTCAAGCCACGCTGCACGAAGCAGTAGGTTGAACCGGCCACGGGAAATGCCGCGGCCATTCGCGCATAGCTTGCCGCCGTGAATAGCATGGCCACCATCGCCACCAGATAGCTCAAGGCGGCGTGCCCACCGGAGAGCTGCTGCACGGTTCCGAACACCGGATAGGGCGCGGTCGGTGTGAGAATCACGAGACCGTAGACAATCAGATCGCGCCGCGACAGTACGCGGCGCAGCGCCGGCTCGCTAGTGCTCAAGCCGGGCCTCGGTGAGTCCCTGTACGGGGACATTATGCTTCCGGGCAAACGCCTCCAGCAGCTTGCGCAGACTGCCTCGCCACTGCTCCATGCCCATGCTCTTCTCGGCCGCATACATGTAGCCGAGATCGGCGGTGCGCCCGGCCCAGTGATCCTTGACGTCGTCGAGCACCTGGAAAAATTCGCGGCCATTGACGGAGCGGCCTTTGGGGAACTGACTTTTTTCGAATGTGGCCTTTACCTGCTCATAGGCGGCCAATCCTTCCTTTTCGGCGTGGCCGATGCGGTTGTAAGCGGAGACGAGGTGACCCACGGCTTGGGCCGGGTCTTTCGCGGAGACCGCGCGCGCCCGGTCGAGATCGCGCTCGGCGTCGGCCAAGGCAAACAGGAGCCGCCAATGGTGGCCTGTGAAATGGGCGAGGGAGAGCATGACTTCGAGGTTGTAGACATTACGCGGGGCGCGGCCGATGTTCTCTTGGAGTGCGTGCACCAACTGGTCGTTCTCCAACTGCCGCGCCGAGGCCATGCGGAGGAAGTCACGGTATTTTGCGCGGAACTCGGGTTGGAGGGCAAGTGTGGCGGGATCGGGCAGCGGCGGCATGGCCAGAGTCTGGTCGTAGCGGGCGGTGCCGCGGCCCTTGCCATACGAGTTGCCATACCCGGGTCCGCGGACGCGGCTGACGACGCGATCCCACGTGCGCTGCCAGGCGCGGGCCTGCCGCTGCATCATACGGTAGACCTCGACCATACCCGTTGTGCCGGGGCCGTAGTAGACATTCATGAACTCGGCGGCATGCTGTTCGGGCGCAGGCGTGCCGGGGCGCCATCCATAGCGAGCGGCCGCGGCCCAGCCTAGCCAGAAGGTTTCGTTGTGCAGGCCCGAATCGCCCCAGGCCGCGCCGAAGATGCCGATGGGATTGGCGCCCCAGACACGAGCCGAGGGCACTTGCGAGAACACCGAGCGGATGCGGCCGGCAGCGACTCCGCGCTCGAACTCGAGTGGATCATCGTCGCCGGCGGCAGGCGTATCGCCGAGGTTGGCATCGAGCGGCAGGTGATCCGGGAAGAGGAACTCGGCGCCCTGCATGGAGACGTAGATCAATTGGCGGCGGCCTTGCGCTTTCTCGATGGGGAGGTATTCTGCTTCGCCCATGACGCCATCGATGACTCCGGGCGGGATGAGATGGAGATGCTGAGGCAGCAGCGGGTACTCGATCCAGGCGAGCATGCGGCGGCCGCGGGAGGCGAGGTGATCGTGAGCACGGCGGGCAAACTCGGCCCAGGCGATGCTGCGGTTTTCTTCGTTATAGGGCTTTGCGCAGGTGGGGCCGATGCCGGCGTAGTAGACCTCATCGGTGGAGACGAAGAACATGTCGACGCCCTTGGTGGCGGCAATCACGTCGTCGTACATGCGGAACAGGAGCTTGTAGGTTTCTTCGTTGCAGAGATCCGCTTGATAGTTGTTGCCGTCGGCCTTCAAGTGAGCATAGCGGGGGTGCTTCAGCACGTAGGACAGATGCGCGGGGGATTGAATGACCGGCACCACCTGTATGAAGCGTTCGAGGCCGTAGTTGACGATCTCCTGCAATTCGGCGGCGGTGAATGCTCCGGGCGCGCCGATATCGGGGAGCGATGGGTAGGCGAATTTGTCTTCGAGTTCGAAGCCGATGCGATTGACCTTGAAACGCACGGCCCAATCGAGATAGCGTTTGAGGGTCTCCATGCGGTCCTGATGATGCTTGGTGTCCCAATGCAGGAAGCGCATCTCGAGCGCGGGCCAATCTTCGATGGAGACTTCGGGCAGGAGGAGCGCGCCTCGGGGGCCGGGCTTGAGGAGTTGCAGGAAGGTTTGCACTCCGTAGAGCAGACCGGCGTCGCTATTGCCTGCGATGGATACGGCAGCGGGTTTGACTTCGAGGGTGTAGCCCTGTTGCTTGAGTCCGGTTGCCCCCCTGGCCACGGAGAGGCGGATCACCTTTTGCCTTGCCGCCGAGCCGATGTCCAAGCGGTGGAAAGCGCGCAGGTCGGCAGTGAGCGAGCGAATCGCAATGTGCGTTGGGGGGAGCCCATCGGCACGGTAACTCCAGGACTCATCGAAGACCACATCGCCGGCGCCGAGAGTGACTTTTTGCGGCGTGGGGATGACGGCATGACCTCGGAGCCAGAGCGGAGTTGCCGGCGGTTGCGCGTGCAGTCCGCCGGCGATGAGAGCGATCGCTGTCCAGAGCATGAATCAGAAGTTTACCCGAAGCGAGAACTGGATCACGCGCGGGCCGTTGGCTTGCACGCTGAGATCCTGGAGTCCGGTGGTGTTGTTGGGATTGACGTCCACCGGGTGGTTGAAGAAGTTGAAGAAGTCGGCGCTGAACTGGATGCTGCGGTGTTCGCTGAAGTCGAAGGTTTTGAGGAGGCGCACGTCGGTGTTCCATGCGCCGGGGCCGAGCATGAATGCGCGCGAGTTCCAATTGACGGTGTCGGTGATGGGCGTCTGGCGGACGGCGCCGTTGGCGAGCGTTTGCGGAAGCCGGTTATTGAAGGCGGGGCCCAACTGGCGGAGCACACGTTGGCCGGGATCGACGGGGACCAACTGCTGGAGGCGCGAGGCATCGACGTTGGTGGCGAGACGCGGATCGAAATCGCCCTTGAACCACAGGCGCTGGGGACGTCCGGCAAAGGTGAGGGTGATTCGTTCGTCAGCGGAGAGGGTGGGATCGCCGAACAAGTAGCGAGCGGCATTGACGCCCATCCAGCGGCCGCCGCGCCAATCGCCGTTCAGGGAGATATGCCAGCCACCGACGATGTGGTTGAGTCCGCCGGGCAGGCTGTTGGCGAATTTCTTGCCTTTGCCGAACGGGAGGTCATAAAACGCGTTGTAGCGAATATGTTGCGGAGGCACTTCCGTGGAATTCTGCTTGCCCAGTTGGAGCAGTTGGTCGTAGGTGAGGTTGCCGCCGCCGAGCAGTTGCACGTTCTCCGGAACCTGATAGATGCCGTTGGTGGAGTTGATGCTGCCGTTGCCGCTGGTGAAGCCGCCGGCATCGGAGGTGGTGAGGGAGCGAGTGAAGACGTAGAAGAACTGGAATTGGAGGCCGTTGGAGAAGCGGCGTTCGACTTCGGCTTGCAGGCTATGCGTATCGGAGAAGCCGGTGCGGTTGGTGGCGTTGGCGAAGCCCCAGTCCTTGTTGACGCGCATCAGGTCACGATTGCCGGGAGGATTCTGGCCGGTGCGGGCGACGTAGTTGAACTCGGCTTCGCGCTGGTTGATGGAAAACTTCTGTTCGAGGTCGCTGGTGTGGTTGCCGATGTAGCTCATGCGGAGCGAAGTTTCGCGCATCAGTTCCCGCTCGAAAGTGAGGTGCCAGCTCTGGGCACGTGCGTCTTTCCAGCCGAAGGCATCGAGCGGAACCATGGGCCGGGCGGTAGCGGGCAGGGTCACGATGCCCTGGGTGTCGACCGTGGCTCGTCCGACGAAGAAGTCCGGCCGGGGCGCGGTGCGGACGGCAAAGGAGGAAGTGCCGTCGGTGACGGCGATGTTGTTTTCGAAGCGAAGGTTGAGCGGGGGGTTGGTGCGCGAGGCTTGCAGGATCTGCGAGAGAGGCATGGTCCAGAAGTACTCGCCGTAGTTGGCGCGCAGCACGGTTTTGTCGTTGAGGCGGAAGGCCATGCCGATGCGCGGGCCGAAGTTGTTGTTATCGGCGGCGAGCAGGTTTGCGGGGAGTCCGGCTTCGTTCGCCGTGCGCCAGGTAAGTCCGCGGCGAGCCCACGAGGCGAGCACCGACGGCGGGATGCCGGGGAGGCTTTCCATCGTAGAGCTGCCGGGGGTGATGACTTCAAAGCGATTGGCGAAGTTGCGCAGGTCCACGTTGACGAGGCGGTTGTACTTCTCTTTGTAGGCCGTCCACTTGTCCCAGCGGAGTCCGAAGTCGAGCGTGAGGCGGGAACTGACCTTCCAGGTGTCCTGGACGTAGAGACCGATTTCCTTCTGCTCGAAGTAGAAGAAGCCGCGGTTGTACTGGTTGGAAAGATAGGTGGGCAGGCCGAGGGCCATGGAAGCGAGTCCGTCGCCGGTGAACGGGATGGCATTGTCGCTCGTGCGGTCGTACTGCGCGGTCCAATCGCCGGAGAAATCATGCGAGCCCTGGCTCTGCTGGAGTTCCCGAATGTTGTTGTATTCGAGGCGCAGCTTGCCGCCGAATTTCACGGTGTGGCGGCCACGAATCCAGGTGGAATTGTTTTCGAGGACGTGGCCGGTGAGCTTTTCGTCCTTGCGATTGTCGGCGTCCCAGCCGAAGTTGTCGGTGTAGATGCTGGGCCAGCCTTGGGCGCCGAAGGGGTTGGGGAAGCCGAGTTGCGCGGGCCAATCGGTGAAGTCGGCAAGCGTTCCGGAGCTTTTCGGGGCGCGGTTTACAGCGAGTTGCGTTTCGGTGAACATGTTCGGCGTGAAAATATGCGTTTCGCGGATGTAGGCGTTGTAGATTCTGGCATCCGTGCGCCCCGTGCCGAATCCATTGGGGATATCGACACGCGGGGCGCCGAACACTCCTCCGAACTGTTTGCGGTCGAGCACGGTGCGGGTGAGCCGGCCGGATATGCTGTCTTTGTCGGTGAAGCGGTGATCGCCGCGGAAGGTGAAGGTATCGGAGTTCTGGCGAATGGGATAGAACTCACGCAAGTTGGCGCCCTGGTAGGGATTGATGGGATCGGTGGGGAGGTGCGTGACGGATTCCATTACTCCGAAGATGGGTGCGATGCGGGAGCGGGGGATGATGTTGCCGGCGAACGGGGTGCGTGTGCCGTTGGCGGTGGTGGTGAGTGGGTCGAAGATGTTGGTGGCGCGGTTATTGGAATCGATGACTCCCGTGAAGTTGCCCTGCCACATTTCGGGGGTGGGGACGACATCGGAGTAGAAGCTCTTTTGCCGTTGACGGAGGCCCTCGTAGGCGGCGAAGAAGAAGGTGCGGTTGCGGCCGTTGTAGAGTTTGGGGATGAGGACGGGTCCGCCGGCGGAAGCGCCGAATTCATTGCGGATGAGGAGGGCAGGGGTGTTTCCATCCTGGCGCTGGCGGGCGCGAAGGCCGCCGCCGTTGTTGCGCAGGGTCTCGAAGAGCGAGCCGTGGAATTCGTTGGTGCCGCTCTTGGTGACCAGCGTGACGGTGGCGGGGCGGGAGTACTGGGC
>CAYOBO010000070.1:0-34973 GCA_964402295.1 uncultured Candidatus Solibacter sp. | reverse complement strand
GAAGGCGCGTTGTGCCATGAGCTTGCAGCGGCGGGGATTACCGTGGTGGCGGCGGATCTGCGAGGCGTCGGCGATTTGACGGCGGAGGCAGGGCGCGGCGCGGCACGGTATACGATTCCTCATGCCGATGAACATAACTATGCGTGGGCATCGCTGATTCTGGGGCAGAGCCTGCTGGGGCAGCGCGTGGTGGATCTGCTTTCGGTGGTGAAGACGCTGGCTGCGGCGAAGGTGCGCGTTGCGGCACAGGGACGAATGACCGTTCCCGCATTGTTCGCGGCGGCGATGGAGAGGCGCATTGAGCATGTGTACGTGGCCGGCGGGCTAGCTTCGTACCAGCATTTGCTGGACGCGGAAGAGTATCCGCATTCGTTCGCGAATTTCATCCCGCGGGTGCTGCTGCATACCGATCTGCCGCAAGTGGCCGCGGGCTTGCGGTTGACCATCGGCGGAGCGGTGGATGGCGCGGGGAAAGCACTGCCGGTAGGCGAGGTGAGGAAGCTGTATGCGAAGGCCACGGTGTACCCCGATGCGGCGTGGACAGTGGCCCGGCTGTCAGGGCTTTAGCCAGCGATCGAGGTTTTCGCGCACGAAGTTGTCGTCGGTGAGGTGCGGGTAGCTCTGAGTGACGCGGTCCAGTTCTTCCGATTGGCCGGGCGATAGGGATTCGTGCGGATCGAGGCACCAGATGCCTTCGAGCAGACCCTGGCGGCGGAGAATTTCATGAATGCCGGCGATGCAACCGCGGAAGGCGTTGGCGACATCGAAGACGGCTCCGTTGGCGTCGGTGAGCTGTGCGTTGAGCTTGAGCATGTGCGCGTTCTGGCCGGCGCGGATTTGATCGAGGATCTCCACGGCGCGGCGGGTCCAGACGGCCCATTGGCCGAGGAGTCCGCCGACGATGCGGAGCGATACGCCCTCGACTTCGAAGGGAGTGATGAGGTCGGCGATGATGTTGTCATCGTTGCCGGTGTAGAGCGCGATTTCGGAAGCGCGGCCCGACGCGGCGACACCACGGATGACGTCGAGGGTTTGATAGCGATTGAACGGGGCCATCTTGATCGCAACGACGTTTTCGATTTCGGCGAAACGGCGCCAGAAGGAGTACGGCAGGAGGCGTCCGCCGACGGCAGGTTGCAGATAGAATCCGACGACGGGGATGATGGCGGCAATGGCTTTGGAGTGGTCGATGAGCTCATCGATGGAAGCGTCGCGGAGTGCGGCGAGACTGAGGAGGACAGCGTCGTAGCCGAGCGATCGTGCGAGTTCTGCCTCGCGGGTGGCTTGCGGCGTGGGACCGCATGCTCCGGCGATCTTCAGGATGCCTGAGGCTTCGGAAGCGGCGAGTTCGAGGACCGGTTGCAGGAGGCCGCAATCGCGGATAGCGAATTGCGTGGTGTGTACGCCAACGGCAATCCCTCCGGCGCCGGCGGAGACGTAGTAGCGGGAGAGCGCCCGCTGGCGGCGTTCGTCCAGCTTGCGATCCGCGGTGAGAGCCAAAGGGTGGGCGGGGATCACCAGCCCGCGGTGGAGGCGCTGACGAAGTTGGTTCACCCTTTCAGGATGCAACAAGGAGGGTCAGTAGCGCTTCAGGCGGTTACGAATGCGCTTGGAGATTTTTTCGATTTCTTCGGTTTTCTTGAGCATACCGACACTGAGGACATGCCGGTCGTTTTTCTCGAGTTCGATCTTCAACTCCTCGGCGAGACGGAGTAGTTCGCCTGCATCCTTCAGGTTGCGTTCGTGGTCGGCCTTGAGGATCTCCTCGGTTTGCGAGCGGCCATCCGGCAGGCGGGGTGGTTCTTCCGGTTTGCGGATTTGCGAAAACGCCATCCAGGCGGCAGCGGCCAGGATGAGGAAGAGAATGGAGAACCGTCTCATGGAACCTCGCTTGTTATCATATCCCTTGCATGGAGCAAGTGAATATTGGAATCGTAGGCGTGGGCAACGTCGGAATGGGTGCGCTCACGATTCTTGCCGAAAACGCAACGGAAATTTCGCAGAAGTTGGGCTTTCGACTGAATGTCGCGGCGGTGTGCAGCCGTTCGATCGGGGAGAAGGAGCTACCCGCGGAGCTGGCGGGCGTCAAGCGCACCAGCGATTGGCGAGAGCTGATTGCCGATCCCGAGATCCATATCATCGCGGAATTGATTGGCGGCACAACGGTGGCGCGAGAGTTGATCGATGCGGCGATCGGTGCGGGAAAATCAGTGGTGACGGCCAACAAAGAGTTGATGGCGTTGCACGGTGCGGCGATTTGGGAGCAGGCCATCGGGGCGGGGATCAATGTTGCGATGGAGGCGAGCGTGGCGGGGGGAATCCCCATCCACGCGGTGCTGCGCGAGGGGATTTCCGGAGATCGGGTGGTTGCTTTGCAGGGCATCTTGAACGGGACCAGCAACTATATCCTGACGGAAATCGAGCGGAATGGTTCGGCGTTCGATGAGGTTTTACAAGAGGCGCAGCGGCTCGGGTATGCGGAGGCGGATCCCTCGGCGGATATCGATGGATACGACGCGCGATCGAAGCTGGCGATCCTGGCGGCGCTGGCGTTCGGGAATCGCATTGTGCCCTCCGATATCTACACAGAGGGTATTCGCCGCATCAGTCCCATCGATTTTCAATACGCACACCGCTTGGGACACACCATCCGGCTGCTGTGTTCGGCGCGGCGGACGCCGGAGGGTGTGTTTCTTTCCGTCCGTCCGGCCTTGATTGCGCAATCGACAATTCTGGCGAGTGTGCAGGGGGCGTACAATGCGATCTGGGTGCGCGGACATTACGGGCAGGATACGTTTTATTACGGCCGCGGGGCGGGGCCGAATCCGACGGGCGTTGCCGTGGTGAGCGATTTGATGCGCGTGGCGCGGGAGATCCGGTCAGGAAGTCCGGAGCGCGTTTCGCCGTTTGCCCACGAGCGGCTGGAGGAGAATCAACCGTTGCCCATTACGGACCAGAAGAGCGCGTACTATCTGCGATTCCGCGTTACGGACCGGCCGGGGATCATCGCGGCACTCGCCGGGATTTTGGCGGAAAAGAACATCAGTCTGGACGCGGTGCTGCAACTACCCACCGACACGAAACATAATTTGCCGTTTGTGATTACGATCGAGCCGTGCCAGGAACAGCAGGTACGGGATGCGGTGGCGCAGATGTCGTCGCTCGACTTCATGGTTGAGCCGCCGCTCGCACTTCCCATGGAGAAACCGTTATGAAACATTTTCTTGCAGCATTGTTGTTGGTCGTTGCCGGCGGGCAGGCTCCCGCGCAGGTGGCGGCAGGAGCAAACAGCGGCTACAGGACCGAAGAAGGGCGCGCGCGGGTGGCAAAGACGCTGGCCGCCAGCGACCGCGACGGGCGGCAGAAACCGAAGGAACTGGTGGCGGCGCTGAAACTGCAACCGGGGAGCACCGTGGTGGACCTGGGGACCGGTGTGGGCTACATGCTGCCATACCTGGCGGGGGCGGTGGGCGCCAACGGGAAGGTAATCGCGCAGGACATTTTTGAAGATTTTCTCCAGCAGGCGCGGGCGACCGTGGAAAAGAACAAGCTGGCGAATGTGCAATTCATTCATGGCACGGACCGGAATCCAGGGCTGCCCGCGAACTCAGTGGATGTGGTGTTCACGCTGGATGCCTATCACCATTTCGACTACCCCAGCGACATGCTGTCGAATATTCGAGCGTCGCTACGCGAAGGGGGACGGTTCGCGCTGGTGGATTTTTACAAAGCGGGGTTCCGCGATCCAGCACATATCCGGCTGGATCAGGCCGATGTGATCAAGGAAGTGGAATCGAATGGATTCGAGCTTCTGGAAAAGATGGACCACATGCCGGGGACCCAGTACATCGCCATCTTCAAGAAGAAGTAGGTGCGTAGGAACCGGAGCGGATTTCATCGAGGACGGTCGGCCAGCGCGGGGCCCAGCCAAGCATGCGGCCGGCTTTGGTGGACATGATCTTCTGATCCATGATGAGGGCGTCGGCGATGGGGCCCATGGAGGAGCGGGCTTCGTCGATCGTCAGCACCTCGACCCGGGTTTCGTACATGGTGGCGACGGTATCGGCGACGGTGCGCACGGTGAAGGCAGGACCATCGGCGGCCAGAAACATCTCACCGCTCGGTTGTTGTTGGATCGCAAGGACGTAAAGTTCGGCTAGCGCATCGACGTGGACAAAGCTCCAGTGATTGGCGCCTGCTCCCACGATGCGGATGAGGCCAAGTTCGCGGGCTTGGTGGACAAACCCACCGATGACGCCGCCCCCTCGTCCGTAGACCATGGCGGGCCGGATGACGCAGGCGCTGATTTTCTCCTCAGTGCTGGCGAGGACGAGCTTTTCGACGGCGGGACGCCATGCCACGATCTGCGGGGGACGGAGCGGCGACATCTCTCCGGCAACATGGCCCCGTGTGGAGCCCATCACCCAGGTGCCGCTGGTGTAGACAAACGGCTTCCGCGAGCCTTTGAGGAGGCCGATGAGGGTACGCACGGTTTCTTCGTCGAATTGGGCCATTTGCGGACCCCAATTCGCGGCAAGGTGGATGGCAGCGTCGGCGTCGCGGGCGGCGCGCAGATCTTTCGTTGGCTCGACACCGCCGGCCTTCAGTTTCTCCGCCGAGGCATCCGACCTCACAAAACCTGTTACGGAATGGCCGGTCTTGAGTAGATATTCGGCAACCACGCTACCGATGTAGCCGGTGGCGCCGGTAAGAAAAACGTTCATCAGCCTCACTCTACCACCATGGCGGGAATCTGCTACAGTGAGCCTTCCTATGCGCCTGCTTGTATTCCTTGCCATCTCCTGTCTTGCCGCGGCGCAGGACATCCGGAAGCTGACCATTCTTCACAGCAACGATCTGCACGCGCGGTTGTTGCCGGACACGAATCATCGGGGAGGATTCGCCCAACTGGCGACATTGGTCCGGCAGCAGCGGAAGGGTTGTACAGGATGCCTGTACGTCCATGCCGGGGATCTGGTACAAGGGACTCCGGTTTCGACTTTGTTCCGGGGCACGCCAGTCTACGAGATCGCCAACAAGCTGAAGTTCGATGCGCATACGCTGGGGAACCACGAATTCGATTATTCGTACCGGCAGGTGCCGGTGTTTCTGAAGACCGCGAAGTTTCCAGTGGTGTCGGCGAATATTGTGGACTCCGGCGGAAAGCTGATGGCTCGCAAGCCGTATCTGATCAAGAAGGCGAACGGAGTGCGGGTGGCGATCATCGGGGCGGTAATGAGCGACCTGGTGGAGGGGTTCTTGAAACCGAAAGACGCAGGGCCGTATCGCGCCTTGCCCGTGGTGGAAACGATGGCTCGCTATGCGAAGGAAGTGCGCGAACGGGCAGATATCGTGGTAGTGCTGGGGCATATTCATCAGAAGGAGGGATCGCAGATCATTCAGGATGTGCCCGAGGTGAACGTGGTTGTGGAAGGTCACAATCATAGCGGGCGGCAGGAACTGGAGGCGGTACAGGGACGCGTTGCCGTGGGTTGCCAGGGATACGGGCGGGATCTTTGCAAGCTGGAACTGGAAGTGGATCGCAAACAGAAGAAGTTGGTGTCGTGGAAGTGGACAAAGCTCCCGGTGGATGCGAAGTCGCTTGCGGCTGCGCCGGATGTGCAGAAGCTGGTGGACCATTGGGAAAAGAAGGTGGCGGAGAAGGTGGATGTGAAAATCGGGGAGTCCATGCGCGTGTTTACGCCGGCCGAGTTCCGCCCGGTGATTGAGCGGGCGATGCTCGATCAGATGAAGGCGGATTTCACGAGTATGAATTCGGGCGGGGTGCGCGACAGGCTGCCGAAAGGGACCATTCTGGCGCGGCACATCTGGAACATCATGCCGTTCGACAACAAGATGGTGACGGCGAAAGTAAAGGGGTCGCAAGTGCCGGCTGCGCTACGGCAGAACAAGCCGGTGGAGGCGGAGAAGGAATACACGATTGCGCTGCCGGATTATGTGGCGACGAATCCCGGGCAGGTGAAAAGCCTGGGGATTGAAGGGATCCGGTTCGAAGAGAGGGATGTGTATTTAAGGGATGTGATCATCGAGTATGTGAAGAAGGTTCAGGTGCTTCGGTAGTTGAGCAGATGCCCCCGATCCGGCGGTAACATAGAGGTTTGTCTCGTATCGACTCTCCCTTTCCCATCAAACCCATTAGCTGGCCCCAGATCTATCTGGGCGTCGCTTTGACGACACTGGCGACCCTGATTCTGGAACTGTCGCTGACGCGGCTGTTCTCGGTGGTCTTCTACTATCATTTCGCTTTTCTGGCGATTTCGATTGCGCTGTTTGGACTGGGGGCAGGGGGAGTGCTCAGCTACCTGTTCGCCAGCAAGACGGGACGAACGTTCCAGACGCTGGGCTGGCTGTCGACGGTGAATGCGCTGCTGGTTCCTGGATCGTTACTGTTTCTGCTCACGCGGCAGAAGGAGTTCGATAATCTCACCCTGGCGGTGGTGTACTTCACGTCCGCGTTGCCGTTTGTGATTGCGGGAGCGGTGGTTTCGCTAGCGATATCGGAGACTATTGAACGCGTGGATCGGGTATACTTCTTCGATCTGATCGGGGCCGCGGGCGGGTGTCTGCTGCTGGTGCCGTTTCTCGATTTCTTCGGTGGGCCCGCCACCGTGCTGGCGGCGGGAGTGTTATTCGCCGCGGCAGGGGCGATCTGGTTTCACCTGGTGGGGCGCATTCAGGGGCGCGCCGGGGCGGTGCTGCTGGCGCTGGCCCTGACGTCTGTCATCGTGCTGAATTTCAAGAAGCCCGTCATCGAGGTCAGGTTCGCCAAGGGACAGGCGCTACCGCAGGAAAGCTTCGTGAAGTGGAACAGCTTCTCGCGCATCGGGCTGGTGCCGGACAAGCGCTGGATTGTCATCGACGCGGATGCTTCGACGGGAATTGCCAGCTATGACTTCGACAATCTGACCGAGGAGCAACGGCGGGATTTGCTTTCGCAGGGACCGGCGCTGGCGCACCGGCTGAAGCGTGGAGCAAAGACGCTGATCATTGGGGCGGGCGGCGGCTACGATGTGGCGCGCGCATTGGCTGCCGGGAGCAAGGATGTTACGGCGGTGGAGATCAACCCGATCATCGCCAACACAATCATGCGGGAGCGCTTTCCCGATCTGAGCCAGCGGCTCTATTTCCGGCCGGAAGTGAAGGTGGCCGTGGAGGACGGGCGCAGCTTCATCCGGCGCAGCGACGAGAAGTATCAGATCATACAGGCGACATTGGTGGATACGTGGGCGTCGACGGCAGCGGGGGCATTTGCGCTAACGGAGAACAATCTGTACACCACGGATGCGTTCTACGATTATCTGAGCCACCTGTCGGACGACGGTATTCTCGCCTTCACGCGATGGGGATTCGAGCCGCCTCGGGAATCGTTACGGCTGATCTCGCTGGCGCGCGAGGCGCTGCTGCGGCTGGGAGAGACCAATCCGCGCATGCATTTCTTCGTGGCTCGGGAGAATATGCAGCAGATCAACCAATGGGGGGCGACGGACACGGTAGTGATCACCCGCAGGCCGATGCGGCCGGACATGATACCAGGGATTGTGGCGCAAGCGGGCAACGCAGGGCTGACGGCGGTGTATTGGCCGGGGACTCCGTTTCCTTCCGCGTTTGCGCAGTATCTGAACTCGTCCGACCCGAAGGCCTTTTATGAGAGTTACCCCTACGACGTTTCGCCGGTTTCGGACAACAAACCATTCTTCTTTTATACGGTGCAGCCGGGCGACATTATACAGTTTCTGCGCAGTGCTTACCGTTCGTCGGCGGATTACAAGATCAACCGCGCCGTGCCGCTATTGTTCGGATTGCTGGCCGTAAGCGTACTGGCGACGCTGGTTACCCTGGCGTTGCCTCCACTGCTGCTGGGAGCCCGGTTACCGGCAGAGAAGGGGGTACGCCGCTTTCTGATGTATTTCGTGGCGATCGGGACCGGGTACATCCTGATTCAGGTGGCACTCATCCAGAAGTTTGTCTTATTCCTGGGCCACCCGACGTATGCGTTGACGGTGATCATCTTCTCCATGCTGGTGTCGAGCGGGTTGGGGAGTTACTATAGCCGCCGCGTGCTGAAGGGCTCGCCGAAGCGGTGGCGGCGGGTGCTGACGATGGTTTCGGTTGTGGTGGGCGCTTTGGCGCTGGTGGCCGGGCCGATTACCTCCTTTGGAGTGGGCTGGCCATTGTGGTGGAAGGCGCTGGTGGCTGTGGTGCTGATTGCGCCGGCGGGATTCCTCATGGGCATTCCGTTCCCGACGGGACTCGGATATCTGGAGAAGACGCATTCGTCTTCGGTGCGATGGGCGTGGTCTTTGAATGCCGCCTCGAGCGTGATGGGCTCGGCGTGCGCGATGTTTTTCGCGCTCTATCTCGGACTACAGATGACATTATTGCTGGGTGGAGCAATGTATCTGCTGGCAATGTGGGTGGTTCGAATGGAAAAACCGGCTTCCATTCGCGTATAGGTTCGCGGCGCCTCCGATTTTATGTTTTACTGGCGATAATGGAACTGCTGTTGCGGGACCTGAGGTTCGCGGTACGCATTCTGGGGCGGCATGCCGGATTCACGGCACTGGCGGTACTCGCCATGGCGCTCGGCATCGCTTCTTCGACACTGTTGTTCAGCATAGTGAATGCGACACTGCTGAAGCCGCTGCCATACCGCGATGCAGAGCGCCTGGCCATGATCTGGGATCAACTGCGGAATCTGCGGTTGACGGAGTTTCCGACTTCCTATGGAATCTTTCAGGATTACCGGGAGCGGGCAAACGTTTTCGAACAAATCGAAGCGTTTGTGCCGATGACGGCGACACTGCAACTGCCGCAGCGGTCAGAACGAGTGAGCGCTTTACGGGTCACAGCGGGGCTGCTTCCCATGTTGGGTGCGGGTGTGATCGCGGGACGCTCGATAGCGGCCGGGGAGGACCGGCGGGGCGCCGACCGCTCGGCGCTGTTGAGCTACGGGTTGTGGATGCGGCAGTTCGGCGGCGATGTAAAGGCGCTAGGGGCGCCGATTCAACTGGATAACCGGGTGTACACCATCGCTGGGATATTGGAGCCAGGCTTCCGATTCCGTCTGGCCGGCGGACTGGCTCCCGATGTGGTGGCGCCCGTGCCGCTCGATCAGGATCCGGCGCGTAGGCGAGGATCGCTGCGGGTGATTGGACGGTTGCGGCAGGGGGTGACGCTGGAAGAGGCGCGGGTGAAGATGCAGGAGGTTGCCCGCCAACTGGAGCAGGAATACCGTGTGTATCGCGGGCCGAATGGGGAAGACGCGGGATACACGGCTGCGGTTGTACCCTTGCGGGAACAACTCTACGGGGGCGCCCGGCAGAGTGTGATGCTCTTGTTCGGCGCAACGCTGGCATTGCTGGCAATCACCTGCGCCAATGTCGCCTACCTGTTTCTTGAGTGGCGTGCGAAGCGCGATGCGGAGTTTCAGGTTCGCGAATGGATCGGCGCGGACAAGTCCGCATTGTGGCGGCAATTCATTACGGAGAGCCTCTTGGTGTCCTTCGCGGGCGGTATGGTTGGGCTGGCGCTGGTTGCCGTGGGAGCGCAGGCTCTGTTGCCGCATCTGCCCAACGAACTGTCAGCGCTGGACGATTTGCGAATCGACGGCAATGTGTTTGTCTTTGCGGTGTTCTTGTGCGGACTAACGGGCACGCTGTTCGGATTGTTGCCGGTAGAGCGGCGCAAGGGATCGACGCGGGTAACGCGTCAGGGACTGCGCCCGTGGTTTGTGGTGGCGCAGACTTCGCTGAGCCTGGTGCTGTTAGTGATTGCGGTGCTGCTGTCGCGGAGTATTGCGAAGTTGGAATCGGTGGATCTGGGGCTGCGGCGCGACCGCATTCTGGCGGCGCAGATCTCCTTTCCGACGCCGTCTCGCATGGACACGGCTCCGGTGCGCGCGTATTGG
Organism: uncultured Candidatus Solibacter sp.; assembly: GCA_964402295.1. Classification (GTDB taxonomy): domain Bacteria; phylum Acidobacteriota; class Terriglobia; order Bryobacterales; family Bryobacteraceae; genus CADEFT01. The sequence goes on along the minus strand of CAYOBO010000070.1, from coordinate 25,045 downwards.
AACCGGCTTCTGGAATGGGCCGCGACACAACCTGACTTCGATGGCGTGGCGCTGAGTTCGCTGCTGCCGTTCGCGGCAGGGACGGGCGGGGATCCATTCACCATCGAGGGACGCCCGTTCCAGGCTTCGGGATCGACGCCACAGTTGGCGCGCTATCAGGCGGTGAGTCCATCGTATTTCACGATGCTGCGGATTCCGCTGCGGGCGGGACGATTCTTCGAAGCGTCGGACGATAAGCCGGAGAACAGCGTGGCGATCGTGAGCGAAACGCTGGCGAAGACTTTCTGGCCGGGGGAGAGCCCGTTGGGGAGGCGAATTCTGATGGGGGCTCCGCATCCCGGGGCACGCTGGCTGACGATCGTCGGCGTTGTGGCGGACGTAAAGAATGCGGGGCTCGAAAACCGGCCCTTGCCGCACATCTACGAAACGATCGGGCAGGCGCCGGTACTGCATTGCACCATGCTGATTGGAACCCGCTTGGCCCCGGAGCAGCTTGCCGGGGCGCTGGAGGCGCGTATGGCGGCGTTTGACCGTTCCACTCCGGTGTATGGGATCAGCACGATGGAGCAGCGCATCGCGCGGACGATGGAGCAGCCGCGATTTCGCAGCCGCCTGTTCTCAGGCTTTGGATTGCTGGCGTTCCTGTTGGCGGCTTTCGGAATCTACAGCGTGACGGCGTTCCGGGTGGCGCAGCGGATGCGGGAGATCGGGATCCGGATGGCCCTCGGCGCAACGCCGGCGGAGATTCGGAAATGGGTGGCGGCAAGCGCTTTGCAGCCCGTGGCGATCGGACTTGCGGCCGGCGTATTGGCGGCACTGGCGATCGGAGGCTCGCTGCGGGGGTTCCTTTTTGAAGTTTCGCCTCGCGATGCGTTGGCGTACGGGTTGAGCGTGGGGTCGTTCCTGTTGGTGGCATGGATTGCCAGCCTTTTGCCGGCTTGGCGCGCGGGGCGGCAATCGCCGAATGTGACGCTACGGCAGGAATGACCCGCTACTTCATCGCGGCAAATTTCTTGTACTCGCCGGCAATGTCGTTGGATGCGGTGTCGCCAGGGTGCACCATAACGCGGTAGCGAAAACGCATTGTGCCACCCTGCTTGAGCGAGACGCTGCCGTCCTTCGTCTTGTCGTTATAGAAATCGTGGAGGCCGAAGATATTCGCGGCGAAAAGGCCGTAGGCGCGCGAATGCCAGTGGGTGGGGTGGCCGGGGTTGGACGGGTGGTCCATAATGGTGACACCGAGTTGCTCGCCTTCCAGTGTACCGGCGTAATCCACCCATGGAGATGGTTTTCCCCAAACTGCTTTTTCACCCACCATGCCCTCGGCGTTGGTCATCTTGCCGCTGGCGCGTTGTTCCTTGAGCGGATCGGCGAGGCGAATCCCGAAGCTGCCCTCCTTGGTATCGCCGAATGTGACGGGCTGCGCCGCGGTGAGCTTGATATCGAAATCGATGAAGCGCTTGTCGCCTTCCGCTGAGAATGTCATTGTGCGGGATTCGTGGAGGAGGACGGCGCCACTTTTATCCGTCCACTCGAAGTCGCCGGCGATGACGCCTACCTTCCCACCCTTGGCCTGGCGGATCTTCTTCACTACGATCTTGGAGCCGTTGTCATTACGGGCGAGCGGATCGCTACTCCAGAAGTCGACCTTGTTCACGTCGCCGTGGTTGAACCAGATACCGCGGTGATGGGGGTGGTCTCTGGATTCCCCTGGCACTTCCTTCATGGGCCAATTGCGGGTGATGTTCTTGCCGGAAGCCGTGAATACGGGATAGAGGAAGGGCTTGCGGACATCCGCGCCGATCCAAAGCGTAGTGAAAGGCTTGCCGCCGATATCCACAGTGATCCTGTCAGCGGATTGTTGAACGGCAACCTGGCCGCAGAGGGATGCCGCGAGGAAGGGCAAAAGGCAACGAATAGACATTACCCCAAGTAAAACACAGGCGGACCCAGGTGTGTGAACTCTGGCAAAAATGGGAAGCAGTAGCGCAGGCTCCTCCGAACTCGCGTGCAGGTAATTGCGAAACCCGGCCACCGCTTCCGTTTAGTGGTCCATGGGGTTGTTCCACTGAGATAGTGACGGAGAAGGGCCGAACGTTTCACTACACGCCAGAGTTTTTCAGGACGATACGGAAACTGTTCTTGGCGCGATGGAGCAAGACGCGGAGGTAGTTGCGCCCGACGCCAAACTCACTGCAAACAGAATCCTTGTCGCGCTCTTCCAGAAAAAGGGCGTTGAGGATGCCGCGGTCGCGCTCGGGCATGCGGGAAAGAACGGCGCGAACTTTGCGCTGCACATCGCGGCGCATCAGAAGCTGCTCGGCGCCATCGGATTCCGCAGGCAGTTCGATGTGCTCCGGATCGAGGGCTGTGTAACGCGAATCCTTGCGGAAATGCTCCGACAGCACGTGGTTGCAGGTGGTGTTGACGAAAGCGCCAAGCTTGCTGCCGTCGCGGATGCCACCCTCTTTTCTTACGGCCAAAAGTACGCGCACGAACGTTTCCTGGCGGACCTCATCGATGACCGAAGCAGGTAGCGCGCGCGAACGCAGTTTGATAACGATCAAGCCGCCGAAATAACGCATGAAATGCCTGGTAGCCTCTTCGTCGGAGGCGGCGAGCTTCATGATGTATTCGTTACTCAGCGGTTCGAATAGCAAGTCTCAGTATACGAATAGAGGGGGCTATTTCTCCATGAATTTGTAACGGCGAAGGATCTCAAGCAGCCGGGGGATGGGGAGCGCCTCGACCGTACGGCCGCCCGCGCCAGTCATGGTTCGGGCCATCAGCATGGAGTTGTAGACCGCCTCCTCCGTGGCCTCTTTCACAGCCTGAAACAAGGGAGACATGGCGTCGTTGCTTAGCAGGGAAGAAGAGGGAGAGGCTGTGGAAAACGCAACGACGTATTCGCCACTGCCGTTGCTCATCGACGAGCCGGTTTGACCCAGGCCGAGCAGGGCCCGAGCCGCGAGGCGTTTGAGGTTACGTGCATCGAGCGGCGCATCGGTGGCGACCACCACCATGCAGGATCCGCCAGGCGCGGGCTCCACTTGGTCTTTGAGATAATAACGGCCCATTTCTTTTCCAACCGGCGCACCGAGGACAGTAAGAATTCCACCGTAATTCGATTGCACCAGGACGCCAATGGTGAATCCCCCGAGGCTTTTGGGCAGCAGGCGGGAGGATGTGCCGATGCCGCCTTTGAACCCAAAGGCGGATGTGCCGGTGCCCGCGCCAACGGCGCCTTCCTCGACAGGGGCTTCGCGTGCGGCGCGGATGGCGGCCTTCACGTGCTCCTTGGTGACATAACGGCGGCGGATGTCGTTCAGGCGGCTGTCGTTGGTTTCGCCGACGACAGCATTGACGGAAACAACCTGCTCATTTCCAGGCTGTTCGAGGGTGTATTCGACGACTCCGGCAATGCCTTCGGCGACACTGAGCGTGTTGGTGAGGATAATAGGCGTCTCAATGGCGCCGAGCTCTTCCACCTGTGTGCTGCCGGCGAGTTTTCCGAAGGCGTTGCCGACGAAGACCGCGCCCGGTACTTTCTGCTGGAACAGATTGCCCCCGTGCGGAAGGATGGCGGTGACTCCGGTGCGAATACTGTCGCCTTCGATGAGAGTGACCTGACCGACACGGACGCCCTGAACATCGGTGATCGTGTTGCGTGCAGCGGTGGGCAGGACCCCGGGCTTGATGCCGAGATCTCTGGCGCGCTGCTGTGCCAGTGCGAATCCACAGAAGGCGAAGATTAGGGCAAGTCTCATCAGAACACCATGACCTTCGGCACGCCTGCCGTGAGTCGGACTTTCTCCGGTGCACCTCCGGCAAGGCGTAGCGTTGCGGTTCTCGTGGTTGCCGAACGTAGCGTGACCTGGCGGGGGCGGCTTTGCTTCCAAGCAATGTCCACTTCCATCGCGCCGCGGGCGCGAAGCCCGGTAATCTCGCCATCCGGCCACCAGGAGGGAAGCGCCGGCAGAATCTCGAGTTCCCCGTTCTGCGATTGCAGCAGCATCTCGGCCATTCCGGCCGCCCCGCCAAAGTTGCCGTCGATTTGGAAAACGTAGCTTCTGCCGGCAGGGTGGGTATCGAAGAGGTTCGGACCGGTACTCTTGCGCAGCAGGGCCGCCACCGCTTCTCCGGCTTTGTTGCCCTCCAGCAGGCGGGCCCAGAAGTTGATGACCCAAGCCTGACTCCACCCTGTCTGGCCGCCACCGTTGGCGAGTCGACGTTCGAGTGAAATACGGGCTGCCCGGGCTAGATCCGGCGTGCCGCGCGGAGTGATGCCGTTACCGGGATGCAGTGCGAATAGGTGCGAAATGTGGCGATGCCCGGGTTCGGGTTCGTCGTAGTCATCCAGCCATTCCATGAGCTGGCCGTGCTTGCCGGTTCGCATCGGAGGCAGTTTGCCGCGCGCGGCATTCAGGCGCCGGCGGAAGGGCGCGTCCAAATTCAGTATCTGGCTTGCTTCGGCGGTTCGGCGGAAGAGCTCATCGATGATCTGCGTGTCCATGGCAGGGGCCATCGTGATGCTGGCCACGGTGCCATCAGCGGTGCGATACCGATTCTCCGGAGAGAGGGACGGGCCCGAAAGCAGGCGGCCATCCTTGCCTTCAACGAGGTAATCGAGAAAGAACTCGGAAGCTTCCTTGAGAACAGGATATGCACGGCGCGCCAGAAAGACGCGGTCCTGAGAAAACGCGTAATGTTCCCAGAGATGCAGGCTGAGCCATGCGCCGCCGGTGGGCCAAATGCCGGAGCGTATGCCGTCGATGGGTACGGCGTGGCCCCATCCGTCGGTATTGTGATGCACGACGAAGCCGCGGGCGCCGTACAATTGCCGCGCTACTTTGCGCCCTTCCAGGCGGGCCTTGTCCAGCAGGTCAAAAAGCGGCCGATGCAACTCGGCGAGGTTTAGAGGCTCGGCGGGCCAGTAGTTCATCTCGGTGTTGATGTTGATGGTGTACTTCGATTCCCAAGGAGGAGCGAGATTGTCATTCCAGATTCCCTGAAGATTGGCCGGAAGCGAGCCGGGGCGGCTGGAGGCAATCAACAGGTAACGGCCGAACTGGAAATAAAGGGCTTCGAGATGCGGATCGTAGGCGCCGCGCTTCACGTTCTCCAGGCGTACGTCGGTGGGGATGCGTGTATTGTCCGCCGTGTGGAAAGTGAGTGTGACGCGGCGAAAGAGCTTCTGATAATCCTCGATGTGCCTTGCGCGCAGAATGTGGAATGGTGCGCTGCTGCGCAGGAGTGCTGCTTGGCATTTTGCCGCGAGATCGATTCCGGGAGCGGCGAAGTAGTCGGTTGCGGACACCAGGCGGAGGACAGCCTCCGTGGCGTTGGTGACGGTGAGTTCGTTGCCCTCCACGGCGATCTCGCCTCCGGTCTGATCGACCTGAAGCGTTGCTTGGAATCGCACTCCCGTCTTCGGTTCATTGACATGGCGTTCACCGGTGGGGACCGCCATGCCGGTCAGGGTGACTATGTTGCCCGCGGCTTTCGCGGTCGCGTTGTCTCGGGAGAGCGAGACGCGGAAGTTGAGTTTGTTGTGAAGAGAAGCCGAGAGCCTTATGACAATAGCCGACGCTGGATAGGAGGCGAACACCTCACGAGTGTAGGTGGTATCGCCGATGCGGTAGATGGTGCGTGCGACGGCTGTGTCGAGGCTCAATTCGCGGGCATAGGAGGTGGGCTGACCCTGGTGAACAAAATGAATCTTCAGATCGCCTAGCGGTTGATACGGAGGCATTCGCACCGGTTTAGCCAGGATCGCTTGAGAGGCTTCTTCCGCTTCCTTCAGCTTGCCTTCGGCCAACAGGGCGCGGGTGCGCTGTACGGCGGCGCGCCCATCCGGGTTGATGCGGTCCATCCGCTTCCCGGCCCACACGGTGTCGTCGTTGAGTTGGAGGCGTTCCTCCACCACGCCGCCGAAGACCATCGCTCCCAGGCGGCCATTGCCTATGGGGAGCGCTTCAAACCACGTGTTGGCCGGCTGCCGATACCAGATGCGATCCTCGGCGTGGAGCACGCCGAGCGCCAGCAGTACGATTGTCCATCGCATGCCTCAAATTATCCCCCTTGTTCCCGCTGCTCTGCTTTCCATTTGCGGATCTCATCCAGGCGTTCCCGCAGGCGGGCTTCGATGCCGCGGTTGGTGGGCTGATAGAAATGCGTTCCGGCGAGCGATGGCGGGAGACATTCCATCGCGGCGAGTCCGGCATCGAACCGATGCGCGTGCTGGTAACCTTCCCCGTAGCCGAGATCTTTCATGAGCCGCGTGGGTGCGTTGCGCAGGTGAAGCGGAACGGGTTCGGCAAGCGCGTGGCGGGCCTTTTCCCGGGCAGCGTTCAGCGCGGCGTAGGCCGCATCGGACTTGGGCGCCATGGCGAGATAGATGGCGAGTTGGGCCAACGCCTGATCCCCTTCCGGTTGCCCGAGAAAATGCACCGTTCGCATGGCGGCGATTGCCTGTTCCATGGCGCGCGGGTCGGCAAGGCCGATGTCTTCGATGGACATGCGCACCAGGCGGCGTGCGATGTAAAGACGATCTTCGCCGGCTTCCAGCATGCGCGCCAGCCAGTAGATCGCCGCATCGGCATCGGAGGAACGCACGCTTTTGTGCAACGCGGAGATGAGGTTGAAATGCTCTTCGCCGGCTTTGTCGTAGAGCAGCATCTTGCGCTGCAAGACATCTTCCAGGAGGGCGCCGGTAACAACGCCATCATCCGCGGCCGCGGCAGCAAGCTCCAATGCAGTGTAGGCGGCGCGAGCGTCGCCATTGGCATGGATGGCGATCTGCTCCAGTTGTTCATCGGCCACTTGCAACTGTCGATTGCCGAGGCCGCGCTCTGTATCTTCCAATGCACGGCGCAGCAGGCGGACCACTTGTGGGATGCCGAGGGCCTGAAGCGTAAACACACGCGAGCGCGACAGCAAAGCGGAGATGACTTCGAACGATGGATTCTCCGTAGTGGCTCCGATCAGGATGACGTCGCCCCGCTCCACGTAGGGCAGGAATGCATCCTGCTGCGATTTGTTGAAGCGGTGGATTTCATCGACGAACAGCACGGTACGGCGGCCGATCTTGCGGTTGTGTTCGGCTTCCGCCATGATCGACTTCACTTCCTTGATCCCGCTGGTGACGGCACTGAACGGAACAAAATCGCAACGGGTCATACGGGCGATGAGCCGGGCGAGCGACGTTTTGCCGACACCCGGCGGACCCCACAGAATCATGGACGTGAGCTGGTCGCGCTCCATCTGCATGCGCAGAGGCTTGCCAGGACCGAGAATGTGCTCCTGGCCGATGTATTCGTCCAAAGTGCGAGGGCGCATGCGCTCGGCCAACGGCCGCGTTGCATCGGCTTCTTCAGCAGCCAGCGGATTGGGTTCGAAGAGGCTCAAGGGGCCGATCTCCGCTGGCGGTTGGCTTCGTATAGAATGACGCTGGCTGCGACGGCGGCATTCAGAGATTCCACGCCCACTGTGGGAATCGTGATGTCGCTGGCGATGCCGCGCATGTGCCGGCTGACCCCTTGCCCTTCATTGCCCACAACGATCGCGCACTTGCGCCGGAAATCGACATCTTGCAGTTGGCGTGCGGCTCCCGGCATGGCGGTGTAAACATCCAGGCGTGCCTGTAGCAGCGTGGCGCGCGCCAGATCGGCGTCCATGCCGTAGACCGCGGGAAGGCGGAATAGAGAGCCCGCCGATGCGCGCAGGGTCTTTGCGTTGTAGGGGCTCACGCTGCCTTTAAGAAACAGTGCTCCGGTAGCGCCAAACGCTTCCGCGGAGCGGACGATTGTGCCGGCGTTGCCCGGATCCTGCACGCCGTCCAGAACAACCAGCAGCGTTCGGCCACGAAGCAGATGCTCCACCTTGGACAGCGGCGGTTTGACCAAAGCGATCACTCCCTGGCTCGCTTCGGTGGTGCTGATGGCGTCGAACACTTCACCCGCGAGAACCGAAAATCGCACACCCTGAAGATTGCGAATGTGGCGCGCTACGGTGCTCTGCACGCTTTCGGCGGCGAGCACCGCGTGCACTTCGCAATCGCTACGTAGCGCCTCTTCCAGGAGATGGAAACTCTCCACGACGGCGTAACCTTCGCCGGTGAGAGTGCCCTTGGCCAGCGCGCGGCGAATGTCCTTGACCAACGGATTGCGGATGCTGGCAATGGCGGAGGTCATCTCGGCTTAGTAGGGCGTACAGAAGATCTGTACTCCCTGTTTGGAGGATTCGGTATCAATACTCTAATCGTAGCCCCATACGGAAGGCGCGTGCGCCACTGCTGTCGAGGCTGGAAACACCACCGACTCCGGTGATGATCCCGACCGCGGCCACGGAGGAGATGTTGGTGTTGGGGTTTGCGTAGTTCGGCGTGTTGAAAAAGTTGGTGGCCGTGATTTCCCAGCGCAGACGGGCGCGTTCGCCGAAGTGGAACGACTTTGCGAGTCCTACGTTGACGATGCTGGAACCAGGGCCGATGATCACGCCCTTCGAGGAAGTCCCGTACAGGCCGGGAGTCGTCAGTCCGGAGAATGCAGTGGGATCAAACCAGCGGCTGGTGGAGCGCTGATCGTCCGGCAGATTCGCGTTGCGGAGGATATTCGGGCGAAGCGTGACCTGTGCAGGCGTCCGCGAGTTGGTGAAGGCGGTGCCTACGGGGTCGGGACCGGTCCACGTGGGAGTCAGGAACTGGCCGGAATAGAAGCTGTAAATCGTGCTCCACTCCCAGCCACCAGCGATGGCTTGTGCGGCGCGGCCGGCGGAGTTCATCCACCGCTTGCCCTTGCCGAAAGGGAGTTCGTAGATGAGGTTTCCGGTGACTCGATGCGCGGGGATGTCCAACCACACGGCGCGCTCACGCTGGCGATCGTAGGCGTTCTCCGGCGACTCCCCACGTTCCAGGTCGCCGATGTCGCGGGCGTAAACCCACGATGCCTGGTAGGCGAGCCCGTTGGCGAATCGGCGTTCCGCTTCGAGGGTGAGCGAATTATATTGATGACCCGCACCGTTGGTTAGGTAGGTGATGGCGGGAAACCGCGGAAACGCACGCGGCTTGTCGATGAAGGGACGGGCATCGGGCAACGGCTGGTTGTAGTTGTAACCCCATTCGCCCTGCCGCGTATTGGTGCCGATGTACGATGCGCGGAAGCCGGTGGACCAGCGCTGATGCTCGATGGTGAAGTTGTACTGCATGCTGTAGGGATCGCGAAGATCGACGCGTGTCGCCGATGGCAGCGAGATGGTTGTCGGACCTGCGACGCTGTCGGGAAAAACGCGTGGGAATAGCAGCGTCGGCACAGGCGTCGGGTTCGTGAAGGTGGGCTCGTTGATCACGAACGGCGCGCCGCCGGAAGCCACCGTGCGCGGCACAATGTCATAGAAGATGCCAAACCCGGCGCGAAGAACAGTGTTGGGGCCCATGGGACGCCATGCCAAGCCGATGCGCGGGGCCAAGTTGTTTGTGTCGGTCTTGAGCAGAGTCCGCGATGGGAACCCAGCTTGGCTGGCTTCGACGATGTCCACGTATCCGCGAGGCAGCAGAGGGCTGATACGGCTGGAGGCGCCATCGGGAATCACCAGCCGCCCGGTGCCGATATCGAAATTCGACTGAAGGTTGCTGCCCTCGGCCCAAGCCGGATGAATTTCATAACGGAGGCCGATGTTGAAGGTGAGGTTGGAGCGCACCTTCCATTCGTCGGTTACGAAGAAGTCCCATGAGTAACGCAAGCGGTCAATGAACAACTGCGGAGCAGCCCGTTGCGCGGAGGTGGGGATACCGAGCAGGAAGTCGGCATAAGGGTTGCCGGTGAAGCGGTTGGAGAACGTAACGCTGCCGAACAAAGCCGCCGGCGCCTGGCTGTCCTGAAAGCCGGTGCGTCCCAGAATCACGCCTGCTTTCATGTTGTGGCGTCCCCGGAACCAGGAAAGATGCTCCTGAAATTGCTGCGCGTAGTTGAGGAATCCCGGATGGCGCCAGTCTGTTTGCGTGATGCCCGTCAGCCCGAGTTGCGAGAAGTTCACTTTGAGCAGGCCGTTGATGTCCGGGATGTTGGGAACCAGTCCGGTGATGCCCAGCGACTCTACTACTTCCTTACCCATCAGCGGTCCGTTGCGTGGGTTGTCATTCCATGCGAATCCCCAGCGGAATTCGTTGATCAGGTTTGGGCTGATGGAAGCGGTGTAGCTGAGATTCATGGCCCGCGTATCTCTCGTCTGCCAGCGGCGGCCAATGGCCGGCAGATTGCCCTCGTAGTCGCGCGAGTGGGAGCGATTCCAGGTGTAGCGCCCGAACACGAAGTGCTTCTGCGTGAAACGATGGTCGATGCGTGTCGTCCAGTAAGTGTTGGGGTCAAACGGGCGCTGCAATTGCGTCTGAAAATTGCGCGCTGCGAGCACGTTTGGATCGCCCTGGTTCGGCAGCGGGAAGAAGCGGTCCTGAATCTTCTGCGATACGCTGCTGATACGCGAAGTGGGAATGACGTTTCCGGCAAAGGGAGTGTTGTTGGCGAAAGGATCGCGAATGGCCGTCTGGCCCGCGAAATTACCGCTGCGCCACGGGGTGGGAGCCACCGTGGGATTGAGCAGCGACAGCACTTGGCTGCCGCGCGAGGTTTCAAATGAATAGAAGAAGAAGCTGCGATTCTTGCCGTTGTAAACGTTCGGGATGTAGATCGGCCCGCCGATGGCTACGCCGGGTTCGTGGCGAACTCCTGTCCCGCGCTGAGCGGCGAACGGGTTTCGGGCGCGGAACCACGGCGTGGAGTAGTAATCGAAAACGACGCCATGCAGATCGTTGCTGCCGCCTTTGGAGATGATGGTGACCTGCCCGATGCCACCGAACTCGGCGGTGTTGTTGGCCATGTCCACGCGAATTTCTTCGAAGCTTTCAATCTGGCTCACCAGAGGGCTGATCTGCGTGCCGTCATATTGATTGCTGAGTGTGATGCCGTCGATGGAGGCGTCGGATTGATTGGCGCGGCTGCCCGCGAACCGGCGAGTGGCAGAACCTCCGCCAGCCTGTACAACGCCCGGCGTGAGGCCGATGAAGTTCCATAACGAGCGGGTGTTCATCGGCAGGGACTTCAACTGATGCGCATCCTTGGAATCGCTGATGCGCGCGGTCTCGGTCTCAATGAGCGTGGCTCCCCCCTTTACTTCAATGCGGGTTTCGACGGCTCCGACTTCCAGTTGCACATCGAGGCGGCGCACGTCGAGCGAGACGAGATCGAGGCCCTGGACGAAATACTCCTTAAAGCCCGCCGATTGCACGCGGACGTTGTAGCGTCCTTCGCGCAATTGCGGAATACGGTATGCTCCGGTGGCGTTGGATTCCGCGGTGTAGTTGTAATTACTTTGCACGTGGATCGCGGTAATCTTTGCTCCGGGAACCGCGGCGCCAGTGGCGTCGGTGACAGTTCCGGTAATGGTGGCGAATGTGGTCTGCGCGCTCAACGTGTTGGCAACCAGGACGAGAACGGACAATATCCGAACCATAGGGACCCCTTTTTGTCGATCAGTGGGCATTCAAGCCAAATTGGCTGAATACATCATGCTACGCCGGGGTCCGATTCTCAACCCCCCCAACTCCGAGACACGCCGGCGGATGCTTTCAAAGAAAAGGCGGTGATGACAGAGCGAGTCATGGACCACCTCCTGGAAGAAGTGGAGGGGTCTTTGCCTTGTGGCGGCCACGATGTCACAGATACAAGTTTTACGATCTTGTTATCGTGTTCCCGAGGCGCGATCCACCAGTACGCGCAGGCGCGATCCTGGGCTCAAAATCGCGCCTGCGGCGATGTCATCCTCGGTGACAATAGACATGAGGATTTCCTTGGCGCCGCTGCGTTCGCGGTCGTAGATGACGAAGAGGCGCCCGTCAGGGGCTTCTACTCCGTCCGGATAGGAGACGCCGAGACGTTCGTCCAGCATCAGGCCGCCGCTCCAGCTCTTGCCGTCGTCTTTCGAGAGCCAGGCAGTCAGGTGCGAGCGCTTGTTCCCTTCGGGCGGCGCATGGCGGATGAGCACGAGGTTGCCGGAGCGCAGCCGGCGAATGAAGAATCGGGAAACGACGTGCGGGATATCGGATTCGCCTTCGCCGCTCCATGTTGCGCCACCGTCCTTGGAAAATGCCTTGCCGAGCCGTAGCTGGTGCGGACCAGCATCCACAGTGTGCCGTCGTTCTTCTCGACAAGCATGTGTTCATCGTGCTGGGTCTTCGGAATCGCGGCCTTCCCTACTCTGCGAACCGTTTTCAACTTGTCCGTGGACACGAAGACGTTGGAATCTTTTTCATCGCCGATGTCGTGAATTAGGGACTCCATGGTATGCGGAGACCAATCCACCTTCTGCCGAGCGAGTCGGGAGACGGGATCGATGTTACGCCAGCCGGCGATCGGCAGCAGCCACCGGCCATTGCGCGTGACGGTGGGCTTGTTGAGCATGACGCCGTTGGCGAAGCGCCGCGGCGCGGACCACTTCGGCTGCTTCGCATCGGGTTCGTCGGTGGAAATACCCCATACGCCGCCACGGCCGTCCCAAAGCCCGGCGGCTTGAGCATAGAACAGCCAGAGCCGGCCAGTGGGATCCATCCAGAGGCAAGGGTCGAACGCGCGGACATGCCAGTCGGGATCGATCACTACGCGCGGCTTCGACCAGGTATTGCCGCTGTCATCGCTGGAGACCAGAATCACCCAGTTCGAAGGGCCTTCTCCCGTGCCGCCTGCGTACCAAGCTGCCCAAAGGCGCCCTTTGCGCGTGCGCTCGATGGTGGGAATGCCCTGCCAGGGGCGGGACTCGGAGGCGTATTCCGCGCCAGGATCGACAATCACGCGGGCAGGCTGCATGGCCGGCTCTGGCTGCGCCAGCAGCAACAAGGCGGAAAGTAGGAGCATGCCATCAACATATCGCACGGTGAAAGGGCGACAGTGGCCTGCCATTTGTGATACTCAGGAGTCATGCCGAATATTCACAGACGGGACTTCCTACAGTTCTCGTCCGCCCTTGCTGCCGCACCTCTGCTTCCCGGCGCCGAAAAAGCCTGGGAAGGGATCTTCGTCATCATGCAGACTCCGTTTCTGGACAACCTCGCCGTTGACGAGGAGTCTTTGCGCAAGGAAACGGACTTTCTCTGCCGCGGCCGAGTGCACGGTATTGTGTGGCCGGCTGGAGCGGGGGAGACCAGTTCGCTTTCCTACAACGAGCGCTTGAAATACTCGCCGGCTGTGGTGAAGGAGGCCAAGGGCCGCACGACGGTACTGATCGGTGTGCACGGTGCGAACAAGTTCGAAGCGATGGAGTATGCGCGCTATGCCGAAAAGATCGGAGCCGATGGCCTGCACGCACTCGGGCCAACAGACGGATTCGGCGATAGCAAGATTCTGGAAGATTACTTCCTTTCCATCGCATCCGTATCGAAGCTGCCCATGTGCATTCAGGTTTCCAATCCCGGCATGACTACCGATTTCCTGCTGCGCATGGCCGACAAGATTCCGCAACTGAAGATCCTGAAGCTGGAAGCGGGCGATGTGCCGCACGATGTCACCCGCGTGGTGAAGGAGCGCAAACGGACGTTGTTCCCATCCACCGGCGGCGGAGCGATGCATCTCTACAACGAAATGGAACGTGGGTCCGGCGGCACAATGGCCGGAGCGGGGTTCGCCGATATCCAGGCGCAGATTTGGGATTGGTATCACGAAGGCAAGAAGAAAGAAGCCCACGACCTGTTCATGAAGTTTCTACTTTCCGCCGTGCTGGAACGCCGAGTCAGTTACGTGATCCAGAAAGAGATTCTGCGCCGGCGCGGCATCTTCAAGACAGTCGTGATGCGCCGCACATCGCGATTCACCATGGACGCCGAGGATCTCCGCGAACTCGACCGCATCATGGAGATGCTGAAGCCCTATTTCCGGGCCTAGCGCTCTGCTCTTAGGCCGGGTGTCATCGCCAGCGCGAGCCCATCCCGCCCGTCCACGGTCCTGTTGGGCGACCGTTGGTCAGGCAACCGCATTCGTTAAGAAACGCGACAGAGTGTTACCTTCCTGAAGCGGGTTACACGAAATAGAACAACGCGGTTGCGGTGCAATCGGTTTGTGCGGTGAGTCGCACCCATTGTGCGCTGAAGGCGTCGGGGAAGATGTGGTTGGCGTAGCCTTCCGCACCCACTTTCACCTGCTCGTATTTGTGCCAGGTGCCGTTGCCCATGAAATCAATTTCGATGTCGAATGTTGCGGCCTTTTCCGTGGCGACATGCAGCATCTTGTGCGGGAAGCCCGCCAGCAGGAATGGATCCGATGGCACACCCTTCTTGACCGCCGCTTTCCAATACGGTCCGCCCCAGCCTTGCGGCCTACCCCATGACCACAGATCGTCGGTCTTGCCGAACCAGAGTCCCGATTGCGGCTGGCCGCTGAGCGCGTTATTGTCGCGATTCGGCGTAGTCTGATTGCCGCCCACGGCGAACAATCCACGGAAGGCGCAGTAATCCGGAATGATGCGCAGATGCTGGCAGATGGGCTTTACACCCCAGATGCGGTCCTCGAAGGCCACCGGTTGCAGTTCATAGAACATACCCTGAATGTCCATCAGGTAATGTTCGGTTTCCACTTCGCGGATGCGCATCCATTCCGTCTGCCAAGCCTGGCTCATGGCATGCGTGGCCTTCGGCAGGCGATAGCGTTGCCACTGCCCCTTCACCAGTGCCCAGAACAACACCGATGCTTCATCCCATCCGGTGGCAAAGAGCACGGAGCCGAGATCCTGTCGTGCGGCGACATCCATATGTGGCTTGCCCGAAAGCTTTTTCCACACTTTGCCGTCGAATTCGAACAAGCCGGCCTGATCTTCGCCGAATGCGTAGAAGCCATTGTTCGCCACCACCACGCGGCCCTGCGCGGTGTAGCCGCCCTTGAAGTGAGGACGCGCGGCCAATTTCATCTCTTTCACGAGATTCGTGAGCACCCGTGGCTTGAGATCGCTCACGTCCATCTCAATGAACTCGCCTTCCATGCCCTGGTAGTAAATGCGATTGGCGGGATCGGTGAGATGCCGCATGGCCGAAGTGAGGCGGAACTCATCGAGCGCGGGGATGTGTTTCCAATTGCCCTTCGCGTCGATGACGTACGGCCCGATGAAACACTGGTTCGATTCGCGGTGAATGAGCCGGTTGGCGTGCGTGCCGTCATGAATGTGCGCGCGTTCCGCTTCCAAGTTCTCGCCGATGCGGTACAGCCCCAGGCCGTAGCCCGTGCCCTTTTTGTGGCTGTTGTAAGTAATGGCCCACAGCGCGTCCGCCCACGGCATCAGCGCTCCGATGCCGCATTCGGAACGCTGCGGCATGGTATCGGCCTTGAATCCGATGGTCGTTTGCCCCGTCGATCGCATCGTTTGAGGGAGTGCGGAAGGTGCGCCGGCAAGCGACGCAAGCAGAGTGCGGCGGGTAGGAATCATTGTGGACCTCTGAATCTGAGGGCAGATTAGCAGAATCCCGCGCCGGTGTCCCGGATCAATGTCCTATCTGCTGAGCAGCGGCTGGAGCGCCGCGAACACGTTTCCAGCAACGATCTGGCAGCCTTCCGCGGTGGGATGCAGTGCGTCCCGTTGCATCAGCTTCGGATTCAGAGCCACGCCTTCCAACAGGAACGGCAGCCGTCGCACGTTGTGCTTCTTCGCCAAGTCCGGAAAGATCTTGTCGAAGTCTTTAATATATTGCTCGCCGTAATTGCGGGGCAGCGTGATTCCCGCCAGCAGCACCTTCACTCCGGCAGCTTTCAATTGGGTAAGAATCTGATCCAGATTCTCGCGTGTCTGCGCCACGGGAATCCCGCGGAGTCCATCGTTTGCGCCCAGCTCGAGAATCACGATCCGTGGCTGATGGCCCAGCACGCTTTCGAGCCGCGCAACGCCGCCGCTCGATGTATCGCCGCTGATCCCCTCGTTCACCACACGGTAGGAGTACCCTTCGGCATCCAGCTTCCGTTGCAGGTGGTCGGGGTAGCTCTGGCCGGGCTCCAGGCCGTAGCCGGCAGTGAGGCTATCGCCGAAAGCCACGATGACAGGCCGCCCGTCCGGCGCTGTTGTCTCCACGGGAGGAACGGGTTCCGGAGCAGGCGCCGGCTTCCGCGCCTCTTCCTTCGCTGGGCCGCCGCAGGCGCTCAACGATCCGAACAGTGCAACCGCAAGTAACAAATGCCGCATGACTACGCAATGCCATAATAACTACAAAACCACCTATCGCATGTCATCTGAGCCGATCATCCAGGTCAAGGACCTCAAGAAGTCAATCACCAACGGCGCACACACCGTCGAAATTCTGCGCGGTGTCGGCTTCGACGTGCCGAAGGGGCAGTTCATCGCCATCATGGGCCCGTCGGGCAGCGGCAAGAGCACGCTGCTGGGGCTGCTCGCCGGACTCGATTCCGCCACTTCGGGCAGCATCGTGCTGGATGGACAGGAGATCACAGGACTCGCCGAAGACGATCTGGCGCTGGTGCGCGGGCGCAAGATCGGCTTCGTATTCCAAAGCTACCAGCTCATCCCCACGCTGACGGCGCTCGAAAACGTGCTGCTGCCGCATGAGCTCACCGGAGGCGGCAACGGCATGCCGCGCGCACTGGAACTACTCGAAAGCGTGGGACTCACCGACCGCCGCGATCATTATCCGATACAGCTTTCGGGTGGCGAACAGCAGCGCGTCGCGCTGGCGCGGGCCTTCATGGCGCGGCCACCGATTCTGATGGCGGATGAGCCGACGGGCAACCTCGATTCCGCCAACGGCGCGCACGTGCTGGAACTGCTGCTTGCTTTAAATCAACGCGAGGGCACAACGTTGGTGATGGTGACGCACGATGCCGCGCTGGCCGCGCAGGCGGGGCGTATCCTTCGATTGAAAGACGGCGTGATCGTCGGAGACGAACTGCGTGGGTAGCACCTCACTCAAGATCGCCTGGCGCGAAGCACGAGCCTCCACCACGAAATTTCTCTTCGTCATTCTGGCCGTGGCGCTGGGCGTAGGCGCGCTCACTGGAGTACGCGGCTTCAGCGAAGCGTTCCGCGGCATGCTCACCCGCGATGCGCGCAAGCTGATGGCCGCCGATATGACCGTGCGCAGCTTCAGCCTCGCCACGGCGGATCAGATCAAAGCAATGGACGCACTCGAGAACATCCGGCGCACCTGGATTACGGAAACCGTTTCCATGCTCTCCACGCCGACGTCCAGTGTTCCTGTACTGGTCTCCATCAAAGCCGTCGATCCGAAGGTCTATCCTTTCTATGGCGAGTTCCAACTCGACCCCCCGCGTGCGCTCAAAGACACCCTCACTCCGGATGCCGTCGCGGTTTCCGATGACCTGCTGGTGCGGCTGGACCTGAAGCTCGGCGATACCGTCAAGCTGGGCTCGGCCGATTTCCGCATCGCCGCGGTCGTCACCGTGGAACCGGATCGCATGGCAGGCTCGCTCAACGTCGGGCCGCGCATCATGATGAGCCGCGATGGGCTGGACCGCACGGGATTGATCGTCGAAGGCAGCCGCGCTTCGCAACGCTACCTGTTCCGTCTGGACGCGAACGCACTGCCCGTGGAGCAGGTGCGCGGCAAGCTCAAGGAGGCGTTTCCCGAAGCGCAGATCATCGACTACCGCGAGACGCATCCGCTCATCACGCGCGGGCTCGACCGCTCGACGAAATTCCTCAGTCTGGTGAGCCTCATCGCGCTGATCGTGGGCGCGCTCGGCGTGGCCATGGCGATGCATTCGCATTTGCAACAGAAGCTCGATTCCATCGCCGTGATGAAGTCGCTGGGGGCGCGCTCGGCGCAGATCATCCGCATCTACACCATCCAGACGCTGATTCTGGGCATCTTCGGCGGCATCGCCGGCATCCTCATCGGCATCGCCGTGCAGCGCGTCTTCCCGCAATTGATCGCGCGGTACTTTCATCTCGATCCCGGATTTCGCTGGGATCCGTCCTCGGCTGCGCAAGGGCTCGCCGTGGGCGTGCTGACGACGCTGCTGTTTACCATCCCGCCGTTGCTATCCATTCGCAGCGTGAAGCCGAGCCTGATTTTGCGCCGCGAGGTGGAGGAAACACGCACCTCGTGGCGCGGCCGCCTGCGCCACGGCAAAGCAGCGCTGGCCGCCACGGCAACGATTCTCGCGGGCGTGCTCAGCATCGTATGGTGGCTGAGCGAAAGCCTGCGCACCGGGCTGTACTTCGTGGGCGGATTCTTAGCCAGCCTGCTCATTCTCTCGGCGGTGGCCTCGGCCATGCTGTGGGGATTGAAGCGGGCCACGCGCTCCACGCAGCAAAGCCTGCCCGCTGTCGTGCGGCACGGCATCGCCAATATCTACCGGCCCGGCAATCAGGCCGCGGCGCTGCTGGTGGCGCTCGGGCTAGGTGTGATGTTCACGCTGACGGTGTATTTGGTACAGAAATCGATGCTGGTGCAGATCGCCAGCAGTGCGCCGCCGGGCATGCCGAACGTGTTCCTGATCAACATCACGGCGAAGGAGCGCGACGGCATCGCGGCACTGCTCGAATCGCATCCCGGCATGCGGAACAAACCGGAAGTGGTGCCCATCACCGCGGCGCGCATCGTGAAGATCAACGGCGCTCCCATCGAGCAGCGGCAACTGACGGGCTTCCGCCGGCGCTTCATGCAGACGCGCTCCGTTTCGTGGGCGAAGGCACTGCCGCCGCAAACCACCGTGCTCGAAGGCAAGTTCTGGGATGCATCCACGAAAGGCGTGGAGGTATGCCTCAACGAGGATGCGGCGAAGACACTCCAGGCCAACCCTGGCGACACCATCGAGTGGTCGGCCTCGAGTAAATCCATCTCCTCGACGGTTGCCTGCATCTATCGAAGTGACTCCGTGCGGATCGGCTCCAACTTCGATTTCCTCTTCAACCCCGGCGCGCTCGACGGTTTGCCGACGCTGCACTTTGCCGCCGTGCGCATGGATCCGGCGCAGATCGCCCCACTACAGCGCGCGGTATTCGCGAAGTTCCCCACCGTCACCGTGATCAACGGAGCAGATGTACTGGCGATCATTCAAGAGGTGGTGGATCAGATAGCCTTGGTCATCCGATTCATCTCCTTCTTCGCGATTCTTGCCGGAGCCATCATTCTGGCCAGCAGCGTGGCCGGAACACGATTCCGCCGTGTGCGCGAAGTGGTGATCCTGAAAACGCTGGGGGCGACGCGGCGCCGCATCGGCTCTATTTTTTCCATCGAGTTCCTCATCCTCGGTGCCGCCGCGGGAGTGCTCGGCAGCCTGCTCGCCACGGCCTTTTCGCTGCTCGTGCTGAAGCGGCTGTTCCAAGTGGACTACAGCTTCGACCCCCTTCCCCATCTCATCGCGGTCGTCATGACAGCGCTCCTGGCGAACGCGGCCGGCTGGTCGGCCAGCCACCGCATACTGCAACAGAAACCACTCGAAGCCTTGCGAGGCAGCTTATGATTTCCTACGATGCATTTCTTCTGGTCAGCTTCGGCGGGCCGGAGCAGCCTGAAGATGTAATGCCGTTCCTTGAGAACGTGACTCGTGGCCGCAACGTGCCGCGGGAGCGATTGCTGGAAGTGGCCGAGCATTATCATCGCTTCGACGGGCGCAGCCCCATCAACGATCAGAACCGCGCGTTGATCGAGGCCTTGCGCGCGGAGCTTGACCTGCCGATTTACTGGGGCAATCGCAACTGGCATCCCTTTCTCAAAGACACGCTGGAGCAGATGAAGCGGGACGGTGTGAAGCGCGCAGTGGCATTCGTCACGTCGGCGTTCAGCAGCTATTCCGGCTGCCGGCAGTATCGCGAAAACATCGCCGCCGCGCAGGCGGCGGTGGGCGAAGGCGCGCCACAGATCGACAAGATCCGCGTGTTCTACAATCACCCCGGCTTCCTGGATGTGATCTGCGAGGAGACCACCGATGCGCTGATTCCGGGCGCGATGGTGCTCTTCACGGCGCACAGCATTCCGCTTTCCATGGCGGCGGGCAGCCGTTACGTGGAGCAACTCGACGAAGCTTGCCGCGCCGTCGCTGAGCGGTTGGGCCTGGCCGAGTGGCGGCTGGTGTATCAAAGCCGCAGCGGGCCGCCGCAGGTGCCGTGGCTCGAACCCGACATCCTCGCCGCAATCCGCGAAGAGCATGCGCGCGGGACGAAAGCCGTAACCGTAGTGCCCATCGGATTCGTATCGGACCATCTGGAAGTGCTCTACGACCTCGACACCGAAGCCAAGGACCTGTGCGCGGAACTCGGCATCCAGATGAGCCGGGCGGCCACCGCGGGTACGCATCCCAGCTTCGTGCGCATGATCCGCGATCTGGTGGATGAACGGCGCGCCGGCGGAGGCATTGTGCCCGGGTTGTGCACGGAAACCTGCTGCCCGCCACCCGCCGCGCGGCCCATGCGTCCCGCCGCATCGTAAGCGCTACCATCGAAGCGATGGGTAAGCCCTCGGTCAAATCGCCGGTGGAGCCGGCGCACTCTTTGTTCGGGCGGGAGCGATACCCGCTCGACGTATTCTTCAAGCCGCAATCCGTGGCCGTGATCGGAGCAACGGAGACTCCGAACAGCGTGGGACGCACGACATTGTGGAACCTGATCGGCTCTCCGTTTGGCGGGACGGTGTATCCGGTCAATCCGAAGCGGGCGAGCGTGCTCGGCATGCGCGCCTATCCTTCGGTGAAGGACGTACCGGAGCCAGTGGAACTGGCAATCGTCGTCACGCCCGCGGCCACGGTGCCTGGCGTGATTCGGGAATGCGTCGAAGCCGGTGTGCAGGGGGCCATCATTCTCGCCGCCGGATTCAAGGAGATGGGCCCGCAGGGCGAGGCCTTGGAACAACAGGTGCTGGAGGAAGCACGAAAAGGCGCGTTGCGCATTCTAGGGCCGAATTGTTTAGGCGTCATGTCGCCGGTGACGGGCTTGAACGCCACCTTCGCGCATTCCATGGCTCGCCCGGGCAGCGTTGCATTCCTCAGCCAAAGCGGCGCGCTGTGCACGGCGGTGCTGGACTGGAGCCAGCGCGAGTTGGTCGGCTTCAGCGCGTTCGTATCGCTTGGTTCGATGGCCGACATCGGATGGGGCGATGTCATCGACTACCTCGGCAACGATCCGCGCACGCGCAGCATTCTCCTTTACATGGAGTCCGTCGGCGATGCCGGGGCGTTTCTTTCCGCGGCGCGCGAAGTGGCGATGACGAAGCCCGTGCTGGTGATCAAGGCCGGGCGTACGCGGGAAGGAGCGCTCGCCGCGGCCGCGCATACCGGCGCCATGCCGGGCGACGACCGTGTCGTGGACGCCGCGTTCCGCCGCGCCGGCGTGCTGCGCGTCAATCAACTGAGCGACCTGTTCTACATGGCGGAAGTGCTCAGCAAACAGCCGCGCCCGCGAGGCAAGAGGTTGACCATTGTCACCAACGCGGGCGGTCCCGGGGTGATGGCCACCGATGCGCTCATTGCCGGCGGCGGGGAACTGGCGCCGTTGAGCCAGGAGTCAATGCGTGCGCTGAACGCTTTTCTGCCCGCCGAGTGGAGCCGCCGCAATCCCATCGACATTCTCGGTGACGCGAAACCGGAGCGCTTCGCAAAAACGCTGGAGATCGCGGCCAAGGATGCGCAGAGCGACGGGCTGCTGGTGGTGCTGGCGCCGCAAGCCTCCACCGATCCCACGCTCACCGCCGAGCAATTGAAACCGTACGCGAAGCTGAGCGGCAAGCCCGTGCTCGCCAGTTGGATGGGCGGCGTGGAAGTCGCGGCCGGCGTGGGCGTGCTGCGCGCCGCCGATATTCCCACGTTCCCCTACCCCGACACCGCTGTGCGCATGTTCCTCTACATGTGGGCCTACAACGAGAACCTGCGCGCCATTTACGAAACCCCGCTCGCCGAAAGCGTCGATGCGCCCACGCGTGAAGAGTTGCAGATCTCCGAGGCCTGTCCGTTTCAGATGGGCGGGCATGTCGATTCGCGCTTCGGGCCCGTGCTCTACGTCGAGGATCTGCGCGGGCAGCGCGTCTACGGATTGCCGCCGTTGAACACCACCCTCGCCGGGCTGATGCTGCAACAGTTGGGCATCGAAAGCGAGCAAGGCGAACGCGCTCTGGTGCGCCTGTCGCGGTTCTTTGAGCAGCCGCACATCGCCGAGGTGGCGGTGGTGGGCAACGACGTCCGCGTGGTGGAACTTCCCGCCGGTGCGCCGCCGCGGATGAAGCCCGCCATCCGCACGTATCCGTTGGAATACGTAAGCGACTGGACCATGAAGAACGGCGAGAAGGTTACCATCCGTCCCATTCGCGCCGAAGACGAACCGCTGATTGCGCGCTTCCATGAAACTCTTAGCGAGCGCACGGTCTACTTCCGCTATCTGTCGACGCTGAAGCTGAGCACGCGCATTGCGCATGAACGGCTGGTGCGCATCTGCTTCATCGACTATGCCCGTCAGATGGCTCTGGTGGTGGAGCGTGCCGGCGAAATACTCGCCGTCGGACGCCTGGTGAAAGATCCCCAAGCGTATGCGCGGGGGAAAAAGGAAGCGGAATTCGCCCTCGTGGTGAGCGATAGCTGCCAGGGGCAGGGCATCGGCAAAGAGTTGCTGCGGCGCCTGATCGCCGTGGCCCGCGCCGAGGGCGTGGAGACGGTGTTCGGCGAGATTTCCTCGGAAAACATGACAATGCAGGGTATCTGCCGCAGCTTCGGCTTCCAGATTAAACGGGATCTGGAGGATACCACGGTGATGGCCCGGCTGCGGGTCTGATCACACGCATTGCACATTTATTTTGCTCATACTCCGATAGATTTACAGAAAATCATCTCTCGTTTCCCGCATCCGGCATGAGAAGCTCATAGCCGTGAGAGACGCAACACAGATTTCTCAATATTACCGGACACGCGTGCCGAAGCTGAAACGCCAGGGACGCGAGTGGCGCGGTCCCTGTCCGATCCACAACGGCAAGCGCGACAGCTTCGCCGTGAACCCCGAAACGGGGCAGTGGATGTGTCATTCCGAATGCGGCCGGGGCGGCGACATGATCGCGCTCGAGGCCGCTTTAACCGGCGTGAGCCGCGAGGCCGCGCGTGAGGAGATCGAGCGTATGACGGGGCCTTCGAGCGGCAGCCGCCTCCAGGTGGATGCCTATTCCTACACGGACGCCAAGGGCGTGGAGCTCTTTCAGGTGGTGCGCTTCGAGCCGAAACAATTCGCCCAGCGGCATCGCGGCGCCGACGGCGCGTGGGTGTGGAATCGCGGCGGTGCGCCCGCGGTGCTGTACCGCCTGGATCGCCTGACGGCGGCCGACCCGGACACGCGCGTGTTCATCGTCGAGGGCGAACGCGACGTGCACACGCTGGAGCGCTGGGGGCTGCTGGCCACCACCAACGCCGGTGGCGCGGGCAAGTGGCCGCGCGAGACCAGTGTGCTCGCCGGGCGGCGGGTGACCATCGTGCCCGACCGCGATGAACCCGGCAGGCGCCACGCGCGCCAGGTGGCCGCCATGCTCGCGGGTATCGCCGCGGAGGTGCACATCGTCGAAGTGCCGCGCGGCAAGGATGTGACCGAGTTCGCCGCGCTCGGGGGAACGAAGGAGGAATTCGAGACCGTCCTTTCCGGAACCCCTCGTCGAGATTCCGCGAATACCGCGAGGCGCGTGGATGACGCGTTGTGGCCCGCGCCGCTCTCCGAATCGGCCTATCACGGCATCGCCGGCGCCATCGCCCGCGCCATCGAGCCGCACACCGAGGCCGATCCGGCGGCCATTCTCGTTCAATTTCTGGTGGGCTTCGGCAATCTCATCGGGCGCAGCGCGCACTTCATTGCCGAGGCCGATCGCCACTATACGAACCTCTTCGCCGTGCTCGTGGGAGAAACCGCTAAGGGGCGCAAGGGCAGCAGTTGGGGACAGATTCTGCGGCTGCTGATGGAGGTGGATCCGCTCTGGGCGCGGGAGCGCATCATGGGCGGATGCGGCTCCGGCGAGGGACTCATCTGGGCGGTTCGGGACGATCCCGCCGCGCCGCCGCTGATGTATTCCGAGAAGCGCATGCTCATTCAGGAACCCGAGTTCGCGCGCCTGCTGCAAGTTTGCGAACGCGATACGAACACGCTCAGCGCCGTGCTGCGGCAGGCATGGGATTCGGGCAATCTGCGCGTGATGACGAAGCAGCAGCCGGCGGTGGCGACGGACGCGCATATCAGCCTCATCGGCCATATCACGTCCGACGAATTGCGCAAGCGGTTGACCGGCAATGCCGCCGCGAATGGATTCGCCAACCGCTTCCTGTGGGTGTGCGTGCGGCGATCGAAGCTGCTGCCGTTCGGCGGGCAATGGAGGCTCGATGCGAAGCTTGCCGAGGAGTTGCGGGAGACCGTGTCCTGGGCTCGTTTGCAGGGCGCGCTGGAGCGCGACGATGCGGCCAATGCCCTCTGGGCCAGTGAGTATGAGCGTCTCAGCGAGGGCGGCGTGGGCCTGTTCGGAGCCGTCACCAGCCGCGCCGAGGCGCAGACCATGCGGCTTGCGACCATCTATGCCCTCCTCGACCGTGCGCCGTGCATTGGCGAACCGCACCTCCACGCGGCGCTGGCTGTGTGGCGCTATGCCGAGCAATCGGCGTTCTATGCATTCGGCGGAGGCACGGGCGATGCGCTGGCTGACCGTCTGCTGCGCATGTTGGGTTGTTCGCCGCATGGGCTGACGCGCAGTCAGATCCGCGACGGCCTGGCGCGAGGCAAATCATCGCGCGAAATCGAAGCGTCGCTGCGGTATCTGGAGACGCTGGGGCTGGCATCGCGGGAAGGCATCGAGACGGGCACGCGTCCGGCGGAACTGTGGAGAGCGGCATGAAAGAGGGTCGCGGTATTCGCGGTTTCTCCCTCACGCCGCCGTGCGCGGGGGAGAAGGAGCACGATGTCAGCGCGCGCATCGTCCGCTATCTGCGTGTGCGCGGCTGGCGCTGGCAACGCCAGCAATCGGGTTTGGCGCGCTTCCCCGGCGGAGGCGCGCCCGTACGCATCGGCGAGCCCGGCATGGCCGACTGGCTCTGCCTGCGCC
>CAYOBO010000069.1:0-35125 GCA_964402295.1 uncultured Candidatus Solibacter sp. | reverse complement strand
CGTTGGTGCCGCTCTTGGTGACCAGCGTGACGGTGGCGGGGCGGGAGTACTGGGCATTGGAGCCTGAGGTTTCGATACGGAATTCCTGGACGGTATCGAGGCCAGGGGAGACGCCGCCGCGGAGGCCGCCGCCGAAGCGGTCGACGAGGGAAATGCCGTCGAGGAGCATTTCGGCGGATCCGACTTTCATGCCGTTGACGCGGGGGGAGCCGCCGCCTTCGACGCCTGGGGTGAGATCGAAGAGAGTGGCGATGCTACGTCCGTCGAGCGGCAACTGACGGATGCGGAGCGCGTCTTTGACGTCGGCGATTTCGGCGCTTTCGGTGGTGATGACGGGCGCCGCGCTGGAGACTTCGACGACAGCATCGACGCTGCCGACTTCGAGGAGAGGCTCGATGGTAGCGGTCTGACCGGCCTCGAGTTGGAGGGAACCGCTCCATTTTTTGAATCCAGTCATTTCGACGGTGAGGCTGTAGGGACCCGGCGGGACGGAGCCGAAGTAGTAGATACCGGCATCGGAGGAGACGGCGGATCGGGTGATATTAGTGGTGGTGTTAGTGAGGCTGAGCTTGGCATTCGGGACAGCAGAACGCGTGGCATCCTGCACGGTTCCACGGACAACGCCGGTCCCGGACTGGGCGGAGAGGAGCACCGGAAGCAGGACGGTGCAAAGGATGGAAAAGCGAGTGTTCATTGGGCACCTCGTTCGAACTTACTTGCAGACCACAAGAAATACGATACAGGCATCGGACAAGGGTCCGTATCGGGTTATCGCTGAATGTACTCTTTTCGGCGTTTGAAGTCAACCCCTTTGTGGGGCTAGCGGAGGATTTACTTGTTCATGGGAAGTAAGTAGGCTATTTCGACGGACAGGCAGCGGCGGAGGCCGGGGGCATGAAGGCGATAGGTGGCAGTGCCGGCGCGAAAGTCCGATTTGGCGAGGGTCTTCTCGTGGACGCGTTCGCCGGCGGCGGTGAGGTAGCGGTAGCGGACGCGGAGAGATCCGGTGAGTTGGGAGGCATCGCGGAGTTTACAGTGGATGGTGTTTTGGCCGGCGAAGATTTGTGGAAGCGTCATGATGCCGTTTTCGAAGTAGAGTTCGAGGGAAGCGCTGAGGCCGGGCCGGCCACGCAGTTGGAACCGGTAGACGCCGTGGACGGGGAGGGATTGGGAAGCGTTGCTCCAGGGGGACCAGACATCCGGTTCATCGGCGCGGAGGGGCTTGGCGCGGAGGGTGCGGACCTCGATGGGCGTGGTGGACTTACCGGCGGTGAGGATGAAGGGGCTGTAGAAATCGAATGTGCCGGAGGAGTCGAGTGTGACGGGGATGCGGACGCGGCCCCAGGATTGTCCGATGGTACGGCCGCCGCTGACGGCGGAGTTGTAACCCTCATTGGCGGGCACGGTGGCGAGGTAGGGCTTGGCGTAAGCGTAGTTGGGATCGTGCTTGGGCCAGTTGCCGTCGAACATGGTTTCGGTGACGCGATAGAAGCGGCCCGAGGGGAGGAACGGTTCTTCGCGCCGGGCCTGCGTTCCTTTGGGGACATAGAACTGGCGCGCGGAATTATCCCAGAACCGCTCGATGGTTGCTCCGGGCGGGAGTTGGAAATCCATATTGTGGAAGGGGGTGCCCATTCGATACTGGCGGTTGCCGAAGACATGCTCGGGCGGCCTGCCGGCTTTTACCCAATCCTCTTCGGTATTGAACCAGGCAGGGTGGATGAGGAGGGCACGCTCCCATTCGAGGCCGAAGAATTCGAAGAAGGGCGTGCTGCGGTGGCGGTAGCCGCGGTTGGCAAGGATGCGGCTGTCGTCACCGACTTGATCCCAGTCGAGGACGGGGGCGTCGGGGGCGTCGCGTTCGATGAGGTAGTAGCCGTAGCGGGGATCGAAGGCTCCCCAGCGGCCATCGAGGCGAAGGCGGTACATGGTGTGATAGCCGCCATTGTCGTGCATGACGCAGACACGTTCGGCGGAGTCGCGGTCTTTCTTGAATTCGCTCCAGGCGGCCTCGGCGATGCGGCTGGTGGTATCGCAGTATCCCCAACCGTATACGAACAGGTTCTTGTGGGCGTCAGTGACGTAGCGTTCCTTGCCTTCTTCGCCTTCGAAGGCGTTGATCATGCCTCCGGTGGCCATGCGGGAGAAGAGGCGCAGCCAGCGGAAAAAGGCCTTGCCCTGGGCGGTTTCGGAGGCTTTTTCGAGGCCTTCGAGGCGCATGATGTCACGGGTCCAAGTGACGAGATCGGTGGATTGGGGCCAGCGCTCGCTGACGACGAGGGGGCCGGAGACGGTTTGCGCGCGCAGAGGAGCGAGCGCAAGCAAGAGGATTGACGGGAGCGCCCGGTTCCGCCTACACTTAGTTGTCGTCATAAAGAAAGTATAAGCCCGGCCATGTACAGCCCGCGACCGAGAAAGCGCATCCTCCGGCCCGGACAGGTGCGGAGCACGAACAATGCCGCGATATTGCAACTGCTGCGGCAGCGGCAGCCATTGTCGCGGGCGGAGATCGCCAGGGCGACGGGATTGACGGAGGGGACGATCTCGCGGATCACGGCGGGGCTGATGGAACGCGGGATTGTGGTGGAGGAGGGGGCCGAGAATTCGACGGGCGGGCGGCCGGCGATCCGGTTGCGGCTGGATAACCGGCGGTTTCTGTCGATCGGGGTGGACATCCTGAATTGGGAAACGCACATCGCGGTGGGGACTTTGTCGGGGCAATTGCTGGAGACGAAGTGTTTCCGCACGCCGGAGACTCCTGAGGAAACGATTGGGGCAGTGGCGCGGGAGATCCAAAAGATACGCCCGCGGTACCGTGGAGCAACGTTTGTCGGCGCGGGCGTAACGACGCGGGGATTGGTGAATAGCGATACGGGCGTGGTGGAACTGGGCAACGATGCGCATTGGGTGGGGATTCCGGTGCGCGAGATGCTGGAGGCAAAGACGTCGCTGCCGGTGAAGGTGGAAAACGACGTACGGGCGGCGGCGCTGGCCGAGTACGAACATGGCAGCGCGGAGGTGCAATCGAGCCATGCGCTGCTGTTTGTGAAGGTGGGAGAAGGCGTGGGCATGGGGATCGTGCTGGACGGGCGTTTATACCGCGGGCCGAACATGGCGGCGGGGGAAATGGGGCAGATGATTCTGGCCGATGGGGTGGGGGAGGGTCCGCATGACAGTCCGGGGTGCTTGGAGAAACTGGCTTCGAATTTCGCGACCAGCGAGCGGTATGCAAGGCTGATGGGCGGGCGAAGCCGCAGCGCACCGGGCAACAGCGCGGCGCAGGTGAAACGGGTGTGCCATCTGGCGGCGAACGGAGACGAGAAGGCGATCGCGGCGTTGCGAGCCACGAGCCGGTATCTGGGATTGGGGATTGCCAACGCGGTGTGGTTGTTGAATGCGGATGTGGTGGTGATAGACGGAGCGCTGACGGAGGCATGGGGGACGGTATCGGCAGCGATCCGGGAGCAGTTTCCGGCGGGAGATGCGTTTGCGAACTTCCGGGGATTGATGCTGCGGCCGAGTTCCTTGAGCGGGCGGGCGACGATGGTGGCAGCGGTGGGATTGCCGTTTGCCTCGTGGTTCAGCCAGAGCTCGGAGATGCGTGCAGCCGGGGACTAGACAGAGCTGAGTTCGGCGAGGATGCGGTGGGCTTCGGCGCGCGGGTCCGCGGCGCGGGTGATCTGGCGGCCGATGACGAGGTAAGTGGCTCCGGCGGCGATGGCCTCGGCGGGAGTGGCAACGCGCTTCTGATCGCCCTTCCCTGCCCCGGCGCTGCGGACTCCTGGCGTGACGACGATGGCATCGGGGCCGAGGGTGGCGCGCACGCCGGCGGCCTCGAGCGGGGAGCAGACGATGCCGTCGATGGCGGCTTCCTTGGCTTTGCGCACGCGGAGGGCGACGAGGTCTTCGACGGGACAGGGATAGCCGAGGTCGGCGAGATCGGATTGATCGAAGCTGGTGAGGACAGTGACGCCGAGGAGGCGGAGCGATGCGCCGGCGCGGCCTTCGACAGCGGCGCGCATGACGGCGTTGCTGCCGTGTACGGTGAGAAGATGGACGCCGAGGCGGGCGACCTGGGCGGTGGCCCGTTTCACGGTTTCGGGGATGTCGTAGAACTTGAGATCGAGGAAAACTTTGTGGCCGGCATCGAGGAGTTCGTGGACGAAGGTGATGCCGGCGGCGGCGTAGAGTTCCATGCCGACCTTGTAGAATCCGGCGGCGTCTCCGATGGTGTGGACGAGGGCGCGGGCTTCGTCAGGGGTAGGCACGTCGAGGGCTACGATGATGGGGTTGCTCATAGGATGTGAATGGGTTTCTCCTGGCGCTGGGTGACGCGTCCGATGGGGACGGCGGCGGGGAAGCGTTCGCACATGCGGGCGGCGTCGGGCTCGGGGAGCGAAACAAGAAGGCCGCCGGATGTTTGGGGATCGTAAAGGAGTTGGAGGAGGGCGGGATCGAGGGATTCGGCAGGAGCGACGCAGGAGGAGGCGAAATCGCGATTGTTGTTGAGGCCGCCGGGGATGGCGCCCTGTTGGGCGTAGTGGAGTGCTCCGGGGAGGAGGGGTACACGCTTGGCTTCGATGACGAGGGTAACGTTGGAGGCGAGAGCCATTTCGCGGGCGTGCCCGAGGAGGCCGAAGCCGGTGATGTCGGTGCAGGCGTGGACGGTGAGACCGGCAAGGGCTTCGGCGGCGGCGCGGTTGAGGGTGAGCATGGAGGCGATGGAGGAATCGACGTGTTCGGGGGCGGCGAGTCCGCGTTTTAGGGCCGTGCTGATGACGCCGGTTCCGATCTGCTTGGTGAACAGGAGAACGTCGCCGGGGTGCGCGCCGGCGTTGGTCCAGATGCGATCGGGGTGGACAGTGCCGGTAACGGAGTAACCGAACTTAATGTCTTCGTCGTTGACGCTGTGGCCGCCGACGACGGGGCAGGCGGCTTCGATCATTTTGGAGGCTCCGCCTTCGAGGATCTGGCGAAGGACGGTGAGATCGCCTTTGCCGGGGTAGGCGAGGATGGAAAGCGCGGTGACGGGGCGGCCGCCCATGGCATAGACATCGCTGAGAGCGTTGGCGGCGGCGATGGCGCCGAAGGTGAATGGATCGTCGACGATAGGGGTGAAGAAGTCGACAGTCTGCACGAGGGCACACTCCTGGCTCAGCCGGTAGACGCCCGCGTCGTCGGACGTATCGAAGCCTACCAGCACGTTAGGGTCGGCCGTATTCGGCAGGTGGCGCAGAACGTGGTCCAAAACCTTTGGACTCAATTTCGACGCTCAACCGGCGGCCTTGGCGTGCGCGGTCAATCGGACTGTTGCCATCGTCATTTCAGGATAGCAATGGGTGGTTGTTTTTGCGGTTTGTGGGGTTGGAGGGACTGATATAATAGAAATGTGGGCGCCTAAAAGCGAGGCGCCGCAACTCGCCAATCGATGGGGAAACCAGGGCGGTTTCTCAACAGGCGCGTCTGGAGACGCCGCCGTAATCTTTCACATGCCGATTGCCTGGGGGACCGGAAGGGTCGCCCGGAGTGTCTGCTACACGGCCAACTTTACTTACAAGGAGGAAAAAGAAATGTGCGAGAACAAGTACACAAACATGCTGGGTGGATTTTTCGTGGGGACGATGGTGGGGGCGGCGGTGGCGCTGTTGCTGGCGCCGGATTCGGGGGTGCGCACGCGGCGGAAGCTGCGCCGCAAAGCGGAAGATGCGGGGGAACGGGTGATCGATACGGGGAAAGAACTATTGGATAATTGCCGGGAATTGCGCGACCGCGCCGTGACGGCAATCGGGGCCTGAACCACCGGCCATGAAGACCTCGGCGAGTCCGGCGTTGGTAAATACGATAGATTGAAACGATCGATGCGATCCAGAACCGCAGTGCCTTTCCTGTGGGCCGGAGAGGTAGCTTTATTCGCGCTTAGAGTGATCCGGGACATGTTTCGGGCACCGCTCGAGTTGGGGGAGACCGCGCGGCAAGTCTTTGAGTTGGGATGGCGGTCGTTGCCGCTGATTGCGGCGGCGGGCTTTGCCGTGGGTGCGGTCATGTCGATGCATACGCGGGCGTCGCTGGAGCGGTTTGGGGCAGAGGCGCTGATTCCGGCGGGGTTGGCGCTGGCATTGTTCAAAGAGACGGGTCCGCTGGTGACGGGGCTGCTGTTTGCGGGAAGAGTGGGGGCGGGGATCGGGGCGGAGTTGGGGGCGATGCGGGTGAGCGAGCAGATCGACGCGCTGGAGAGCCTGGCGGTGGATTCGTTCCGGTATCTGGTGGTGACTCGGGTGTGGGCGTGCATTCTGGTGTTGCCGATTCTGACGACGGTGATGAATTTCACGGGGATCGCCGGGGGATTTCTGGCGGAAACGGCGATCAGCGGGATGTCGTTTTCGCTGTACTGGGACAGGGCGTGGTCCTTGGTGAACTTCACGGATTATGTACCGGCGACGCTGAAGACGTGCGTGTTCGGGTACTTGATTGGGTCGGTGTCCTCGTATTTGGGATACACGGCCACGGGGGGGACAGCGGGCGTGGGACAGGCATCGACGCGCAGCGTGGTGTTTTCTTCCATTCTGTTGATTGTGTGCAACGTGGTTCTGGTGAAGGCGATTTTCTTCCTGTTTCCGGGCAGCCAGGGATAGAGCCATGGATGCCGCGATCCGGTTCGTGGAAGTCTGCAAGGCCTTTGGAGCGCTGACGGTGCTGAACCGGGTGAGCTTCGAGCTGGCGCACGGGCATGCCCTGTGCGTACTGGGGCGGAGCGGCACGGGGAAGAGCGTGCTGATCAAGCACCTGGTGGGGCTGATCCGTCCGGACGCGGGGAGGATTTTCGTGGAAGGGGAAGAGATCACGGAACTGGGAGCCGCGGGGTTGACGCAGGTAAGGAAAAAGATTGGATTTTTGTTTCAATATTCGGCTCTTTTCGATTCGATTTCGGTGGGTGAGAACGTTGCCTTTCCCTTGCGGCGGCATACGGCGCTGCGGGAAGGCGAGATTCGGGAGCAGGTGGCGGAGAAATTGCGGCGGGTAGGCCTGGCGGGGATCGAGAAGAAGATGCCGTCGGAGATATCGGGCGGCATGCGCAAGCGCGTGGGGCTGGCGCGGGCGCTGGCGCTCGGTCCGCGGATCCTGCTGGCGGACGAGCCATCGAGCGGCCTGGATCCGGTGACGGCGGGCGAGATCGACGAACTGCTGCTCGATTTGAAGGAGAGCGAAGGGACGACGATGGTGATTGTGACGCACAATATTCCCAGCGCACGGCGGATTGGAGACGATCTGATGATGCTGCACGAGGGGAATATTCTGGCGCGGGGCACGGCGAGCGAACTGGAAGCGAGCGGGCACGCGCTGGTGCGGGAGTTCATGAAATCGCAAGGAGCAATATAATCATGACGGCGAGCCGGACAGTGGCGGTGGGAGTGTTCGTGGTGGGAGGCTTTTTCCTCTTTGCGCTGGGGCTGTTCTGGATCGGCGACCGCCGGCTGCTGTTCACCGAAAGCCTGGAGTTACAGACGGAGTTCGCCAATTTGAGCGGGTTGAAGACCGGCTCGAAGGTGATGGTGAGCGGGATGGATGCGGGGGAGGTGTTGTCGATTCAGGTACCGCCGGGACCGGGGCGAAAGTTCACGGTGCGCTTCCGGGTGGTGTCGAGCTTCCGGCCGGTGTTGCGGACGGATTCGGTGGCTTCGATTCAGGTGGAAGGATTGGTGGGAAGCAAGGTGCTGCAAGTGGACAAGGGGACGGAAGCGGCGGCGGAGGTTGCCAACGGGGCGACGCTGCCGAGCCGGGAGCCGGTGGAGATCGCGGCGGTGATCCAGCAGTCGGTAGACATGATTCGGAAGATCGATGGGGCCGTGGACGATGTGCAGGCGCGGATCATCAAGACGATTGACACGGTGGGCCAGGTGGGCGAGCAGGCGCAAAAGCTGGTTGTCAACACGGGCAACGACATCGACGAGATCCTGGAGGCGGGCAAGAAGATCACGAAGGGTGTGAACGGCGTTGTGGACGACATTCAGCAGGGGCGCGGACTGGCGGGAAAGCTGCTGAAGGACGAGAAGCTGTATCCGCGGATCGAGACGACGATGAAGAACGTGGAGACGGCGACGCGGGACATGACGCAGGCTACGGGGGACATCCGAAAGATTGTGGCGGATGTGGAGAAGCGGAAGCTGGGGGATTCGTTTGAGAAGACGGCCGCGAACGTGCAACAGGCCACCGCGCAGTTAAAAGAAATTCTGGCGGAGATCAAGCCGGAAGGAGGGCCGGATCAGCGCAGCTTGCTGGCCGATGTGCGGGATACGCTGGTGAACGCGCGCGAGGCGACGTCGGACCTGGCCGAGAACATGGAAGCGCTGAAGCGGAACTGGTTTTTCCGGGGCTACTTCAACAAGCGCGGATTCTACGACCTGGACGCCGTGAGTCTGGACGATTACAAGAAAGGGAAGGTGGCGCCGAAGCTGGTGCGGGATGAGCACTGGCTGGCGGCGGCGGAGCTGTTCCGGATGGAGCAGGGACGCGAGGTGCTGTCGGAGGAGGGTGCGGCGAAGATTGGCATGGCGTTGGCTCCATATTTGCGCCTGGCGCCGAATACGCTGCTGATGGTGGAAGGCTACGCGGTGGAGGGGGCGGAGACGGAGCGTTTCCTGCGGTCGCGGGACCGGGCACAGCAGGTGCGGCGGTATTTGATCGACAGATACGGATTGAAGCCGAACTTCGTCGGGGCGATGCCGATGGGAGCAGACTCGGGAGCCGGACAAAGCCGAGCAGGTGTGAATCTGGTGTTCTTCCAGGAGAAGAAGCAGTAGCGGGATGAAGATACGATGGATCGTTTGGGGATTGACGCTGGCGGGAATGCTGCCTGCCGAGGATGGATTCCATCCGGTGCTGGGAGGGACGCCGTACGATTCGGGGCTGGCGTTGGGCGTGGAGTATCGGAAGGAGCGGCTGGCCAAGGGGATGGTGGATGTGCGGGCCAAGGGGGTGGGGTCATGGAAGTTGTATGAGTTGGCGGAAGCCTCCATCGGATTGCCCAGGCTGGCGGGCGGGATGCTGTTTGCCGAGGTGCTGGGGCGCTACCGGAACTATCCGGAGGAGGATTTCTGGGGGTTGGGCCACAAGTCGGGGCGGGAGCGGCGGACAACCTATCGGGTGGAGGATGCGGGGGGAACGGGGATATTCGGTGTGCGGCCGAGGAAGTGGCTGGAGGCAGGGGCGTCGGTGGGATGGCTTGCGGTGAATGCGGGGCCGGGGAAGGATGACAACTGGCCGTCGATTGAAGAGCGCTTTCTGCCGCCGGAGGTTCCGGCACTGGATCAGCAGGCGGACTATCGGCTCGCCGGGGGCTTCGTGCGCGCCGATTACCGGGATGAGAAGGTGGATACGAAGCGGGGGGGCTTCTATGAGTTTCGCTTCACAAAGTACAGTGACCGGGAGTTGCATCGGTATTCGTTCCAGCGGTTTGAGACGGATGTGCGGCAGTTCTTTTCGATTACGCAGCGGCAGGATACGATTGCGCTGCGGGCGGCGGCGGTGTTCACGACGGCGCGTGCCGGGCAGCAAGTACCGTTCTTCCTACAACCGACGGTGGGCGGGGGAGGCGATCTGCGGGGGTACAAGCAATACCGGTTCCGGGACGAGAATGCGCTGGCGCTCAATGCAGAGTACCGGTGGCGGATCTGGTCGATTGTGCAATTGGTGGGTTTTGCGGATGCAGCCAGGGTATTTCCCGAGCCGGGGCGGATTACGGTGTCGGGGATGAGGGGATCGGTGGGCATTGGAGGGCGGATCAAGTTGGGGGAAGGGATGGTGCTGGGGGTGGATCTAGGGTGGAGTCCCGATGGCGCGCGGGTGTGGTTCCGGGGATCGCAGAGCTACTGAGGTAAGGCGTTGGGGGGCGTTGGGTATTGCGGCGCGTGTTATGCTACGGTCTGGAGCGTTTCTGTTGGATACGTGTCTGCCTCTTAAAAATTGATCCTATACCAATGTCATGGAGTCCGTCTCGTTCCTAAATGGATTGACGCGCCGGTGAGCAAGCTCGGTGGCGAAAGCCGCGGCAGAGAAGCCTGAAGGCGCCCGGAGGATTCCCCCCTCGTAACGCAAGGGGTCAATGACAGGGGTGGGGACGGTTTGATGGGGCGCTCCAGCACTCCTTTTTTTTGAACAATGCGCATTCTTTTTATCGGCGATATTTTCGCCTCCGTGGGGCGAAAACTAGTCGCCGAACATCTTCCCTTCATCGTGGAAAACGAGCGGATCGATTTGGCGATTGCCAATGCGGAGAACTCGGCTGGGGGATTCGGGGTGACGCCGCAGATTTGCGAAGATCTGCTCGAGATGGGGCTGGATGTGCTGACGTCGGGGAATCACATTTGGGACAAACGGGAGATTTACGAGCATCTGGGCCGGCAGCCGCGGCTGCTGCGTCCGGCCAACTATGCGCCGGATCTGCCGGGCAAGGGTGTGGTGACGGTGGAGGCTCGCAATGGAGTGGCGTGCGCGGTGATTAATCTACAGGGGCGGACGTATATGCCCGCGACGGATTGTCCGTTTCGCAAGGCGGATGAGATACTGAGCACGCTGGACCCGGCGGTGAAGGTGCGGTTTGTGGATTTTCACGCGGAGTTGACGAGCGAGAAGATGGCGATGGGGTGGCATTTGGACGGGCGTGTGACGGCGATGGTGGGAACACATACGCACGTGCCGACGGCGGACACGCGGATTTTGCCGAGGGGGACGGCCTATCAGACCGATTGCGGGATGACGGGGCCGTACGATTCGGTGATCGGAGTGGAGAAGGATCCGGTGCTGCGGAAGTTTTTGACGTCGCTGCCGGTGCGATTTGAGACAGCGAAAGAGAATGCGCAGTTGCACGCGGTGATTGTGGATGTGGAGGCGGACAGCGGAAGGGCGACGGCGATGAAGCGGTACGTGGTGCGGCAGGACGGGAGCGCGGGATAATCACGGCTCTGCCGGAGCCAGTTTTTCGAGGAAGGTGAGAACCAGAGTGCGGCGGTGGTTTTCGTCGTCCCCTCCGAAGACGTGGCCTGCGCCGGGGAAGTAATGGACTTCGGGCTCGCGGGCGGCGGATCGCATGCGGGCTTCGATGCGGCGGGTCTGGTCCGGGGGCCAGGTTTGATCGGCTTCGCCCACGGTGATGAGGGTGGGGATGGCGATGTCTTCCACGGCGATGCGGCTTCCGGCGGGCACGGCTGCGCCATGGACGACCCAGGCGCTGCGGGAGAAATCCATGCGTCGTTCGTTGTCAGGACCGCAGGCCTCGTTCCACTGATGAGAGGGTTGCGGCAGTGAACCGGGGCAACGGCCAGGGCCGGAAGGACAAATCCAACAGGCGGGCTCACGCCAACTCCAGTTCCAGAAGCTGTTGTAGAGATCGCTGGGCGAGTGGGCGATGACGGCGTCTGGACGTTCGGCATCGGGGACGGTGAGGCTGGCGGCGATAAGGGCGAGTTCGGCTCCCCGGGAGAAGCCATAGATGGCCACTTTGCCATTGTTGAACCCCTGTTCGCGCATCCAGGCCACGGCACGGTGGACCAGGGCGACATCGACGTCGCGAAGCGTCTGGCGGACTCCGGTGAGGCCGCGGTTGCAATCGAAATAGCAGAGTACGAGAACCGCGTACCCTTGGCTGGCGATGAGGTCGGCTTCCGGTTTGATGAGCCACTGCGATCCGCCTTCGCTGCCGTGAAGCATGACGATGGCCGTGCGTTTGGCTTCGCCTTGCACGGCGGGGTTGGGGATGAGGAGCCGAGAGCCGGGGAAGGGGTGAGCCACACGGAGGACAGGGACTTCGGCGGCAGGGGCAAGGACGGCACACAGCAAGAATACGGAGCAGGCAAGCTTCACTTCCGAAGAGACGCAGTGTGCCGGAGACTGGTTCCGGTAGGGGCGGAATGTAACAACCTATGTAGAATCGGGTTCCTGGATTTCCTCGATGAGGCGGCGGAGGGTGAGGGCGGTGAGTGGTTTGGGAAGATAGCCGTCCATGCCGGCTTCGAGGCAGCGGGTACGGGTTTCCGGTTCGGTGCTGGCGCTGACGCCGATGATGCGGGTACGGAAGGATGGGGTTTCGCGGCTGCGAATCATGTTGGCGGCGGCGTATCCATCCATGAGCGGCATCTGGCAATCCATCAGAACCACCGAGTAACGGGTGCGGGCGCACATATCCGCGGCGGCGTGGCCGTCGTCGGCGACATCGACTTCGCAGCCGAGTTTGCGCAGGAGGGCGCTGGCGACTTTGCGGTTAATGGGGTTGTCGTCGACGACAAGGACGCGTCCGGAGAGCGCCGGTTGCGGTGTGGCAACGGACTGGAGGGGTTCGGCCGGGGAGAGTACCTGCAACAGGGCGTCTACCGAAACGGGCCACTCGATCGAGCCATGGAATGGCTCCCTGGCGCGGTGGGTGAGAAATCGCAAAACGGGGATGGGGCCGGCCAGGAAGAGGCGTTTGCCATTATTCCAACCCATGGTGCGGACATCGTGGGCGAATAGCTCCGGCACAACGAGCAGCCGGGGGTCGGCGAATACGAGAAGGGATTTCGTGGCCGTGGGTCCATTGCTGCGCAACCAACCGGTGGCATCTTCTTCGTCGCGGAATTCGTGGACTTCGGCGCCGGCGGCGCGGAGGTATTCGCGCAGGATGGAGGTATTGGCAGACTCGCGCAGGAGCAGGACGGCGCACAGATTGGAGGAGACCGGCGAGGGAGGCAGCCAGCTTTCGGCCGATTCGGCCTGCATGGGGAGGCGAACCGTAAATTGCGAGCCGATGCCGAGATGGCTGTCGACCTCGATTGTGCCGCGCATCAGGCGGACGAGATCGCGGACGATGGCGAGTCCGAGGCCGAGGCCGCCATAGCGGCGGGTATCGGTGGAATCCACCTGGGCGAAGGGCTCAAAGATGGCGTCGAGCTGCGTGGCCGGGATGCCGGCTCCGGTATCGCGCACGACAAGGAGCAGAGCGCCGCCGCGGTAGCCGGCGTCGAGTTTCACGCAGCCGGCGGTGGTGAACTTGACGGCGTTGGCGGAGAGGTTGAGCAATATCTGCCGGATTCTGCCGGCATCGCCGCGTAGGTAACGGGGAGATTGCGGGTCGATATAGATGGCAAGTTCCAAATCCTTGGCCTCGGCGAGCAGGACGGTGGATGAGGCGACATCGCGGAGGAGGGAAACGAGATCGAAGCGATCCTCGGCCAGTGTGAGATTGCCGGAGTGGATGCGCGAGAAATCGAGAATATCGGAGAGAAGTGTGAGGAGGGAGGTAGTGGCGCGGCTGATGTCGCCGGCAAGATGTTTCTGCTCGCTGTTGAGGGGAGTGTCTTCGAGCAGGTCAAGATAACCGAGGACAGCATTCATGGGGGTGCGGATTTCGTGGCTGACGGTAGCGAGAAATTCCTCCTTGGCGCGCGCGGCGCCCTCGGCCGAAGCCAGCGCCAGCCGTTTGCGGCGGCGCTCGGCGGCGAGCAGCCAGAGGGAGCCAACGACCGTGAGCAACAGCAGGACGACGAGGGCAGGCAGCCAAGAAGGGGGCGGCGGAGCATAGGGTGTCGGGATGGAGGCTTCCACACCGGGGAACAACACAGCAATACGGAACAGTGCGCCATCCTGTTGCATCCGCCTGAGTTCGGCGCGGAAGTCATCGGCGAGGCGGGCGTTCGAGAACGGCGCGGCGATGGCGAGTTGCATGCCGCCGAGCGGTTGCGGGAGATCGCGAAAGCCGATGCCCTCGCAAGAAGCAGGGCGACGAAGCAACAGGGGACGCAGGAGAAGGTTGGTGAGAAGAGCGGCATCGGCGGCGCCGGTGCAAACTGTGCGCAAGACGTCTTCGCTGGAGGGCTGGTAGTCGATGTGAACGCCGCGGAAGAGCGCTTCAGCGGACTGCGTGAGGGGAGGTCCACGATGGATCGTGAGTTTGCGGCCGGAAAGCGAGGCGGGATCGCGGAATGGGGAATCGGCGCGGACGAGGAGTTGGTACGGGTCGCTCCACCAAGGTTCGGTGAAGTGAAGCACGTTGCGGCGTTCGGCGGTGGGGACGGCACCGGCCCAAATGTCGATCTGGCCGGAGGCGGCAGCCTGGACGGGGGAGTCGGTGGTGAGAACCCATTGGATGTCCCGGCCGAGACGGCGTCCGGCCTCACGGAAGGCGGATACGAAGAAACCCTCGGCAGCACCGGTGGAGTTGCGGTAGACGAGAGGGTGTTGTTCGTTGGATCCGACTCGGACGGGAGCGGACTGTCCGAATGCCATGACGGGCAAGAGGGCAGCAAGGGCGAACCTGCACATTTTGTCCCCCCAGGGGACTAGCGTCGGCGGCCGACGATATCCATCACGATATCTTCCTGGATCTGTTGCAGGGCGTCGTGCGTTTTCCGTACGGGAGTACGATCGTCGACGCTGACCGCATCCTCCAATCCCAATAGCTTCCGCATAATATCGCGTATCTTCTGCTCCGCCCGCTTAAAGTGCTTCGGACTCTTGGCGGGATTCTTGCCCGTGCCCCGCAGAGTCTCATCGGCAAAACGGACCGATTTCTCTACCAATATAAGCGAAGAGCGAAAATCTTCCAAGCGGCCATTTTCGTATTTCTTGCGTGCGGCGTTGACTTCGGCGGCGGCGAGGTCGAGTGCTTTGGCGTAGCGTTTTTCCGGATTCGGCTCGGCGAGGATGTTGGCGAAGGGATCGGGGGATTGCTGCTGAGCGGAAAGCAGCAAACCGATCATCGTTAACATAATAATAGTTTTCATCGCTTGCTGAGTATTTTACGGATAACCTTAATTCGCTCCCGAGACTTGAATTCTTCGTCGGGATTACCCTGACTGAGCGAGAGGAACTTCTCGTAGTTGGGCAACGCCAGTTTATATTCCTTCATGCGGTCGAGCACGATGGCACGGAAATAGTAATACCCGGGGTTTTCGCCTCCGGCAAGGGCCTGGGCTTTGTCGAGGGCGGCCAGCGCCTGGGGGTAGTTTTCGAGCGAAATGAGCATGGCGGAGAGTTCGTTCCAGGCTTCCTTGGAGTCGGGTTGGATCTGGGTGGCGCGGAAGAACTCGCGGGCGGCATTGGGAAAATCACGCTGATCGCGGAGGGCACGGCCATAGTAGAGGCGGAGTTCGAGGACATTGGGCTCGGCGGCGGTGGCCTGCTGAAGCAGTGGGAGGGCTTTGGCGGCCTGTTTGGTGCGGAGATAGGCCGTAGCCAGGGCGAGGCGGTTGGCGTTGGTGGGGGATTTCTGGTAGGCGTTTTCGAGGTCGGGGATGGCGTCGGCGGCTTTGCCGCCTTGCAGCAGGAGTTCGCCGGCGCGTTCGCGGGCGGCCGGGTCTTCGGGGAAGAGGCGGTAGATGGCGATGGCACGGTCGTGGAGTTTCGCTTGTTCGAAGGAGGCGGCGAGTTCGAGGGGGGCGCGGCGGTATTCGGGGTCCTCGGCGGCCTGGCGATAGTATTTCTCGGCTTCGTCCCACTGTGCGGATTTGGCGAGCACGCGCCCCAAGCCGAGGGCGGCCTCGGCGGACTTGGGCTGAAGTTCGAGGGCAGCGCGGTAGGCGGCTTCGGCGGGAGCAGCTTGGCCGATGGCGGCGCGGGCTTCGGCGAGGTAGAACTGGGGGCGATATTCCTTGGGCTTCTTTTGGGCGGCAACCGCGAGCAGTTTCTCCGCTTCGGGGGCGTCCTTTTGGCGCAGGAGGAGGATGCCGAGGTTGAGTTGCGCCTCGTAGAGATCGGGCTGGTCTTCGAGGACTTTGCGGTAGGCGGCGATGGCTTCGGTGTCTTTGTTGAGGAGGCTGAGGGAGAGGGCGAGGTGGAAACGTGAGGCCCAGTCCTTCGGGTCGGCGTCGACGGCTTTCTGGTAGTGCTCGGCGGCTTGGGTAAACTGGTTGGCTTCGAGAGCTTTGCGCCCCTCGGCGGCGTGATCGGCCTGCGCCAGCAGGAAGAGTAACAAGGCTCCACCCAGCATATTTTCAGTGTAGCGAACGTATGCGGCGGTGGCGATGGTTTACAAGAGTTGTCGGGCGCGGGGGAAGAGGACGTCGTTTTCGAGGTGAATATGGACGGTGAGATCCGATTCGAG
This sequence comes from uncultured Candidatus Solibacter sp., assembly GCA_964402295.1. GTDB lineage: Bacteria > Acidobacteriota > Terriglobia > Bryobacterales > Bryobacteraceae > CADEFT01. The sequence continues at coordinate 19,056 of CAYOBO010000069.1, read as the reverse complement.
TTCGCGCAGTCCGGCCATAAGGGCGGCGTAAGTTGGACAGGCAAAATCGGGGATGGCGTAGTGGGCCGTGAGCTGGCGGATGCGGGCGAGCGCTTCGGTGGCCGAGGCGTGTTCATCTTCCATCAGATCCAATGGATTCTCCGACCAGCCTGGGTGAGGCGGAGGCTGGGAGTTGGCGATGGCCGCCTCGACGCGATCCAGGTAGGGAAAGAGAATCGTCTCCTCTTTGTCGATATGGAGGTCCAGTTCATCCCACATGGCAGCGAAAACGCGGCTAAGGCTGGGGTCTGGGCCACGGCCGCTGTATTTCGAAAGGACCGTCTGGATTTGCCGATGGATTTGGGGCATGGCGGCACGAAGGTAGCCATGATGCTTGCGAACGATGTAGCGCATGAGTTCACGGAGGGGTTTTTGAGTCCAGTCGGGTTGTTCGGCCATCGGCCTAGATTCCTCCGAGGAGAATCGTAACGCGGGCGAGGCAGGATGTTCGGTGACTGAAGTTACAGGCTCAGAAGATAAAGGCCAGTCCGCCGCGGAGGGCGCGGGGCGAGTGGACGAGTTGGAGGCGTCGTCCACTGGCGGTGGTAATGGGCTGATAGCCTTGTGCCAGAATGTTACGGATATCGGCGGTTGCTTCGACCTTGCCGCCGCGCACGCCGAAGAACGGGATGGGCTGGCGGACATGGACATTCAACCCCTGTTGCGGATTGATGCGGTCGGTCATGTAGAAGTGGCCTGGGGTGAGAGCTTTGCCGTTCATGAACTGATAGCTGGTGGCAAAGCGGGTACCGGTGGGTTCGAGGAGACCGGCAAGTTGCAAGGTAGCCTGATGGCGGCGCTTGGTTTGGAGCGAAGAGCGGAGTTCGGCGGCGTTGTCGGTCGCCATCCGGTCGCGAGAGGCTTCGAGGACGCCGGCATTGCCGTAACCGACGGTCACGGTCCAGTTATCGCTCAACTGCCGGGCGAGCGATGCCATGTAGCCGATGCTGCGATAGCGCCCGGCATTGAAGAGCGAAGCCGAGGAGAACATGTCGGGGAGAAGGTCTCCGGCATCGAAGGCTCCGCTGGCGCCGGTGGCGGTGAGCACGGCGTTGGTGAAAGACTCCTTGTAAACTCCGCCGCTGACGGTATAGGAGCCGATCTTTTTGCGCAGTCCGAGTTCGAAGTTTTCGGCGCGCTGGACTTCGGCGCGGCCATTGCGGAGAGAAACGCGCGGGAAGGTGGAGAGTCCGGCGAGTTCCCGCTGCTGGAGTTCGCTTTCGTCCTGCGTGGAGCCGTTGGTGTAGAACTGCGTGGGAGGAAGGCCGGAGCTATAGCCGAACTCGACGACGCCGAACTCGTCGACGGAGTAGCTGAGCTTGGCGTAGGGAGAGAGGTAGTTCAGACGCTGGACGAACTGCACCGATTCCAAGGTGGCGCCGTACTGAATCGCAATGTTATCGGCGACCTGCATCTTGTCGTTCATGGAGATGGCCATGCTGCGGAAAGCCGGAACGTCGCCTTGTCCGGCCAGCATCCGGTTGCCGACTTGGCCGCCGACGAAGATCTGGCGCATGGTGACGGCGAGTTCGGGCGAACGGGCGGCGCCGAAATCGCGGCTGAAGGCAGTGCGGAAGCTGGCCGCCGGGTTGCCGTTGGAAGAAGCGTAGCCGAGGTTGCCGCTGAATTCGACGTTGTTTGTGCCGTAGATGCTGGTGGCGACGGCGAAGGCGGTGCCGAGATCGGGAGCGCTGCCGAGAGTGGGAGCGGGGGTGCTGTCGCCAGCCGAGAGGCGCACGATACCGTGGGTTTGGGAGAACATCCCCTGGCCTTCGCGGAGGCGCCGGAGGGGATCCTTTGCGTCGTTGCTGAGCACGCGGAGGATGGGGCGTGTGGCGAGAGCGCTGCGGAGGGTCCACTTCCAGTCTTCGCTCATGAGGCCCTGTTGGACGGGCAGGGAATAGACGAGCTCGATGGTGCTGAGCACGCCGGCGAGGTTGATGGCGAGCACGCGGCGCAGTCCTGGCTGCACGCCGATGTTACTGCGAATGGCGGGCATGAAACTGGCGAGCGTGACGCGGACGGAATAGACATCGGCTGGAAGCGAATCGAAGGTGAACGAACCACGCTCATCGGTGAGGGCGCGGGCGATCTGGCGTTCGAGTTTATTGAACAGCAGGACGGTAGCGCCCATTTGGGGGATACCCACCGTATTGCTGACGATGCCTGCAATGCTGCCCGTGAGCGAGTTCGGCGCGGCAAAGGCCGCCGGGACGCTTGCCAGCGCCAGCAGCACCGCGGTTGTGGATCTCACATGCATGTACTCTCTTCAGCCTACCTGTGATGGCCGGGAGAGGGATCGCCTCCCCCGGGTTAGGAGAGTTTATACTACCGTGAAGTTCACGGACGGTGTCAGCGTCTGGTTGCCGAGCCTGTCCTGAACCTTCATTTTCAACTGATACTGTCCGGGCTGCATGTTTTGCAGCGGGAGGATTTTTTCAATGGTGACCTGCTGGGCGGAGGCGCCTTCGATCTTGTCGATTTCTTCGGAGAAATCGAAGATCTTCTCGTTGGTGCCGGTCTTGACGACTTCGTATTCGATGGTGCCGCTCGGTTTGCGGGTTTTTTCGTCGGCGGCGAAATTATAGAGCTGAAGGTAGATGCCCATCTTTTCGTCGCGCTTGAACGTTTCGCCGACACGGGGGCGGACCTTGGAAGTGCCAATGACAAACTGGCCGGTGCCGATGCTGCGGGTGGGGACCTTTTCGATGACGTCGGCAAGAACGACAGAGCTGGAGCCGAGCGTTTCATCTTCGTAGCGGGGCACATGGAGCGCCATTTCGTAATTGTTCATGTTGCCGCCGTTGACATCCTTCACCACGAGATTGACGCGGTAGGTGCCTGGGGCAAGAGGCACACTCTTCTGATAGAGAGAGCTGCCGAGGATAGCCTGCTGGGTCAATTCGGTGGGGAACTCGACGGAGACGACGTCCTCGAAGACGGTCACGACGCGGCGTGACATGGAGGTGATGCGCCCGTAGATATTCACCACACCTTTCGAGACACCATCGGTTGCCTTGTACTGGAGGTCACGTTTTTCGAGTTGGAGGGTGAGGTTCGAAAGGATGGTGGAATTGGTGAGCCGCATGAAGTCGGCGCGCACTTTGATGGGGAGCAGGTTAAAGCGGATGGTGGAATTGACGGCCGCTTCGAGATCCTTGAACTTGACGGCGGGGGCCTTCTGCAATAAGGCGTACTGTTGCAGGCGCTCGAACTGGTTCATGCGCATGGGCAGCGGCTGGGTGCCGGTGCCGAGGCGGGTACCGTCGGTGCGGCTGAAGCGGTCGGCCTTGGTGGATAAGCCCATCTGTTCGTAGAGGGTTAGTCCGGCGTTGGGAACCATGAGGAGGGCGTCTTTTTCGGACGGATCCATGGTCATGCGGTATTCGCCGGTCATGGTGGTGTCGACGAATTCAATGATGATGTCGGAGCCGATACCCTCGATCCAGCGGTAGCGCCACTTTTCGAAGGGGAAGGTGGAGGTGGTGCCGCCGCCTTCTTCGAAGGGCCGCTCATAGGTGCCGCCGGAGGGATGCGATTCGTTTTCGTCGGGCGGGCCGAAGGTAATATAGATGCGCCCGCGGTCCGTTTTCCAGCCGGGGATACCGGAAGCAAACCGCTCGTTGGCATAAGCGATACGGCGGTAGTGCTCTTCCTTGAATTCGTTTTCCTGGGTATCGGGCGAGGGATCGCGGCGGAGCCAGAACTGCTCGATGAACTGTTCGCGCTCGTCGTCGGTGTTGAGGTTGCGGAAAGCTTTCCGCTCCTCGTCCGTGATGATATAGGTCACGTCCTCGTTCAGCCACTTACGGTAAGGGGTTTCGAGCTCTTTGCGCAGCTTTTCCTCACGGCGCTTGCGCTCCTTTTCCGAAAGCGGTTTGGCTACGGTTTCCCGGTCAGATGCCGCGGTGGTCTTCTTTTTGTCCGCGGCGGAAGCGGGGCTGGAGACGAGAATCAAGGCCAGGCCTGTGATCAAAACGGAAAGCGTTTTGGTACTCATGTGGTTCCTGTTGACAGACGTCCGCAAACTACACCCAATTCTAGAACTTGCAAGAGTCGGGGTCAAGGCTTTCCCCTCCTTGGTTAGAATCCTGCGCTTCGACGGTTGGATGCATGGATGGGGCGATAGGTTTCATTGCTGCCACTGTGTCCTTTTGTAAGGCTGCGTGGTCATGCGGATGCCGTGGGTTTGGATGGGGTCTTCCGAGCCATCCGCGTTGCGGCGGGCGATTTCCAGGTTGGTGGCAAAGTAGGGACCGTCGAGCGGGAGCGACAGGACTTGGGCCGCAGTGAAAGGGAAGACGATGGTTTGGCGTCCAGGGGCAAGATTTTGGTTCACTTGAACGAACTTGGACTGGTTACTGCGGTCGAACAAGCGCATCGCCAGACGGTATTCGCCCGGCTGGAAGACTTCCATTTCGAGGACGACTTCGAGGCGGTCGAGGCGGGTGTTGCCGTCGGTGTCGCGGGCCTGCTCCCAGATGCCAAGGAGTCGGGCGGCGAGGGGTTTTACCGTAACCGGCGGGGCTTCGACCTTGACCGTGAAGGGGACTCCGGTGACGGTGCGGCCCCTGGCGGTGAGCGCGATTTTTAGTTTGCCGGGTTTGTCGGGCTGAAAATAAGACCGGAAGGAGTTGTCCAGAGACCAGGAGAACATCATGGGGATGGTGCGGGTCTGTGTGGGGCCGTTGTCGGGGGTGTATTCGAGGTTGGCTTCGAAGTTGACTTGGCGGCGGACGGGTTCGCCGGTGAATTCAACGGTGATGGGGACGCTGTCGCCGACGTGGAGGGTGGCAGGGAGAGGATCGACGGAGAGTTTCACCTCGCTGGTTGGTTGCTGGGCGATGCGCTCGAAGACATCGAATGCGGCTTGCGCGAGGCGGCCGGTGGGGAAGAAGCCGACGCGCATTTCGCAGGGTTCGGGGGAATCGACGATGGCCTTGTAGACGCCGCGCACGGCGCGCGGGAAGTGGATCATGTGGTGGGTGCCCTTCTCCTGGAGGTAGAAACCGGAGATGCTGACGAGGCCGCCGGGGGCGTCGAGGGAGCCGGGGTCATCGGTGACCTGCCAGCCGATGCCGTAGCGGCGGGCTTGATTGGGGTCGAGGGTGAGGCCTTGGGGGATGAATAAGGTGACTTTGGCGGTAGGGTTTGTGGTGAGGATGTCGATGGTGGCGCCTTCTTCGTCGGCCTGGAGCGGCCACTCGAGAATCCCTTTTCCGTGGCACGAGGCAGGGCCGCGATAGATGGCGGCGGGTTCAGAGGTAGGGGAAGGCAGGCCAGGGATGCCTCCACTGACGTCGGGGCGGTAGGCGGCGGTGAGTTCGACGATGCGCTGGAGTTCGTCGGGGACGAGTTCAAAGATGTAGTTGCCGGTGGCCTTGAGTTCGCGGAAGCGGATGGAGATGGTTTTAGGGGAGTCGGTATTGGTGTCGGCGGAATCGACGGGAGGGCGGGTTTCGAGCCAATCCAGGCCGGCTTCGGTGGCGGTGGCTTCAGTGATCTGCTTGCCTTGCGGGGTGATGAGGGTGACTTTGACTTTGCGAGTGGGAGACCACAGGACGAGGTCGTCGTTGGGGGTGGGGGGATTGGGGACGTTGACGGTGAGTTGCTGTTTTTCGTCGCGGGGGGTGAGGGTGATGCGTTGTAGAGACGATTCCCCCGTCTGCGCCAGAGAACTGGCGGCGGCCAGAAACAGAAATAGAGGCAGCCTCGGCAAGACTACCTCTATTATGAACCATGTCATCCGGAATGAGGCTTGATTCAGGTGTTGATCTGCTTACTTTGAGCAGACCACCCAGGCCTGCACGGCACGTGGGCTACCGTCGGTGTTTTTCATGATGCAGCGCCATTGGAAGTTATTCGTGGATTCGGGGCCGGTGAAGTTGACGACGATGTCATCGGCGGCGGTGTTGAAATCGCGGTGGCCGCAGCCGCCTCCGATGGCGATGGGGAAGGAGGAAGGACAGCTTGCGAAGCGAAGACCTTGCGTGTTCCCGTCGAGGTCGGTGGTGGAAACGATGCGAGTGGTGAGGTTTTGGAGCGTGGCGGGGCCAGCGGGGCCGGTGGGGCCTGTCACTCCGATGAGTCCCTGCGGTCCTTGGGGGCCGCGAGCGCCGGTGGGGCCGATGGGACCAGGGCTACCCTGCGGGCCTGTGGGTCCGGCGGGTCCGGCGATGGAGAGTTGAAGGCGGGCGGGTTGGCTGGTGGAAATGCTTTCCTTGCTGTCAAGGGTGAGCACGGCGGGTTGCGAGGCATCGGGGGAGATGGCGACGCCGAAGGCGGAAAAAGGAGAGGCGACCCAGGTGCGGACCTGATCGGTGATATCGAGGACGACCCAATTGTTGGGCGCCGCGATGACATCGGAGATGGCAATCGTGTTGCCGGCCGCGGGGCGGGTGGAGAAGTTGACGGTGCTTTCGGTCCAGGGGGATTGGAGAGGTGCAACCTGGATTTTACCCGCCACGGCGACACGGTTGACGTAAACGAGTAATTGGGCCTTGGAGATGGTATTCGGGTTTGTTCCAGCGGGGATAGAGGAGAGATCGAATTGGAGGAATGCGATGGAACCGTTGCCGACGCTGAGCGTGGGGAGTGCGCCGAAGTTCTGGGTTGGAATGGCCGGCGAGACGTGGGCATCGGCGTTGACAACGGCCTGTGTGGCACTGAGCGGCAGTTGCATCAGGGTGGCAAAGGCCGCGGGGAGAAGAAGCATCTTTTGTTTCATGGTGGCTCATTCCTATAGGCGACGGAAGAGCGGCGATTCCTAAGCATGGGGCAAGAAAAAACCCTCTCGTTCGCTTTGCGCTTCAGTGGGCGCCTTTGCCCAACAGCACGTAGGGAATGGTGCGGAGGAGAATCTTGCCGTCGAGCAGGAGAGACCAGTTGTCGATGTACTGCATGTCCATGCGCATCCAGGTTTCGAAGTCGAGGCGGTCGCGGCCTTGGACGGCCCAGAGGCAGGTGAGTCCGGGGCGCATGCGGAGGCGGCGGCGCTGCCAGCGCTGGTAGCGTTCCACTTCCTCGGGGACGGCGGGGCGGGGGCCGACCAGCGACATGTCGCCTTTAAGCACGTTCCAGAGTTGGGGCCACTCGTCGATGGAGAATTTGCGGAGCCAGCGGCCGACGGCGGTCATGCGCGGGTCGTCGGGGATTTTGAAGACCACCTCTTTCTTGTTGAGGTGAGCGAGGCTCGATTTCAGCTCTTCGGCGTTGTGCACCATGGAACGGAATTTGTAGAAGACGAAGCGGCGGCCGTTGAGTCCGCATCGGGTTTGGCGGAAGATGGCGGGTCCGCGGGATGTGGACTTGATGAGGAGGACAATCAGGGCCATGACGGGGGCAAGAACAATGAGGGCCGTGGCGGCGACGACGATGTCGACGATGCGTTTGACGACGAGGCGCACTTCATCGTGGGGGGCGGCGGCGAAGGTGAGCAGCGGCGTTTCGCCGTAGCGGTCGAGGTAGACTTCGCTGTTGACGTGGGGGAAGAAATCGACGGCGACTCGGGTGCGGACACCTTCTTCGTCGCAGAGCAGGAACACGTCTTCGAGGGCGGCAAGGCGCGCGGAGTCCACCGCGAAGAGGATTTCGTCGATGACATCTTTTTCGAGCAGAGACGGCAGGTTGGCGAGGGAGTAGACGCGGTAGCGGGATTCGAGTTCGATCTCCTCGGGGAACGTCTTATCTTCGGCGAGGAAGCCAAGGAGGCGGATACCGTAATCGCGCGAGGCTTCGAGCATGCGGCCGAGCCGGACGGCGCGTTCGCCGGTGCCGACGATGACGACATGGTGGGGGGCGGCGAATTCCTTGCGGATGATGCCGACGATTTTGCCGGCGCGCCAGCGGAAGAGCAGCAGCAAAAGCCAGCTATAGGCGATGAACAAGCCGAGGAATCCGCGGCTGAGATCGAGGCGGAGGGTGTATTCGAGGAGGACGACGGCGATACCGCCGAGGCCGCACTGGCGCGTGGCGTCGCGCACGATGGTGCGGAGGCGGGAGCTATCGAGGCGCTCATACACACCGAGCCAGTAACCGAGCAGCACCCAGACGAGCGTAGCGAAGCCGAGCAGCAAGGCTTTGATGGGGACGGTGAGTTCGAACTCTTTTTCGAGCGGCAGGTAGACACGGGTGAGGTAGGCGGCCTCGAAGGCGAGAGCCGTAAGGGCGACGTCCGAGACGCCGAACAGAATGCGTGCTTTCCTGTGGTGCCGGCTGTACAGATGGGCCTCCGCGGCTAAGACATGTACATTCCACCGTTGACGTTGAGGACGTGGCCGGTAATGTAGCCGGCCTCGTCGCTCGACAGGAAGCGGACGGCGGCGGCGACGTCCTCGGGGCTGCCCATGCGCTTGAGGGGGATCTGGGCGAGGATGCGCTGCTTCTGCTCGTCGTTGAGCACCTGGGTCATGTCGGTGTCGATGAATCCGGGAGCGACGGCGTTGACGGTGATATTGCGGCTGGCCATTTCCTGGGCGAGGGACTTGGTGATTCCGATGAGGCCCGCTTTGGAGGCGACGTAATTGGCCTGGCCGGGATTGCCGGCCTGGGCGACGACGCTGGCGATATTAATAATGCGGCCCCAGCGTTCGCGCATCATTCCAGAGAGGACTTGTTGCATGCAAAGGAAGGCAGCGGTGAGATTGACCTGGAGGACGGATTCGAAATCGGCGCGTTTCATGCGTAGGGCGAGGGTGTCCCTGGTGACGGCGGCGTTGTTGACGAGGATGTGAATGGGACCGGCTTTCTGGGCTGCTTCGGCGAAGACCTGGGGAATGGAGTCGAGGTTGCCGAGATCGAGCGTGACGGGGAAGGCTTCGCCTCCGGCAGCTTGGATGGCGGCGGCGGTTTCTTCGAGTTTCGCCCTGTCGCGGGCGGCGATGACCACTTTACATCCGGAGGCAGCGAGCGCGACGGCGCAGGCTTTTCCGATTCCCCGGCTTCCGCCGGTGACCAATGCAGTACGTTGAGGCATGAAATGAGTCCTGAAGTTCCATCATAGTAGAAGGAAGCACTTCGCTTAACAATTTATGGCATACACCGATCTGCGCGACTTCATCCAAGCCCTGGAACAGGCGGGCGAGTTGAAGCGCATACCGTTTGCAGTAGACCCGTACCTGGAGATTACCGAGTTCGCCGACCGGGCGGTGAAGAGCAAAGGCCCGGCGCTGTTGTTTGAAAAGCCGAAGGGCTCTTCGGTGCCGGTGCTGATCAATGCGTTTGCTTCGATGAAGCGGATGGAGTTGGCGCTCCAGGTGGGGAGCGTGGATGAGGTGGCCCGGCGGATTTCGCAGTATTTGGAGATGCGGATGCCGGAAGGGTTGCTGGGCAAGTTCAAGATGCTGCCCATGCTGGCCGAGGTGGGGGCGTTTTTTCCGAAGACGGTTTCGAGCGGGCCGTGCAAGGAGGTGATCCGGCGGGATGGATTTTCGCTGAAGGAATTCCCGGTGCTGCATTGCTGGCCGCAGGACGGCGGTCCGTTCATCACGCTGCCGATGGTGTTTTCGCAGAATCCCGATACGGGGAAGCGGAACTGCGGGATGTACCGGATGCAGGTTTACGACGACCGGACGACGGGGATGCACTGGCAGACGCACAAGCAGGGCGCGGAGCATTACCGGCGTTTGCTGAAGGAAGGCAAGCAGAAGAAAATGCCGGTGTCGGTGGCCATCGGGTGCGATCCGGCGACGATGTATTCGGCGATTTTGCCGCTGCCTCCGGACCTGGATGAGATGATGATTGCCGGGTTCTTGCGGTCGAAGCCGGTGGAGATGGTGAAGTGCGAGACGAACGATATTCTGGTGCCGGCACAGGCGGAGATCGTGCTGGAAGGTCACGTGGTGTTGGGGGAGATGCGGACGGAGGGTCCGTTTGGGGATCACACGGGGTTTTATTCGCTGGAGGATGAATACCCGGTGTTTCATGTAGATTGCGTGACGCATCGCAAGAATCCGATCTATGCGACGACGATTGTGGGACCGCCTCCGATGGAGGATTTCTACATGGGGAAGGCGATCGAGCGGATTTTCCTGCCGTTGATGCGGCTGCAATTGCCGGAAGTGCGGGATATTGCGATGCCGGCGGAGGGGATTTTCCATAATCTGATTCTGGTGGCGATTCGGAAGTCGTATCCGGGGCATGCGCGGAAGGTGATGCATGCGATTTGGGGATTGGGACAGGCGATGTTCAGCAAGTGCATCGTGGTGGTGGATGAGGACGTGGATGTGCAGAATTTCAGCGAGGTGGCTTGGAAGGCGCTGAATAATATCGATCCGGAACGGGATATACAGTTTGTGATGGGGCCCGTGGATTCGCTGGATCACGCATCGCGGATGGTGAACTATGGATCGAAGATGGGAGTGGATGCGACGAAGAAATGGCCTGGGGAAGGATTTACGCGGCCGTGGCCGGATGTGATTGAGATGGATGCGGGGGTGAAGGCTCGGGTGGCGGAGATGTGGAAGAAGGCGGGGTTGGGGTGATGGTCTAAACTGGCATCGGGAATGGCTCACGAATTCGTGGGAAAGCGGGATTCTATGTCGTAGGGAGCTGTGTGAAGATCGACCGGAGAGGTTTGCGCGTATGCGGCGGCACACGGCATTGCGGTACAGGTAACGATGGTCCGCTTCTTGGCCGATGCAGATTAGATTGACGAACTGGTGATGATTTGGGCGGCGTCGGCTGCCGATGAGTGGGTGGACCGGATTGTGGATGTGCCGCAGCGGTGAATGAATCGCGGTGGCCTCTGGAGCGAAGGAACGAGTGGGAAAGATGGCGGGACAGCCGATCCCAGCGTCCTGCGATGCTTTGTGGGATGATGCGATGGAGATGCGGGGGGTATTTTCCGGGTTGGCTAAAACCGCGGCCACAGTGGCGCTGCTGGCGGCCTTGACGGACGTTCTGCACCGGCAATGGTTCCCGCCATCGGAGGGCATGGGCGCGGCGGAACCGGCCGCGGCGACGGTGGCAATCCCTACGCCGCAACCGGCCGGGACACTACCGCAGCCGCCCGCGATTCCCGCGACGCCCGCACCCGAGCGCAAATCGGCAGTGGCGGCGGTTCCGAGTGCGGAGGAGGAATGGGCCAAGTTACAGGACGCGGCGGACCGGCGTGAGTTGGAGGCGTTTCTGGCACGACACGGCAAGTCGCGATATGCGGAGAACGCTTTGTTCGCATTGGGCCGGCTGGAATTGATGGAGTTGACAGCCAAGGCGGATATCGAGGGATTACGGGCGTTCGCAGCCAAGCACGAGAAGAATCGGACCATGTCCGATTGGGTGTATGCGGCGCGGGAGCGGATTCCCTTGATGGAGCATGAGCGCGAAGAGGCGGCATTGAAGCTGATTCCCGGCAAGCTGGGGGAAGCCTTCGCGAAGCAGGACATGGCGGCGGTGCGGGCTTTGATTCCGGATCTGGCGGGGGCGGAGTCCGACGCCATTGCGAAGATGTTCGAGCGATGCAAGTCGGTGGAGCTGACTTGGGGACGAGGCGGGGCATACCTGGCGCGGGGCAAGCAGGTGGCGGAGATCAATCAGGAACTGGAGGTACGTGTGGTGACGGAAGAGGGAGAGACGTTGCGGGCGCGGCGCAATTGGGTGCGCGTGGATGTGGAAAAGGTAAACGGGGAATGGGTGGTGCGGAGAGCGCGGTGGCACCGGGGAGGGAAAGGGAATTTCACGGCGTTTGAGATGCCGGAGCTGCCGTAGGGAAGGGGCGGGCGTTCCGGCTACAGAAGGAACTTCCAGACGAGGAAGGCGGCGAGTGCGAAGCCGGCGATAGCGGCGGCGATGAGGAGCGGCTTAGGGGATGTATCGGGTTCGCCGAGACGTTCGCGGAGGACGGATTTGAGCCTGGCGGTGCCGCGGTCGATGGTCTTCGTGTCTTCGGGCTTATCGAGGCATTGCGCGACGACGTCGATGAGGGAGGGCGGGAGACCGGCCTTGTGGAGCATTTCCATTTCCGGTTCCGGAGACTGGTGGTCGCACATCAGTTTTCCGGTGAAGAGTTCGTAGAGGATGATGCCGAAGGCCCGGGTGTTCTGGTAGCGGAGGGCGGAGTCGTTGGATTCGGGGCCGAAAAGGGTGACGTTGTCCTCGGCATCGATGGTGATGGCGGCGGAGCTAAGGTGTTCGAGGAATCGTTTTTTCGAGTGCCGGCCGGAGAGGGCGCGTCCGATTTGCAAGCCGATGGCGATTTGTTCGTTGAGGCTGCCTGCGATGCCGTCGCGGATCCGATCTTCCAAGAGTTCTCCGGGAGGAGGTTGAAAGGGAGCCCTTTTTGCGCCCATGGCCGTCGATGGGAACTGTGCCATCGTAAATTCTCCACTTGGGATGTGCTACTGTGCTTTTCGGCAAGAAACGGAACAGTCTGAACGGTTGGATCGTATTGCTAGAGTAGGCCGGACAATTTCGAGCAAGGGAGGTTGGCGATGGACACGCACGTGAAGATCCTCGGCATTCTGCACATTGTATTCGGTGCGATGGGGCTACTGGCGGGGCTGTTTGTCATGGCGTTGTTCGGCGGAATCGCCGGGTTGGTGGGGGCTTTTGGCAGCGGCGGAGAGTCGTTGATTGCCATCCCCATTCTGGGCGGCATCGGCGCCCTGGTGCTGCTGGTGACGATGGTGTTGTCGCTGCCGGGACTGATCGCCGGCATCGGCCTGATGCGCTTCCGGAGGTGGGCGCGCATCCTGACCATCATCCTCTCGGCTCTCCAATTGCTGAATTTTCCGTTTGGAACGGCGCTCGGGGTATACGGATTATGGGTGCTGCTATCGGTGGAAGGAACACGGCTGTTTAACGGACGTTCAGTGGCAGCAGGAGGGGCTTACCGCTGATGTTATCGCCGGTGCGCCGCATCCAGGCGAGTTCGTCGGGTGTCATGGAACCGCGTTCGATGGCATCGAGGGCATGGCGCGTTTGCGCTTCGTCAGCAGTGCCGGTCATGCAGACGCAGACCTCGGGGCGAGAGAGGACGAAGCGGTAACAGTCGCCAGCGGTGGGCACGGGATCCCCGGGGGATGTGTGATGGGGGTGGAGGAGTTGCTTCCAGGAAGTAGCCGTATACGCAACCATACCTGGGGTGGCAGTACCAGCAAGATGGGGAAATATGCGATGCTCGGCGGAGCGAAGTACGGCGTTGTAACGAAAGTGAAGCACATCGAAAGGCGAACCGGCGGCGAGCTGGCCGAGCAGGGGCGTATCGTGGGACGAAAGGGCGAGGTAGCGGACGAGGCCGCGGTGTTGGAGTTGGCGCGCGGCATCGAGGATGGACGGGGAGACAGGATGGTTCCAAAAGCCGAGTAGAAGAATGTCGGCGTAGTCGAAGCCGATGCGGGAAAGGGCGCGGCCGAGGCTCCAACCCATGAGGCGGGCAATGCGGGAGTAGCTTTGCACGACGAGGATGAGTTTGTCCCGGTGGGCACGGAGGTTGCGGAGTCCTTGGGCGAAGTTCTCGCGGCGGAAACTGCCCCAATAGAAATAGTTCATACCGCGTTCGAAAGCCATTTCCATGGCGCGTGGGGGTATGCCGTAGCTGGCGGAGATGCCGAGGGGACCGGTGGCGAGTCCGGTTCTGCCAAGAATGCGTGTGCCGAATGGGTTCGCCATGCGCGGAGGTAACAATTCTAGCTTGCCGACGTCAGGTATAGTGAAAGATTATCCCTGGGAACCATTCTCGTGACACTCTCTCGCTTTGTATTTTCTCTCACTCTCTGTTCCGCGTTGTGCCTGCCGCTGGCGGGGCAGAACCTGCGCGGCGTGGTGACCGGCATTGTTACCGATGCACAATCGCGGCCGGTGGGCGGCGTACGGATGGAACTGCTACAGGAGCAGACCGGCAAACGGAGGACCGCGTCGACTTCGGCGTCGGGAGAATTCGTATTCTCCGCGCTGGCGCCGGGAGCCTACCGGCTGGAGGCAACGCACGATGGATTCCGCAAGCACGCCGAAACGTTTACCTTGCAGGTGAACCAGGAGTTGCGGGCCGATTTTGCGCTGACGGCCGGCGGCCGAACGGATGCGGTGGAAGTGACGGCAAGCCGCGATGCATTGAAGACGGAGAGCGCGGCGATGGGCGCGGTGGTGGAAAACCGGCAGATCCGCGGGCTTCCGCTGGATGGGCGCAATTTCAATGAGCTCACGCTGCTGGTGCCGGGCGCATTGCCGGCGGCACAGGGTTCGGCCGGATCGGTGCGCGGCGATTTCGCGGTGAACCTGAATGGACAGCGCGAGGATGGGAACCTGTTTCTGCTGGACGGCGTATACAACTCGGATCCGAAGCTGAACGGCACGTCGGTGAGTCCGCCGGTGGACGGCATACAGGAGTTCGAGGTGCTGACCAGCGCCTACGATGCCAGCTTCGGGCGCAATGCGGGCGGGCAGATCAACGTAGTGACAAAATCGGGCGGAAACGATTTGCATGGGACGGTGTATGAGTTTTTCCGCAACGGAGCGATGGACTCGTCGAACTATTTCGCGCCGCGGAACGAGCCGAAGCCGGTGTATCAGCGCAACCAGTTCGGGTTCTCGCTGGGTGGTCCGATTGTGCGCAACAAGACGTTCTTCTTCGCCGATTATGAAGGGCGGCGGGCCAAGGAAGGTTTGACGCGGTTGACGCGCGTGCCGACGCCGGCCGAGCGCAGTGGCGATTTTTCCGCGTTTCCGGGGTTTGTGATCAACCCCTATGCGCGGCAGCCGTTCCCGGGGAACCGAATACCGCGGGAGTTGCAGCATCCCATCGGGCAGGCGATTGCCAATCTGTACCCGCTGCCGAACCGGGCGGACCCGGTGCTGAACTTTGTTTCCTCGCCGGCGCAACGGGACCGTGGCGATCAGTTCGATGCGCGGCTGGATCATCTGTTCCGCAAGTCGGAACTGACGTTCCGCTACAGCTTTGTCGACCGCGACTTGTTTGAGCCGTTTGCCGGTCCCGCGTTTGCGGCGGTTCCCTCCTACGGGAACCATGTGCCGCGGCGGGCGCAGAACGTGATGCTGAGCGAAACGCGGACGGTAACGCCGACGGTGCTGAATGAAGTGCGGCTGGCGTTCAACCGGGTAGGAGCAGGTGCGTTTCCGGAACTGAACGCGGGGAACGTGAATAGCGCGGTGGGACTGCCGTCGCTGTCGTCGAATCCGCGGGACAACGGACTGAGCTTTCTGACGATCACGGGCTATTCATCGCTGGGGCATGAATACAACAGCCCGCTGTATGGAGTGACGAACACGTATCAAGCGATCGACCAGGCGACGTGGTCGCGCGGGCGGCACCTGGTGAAGTTCGGCGGCGATATCCGCATCCTGCAACAGAACGCGTACCGCGATGTGCAGGCGCGGGGCTTTCTACAGTTTCGCGGGGCGTTGACGCAGAATCCGCTGGGCGATGTGCTGATGGGGTTGCCGACGTTCACAGGGGGGGCGCGGCTGGATAATCCGCAGCATCTGCGGGGCCGGTCGTACAACGTGTTTGTGAACGACACGTTCCGCGTGCGTCCGAACCTGACTCTGACCATGGGGCTGCGCTATGAGTTCAACCAGCCTCCGGTGGACAGCCGGGACCGGGCCAATCTGTTCGATCCGGCGACGGGGCAACTGGCGCCGGTGGGAACGGGCGGCATCCCGCGGGGCGGCTATTTCGCGGATAAGAACAATTTCGGCCCGCGGCTAGGACTGGCATGGACTGTGGCTTCCCACACCGTGCTGCGTGCGGGTTACGGTGTGTATTTCGACCAATCGGCGCTGGCTCCGAGCGAGGGGTTATATTTCAACGCGCCGTACTTCGACCTGCGGTTCTACTTCCCGGGGGAGCAGACGGGGCTGATTTTCGTGCACAACCCCTTCCCTGCGGATTTTCCGATTCCGACGCCATCCTCGGCGTTCAGCTTCCAGCGGAATTTGCGGACACCGTATATCCAGCAGTGGAACCTGAATATCCAGCAGCAGGTTGGCAAAGGGCGAGTATTGGAAGTGGGTTATGTGGGATCGAAGGGGACGAAGCTCTATTCGGCGCGCGATATCAATCAGCCGGCGCCGAGCGCGGCTCCGCTGAATCTGCGCCCGCTGTTCCAGTTCGCCGATATCAACCAGTTGGAATCGCGCAGCAACGCGAATTATCACAGCTTGCAGGCGCGCTTCCAGCAGCGCTTCTATCACGGATTGTCGATGATTGCATCGTATACGATGGGCAAGTCGATCGACGACGCTTCGTCGTTTTTCCCGAGCGCGGGGGATCCGAATTTCCCGCAGGACAGCCGCAATGTGCGGGCGGAGCGGGCGCGGTCGAATTTCGACGTGGCGCAGCGCTTTGCCACTGGCTATTCGTATAGCCTGCCATTTGGGAAAGGGCGGCTGCGGGGCGGATGGCAGACGCACGGCATCGTGAGTTTACAGACAGGACGGCCGTTCACCGTGGCGCTGCCGAGCGAGCAGGACAACAGCAATACGGGGATTACGAGCCTCGGATTCGGGGCGAATGACAGGCCGCATGTGGTGGGCAATCCGCGGCTGGATCACCCGACTGCGGACCGCTGGTTCAACACGCAGGCTTTCGCGTTGCCTGCGTTCGGCACGTTTGGCAATGCAGGGCGCAATATTCTGGATGGGCCGGGCGCGGCGACGGTGAATTTCTCGGTGGTAAAGGACACGGCGTTCACGGAACGGCTGACGATGCAACTGCGGCTGGAAACGTTCAATCTGTTCAACCGTGCCAATTTCGATCTGCCGGATCTGTTCTTCGGGAACCCGACGTTCGGGCGGGTACAATCGGCGCAGAATCCGCGCCGGCTGCAATTGGGCTTGAAACTGTTGTTTTAGCCGGCTATTCGTTAACGAGTCCGAGGTCTTTGAGCACTTTGGGATCGGACTCTTCCATGGCGAGCAGACCGTGGCAGGCGTTGCAGTCCTGGCCGATGGCCCGGGTTCCATCCTGCGTCTTGTGAGCATCGTCGTGGCAACGGAAGCATCCGGGGTAATCCGTGTGGCCGATGTTGTTGACGTAGGTTCCCCAGGTGACCTTCATTTCGGGGAAGACGTTGCGCTGCCAGATGGCCAAAACATTCTGGGCTGCTTTTGTGACATCCGCCTGACGCTTGGCGAAGACGTCGGGGTGGTTGGTTTTATAGTAGGCGGCGATGGCCTGGGGGATTTCGGCTTCGCCGCGCTGGGTGGCGCCGTAGTCTTTCTTCAACGTTTCGACGGCGATCTTCTTGATGAGCGGGAGATCGGCGGGGATATCGCCGGTGGCCATCATGTTATCGACGGCGCGTTCGGGCAGCGTCATGGTGTGGCTGGGGCGATTGTGGCAATCGACGCAATCCATTTCGCGAATGGACAGCTTTGCCACATCTTCCTTCTTCGTTTTTTCGGCAAAGTACTCGCGCACGTCGCCGTTGCGGGAATACTCGACCCAAGGGATGGTCTGGCGGGCGCGGTCGGAGTGGCCGTAGCGGATACGGATGCCTTTGCCGACGTGGGCGGTGTGAATGCCTTTACCCTGATACCCGCCGCCGCCGATGTGCATCAGCAGGACAGATTTGGTCTGTTCGCCGTTGTCGTTGAAATGGGTGACGACGCGGAGGCGGTCGCCGCCGTACTTATCGGGCCAATGGCAGCCTTCGCAGGTTTCGCGCGCCGGGCGCAGGTTCTCGACGGGCGTGGGGATGGGACGTTCATAGTTGTCGAGAGCCACGGCCACCACCTGACCGACACCCGACAGTTTGCTCTGTACGAACCAGGATGCTCCGGGACCGATGTGGCATTTCACGCACTCGACCTTGGAATGGGGGGAATTTTGGTAGGCAAAATACTCGGGCTTCATGACGACGTGGCAGGTGGCTCCGCAGAACTGCACGCTGTCCATATGCTCCACCGCGCGGTAGGTGAGATTGGCGGCGATCATGATATTGGCGAGGGTGGTGACGGCGACGAAGGTTGCCAGCCGGCGGAAGGAGGGGTTAGCCCAACTGAGCGTCGGGAATTCCAGAGAAGGTTCGACGGGGGAAGCTATCTTCTTGCGTTGCAGCACGATGCCAATGGGGATGAGAAAGAGTCCAGCAAAGAAGGCGGTGGGAATGAGGAGGAAGAGAAGAATGCCGAGATACGCGCTGCCGGCGTGACCTTGCAGATAGGTGGGCAGCAGAAAAAGCCAGAAGACACCGGCGGCGCTCACGAGAACGACGCCGATACGGCTGATCCAGTTGTTGGCGAGGAGGATAATTGGGTACAGTCGGTCGCCCCAGTTCGGAGAAGGCATACTGCAATCCTTGCATGTTTTGGGCCATCACGGAAAACCGCGATGTGACGTTGGACGGCTCACTTCGGGGTGATAAAGCGGACACGGACGGCTTGCGCGCCGGGTTGCACCTTGACCACCTTGCAGGTGAGTTGGAGCTTTTCACCGGGGAGGATGACTCGGGTCACGTTGCGTGCGTTGTCGTGGCCGGTCATCACGACCAGTTGGGGCGAAGGCTGAAAGAAATCGAGTACGCGCAGGGCTTCGATGCCGTTGTGGAAGAACACCGCCAACTCTTCGGTGTCCTTGAGCGCTGCCTGCATGGCTTGCACCTGCTTCACGATCGCTGCGCCGAGGTTCTCGGGTGCAGCAGGCGCTGGTTTGTCAGGCTTGTCCGGCGAGAGTGCGTCGGCGAGCGCTTCCGTGGCCAGTTGCTTGGTGATGTGACCGAATCCCATGGGTGGTTCCATCATAATACCGAGTGGGGGAGTTGTGCGGAGGATGACGGCGGGGCAGGGTGGTGCTTTGGTTCCAGTTGCCGGATGATAGCGTCCTCCCAATGGCCGGGTTTGAGATCTACCGGCGGATCCAAGCCGCTGTCGCTGTGTTCAGCAACTTGACAAGAGCGGATGGGGCGAATGCGGAGCGCCGCCGGCGCTCGAGAAGGAGGACCAAAGCCCGAGGATAGCGGCGCGAGGAATGGCGGAGAGAGAGGGATTCGAACCCTCGATACAGTTTCCCGTATACACGCTTTCCAAGCGTGCGCCTTCAACCACTCGGCCATCTCTCCG
>CAYOBO010000068.1:0-35293 GCA_964402295.1 uncultured Candidatus Solibacter sp. | reverse complement strand
CGCCGAAGCCTATGTCGGCGCACCGCTGCTCGATTCCTCCGGTCAACGGTTGGGGATTATCGCCGTCCTCTGGAAGCAACCGTTAACCAAGCTGATGCAGGCCTCCACTGCCGTGCAACTGTTCGCCAGCCGCGCCGCCGCCGAACTGGAGCGCAAGCGGTCCGAGGAAGCCCTGCTGCGCCATGCCAAAGAACTCGAGCAAGCGCGCCGGGAGCAGGAAGAAGCAACCCGTAACCTCCAGCGCATGCTCGAAGTGGTGGCCGACGCCAGGGCCAGGGCCGAACGCGCCAACCGCTTCAAAAGCGACTTCCTCGCCACCGCCAGCCATGAGATCCGTACCCCGCTCAACGCCATCCTCGGTGTCACCGAACTGCTCGAAACCGGCTCGCTTTCCCCGCAGCAGAAAGAAGACGTGGCCACCGTGCGCGAAGCCGCCCGCGTGCTCCTCGATTTGATCAACGACCTGCTCGACCTCTCCAAAATCGAATCCGGCTGCCTCAACGTGGAATCCATCCCCATGTCCCTGCGCGAAACCGTACGCAAGGCCATGTGGATGGTCACCGCCCAAGCCGAGCGCAAGAACCTTCCCCTGCGGTGCAGCCTTTCCCCCAACCTGCCCGAGTGGATCGTCGGCGATCCCGCCCGCCTGGGCCAAGTCCTGCTCAACCTCTTGAGCAATGCCATCAAGTTCACCGATAGCGGATTCGTCTCCCTTCGCTGCCGCCCCGTTTCCACTCATCCGCTGCGCATTCGCTTCGAGGTGGAAGATTCCGGAATCGGCATCCCCGAGTCCGCGCAGCCCAGCATCTTCCAGCCGTTCGTCCAGGCCGACGCCAGCACCACGCGCCGCTACGGCGGCACCGGCCTCGGATTGGCCATCTGCCGCAGCTTGGTTGAGGCAATGGGCGGCGAGATCGGTTTACATTCGACTCCCGGCGCCGGCTCCTTGTTCTGGTTCGAAATCCCCGCCGAACTCGCCACCGCCCCACAACCCGAAGCCCCCGCCAACTCAACAGTCTCCTCGCTGTCGGGATGCCGTGTCCTTGTCGTTGAGGACAACCTCGTCAACCAAAAAGTCGCCGTCCGCCTGCTCGAACGCCTGGGCTGCCAGACCACACTCGCCCCCAACGGACTCGAGGCCATGCGCCTGTTTGAGCCCGGCCGCTTCGACGTCATTCTCATGGATTGCCGCATGCCCGTCATGGACGGACTGGTGGCCACACGGGCCGTCCGCTCCGCCGAAGCCGGTCGTTCCCGCACCCCCATCATCGCCCTCACCGCCAACGCCACCGATGATGAGCGGAAGGCATGCTTCGATGCCGGCATGGACGGTTACCTCACCAAACCCGTCTCTGTCGAGGCGTTGCGCAATACCCTGGGCGCATGGTTTCAGGCCTATCCCGGAACTCCGCAATCCGCCTGCTACCATGAATTGGATGAGCCCATCGGCATTGCGTAAGGACCGCTGGCAGCAAGGGCTGCTCGCCGTCCTCGCACTGCTTGGCGCGTATCTCTGTTTCACCATCGTTCAGCCCTTCCTCATGCCGGCCATCGCCGCCGTGGCTCTGGCGATTCTCTTCCACCCGCTGCACGCCAAGCTGCGCAAATGGGGATTGGGGCCGAATCTTGCCGCCGCCGCCGGTGTTGTGCTGATCCTCATCGTCACCATCGTGCCGGCGGTCTTTCTCACGGCCTCGCTCGCCCGCGATCTGAAATCCGTCTACACGCTGCTCGCGGAGAAGTCCACCGCCGACGGAGGCTGGGAAAGCTGGCTCACGCATGTGCTCGACCGGCCGCTCGGCATCGTCGGTATTGACGTCGACGATCCGGAATTCAGCCTCAAGGCACAACTGCTCGGGTGGGCCGATGCCGCCAGTTCCACGCTCGTGCGCATTCTCCGGGGAATCGCGGGCAATCTCGCCGGGGTGCTCTTTCAGACGTTCGTATCGCTGTTCACGCTGTTCTACCTCCTCCGCGATGGCCAAGCCATTCGCCAGCACATCAAGGGGATGCTCCCGCTCGATGCGGCCACCATCGACCGCCTGTTCTTCGAAGTGCAGAACACGGTGCTTGCCAACATGTACGGAGTGGTGGCCGTCGCCGTCGTGCAAGGCGGATTGACCGGATTGGTCTTCCTGTTTCTCGGCCTGCCTTCGCCGATGTTGTGGGGCCTGGTGGCGGGCGTGTGCTCCATGATTCCCCTCATCGGCCCTCCGATCGTATGGGTTCCCGCGGCCATCTATCTCGCCGCCACCAACCATTACGCCAAGGCCGCGATCCTTACCGGCTTCGGCCTGGGCGTCATCGGTCTCGCCGACAACTTCATCCGCCCGTACATTGTCAGCGGGCATGTGCGGTTGCATCCGCTGCTGATCTTCTTCGCCCTCCTCGGCGGCGCGCAGTCGTTCGGCATCATGGGGATCTTCATCGGACCGGCGGCTCTATCGGTCACCGTCGCCCTGATCGAACTGCTCACGCATCCGGCCGGACCCGCAACACCGCCGACCCCCGAATCGCATCCTGCTTGAGGGTCTGCAACGCCACGTTGGCCTGCTCCAGCGGGAACTCCACGGTGTGCGTATGGATGGGAATCTCGGCCGCCACCTTGAGGAAGTCCTCGCCGTCATGCCGCGTGTTGTTGGCCACGCTGCGAATGACCCGCTCGTGATAGAGCAGCGAGTAAGGGAATGAAGGGATATCGCTCATGTGGATGCCGCCGAGGGCCAGCGTTCCACCCTTCTCCAAGGCGGCCAGCGCCGCGGGCACAATTTCCCCGGCGGGCGCGAAGACAATGGCCGCATGCAGCAGCATCGGCGGCATATCGAATGTATCGCCGGCCCAGGCCGCGCCCAGATCGAGCGCCAGTTGCCTGTGCCGCTCATCGCGCGTCATGGCGTAGACCTCGATGCCCCAATGCCGCGCCACCTGCGCCGCCACATGCGCCGCCGCGCCGAAGCCGTACAGCCCCAAGCGGCCTCCCGGCTGAATGCCGCTCAAGCGCAGCGCCCGAAAGCCGATGATGCCCGCGCACAGTAGCGGCGCCGCTTCGATGTTCGAGAAGCCTTCCGGCAACGCATAGGCGAAGTCCTCCTGCGCCACCATGTATTCGGCGAAGCCGCCATTGACCGAATAGCCGGTGAAGTCAGGATGGCTGCACAGGTTCTCGCGGCCCGACCGGCAGTAGTGGCAATCGCCGCAGGTGCGATGCAGCCATGCCACTCCGACACGTTGTCCCGGCGCGAAGCGCGTCCCGCCGCGCTCCACCACCCCCACCACCTGGTGGCCGGGAATGACAGGCATCTTGCGCGCGTGCAACTCTCCTTCCACCACATGCAGGTCTGTGCGGCAAACCGCGCAGGCGTTCACCCGGATGAGCACCTCTCCCCCGGCCGGTTCCGGCACGGCAACCTCTTCCATTCGAAGCGGGGACTGTGCCACGGGTTGCTGAGCGTGTAAAATACAGGCTTTCATACCGTCCTCACATGCATGTAGCCTTCCATCTTCTCCTGCCTCTGGCCGCGACGCTCGGCGCGCAGCCCATCGACATCGGCTCGCGCCGCGAACTCTTCGTCGACCGCTTCCTGATCGACAAGCTGGTCAATGCCCGCCTCGACTTGCAGCAGCCGCGCGAAATGGGCCCCGTGCACAAGTTCGACAAGCCGTGGGAGGGCGCCTTCAGCGGCTACTCCACGCTCATCAAGGACGGAAATCTGTACCGGCTGTATTATCGCGGAATCCCAACGTCGGGTTCCGATGGCCGCGCCGGTGAAGTCACCTGCTATGCCGAATCGCGTGACGGCATCCACTGGACAAGGCCGAATCTCGGGCTTCACGAAGTCCACGGCACAAAACAGAACAACGTGATTCTGGCCACACCGCCGTTCACGCACAACTTCGCCCCGTTCCTCGATACCAGGCCCGGTGTGCCTGCCTCAGAGAGATTCAAAGGCATCGGCGGCACCGGCAGATCGGGACTTGTGGCGTTTGCTTCGGCCGACGGCATTCGCTGGCGCAAGCTGCGGGAAGAGCCGATCCTTCCGCCCGGACCGGCCCGTTACGATTCGCAGAACCTGGCCTTCTACAGCGAAGCCGAAGGCCGCTATGTCTGCTATTTCCGCACCTTCCGCCGCATCGGCTCGCAGAACTACCGCTGGATCTCGCGCACCACCAGCGCCGATTTCCTCACCTGGGCTCCAGCCGAGGAGATGTCCTTCGGCGATGCGCCCCCCGAGCATCTCTACACCAACCAGACCAGCCCCTACTTCCGCGCGCCGCACATCCGCATCTCCATCGCCGCCCGCTTCTTCCCCGGCCGCCAGGCGATCGACGATGCCGAAGCCGCGGCCATCCACGTCGATCCCAACTACTACAAGGACGTATCCGACGCCGTGCTGTTCTCCACGCGCGGCGGCAACACTTACGACCGCACCTTCCTCGAAGCCTTTATCCGCCCCGGACTCGGACTCGAGAATTGGGTGTCGCGCACGAACTACCCCGCCTGGAATGTGGTGCAGACCGGACCCGCCGAGATGTCGCTTTACGTGAACAAGAACTACGGGCAGCCGACGGCACAGTTGGTCCGCTACGCCATGCGCCTCGATGGCTTTGCTTCCGTGCATGCGGGCGCCGCCGGCGGTGAGTTGGTGACCAAGCCGCTGCGCTTCACAGGCTCGGCGCTCGATTTGAACTTCGCCACATCGGCCGGAGGCAGCGTCCGCGTGGAACTGCAAAACGCCAACGGAACACCGATTCCCGGCTTCACGCTGGCCGATGCCCGTGAGTTGATCGGCGATCGGATCTCGCGCCCGGCGCGTTGGAACGCGGGCGGTGATGTGCGCTCGCTCGAAGGCAGGACCGTGCGCATCCGCTTCGTGCTGAAGGACGCCGATCTGTACTCCTTCCGCTTCCAGTAGCGAGTCTGGTGGTAATCTACAACGATAGGCCTTTATGAGACACACTATCGCTGTGGTCCTCTGTATCGCCGTTTTCAGGCTTGCCGCGCAGCACGACGCCAGTAAAGACGGGAAGGCGAAGCATCCCGCCATGGGCAATCCGCAGGCTATCGCCGCCGGCCAGAAGCTCTTCGTCAACTCCTGCGCCGGCTGCCATGGCGTCAATGCCGAAGGCGGCCGCGGACCCAATCTGCGCAAGCGCGGCGCTTGGCATCCGCTCGAAGACGACGCGCTCTACAACATGATCCGCAAGGGGCTTCCTGGCGCCGACATGCCGGCCAGCAATCTCAACGAAGAGCAGGCCTGGCAAGTGGCTGCGTTCGTTCGTGCATTGACCGCCCCCGCCATTGAGAATCCCCCGGCGGGTAATGTGCAGGCCGGTGAAGCGACGTTTTGGGGCAAAGGCGGATGCAGCAACTGCCACCGTATTCTGGGGCGCGGCGGCATGCTCGGGCCCGATCTGAGCAACATCGGCGGCACGCGCGCCGCGGCCGATATCCGCGAGTCCATCCTCGATCCCGATGCCGACGGCTTCCCCCGCTACAAAGGCGTCACCGTAGCGATGGCCGACGGCCGCACGCTCAAGGGCGTGGCCCGCAATCGCAGCAATTACTCCCTGCAATTGCAGGACGCGCAGGGCAATCTGCACATGATCGATCTCGCCAAAGCCAAGCAGGTAACGCTTTCCGATCACTCGCCGATGCCGCGCAACTACGCGCAACGGCTGTCCAAGCAGGAGTTGGATGACCTCGTCGCTTTCCTCAGCCGCCAGAGCGTCCGTCCCGTTGAACCCGCGGAGAAGAAATAACCCATGACCACACGATTCCTGTTGATCGCGGCCATCGCTTCTTCGCTCGCCGCGCAGGTCCGCTACGAAGACATCCTCAAGGGGCCGGGGGCAAACTGGCTCACCTACTCGGGCGATTACCACGGCAAGCGCCACAGCCCGCTTGCGCAGATCACCGCGGCCAACGCCGGCAGTCTCGTGGCGAAGTGGACGTATCATATGCCGAAGGCCAACGGACTGCGCACCAATCCGCTGGTCTACGACGGCGTCATGTACGTCACCAACTCGAATGAGGTGCGCGCGCTCGATGCCCGCACCGGGCGGCTGGTTTGGGAATACAAGGATACGCGCTCGAAGAAGGAAGCCGTGAATCGCGGCGCGGCGCTGCTTGGCGACCGCGTCTTCTTCGTCACCGGCGATGTGCATCTGGTGGCGCTCGACCGGCGCAACGGAGCGCTGCTGTGGCAGAAGCAGTACGGCCGGGTGGAAGACGGGCTGTATGGATCGATGGCGCCGATGGTGGTCAAGGATAAAGTGCTGGTGGGCGTATCCGGCGGCGACAGCGGCATGCGCGGCTACGTGGCTGCCTATCATGCCGCCACCGGCGAAGAGGCCTGGCGGCTCTACACCGTGCCCGCGAAAGGGGAGAAGGGTTCAGAGAGCTGGGGCAAGTATGTGGAATACGGCGGCGCGGCGACGTGGCTCAGCGGCACCTTCGATCCGGAGTTGAACACCATCTACTGGACCACCGGAAATCCTTGGCCCGACTTCTACGGCGGCGACCGGCAGGGCGACAATCTCTATTCCTGTTCGCTGCTGGCCATCGACGCCGACACCGGCAAGATGAAGTGGTACTTCCAGTTCACGCCGCACGATACGCACGATTGGGATGCGCAGGCCTGGCCGGTGCTGGTGGACCTGCCCTTCAACGGCAAGCCGCGCAAACTGGTGCTGCACGCCAACCGCAACGGCTTCCTTTACGTGCTCGATCGCGTCACGGGCGAGTATCTGCGGGCGACGAAGATCATCGACAAGCTCGATTGGGCCACGGGCATCGACGCCAAGGGGCGGCCGATCACAGTGCCGGGCAAGGATCCCACGCCCACGGGCAATCGCGTATGTCCCGGCGTGCGCGGCGCCACGAACTGGATGGCGCCTTCCTTCAACCCGGCTACGGGCCTGTTCTACGTGATCACGCTCGAGCAGTGCGACGTGTTCACCAGTTCCGCGAAAGAGCCTGAGCCCAAGAAGAACTTCTCGGGCGGCGGCGCGAGTCCGAAGCCGGCCGAGTTGGGCCAGTTCTTCCTGCGCGCCTTCGATCCCACCACCGGCAAGCGCGTCTGGGAGTATCCCATGACCGGACCCGCCGAGATGTGGGCGGGCACCGTGTCCACCGCGGGCGGCGTGGTCTTCTTCGGCGACGACGATGGGCACCTGGTGGCTGTCGATGCAAAGACAGGGAAGCACCTGTGGCATTTCCAGATGGGCGAAGGAATCACCGCATCGCCCATTACCTATGCGGTGGACGGCAAACAGTACGTAGCCATTGCCTCGGCGACGGCGATCTACGCCTTCGGGCTGTTTGAGCCTATGCAGTGAACGCTTAGCGGCCCGCGAACAGCATGCCAATGCCGGCCAGGATCATCGTCAGCCCAAGGAACTTGTTGCGCGTGAACGGCTCGCCGAAGAACATGCGCGACCAGAGCATGGTCCAGAAGTAGCTCAGCGATTGGATGGGATAGAGGATGGTGAGTTCGCCCTGCCGCACACCGAGCACGAAGAAGTACGACGAGAGCAGGTACATGAAGATACCGCCCGCCAGCCGGTAATTGAAGAGGAGCGATGCGATGTTGCGGTGCAGGCGCGTCGCGCCGGCTTTCAGCAACACTGCTCCGAAGCTGCCGATAAACGACGACAGCACCATCAGCAACATGGAGGAGACGGGAGTCGCTTTCACTTGCGGGAACCGCCCCCTAAAACCGCAACCCCGGCAACGATGGTGAAAATTCCGAGCATCTTGATGGGCGAGAGCACTTCATCGAAGAAGACGGTGGAGAGCAGTGCGACCCACACGAAGGTCAACGAGATGACCGGATACAGCACCGACAACTCGCCATCGCGCAAGGCCAGGATCAGCAGGATGGTGCTGAATCCATACAGCCCGTAGCCGCCCACCAGGTATGGATTCGTGATCATTGCCATCACGCTGGCTCCCGTCAGCGCGCTGGCGCCGGTTTTGATCAGGATCTGCGAAGCCGTGCCGAATACGGAGCATCCAAACACGAGGCCGATGGTCTGATTCCGTGAAAAACGGAACGATTTACGGGCAGGCACACTGGCATTGAGCTCTGGCAAAGGGAATCCTCTGATCCCCCCATCATAGCCGATTGCGCCGTCCAAACGCCCACGCCCGTTGTTCTAGACTGGAGAACTATGCAGGATTTCGAGAAACTCGGCATCTTCTATCTGGGCAAGCAATACGACCCGGCGGCCAAGACGCGCAGCGAGAATCTGCTTCTTTATGAATCGCGCGATCTGGTGACACACGCGGTATGCGTGGGCATGACCGGAAGCGGGAAGACCGGGCTTTGCCTCAGCCTTCTCGAAGAAGCCGCGATGGACGGCATCCCGGCGCTGATCATCGACCCCAAGGGCGATCTGGGAAACCTGCTGCTGACGTTTCCCTCGCTCGCCGCCCGCGATTTCCGCCCCTGGATCAACGAAGACGATGCGCGCCGCAAGGGTACCGATCCCGATACGTTCGCCGCGCAGCAGGCCGAGTTGTGGAAGAACGGGCTGGCGCAGTGGGGGCAGGATGGCCCGCGCATTGCCGCCATGCGCGCCAATTGCGATTTCACCATCTACACGCCGGGCAGCGACGCCGGCGTGCCTGTCAGCGTGCTGCGCTCCTTCGACGCGCCGCCCGAGGCGGTGATTGACGATCGCGAACTGTTCCGCGACCGCATCGGCGCAACGGCCACGGCGATCCTCGGTCTGGTGGGGATCACCGCCGATCCCATTCAAAGCCGCGAGCACATTCTGTTGTCGAACCTTTTCGACGCGGCGTGGCGCAACGGGCAATCGCTCGATCTGCCGTCCTTGATCCACCAGGTACAGACGCCGCCGATGAGCAAGATCGGCGTGCTCGATCTGGAAGCCTTTTATCCGGCCAAGGATCGCTTCCAACTGGCGATGGCATTGAACAACCTGCTGGCGTCGCCGGGCTTCGAAGCATGGCTGAATGGCGATCCGCTGGAGATCCAGTCCTTGTTGTATACGCCGCAGGGCAAGCCGCGCATGTCGATTTTCTCCATCGCGCATTTGAACGATAGCGAGCGCATGTTCTTCGTAGCCTTGTTGCTGAATCAGACCTTGAGCTGGATGCGGCAGCAATCGGGCACCACCAGCCTGCGCGCGCTGTTGTACATGGATGAGATCTTCGGCTACTTTCCGCCGATCGGAGAGCCGCCATCGAAACGGCCGCTGTTGACGCTGTTGAAGCAGGCTCGTGCGTTCGGACTGGGCGTGGTGCTGGCCACGCAGAATCCGGTGGACCTGGACTACAAGGGCCTGGCGAATACGGGCACCTGGTTCATCGGGCGCTTGCAAACCGAGCGCGACAAGAACCGCGTGCTCGATGGGTTGGAAGGCGTGGCGGCTACGGCGGGTGGGGCGTCGTTCGACCGGCAGCAGATGGACCAGTTGCTGTCGGCGTTGGGCAATCGCATCTTCCTGTTGAACAACGTCCACCGCGGCGCGCCGCAAGTGTTCGAGACGCGCTGGGCGATGTCGTACCTGCGTGGGCCGCTGACGCGCACGCAGATCCGGACGCTGATGGCCGATCACAAACTGGCGCTCGCCGCGGCGCAGCCCGCCGGCAGTGCGGCTTCGAAGCCGGTGGCCGGAGAATCGGCGAAGACGGCGCGGCCGGTGCTGCCTCCCGATGTGCCGCAGTTCTTCCTGCCGGCGCGTGGGACGGAAGTGACCTACAGGCCGATGTTGTACTGCGCGGCGGAGGTGAAGTTCCTCGATGCAAAGAAGGGCGTGGATATCACGAAGAAGCTGAACGTGCTGGCGCCGATTACCTCGGATGCCACTCCCGTGAGTTGGGAAGACGCCGAAGAGACCGACGTCGAGACCGGCGAACTGGAGAAGACTCCGGTGGAAGGAGCGTCATACGAAGAACTGCCGCCCGCGGCGGGCAAGGCGAAGAGCTATCCCATATGGCAGAAGGATTTCGTGAACTGGATCTTTTCCAATCGGAAGATCGACCTGTTTCAGAGTCCGTCATCGGGTGAGTTGTCGCTGCCCGATGAAAGTGAGCGCGACTTTCGCGTGCGGTTGCAAACGGTGGCGCGCGAGCGGCGCGATGCCGAAGTGGAGGCCATGCGGCAGAAGTACGGTCCGAAGCTGGCGGCACTGGAGGAGAAGATCCGCCGCGCCGAGAATGCGCTTGCCAAGGAGCAGCAACAGAAGCAGTCGGCAACGTTGGTGAATGCGATCTCGATCGGGAGCAGTTTGCTGGGCGCGTTATTCGGTTCGCGAAAGGTGTCCACGGGCATTGGCAAGGCGGCCACCGCGGCGCGCGGCGTGGGGCGGATTCAGAAGGAAGCGCAGGATGTGGGAATTGCCGAGGCGAATCTCGAAGCCCTGCGGCAGCAATATGCGGACCTGGAGGCCACGGTCAAGGAGCAGACCGACGCGATTGCGGCGGCGGCGAATCCGGCCACGGAGAAGTTCGAGATTGTGTCGGTGCGGCCGAAGAAGACGGGGATCACGGCACGGCTGTGCGCGTTGACTTGGGTGCCGGAGGAGTAGAACTGGCCGAAAGCCGGACGGGTTATCATCGGGGTATGGCCGCGCGCACGCTGGTTTCCGTTGAAGAATACCTCCGATCCAGCTACGATCCGGATTGCGACTTCGTGGACGGGCGCACGGAGGAACGTAACGTGGGAGAACGCGATCATGGCCGGCTACAGGCCCGGCTCGCCGCCTATTTCTTCGGCCAGGAGAAACGGTGGAGGATTCAGGTGTTGACGGAGGTCCGTGTGCGAGTCAAGGCGAACCGCGTCCGAATTCCCGATGTGCTTGTGATGCCGGCAAGCGCTCCGACCGAGCAGGTGATCGCCACGCCACCGTTGCTTTGCGTGGAGATTCTCTCGACGGAAGACCGTATGGGCCGGGTGCTCGACCGCATCAAGGACTACCTCGAGTTTGGTGTGCCGACGGTATGGGTGGTCGACCCGCAATCGCGGCGGGCGCAGATCCATACTCGCGCCGCAACCGTTGCGGTGGAGGACGGCATTCTGCGGGCCGGCGATGAGATTCAAGTGCCTCTTCAGGAATTGTTCGACTGAATCCGGCCGGCTGTCATCGTAACGCCACCCGCTTGCCGCGGAAGGAGACTCCTTCCTGTTCCAGCCGCATGCGTTGGTCGAGGGCGGAGGCTCCGCGGAGACAGATCTTGCCCCCGCTGCCGATCACTCGCCACCAAGGAACGCCGCCGCCGGCCGCGCGGAGGGCTGTGGCGACGGCTCGGGCGGCGCCGGGGAAACCGGCTGCCGCGGCGACTTCTCCGTAGGTTGCGACTTTGCCCTTGGGGATACGGCGCACCGCCGCCAGCACCTTCTTCGTGTAGTCCCGCATCGCTGCTTGCATGGTATCATCCGGGGTTGGTGACTCGGAGAAGCGCATTGGCGGCAATGGGGGCAGGCATGAGGATGGCTGCGGCAGCGGCAGGCGAAGTGAAGGCTCTGGCTTTCGATGTCTTCGGCACGGTGGTGGATTGGCGCTCGTCGATCATCCGCGATGGCAAAGCCCTCGGGAGAGCGAAAGGGCTGCAAGTGGATTGGGCAAAGTTCGCCGACCGCTGGCGCGCCGGATATGGTCCGGCCATGGACCGCGTGCGCAAGGGCGAACTCGGGTGGACGAAAATCGATGCCTTGCACCGGATGATTCTCGAGGAACTGCTGGTAGAGTTTGGAATTCAAGGCCTGAGCGAAGCAGAGAAAGCGCGCTTCAACGAGGTGTGGCACCGGCTGGATCCATGGCCCGATTCGGTGGCCGGATTGGCTCGGCTGAAGAAGAAGTATCTGATCGCGACCCTGAGCAACGGCAATACCTCTCTGCTCGCGAACATGGCGAAGTGGGCCAAACTGCCTTGGGATGTGGTGCTGAGCGCGGAGATGGCCAGGCACTACAAGCCCGACCGCGAAGTTTACCTGATGGCCGCCGATTACCTCGGCTGCAAGCCGGGTGAGTTGATGATGGTCGCGGCACACATCGGGGATTTGCGTGCCGCGCGGCAGGCAGGGTTGAAAACGGCCTATGTGCCGCGGCCGCTGGAACGCGGGCCCGGCGGGAAGGCGGATCCGCCCGATCCCGATTTCGATATCGTGGCCAAAGACTTCGTGGCTTTGGCCGTGGGGTTGGGCGCCTGATGGACGAAGAAGTATCGGGGAAAAGTTACGACGGCCGTTTGTTGCGGCGGCTGCTCGGGTATTTGTGGCCCTATCGCGGCGCGGTGCTGATTGCGCTGCTATGCATGCTGGTGCATGCGGCGGCCGATGTCGTGGGTCCGCTGCTTACGCGTTACGCCATCGACAAGTATCTGGCGCCGAATCCGCAAGTGGGGCCTTCGGTGCTGGATGCGTATCTGCCGAAGGATCCATGGCAGGGGATGACCGCGGTGTCGCTACTGTTCCTGTCGGCGTTGATCGTTTCCCTCATTTCGGACTTTGGGCAGACCTATCTCATGAGCCGCACGGGGCAGTATGCATTGTTCGATCTGCGGCACGAGACGATGGAGCATTTGCAGCGGCTGGATGTGGCCTACTATGACCGCACGCCGCTGGGGCGGCTGTTGACTCGCGTGACGACGGATGCGGATACACTGTCGGAGTTGTTCTCGGCGGGGTTGGTGACGGCGATCGGCGACTTTGTGCTGCTGTTGCTGATGGTGGGGGTGATGCTCCAGTTGAGCGTTCCGCTGACTCTGGCGATTCTGTTGTCGCTGCCGTTGTTGCTGGCCATTACGGTGAAGTTCCGCAAGGATGTGTCGGCGAGCAACCGGCGCATCCGCACGGCCGTGGCGCGCATCAACAGCTACCTTCAGGAGCACGTGAGCGGGATGGCGGTCTTGCAGTTGTTCAATCGGGAACGGCGCAGCAGGGAGGAGTTCGCCGAAGTCAATCGCGAACACATGCTGGCGTACAAGGACGCGATTGTGGCCTACGGGTGGTTCTATCCGGCGGTGGAATTTGTGGGGCTGGGCGCGGTGGCGACGCTGCTGGCCTATGGCGGATATCGCGTGGGCGCGGGGGAATTGAGTCTTGGGGTGCTGGTGGCGTTCTTTCAATACGCCATCCGGTTCTTTCGTCCGATTCAGGATTTGAGTGAGAAATATAATATATTGCAGTCCGCGATTTCGGCCGCCGAGCGCATCTTTCAGTTGTTGGATACGCCCGCGCGGGTGGTCGGCTCGAGGGAAGCCTCGTTGCCCGCGGGTCCGGCGGCGATCGAGTTCGACCGCGTGTGGTTCGCCTATAAAGAGGATGAGTGGGTGCTGCGGGATGTGAGCTTCCGGATTGAGCCGGGAGAGACCATCGCGGTGGTAGGGCATACGGGGGCTGGGAAGACGACGCTGACGAATCTGCTGCTGCGCTTCTACGATGTGCAGAAAGGGGCCATTCGCATCGGGGGCGTGGATATTCGCAAGGTGCCGCTCGAGGAACTGCGGCGGCGGTTTGCCATCGTACTCCAGGATTCCTTTCTGTTCACGGGGACGCTGGAGGAGAACATCCGGCTGGGGACGGAAGGAATCGGGGAGGAGCAACTGCGCGATGCGGTGGAGCAGGTGAATCTGACGGACTTCGTCAACGGACTGCCGGATGGGCTGCGGCATGCGGTGAAGGAACGAGGGGCAGGGTTGTCGACGGGGCAAAAGCAGTTGCTGAGCTTTGCGCGGGCGCTGGCGCACGATCCGTTGTTTCTGATATTGGACGAAGCGACATCGAGCGTCGATACCGAAACGGAAGTGCGCATCCGGCTGGCGCTGGAGCGGCTGGTGGAAGGGCGGACAAGCCTTATTGTGGCGCACCGGTTATCGACGATCCAGCGGGCGAGCAGGATCTTCGTGATGCACAAGGGGCAACTGCGCGAAGTGGGAACCCATCAGGTGTTGTTATCGCAACGGGGCATCTATTGGAAGCTGTACCAATTGCAGTATCAGGAGCGGTGAGGCTGGCTCAAGTAGGTTGCATGCCACGGGCTTTGGGTGCGGGGTTCTGGCTGCTGAGCAGCATGGTGAAGACGAACTTCTCGAACAGGGTGGTATCGACATCGGCGCGGCTGACGGCTGCGAAAGTACGCGCGAAGCGGCAGGCTCCGGCGGCAGCAGATTTAGCTTGGAGTGCGAAGACGCCGAGAAGCGCCGCAACGGTTGCGACTTGTATTGTTTTTTTGATTGCCTTGCTTCTCATGCCTATACAGACGGAGCGGGAAGGCGGCGGGTTAGCAACGAAGTGTAAATGAATGTTAAGGCGTGAGGGCTTGGCGGAGATCCCGGTCAAAGGCGCGGAGGGCGAGGACTTGTTCTTCACTCGCTTCGATTTCCAGTCCCTTGGCAACGAAGAGCATTTTCGAGGAGCGCTGGATGAGGACGGCCATGCCGCTTTCGGTGAGGAGTCCGGCGGCGCCGATGCGGCCGAAGGAGCCATCGCGGGTGCGCTCGACGAGGGAGATGAAGCCGTCGCGCTCGAAGACGAAGTGGGTCTCGATCTGGGTGATCGGCAGGAGTTGAATGTTGGCGGCGGCGAGGCGCGCGAGGATCTGTTCCATTACATCTTGTAGCGGCCGAGGTCTTCGTCGTTGAGATTCTCGAGCCAGCGGCGGAGTTCGTCGTTGTTGACGCGGTCGGAAACGGCGTTGGCCATCTTGGAGGACTTGAGGACGGCCTCGTCGACGAAGATGGGGCAATCGAGGCGCAAGGCGAGGGCGAGCGCATCGGAGGGGCGGGAATCGACGGTGATGAGCTCGCCGTCCTTTTCGAGCCAAATGAGGGCGTAGAACGTATCGTCCTTGAGTTCGCTGACAACGACCTTGCGGACGGCGGTATCGAGACCCATGAGGACGGTCTTGATGAGATCGTGCGTCATGGGACGAGGTGTGGACACCTTTTCGATCTCCAGGGCGATGGCGTTGGCTTCGTAGATGCCGACCCAGATGGGAAGGATGGCGTTGCCGTTGGTGTCCTTGAGGATGACGATAGGCATGTTGGTGACAGGGTCCATCATCAAGCCCCGGATTTTCATTTCGACTTCCATGTTGATTCCTTTCAGACGGCTTCGCCGACGAGGGAGTTTGGCCCCGCTCGCAGGACACGGACGAACAGATAGCTTCCGGTGAGAGACTGTTCAGTGGGCCGCGGCGTGGTGAAATTCAGTGTCTTGTGCTGTGAGGTGCGGCCGATCCATTGGCCGGTGGCTTTGTTGAAACCCTCGACCATTACCTCTTCCACGCGGCCGATGTAGTCGGCGTTGCGGCGGAGCTGGATGCCGCGTTGCTTCTCCTGGAGGATGGTAAGGCGGCGGCCTTTTTCACCGTCGGGGATGTGATCGCTGAGGCCGAGGGCCGGGGTGTTGGGGCGCTGCGAGTATTTGAAGCTGAAGATGGAATCGTATTCCACTTCATCGAGAAGGGCTAGGGTTTGTTCGAAGTCGCGTTCGGATTCGCCGGGGAAGCCGACGATGATGTCGGTGGAGATGGCGATGTTGCGGTGGGAGTTCTTCATCCACTCGATGCGGCGCATGTAGTCTTCGCGGGTGTAGAGGCGCTGCATGGCGGCGAGGACATTGTTGCTGCCGGATTGGACGGGCAGGTGAACCTGATTGCAAAGGTTCGGATTGGCGTCCATGGCGTCAATGATATCTTTTCCGAAGTCGCGGGGGTGGGACGTGGTGAAGCGGACACGGCGGATGCCGTCGATGCGGCCGACGGCGTCGAGGAGTTGGGCGAAGGTGAGGGCGGCGGGGGACGGGTCGCGGTAGGAGTTGACGTTCTGGCCGAGAAGTTGGATTTCGGAGTAGCCGAGTTCGGCGAGTTCGCGTGCTTCGCGCAGGACGCTCTCGGAGGTGCGGCTACGCTCGGGGCCGCGGGTATACGGGACGACGCAATAGGCGCAGGCTTTGTCGCATCCTTCGATGATGGTGATGTAGGCGCGGTGCGGATTGTCGCGGCGCGTCATGGGGGTTTCGAAGGTGTCTTCGGTGTCGAGGCTGAGGCCTGTGACGCGGCGATTGCCGGCTTCGATCTGGACGAGTAGCTGCGGGAGCTGGTTGTAGCTGGCTGAGCCGCAGACGAGGGAGACGTGCGGGGCCTTTTCGAAGATGCGTTCGCCTTCCTGCTGGGCGACGCAGCCGAGGACTCCGAAAGTCTTGCCTTTGTGGTTGCGCTTGAACTCCTGGAGGCGGTGGAAGACCTTCTGTTCGGCCTTGTCGCGGATGCTGCAAGTGTTGTAGAGGACGAGGTCGGCCTCCTCGGGGGTTTCGACTTGGCCGTAGCCCTTGTCGATGAGCGTGCCGATGACTTTTTCCGAGTCATGGGCGTTCATCTGGCATCCGAACGTTTCGATGTAAAACTTCTTCATGAGCCCTTTTCTTCATTATAGGGTCATGAATGGGGAGCGCGCGCTCAGGCGGCTCCGGATTTGGGGAAGTTTTGGGCGAAGATGGGGTCGATGGGACGGGCCGGTTTCGCCTGTTCTTCCTGGTGGAGGGGCGGGAATTGGGTTCGTTTTGTAATGGGGCGCGCGAGAGTGGGTGCTTCGCCGGGCTCGCGGCGCTGTGCGGCGGTCTGGAGTTCCTGGAGTTGGCGGAGGGACCGGTTGAAGGCGCGATCCTGGTCGGCTTTGTGGCGGAGGAGCTTACGGACGCGGTCGGGGACTTCTTCGGCGAATAGGGCTTCGGTGGAGGCCACGGCCTCGGCGAGGAGGCGGTTGACGATGTTGCGTTTCCAGGCGGCGGCAACGAGTTCGATGAAGATGCTTTCCTGGAGGGCGCCGGAGGGGTTGACCTGGGAGCGGAGGTCGGCCTCGAGTTGTTCGAAGAGGGGGCGCTCTTCGGGGGAGAGCGGGAGGTGTTGGGAGGAGAGGCCGTGTTTGCGGGCGTTTTGGGAGGAGGCGGCTTTGCCCGCTTCGGTGCGGGGTCCGGTGGAGTGCTGGGCGTTGGCCCGATTGGCGGCGGTTTGCTGGGGAGTGGCCATGGGTTTTGAGAAAATCCTTTCCGATTGGAGGGTGGCATTTATGGGCGGATTATTTCAAGAGGGGTGCAGTGTAAATAGTTGCAATATATGGAAAAATAAATTTTATTCCGAGAATTATTGCGCTAGTGGGTGGGATGGCGAGCGGGGTGAACGCGGGCTGCCGCGCACGGATGGAATGGAGCAGGCAGAAGAGGAGGCTGATTTCCAACAATCGGGGATGGGCCGGTCAGAGATCGAAGCGGTAGATATCGTCGATCTTTGCGCCGGGGTCCATGCGGGCGATTTCCTTGAGGTAGCCGGTCTTGAGGTCATAGACCCAGCCGT
The DNA here is from genome assembly GCA_964402295.1 of uncultured Candidatus Solibacter sp. Classification (GTDB taxonomy): domain Bacteria; phylum Acidobacteriota; class Terriglobia; order Bryobacterales; family Bryobacteraceae; genus CADEFT01. Next base: position 17,971 of record CAYOBO010000068.1, on the reverse strand, counting down.
GGAGGGAGGGGCGCTGTTCCTTTTTCCAGGCGGCCTGCACGATGGAGGTTTCAGCGAGATTCTGGATTTGTTCGCTGACATTGAGCTCGACGAGGCGGTCATAGCGGACTTGAGGATCGGAGATGGTATCGAGTTCGCGGGCATGCATGCGGTAGACATCCTTGATATAGCGGAGCCATTTGTTGAGCAGGCCGTAATTGGTGTGGGTGAGGGCATTGCGGACGCCGCCGCATTGGTAGTGGCCGCAGACGATGATGTGCTTGACCTTGAGGGCTTCGACGGCATACTGTAGGACGCTCAGCATGTTGAAGTCGGTGTGGACGACGAGGTTGGCGATATTGCGGTGGACGAACAACTCGCCCGGCTCGGTTCCGGTGATGTCCTCGGCGGGGACTCGGCTGTCGGAACAACCGATCCAGAGGAATTCGGGGCTCTGATCCTCGGCGGTGACTTCGAAGTAGTCGGGGCGGATATTGAGCTTGTCCTGAACCCAAGCCTTGTTGGCCAGCAGGAGCTTCTTGTAGGAATCCATGGTTACGTCCTATGTGGATCTTCGATGTTGCGGTATTCGAGGGTGATGTCCTTGTAAGGGGCCAGTCTTTCGAAATCGTGGAGCACTTCGTAGATATCGTGGTCCATGTAGAAAGCGCGGGTTCCATCGATGAAGAGATGGGAGCCGGGGGGGATGCTGCGGAGCTTGCTTTTGAGGTCGGACTTGATGAGGAAGGTGGCGTCCTTGTTGAAGCGGATGAGGAAGAAGCGATCCTGGCGCACGAGTGTGATCGCGGCGTGGTGGTTGGAGCGGATGACAAAAAAGAGTCCGAAGGCAATGCCGAGGAGGACTCCGGTGAGGAGGTCGGTAAAGATGATTGCCGCGACCGTGAAGATGAAGGGGAGGAACTGCGCCCAGCCGGCGCGGAACTGCTCCTTGTAAATATCGAAGCGGGTGAGTTTGTAGCCGACGAGAATGAGGATGGCGGCCAGGCAAGCGAGAGGGATACGGTTGAGCAGGGTGGGGAACAGGATGACGGAAATAAGCAGGAGGGCGCCGTGGGTGAAGCAGGCCATGCGGGTGCGGGCGCCGGCGAAAACGTTGGCGGAAGTGCGGACGACGACTGAAGTAAGGGGGAGTCCACCGATCATGCCGCTGAGGGCGTTTCCGACGCCTTGGGCGAAGAGCTCGCGGTTGGGCGGGGAGATGCGGCGGTAGGGGTCGAGCTTGTCGGCCGCCTCGAGGTTGAGGAGGGTTTCGACGCTGCCGACAATGGCGATGACGAAGGCAGTTTTCCAGATTTTCGGGTTGAGCCACTGGGAGAAGTCGGGCGGGGTGAAATTCGAGGCGAACTCATGGGCGGAGGTGGCGATGGGTAGGTTGACGAGGTGTTCGGAGGCATTGACGTGGATGTTGGGGAAGAAGAGGCGGAAGGCTTCATTGAGCCCGATGCCGGCCATGACGGCGATGAGGGGTGCGGGGACGATACGGAAGAACTTGGAGCCGGATGCGGCGCGCCACTCCCAGGCGATGAGGATGGCGAGGCTGACGATGGCGATGGTGGTTGCGCCCGGATTCATGGTGACGAAGGATTCGAGGATATCGGTGATGGTGTTGCTGGAGCCCTTTTCGAGGAAGCCGAAGTCGCCTTCGTAATCCTGATCGCGGCCGAGTGCGTGGGGGATCTGTTTGAGGATGATGACGAGGCCGATGCCGGCGAGCATGCCTCGGATGACGCAGTGGGGGACGTAGTCGCCGACGACGCCCGCGCGGAGAATGGCGAGCACGAGTTGGAAACAGCCGGCGATGACAACAGCGAGTTGGAAGGTTTGAAAACTTCCGAGGTCGGCGATGGCGGCGGCGACAATGGTGGTGAGGCCGGCGGCGGGACCGCTGACGCTGATCTGCGAGCCGGAGAGAAGGGAGACGACGAGTCCTCCGACGATCCCGGTGATGATGCCAGAAAAGAGTGGAGCTCCGGAGGCGAGGGCGATGCCGAGGCAAAGAGGGAGAGCGACCAGGAAGACGACAGTTCCGGCGGGGCCGTCGTATTTGAAGAGATTCCCGGAGGTTGGTTGCAGGGTGGTGGAACTCACGGTGTCACGAGATGAGTATTTCTCAATATAGTGCTGGAGCAGCGGCAAGTCAATGTTGTGGCGAGGGTTGTGCGGGGGGAGGCGCGGGGAATCCCGCGGAGTTATGGACTATTGTAGAGCCACCCGTGGGCGCCGCGGGCTTTTCATTAACGCACGAAGCCTTTGCGGACCTGTGTCCACGGATGTTTGTCTGGCGAATCGGAACGGTGGCCAGAGAGCAAGAGGGCGGCGATGAGGAAGAGCCAGAAAGAAACGCCGAGGCGCTGTAGGGGGTAGTCCACCAAGCTATGGGCAAAGACGGTGGGGACGCCAAGGCCCCAGATGCTCCGCAAGGCAGCGGGCAGCATTGTGGCCAGGAAGATGCCCAGACAGGCGAGTGCGGGGATGCCTCCCTCGGCGGCCAGCTCGGCCCAATCGTTGTGGGCGTGGTTGACGTAGTGGCCACTGTCGAACTTGGCGAAGGCGGGGTAGGCGGCGGGGAAGACTCCGAGGCCGAAGCCAGAGGCGGGGCGTTGCCGGAACATATCGATGGCGGAGCCGATCATCTCCCGGCGATAGCGCAAGGGATCTTCGTCGGACAGCTTGTTTTGCAAGTGCGTCCAGCCGAAAATTCCGATGGCGGCGCACAGCATGGCTGCGGCAGCCAGAGTGCCTTTTGTCGAAGTGGCAAGCCGGAAGTGGGCGAAGAGGATGAGTGCTTCGAGGGCGAACAGGGCCGCTCCGGCACGGGAACCGGAGGCTACAATCGAGGCTCCAATGAGGGCTGCGGCGGCGATGTAGTGCCAGCGGAGACGGGAGTGGAGTCCTTTCCAGGCGACGAGGGGAAACAGCAAGAGAGCAAAGCTGGCGTAGTTGTTCCGGCTGTGAAAGGGGCCGAATACCTGCGGCTCGGCCGCCGGCCAGATCCAGAAGATCCTGCCGTTGGAAGTAAAGAATTGGAGGGTGGCGAGCAGACAAAGGGCGCTGCCGACGATGGCCGTTGCGGTGAGCAGTGCGTGACGGGTGTTGCTTCTTACGGCAAGGATAGAGGCGGTGAGGAACACTGCAACGCAGGCTGCCCAGTCGAGACTGGAGAGGGTGGAGAGATGGGGAACTGCGCTGATAGAGGCGATGGATTGCAAGACGCCGAGGATGGGCAGCAGGATGAGGGCTGCGGCAGCGACCCGAAGTGGGGTTTGGGTTTCGCGCAATGCGCATTGCTCTGGGCGGGCGGCGGCGAGAGTGGCACAGAGGAGGAGCAGGACGGACTTCGCCGCAAGGCCTTCCCACTGGCCCGGCCTCCAGATGAGCAGCGTGGCGGCGAGGCCGCCGGTGAGGAGGAAAGTGGCAAAGACGGTGTCACTTCGGCTGACCGGCGAAGTCCGCAAGGGCATGTTGGTAGTTCTCCAATGTAGCGGCGAAGGCGGCCATCACCTGGGAGTCGGTCTCTTCTTTGGAGACCAGCCTGCCGGCTGCCTTGAGGAATCTCTGATTGTGGTACTGAAGGTCTGTATAGTCGGCGATCCGGCGGCTTTGTAGCGCTTCCTGGAGATCGCGGATGCCTTCCCTGAGGTCGATGCGGCAGGAGAAGCCAAGCTGCCCCTTGACCTTGTCGAAGCTGACTCTGTAGTTGCGCCGGTCCGGGTTTTCGACGTGCTCGACGCGCGTGCCGGGGACGAGTTCCTGGATGGCCGCAGCGACCTGGGAAAGAGTGTAGTTGAGGCGGCTGTCTCCCAGGTTATAGATTTCGCCGCTCACCACATCGAGGGGAGCTTCGAGGACACGAAGGAAACCTTCGGCGACGTCGGCGACGTGCAGGAACGGTCTCCACTGCTCTCCGTTAAAGATTGTAATCACCCTGTCGCGGATTGCCTTGGCCGTGAGGAGATTCACGACCAAGTCGAAGCGGGGTCGGTAGGAGTTGCCGAAAACGGTTGCCAGGCGCAGGATCGTGGGGTGGAACTCCTCTGTTCTGCCGCGCAGCAATGCCTGTTCGCTGTCGAGCTTGGTTTGAGCATACAAAGAGATTGGGTTGGTGGCGGATCGTTCGTCAACGATTTCCTCGGTTTCTCCGTACACGCTACATGAGGATGCGAACAGGAAGCGTTGCACTCCGTATCCTTTGGCGACTTCCATCATCATGCGGGTGGCGGCATAGTTGATCTCAAGGGCGGCTTTGCGGTCCTGCTCACAGGCCGGATCGCCGACGACAGCGGCGAGGTGAATCACGGACTTGACGCCTTTCATGGCGGACACAACGCTTTGAATATTGCGGCAGTCGCCGATGCACAGTTCGAACCGTTCGTGGCCGAAGAGGTCTCGCACGGCGGTATCGCCGTAGACAAAGCTATCGAGGAGGCGGACGCGGCGGCCCTGCGCGAGAAGTTTGCGGCACAGGATGGAGCCGATGTATCCAGCGCCCCCCACGACGAGCACCGGTTCCGGAGCGGATGGCGTTTCGGCGGCACGGGTGTGGGTTGTGTTGGCGGGCGATACATGGTTTAGGTTAACGATCCAGTTTTTCGCCAGCCTAGCCCCTATGGTTAGAAGATTGACCAGCACGGGAAAGAGAACCGCCGCGGTTCTCGGGAAGGCATCGGCGCGTGTGAGGAGAAACGCGGCAAACAGGAAGGAGAGGGATGCCACGGTGGCGCCGCGTGCAATCACCACCCATTTGTAGCGTGTGGCATAGGCGCGGGACCGCGTGTAGAAGCCGTTCCAGAAAAAGATCAATGGGAAGAGCGGGGAAAGGGGAAGGAAGGTGGCAAGGTAGAAGTGTTTCAGTGCCCGCACCATATCGGCGAGGCGCTCTGGTGGTGCTCCGAGCACGACCGCGGACAAGGAAGCCAGCGCGGCCAGGTGAACGAGAATCCAGTCGGTTAGGACGCGTGGCGCAGCCTGTTTCCAGAATTCTTGATTTTGGATGGTCATCGAGCGGACTCCTTGTGTTCAAGTTGCGGGCCCGTGAAGGGCGACGGCCGGAATTCCGTGGTGACGGCGAGGGCATGGCGCACGGCGTCCACGACATCGCTTGCGTCTTGGTCGGTCATTCGCGGGTACAGCGGCAGGGATACGGCTCCGTGGTAGATGGCTTCGGCCGTTGGGAACTGCTCCGGCTTGTAGCCGAAGGCTTCCCGGTAGTAGGGGTGGCGGTGGAGAGGGATGAAGTGGACACTGGCCCCGATGTTTCTCTCGCGCAACTGCTCGATGAACTGGCCTCTATGCTTGTTGCGCAGGCGAATCGGAAAGAGATGATAGACGTGATTTCTGTCCGGCAACTCGCAAGGCAGTTCCATTTCGGGACAATCGGCAAAGGCTTGGCGGTAGAAGGCCGCGATCTGCCTGCGGCGGGCGATGAAGCTTTCGAGGCGGCGCAGTTGGTGCAGGCCGAGAGCGGCCTGGATGTCTGTCATGTTGTCCTTGTAGCCGGGTTCAAGAACTTCGTAATACCAGGAGCCGGCTTCGGTGTAGCGCTTCCAGGCGTCGCGGCTCATCCCGTGTAATGCCAACCGCCGCAGCAGAGCTGCAAGATGGTCGTCGGAGGTGGTGATCATGCCACCCTCTCCTGTTGTCATGTTCTTTGTTGCATAGAAACTGAAGGCGGTGGCTTGGCCGAATGTGCCAATCCGAGTTCCCCGGTAGGTAGAGCCTACAGCGTGGGCCGCATCTTCGATCAGCGGGATGCCGTGGCGGCGGGAGACTTCGAGGAGTGGGCCGAGGTCGCAGGCTTGGCCGGCAAAATGAACAGGGACGATGGCCTTCGTTTGCCTGGTGACGGCGCGCTCCACCAACGCCGCGTCCATGAGTCCGTGTTCGTTCACGTCGACGAGGACAGGGCGGGCTCCGAGGTGTACAACGACATTCGCCGTGGCGCAAAAGGTCAAGGTGGGGACGATCACTTCGTGACCGGGCCCGACTCCGCTGGCGGCCAACGCCAAGTGCAAGGCGGCAGTGCAAGAGTTGACGGCGATGGCGTGGCGTGCGCCCGTGTAGGCCGCAAAGTCATCCTCGAACCGCTTGACCTTTGGGCCGGTGGTAACCCAGCCCGAGCGGAGGCTATCGACGACTTCGGCGATTTCCTCTTCACCGATGAGTGGAAGACAGTATGGGAGAAATTGGCTGCGCATGTTCGAACTCCTCGAATAACTCCTTGTAAAGGGCATAGTAGTCGCCGAGCATCCGGTCTAGTGTGTAGTGGTCTAGGTAGATTTGCCGAGCCCTGGCGGCGAGCAGCCGACGGGATTCCGGGTCTGCGGCGAGTTGCACAATGGCGTCACCGAGTTGCGGCGGAGCGCCTGGGGGGACGATGCGCGCTCCTTCGCCGTTTCTGGTCACCTCGATGTTCGACCCGATGGCGGTGGTGATAATGGGGCGCCCTTGGGCCATGGCTTCGAGAAGAGCGATGGAGAGGCCCTCGCGCCAAGTCGGAAAGACGACAAGATCCGCCGCGCAGAGCAGTGCGGGGATATCGTCTTGAAAGCCGAGGAATTGGACTTGGTCCTCGATGCCGAGGCGCAGCACTCGCTGTTGCAATGCTTCGCGCAGGTTGCCGTCGCCGGCGATCAGGAGGCGGAGACTCTGGCGGCGAGTCATGTCGATCCCTCCTAAGGCATCGATCAGATCCTCCAAGCCTTTTTCGGGGGCCAACCGGCCGGGTGTCAGAATGGCCGTCTGGCCGGGACGGATGCCCCAAGCCTCGCGGATGCGGGCGATCTGCGCTGCGTCCGGTTTGGCTGGATCGGGGATTCCATTGGGGATGGCGACGATCTTCTCTGCCGCCGCGATGCCCAGTTTCCGGCCCCAGTTGAGGTGGAAATGACTGACGGCGATGACTTTTCGGCAGCCCAGCGAAGCGATGCGGTCCAGGAGTGTGCAGGCGGCCTTCTTCCACCAGGGCGAGCCCTCGTGGAAAGCGAAGCCGTGAGCGGTGTGAACGATGATCGGCACACCGGCAAGCGCCGCGGCGATTCTGCCGACAAAGCCAGCCTTGGTCGTATGGGTGTGAACTACAGTGTAGTCGGAGGAGCGCAGATAGCGATAGAGCTTCCACAGTCCCCAGAGATCCTTCATGGGTCGGGTGGCCCGCCAAATCACGTCGAGCGGCAGAACGGCGACTCCTTCGCTCTGCGCCAGCCGTTGCAGGTCGGGGTCCGTGGACAGGATTTGCACTTCCCACTGTTGCGACTTCCAGAAATGGGCCAGCCGGAGGATGCCGTGAGAGGCACCGCCGAACTTCGAATCGCCAACTACGTGCAGTATTTTGATCCGCATTACGAGGGACGCTCCTGTGCGACGACTTTTCGAAAGGTTAGAGTGGACGCGCCGAGGCGGAAGCCGCAGCTTTCATAGAGGCGGCCCGCACCGATGTTGGACAACTGCGTACCCACTTGTACGGCGGCGATATCGCACTGCCGCAGCCGGGAAAGAAGCGCGAGCGTGGTGGCTCGTGCAATGCCTCTGCCTCGGCCTCTCTCCGCCGTGGCTACGAGCACGATGGTTGCCAAATGGCCGCCATTGTGAAAACGGATCGATGAGTCGAACTTCGCCGTAACGAAACCAAGGACTTGGCGGCCGCTGAAGGCTACCATCACGAGATCGGCCGCTTGGCCGGCACAGGAGTTCCGCAGCCAATCCTCATGCAGACGGTCGGCAGCGCCATCGGGCAGTTCCGGATCGGCATGGAAGCGGTCAAAACGGTACGCCGTTCTGGCGATGTCGAGGATGCCTTCGAGCTGCCAGGGTTCGTATTCGCCGATGTGTACGCCGGTGGGGTGGGCGCCTGGCGCAGGGCATTCCTCTGCCAAGGAGAGAGTGAATGTCTGGATCCCGTCGATGAGCTGGAAGGCATGGCCCTCCAGGGCGTGGATCGAGGATAGGTCGGCGGCATGGACTCTGGCTGATAGGTGGGCGATGCCCTCGGCACGGCACTCCCGCAGGACCGAGTCGAGCAAGATCTGTTTCCGCCGCAGGCTCAACGCGTAGGCGCCACCGGCGAGCAGAAGATCGATGCGGGCTGCGGCGAATCCGAAGTATCGGGAGTCCCAGGGCAGAGGACTCCAGGAGGCGGCGCCCACCAGCTCTCCGTGTTCCCACAGCAGCGGTGCGCGGTTTGGGCCGGAGGCGAGCAGGGAACTGGCAACGTCCATCCTCTTCTTGCGGAGCGAGTCTGGCGAGATGCGGCCGGCGTGGGCGGAATAGCCATCCACGGGCCATGCCTCGATCATGCGGCAAAGGACTTCCGCGTCAAGCCGCGGCGGTGGAATTGCGGTTGGCATTTCGATCCTCCGTGTGGATATCGCGTCGTAACAGGACGTAGGGGATAGTCAATAGAAGAATCCGCATGTCCGTGGCGAGCGACCAGTGGGTGACGTATTGGGTGTCGAGTTGGCGGCGGCGTTCCCAACTGATGCGGTTCCTGCCGCTGATTTGGGCCAGTCCGGTGATGCCGGGCCGCATGCGGAGTTTCACACGATCCTCCGGGGTGTAGTAGCGAAGTTGATCGACCTGATCGGGACGGGGGCCGACGAGACTCATGTCGCCGCGCAGGACATTCCAGAACTGCGGGAGTTCATCGAGGCTGGTTTTGCGCATAAAGCGGCCGAGCGCTGTCACGCGCGGGTCGTCATCGGCGCTATAGGCCGAGCCATCCGGGTTGCGGATGTCCTCCGCCTTGTCGTGCATGGTGCGGAATTTGAGAATGGAGAACGGGATGCCGCCCAATCCGAGACGGCGCTGCCGGAACAGGATGGGTCCGGGGGAAGTGAGCTTCACGGCGAGCGCCAGAATGGCCATCAGGGGGCTGAGCAGAGCCAGGGCGATCGCGCTGCCCGCAAAGTCCAGGATACGTTTCAGTTTCTCCGCCATAGTGCGATCCTTCCCGTTGTCAACGATTCTCGCCGCGCGAGGCGCAAGTCCGCTTTGTTTTGCAGTAGCTGTGCATAGATGTTTTCCCAGCGGTCGAGCACGCGTTGGAAATCGTAAAGAGTCCGCACCCGGTTGCGTCCGGCCTCACCGAGTTCTCTCCGTGCCGCCGGGGTTTGAAGCGCGAGAGTGGCCATCGCCTGGGCGAGGGCTGAGGAATCGCAGGCAGGGACGAGGTATCCGGTTCGGCCGTGCTCGACCACCTCTACGTTGCCTCCGACGCGGGTGGCTACGATGGGCAGGGCCGAGGCAGAGGCTTCGAGGAGCGCCATGGGCATGCCTTCCCAGGCCGAGGACATGACAAAGGCATCGGCGGCTTGCATCAGTTCACGGACGTCGGTGCGGGCGCCGAGGAACTCCACGCGGTTCTCGATGCGCAAATGGAAGGCCTGAGCGCGCAGCGAGTCCAGCAGATGGCCGGCTCCGGCGATGGCTAAACGCATTGATGGTGCGCCGGTATGGGCCGCGGCGAAGGCGGAAAGCAGGTTCGGGTAGTCCTTCGGTTCGCGGAGGTTTCCCACGGCGAGCCACACGAATTTTTCTTCCCACCCCATCTGCCTGCGAAGGCTGCGCCGAAGTTCGGCGTCTGGCGCAAAGCGGGCCGTGTCAATCCCATTCGGTACCCAGGCGGCGCGATCTTTCCGTACCAGGCCATGGCGGACGTAGCGGTCTAGCCCGGCTTGGCTGACATTGGTGGTGAGGTCGCCAAGCCGGTCGGTGAAGCGATAAGCCCAGTCCCTCCACTTGGGGCCCTCCCAGATGCTGTGGGCGGTGGCGATGAGCACCGGTGCGGGAGCGAAGATCCTGGCGATGCGGCCGAGCAGGTTGGCGTGCACCATGTGGGAGTGCACAATGTGAGGGCGGAAGGTCCGCCAGCGCCGTGCGAGGCGGTAAATGGCGGCTGGGTTGGGGACGCCGGGACGCATGCCGAGCGAGACAACGGGGATGCCGTTTTGTTCCAATTCGTCGGCGAAGGCCTGGGGCGGCAGAAGACTTTCGACGGAAACCTTCCAGCCGCGCTGTTGCAGCCCTTTCGCCAACAGCAGGACCTGGGTTTCGGCGCCTCCACGGGCCAGCCCGGTGGTGAGCAGCGAGACTCTACGAGGCGGATGGGACGGGCCCATAATACCTCCACAGAACGGTTTGGGGGACCCGCTTGCGAATGCGGGTGGCGCCCGCCGCGCAGAGACCCCACAACAGCCAAGTCATTTCCCGGTTTTCCCAACTGAGCGTGGTGACTGCGACGCCCCAGCCGAGCAGCAGGAAGAACCAGAGGCGTCCTTCCGGAGGCGGCATGCGACGGGTCCGGCGCAGCAGGGCGAAGCAGATTCCAAGGAAAAGGGCAAGGCCGATGAGGCCGTGTTCGACGAGGATGCCCAGGAGCGTGTTGTGGGCAGCCAGTTCGCGGCCCCTGCGCGCCCCGACGGCGGTGCCGAATCCACCGGCGCCGGCCCCCATCAGTGGCCGCTCAAGGAAGGCCTCATAGCCTCTCTGCCAGATGTCAATTCTTCCGTTCAGATCTCGAGCGGACAACTGGTCAGCGATGGTGGACAGCCGGCGGAACGAGATTTCGCTCGAGAATTGCATGACCGCGGCGGTGGAGAGTGCAACGAGGAGCGTAACGCCCGCCAGAGCCTTCGCCGAGGTCCTGGGAATGGTGGTCAAAGGGTAGAGGAGGATGACGGCGAGGGTGACCAGGGCTCCGCGCGAGGCGGTGAGCAGGATTGCCGCGATGGCCAAAGGCATATAGAGGCGATAGATCCACTTGTAAGGGAGGCTTTGCAGGGAAAGATACCAGGCTACGGGGATTCCCAACACCAAGGTGACGGCCAAGTCGTTGGGATCGAAGCCCGGCGCAGTGTAGCGGCCGTCGCCCTGATAGACGTTTCTGGAAAAGTTGTACAGCACGCCGGCGGCGCAGACGTAGCATCCAAGGAGCCAACTGGTGAGCAGTTTTTCCATGCGCCCGGCGCTTTGCAGACATTGATGGATAATCCACGCGTCGAGGAACAGTTGCATATAGGAAAGCACCCGGCGGACCGTGCGCTCGGGCTCGACGGATTCCACGATGTTGACTCCGGCCCACAGCAGGAACAGCAGCATCCAAATATGGGGCGATTCGAGAGGGCGCATCTTCCGGCGCCGCCAAAGCAAGGGAATCCAGGCGGCGGTGGCGGCGAGCGTGAACACGCGGCTGGCCTGGACCTCCATGGGCAGCAAGAGCATGTCGCCCCAAGGGATGAGGAATACGAGGACCGAGACGAGTCCGAAGCCGATTTCATCCCAGCGGTGCGGCCGTTGGAGCGGGCGGTTCATTGAAACTTCCTCCAGGAGAAATAGCCAAGAAGCCACAGGCTGAGGAGCAGTTGGACAGCAAACCCAACGGTTTGGGCCATCGCCGCCCCGGCCACTCCCGTCTTTGGAACCCAAAGGCGGCAACAGAGGGCGGTGATGAGCGCGGTGGCGGCAAGCGTAGGCACCTGTGGGAGAAAGCAGCGGGCGGCGGACATGGCGTAACCGAGGGCGGAGGCGGCGAAGCTGACCGCACCGGCCGCCATCAGCCAGAGAAAGGCGGCGTGTTCGGCGGCGTAGGCGGGTCCGTAGAGCGTGAGCAGGAAATGTTCGCCGCAAGTTGCCGCGGCACCCAAGCCGGCCAGGCCGAGGACAACGGACAAGCCAACCAAGCGGCTCGACTTGCGGAAGAATCCCGCCGCATCCCGGCTCCAGAAGCTTCTGGCCATGGAGGCGCCGTAGGCTTGTCCGGCCGCCATGACGAGTGTATTGAGGGCGATGGAGACGTAAGATAGGGCGGCAAAAACGCCCACTGCCGCAGGCGAGGCCATTCCCGCCAGAAAGTAGCGGGGAATGGCGGCATTGAGCGAGACGAGGAGCAGCAGGAGGCCGAGAGGGGCGGCCGAGACAGCCAGGCGTTTGATTTCCGCTAGCGTCCCGCTTACGAGGAATGCACCCGTCGAGCGCATGTCGAAGGCGGCGACGGCGGCGGAAACGAATGCCATGGAGAACACCGCCCACGGCAGGTTTTGTGTGAGGCGCATTGCCACAACGGCGGCGGCGAGCGATCCAACGGCGCGCAGGATCATGGACTTCCCAATGCGGTCCATGCGTTCCTGGCGCTGGAATTCGCCATAGAGGATTTCACTGATTGCCTCGAAGGCCTTGGCTAGCGCCAGCCCGGCGAGTACGAATCCTCCCGCGCCGCCCCAGTAGAGTGCGGCCGCGAGGAGCAGGCAGAGGGTTGCGGCCGAGGTGGCGAGGCGGAGCGAGAAGTAGACGCCGATGCCCGTTTCTCCCGCGACGTCGGTGGAGAGCACCGTGCGGAGGTGCATGTTGGCGAAGAGAAAGACGGGGCTAACGATGGCGAGCGCTAACGCATAAGCACCGACGTTTTCCACGCTTCCCAGTCGCGCCAGAACGACCACCACAGCCCACTGCGCGGCGGCCTGGGCAAGGTTCCCGAGAAGGGTCCACGCCATGTTGACCCGAAGGGGCAGGGCGGCTGGAGCTGCGGTGGCGGCGTTCATGTGCATCAGCTCTTTCCGTTGGCGCGGTAGTACTTGCCGTAGTGGCTGTAGTAGTAGTAGCTGTCGCTCATTTCCTGATGGACTTGGTTGAGCACCAAGCCCATCACGTTGGCGCGGAGCCGCTGGAGCGTGGCGATGACCGCACCGACGGCTTTGCGATTGGTTTCACCGGCCCGTGTGACGACGACGACGCCGTCGACGGCGGTTGCCATCTGTAGTGGTTCGGCAAAGCCGAGTAGCGGTGGGGCGTCGAGAATGACCAGGTCATAATGCCCGGCGGCATCCTCGAGCAATTCCATCAGTCCTCTTCCGATGAGGTCGGCAGCGCGCCGTGAAGGTGGACCGGCGGGAAGCACATCGAGGTCGGGGAGGCCGACGGGTTGCACGAGAGCTTCCTTCCAGGGCACTTCGCCGACGAGGACGTTGGAGAGTCCGACCGAGGATGAGATGCCGAAGCGTTTGTGCACACTGGGACGGCGCAAGTCGCCGTCGATGAGAAGCGTGCGGTGGTGCTGTTCCGCGTGCGTGGCGGCCAGATGGGCGGCGATGGTGGATTTGCCCTCGCCCGGTGAGGCACTGGTGACCAACAGGGAGCGCAGGCGACGGTCGAAGTCGCTCAGCAGGATGGAATTGCGGAGGGTGCGGATAGCCTCGGCATAGGTGTTGGCATGATCGTTGCCTTCGTGGAGGGCGACGAGAGCTTTCGTGGGGCTGTTCTGGGCAACCGGGCCAAGCTGGCTGCGCCAGTTCTTGACGACCGGCAGACTGCCGATGACCTCGGTCTTGAGGGTGCGTGCCACCTGTTCCGGATCGCGGATGGTGTTGTCGAGGGCATCGCTGAGAACAGCCGCGCCGAAGGCCAGCAGGGTGGAGAAGACAAAGGCGAGAGCCAGATTGAGCTTGAGGTTAGGGAAGACAGGCTTGGCGGGAGGACGGGCGGGGTCGGCGATACGGATGGAAGAGTTCTGGAAGCTGGCGTTGATGCTGGCCTCCTTGATCTTGCGGACCAGTTCCTCGTACAGCTTTTTGTCGGCTTCGGCTTCTCGTTTGACGGCCTGGTATTCAAACGAACGGGAATTCAGGCGGTCGAATTCATTCTTGGTTTCCTGAACGGCTTTCTGTAGCATGGCCTCGCGGTTCAGCGACTCTTGGTATTCGATTTCGACGCGCTGGACGATGTTCTGGCGGGTGCGGTCATGCTGGCGCTGCACTTCGGAAAATTGTGCCGCGGCCTTGCGGTATTCCGGGTGCGCTGTGCCGTATTGGGCCTTGATCTGGCTGAAGCGCTCCTGGGCGTCGTTCATCTTTTCGGTCAGCCGGCGCAAGGGTTCGCCCTGGCCAGAAACCTGCACGGCTTCGAGCGATCCGTTTTTCACAGACTGGAAGGCGGCCTCCTTGCGGACGCGGTCGGCCTGGGCGTTGGTGTATTCGGTGTTGAGCTGGAGCAGCCGGGCGGAAAGGATGTTGGTCTTTTCCTCGGGGCTGATCATGTTCAGTTCCTTCTCGAACTGGATGAGAGCGGCTGAGGATTGTTCCATTTTGGCGCGCAATTCCTCGAGTTGCTTCTCCATGAAGGTGGTGAGGCTGGCCGAGGCGCGGAAGCGGATGTTGTAGGTATGCTCCAGGTAGGACTGGGCAATGGCGTTGGCGATATCGGCGGACAACTGCGGGTCCGTGGAGCGGTAGCTGATGAGCAGGAGGTAGGTGTTGGTGGGCCGGTTCACCTTGAGGTTTTTCTGAAACACGTTAGACTGGGCGACGTTGGAGTCGGGCGACTGCTCCGCAGGCGTAAGGCGGTAGCGCTGGGCGACGGGACGGAGCACGCTGTCGGACTGAACCAGTTTGATTTGAGTGGCAAGGAACTGATCCGAGTCATTGACCAAGCTGGAGCGGACCGATTCCTGGCCGACGACCCCGGTGGGTGTCTGGCGGTCGATATCGACCGTGGCAGTGGATTCGTAGACCGGAGTGATGCGATTGGAGACGATGGCCGTTGCGAAGACGGAAAGGGCTACGAAGAGGAGGATTTTCCAGCGGTGGCGTTTGAGCACCCAGAGGTAATGGGAAATGGGCACGCCGGGCTCTTCGGGTTCCGCATCCGCAAACGGCACGGCGGCGGAATGCGGAACGAATTGGGCAATCCGGTAGGTGTCGCCGGCGACAACGATTTCTTTGTCGGTTTTCTCTTGAGGCATTGGCTTTGAACTGTTCCCTTCCTTAAACGCTGGGGTTGCACTTATCGCCGCCAGATGAGCATTCCGCTGGCAGTGGCCGAGCCGAAGCCGGCGAGTTTCTCGAGGGTGGAGAGCGCCATCCGCTTGCTTTTGTTATCGGGGATATAGAGGATGTCGTTGGCCTGGAGTGGCACGTCCGGGCTCTTGCGGTCGATGATGCGTGAGATCTCGATGGGGATCTCGTGCTTGGTGCTGGAGGACGGATCCTTGCGATAAATGAAGGCCTGTTTGGCGGTATAGGGCATCAGCCCTTCGCTGAGGGCGAGCAGTTTGAGGACGCTGGTGCCGGAGCTGTCCTCGACGGGGTAGGCTCCGGGGCGGCGGACATTGCCGACGACGAAGATTTTGCCGGCTTCGGGGACGCGGATTTCTTCGCCGCCGTAGAGGCGAACGTTGAGTTCCGGATCTGCGTCGTTGATGAGGCCCTTCACGGGGATGCGTTGGATGATGGTGGCGGGTGCGCCGTTTTCGCCGGGCTGGACGCGGCTGACGAGGATTTCGGGGCCGGCATCCGGCGAAAGGCCTTCGGCGCGGGTGATGGCGTCGAGCAACGTGGCGCCGCCGACGGCCTGGAAGGTGAGCGGCCGTTTGACGGCACCGGCAACGTTGATGGGCCGGCTGTGGTATTCCACCATGGTCACGGTGACCACCGGAGCGATGAGGATATTCTCCTGAATGAGCGCGTCGGCGATGGCGGTTTCGAGTTCGGAAGGCATGCGGCCGGCAGCCTGAATCCTCTCCTTGAGCATGGGCAGTCGGATGAGGCCCTCCGCGCTGACGCGCACCGTGCGGGTGAGCTCGGGCGAGTCGTAGACGGAAACGGCGACCAGATCGTTGGGGCCGATTTTCTGGGCGGGCAGGTTCGCGCCGCCGATCTCGTAGAGGGGCGGAGCGGGGCGGGTTTGCGCGAGGAGGGCAATGCTACAGAAGACAAGCAGGATGGGCCTATGCATGGTGGGCTATTCTCCTTGCACCGTGTTTACGGGAGTGAAATGGGAATGCCGGAGGGCTTCGACCAGGCGGCTGAGTTCGCCGATGCGGGTTTCAAGGTCGTTCACCTTGCGATCCATGGCGTAGTCGGTGGATTCGGGAGGGGCATTGCCGGCACCGGTGACCGAGCGCATGACAGCAGCGCGGGCGAAATCGGAGAGGCTGCGCGCTCCATACAGCGAGCAACTGGCGCGGAGTTTCTCAAACTCCTCCTCACTGAGACGGAAGTTGACCAGGCGGTTGCGTGGCTTAAACACAGGCATCGTTGCATAACCTCCAAGAATTGTGCCCAAGGCGAGGAAACTATCGAAGACCCCGGGATGACGCCGCGGAGTTCGTTCGGGGATAGGAAAGCAAAGGGCGTGCCAAAGGCGCCGCCGGAGCGAAGACATTGAAAATACAAGTGAAGGCAGGAGGAAGCGGGCAGGGCGGGTACCGGAACGGGTTTCGGAGTGGAACGGGCGGTTAGTTTTGAGAAAACCGACGCATCCACCGATGGGCATGAGGGACGTATCGGCGCGCGGGCGAACGATTCGAAGAAGACTTGCGGGCGGGGACGAGTGATCCGTCTATGTCGAACAAAGCAAAGGGCTCGGGGTGGCCCGAGCCCTGGCAAGAAACTGTCGGATTGGAGGAGACGGTTTAGACGACGTCCACACCCATGGAGCGGGCGGTGCCTTTGACACTGCGCACGGCGGCGGCGACATCGAAGCAGTTGAGATCGGGCATTTTGAGCTTAGCGATCTCCTCGACCTGCTTTTCGGTGATCTTGCCAACCTTGTTTTTATTGGGTTCGGCGGAACCTTTGGCGAGGTTGACGGCGCGCTTGATGAGCACGGGCACCGGGGGGGTCTTGGTGATGAAGGTGAAGGTACGGTCGGAGTAAATGGTGATGACGACGGGGATGATCAAACCTTCCTGATCCTTGGCCGAAGTCTTAGCGTTGAACGCCTTGCAGAACTCCATGATGTTTACGCCCTGGGGGCCGAGGGCAGTACCGACGGGCGGGGCGGGGGTAGCCTTCCCGGCCGGGATCTGGAGTTTCACCATCGCGGTTACTTTTTTAGCCATGACAAATCCTTACAAAGAAACTTAAGCGATCTTTTCCACCTGAAGGAATTCCAGTTCGACCGGGGTGGCGCGGCCGAAGATGGTGACGAGGACGCGCAAGGTGTTGCGCTCGGAATTGACCTCGTCGACTTTTCCGGAGAAATTGGCGAAGGGGCCGTCGATGATGCGGACGGTTTCTCCCTTTTCGAAATTGAGTTTGGGGCGGGGGCGCTCGGCGGAAGTGGCTTGGCGGAAGAGGATGGAGTGCACTTCCTGGGGGGTAAGGGGGACAGGGGTATTGCCGCCACCGACGAATCCGGTAACGCGGGGGGTGTTTTTGATTTCGTGCCAGAGTTGGTCGTCCATGGCCATCTGGACGAGGACGTAACCGGGATAGAGAAGGCGTTTGCTAGTGACCTTTTTTCCGTTACGGAGTTCGACCACCTCTTCAGTGGGGATCAGGATCTGCCCGATTTTATCGGCGAAACCGAATGCCTCGGCGCGGCTGCGGAGGGAATCGGCCACCTTCTGCTCGAAACCGGAGTAAGAATGGATGATGTACCACTGCTTGGATTCGTCAAGGAGGGAAGGGTCTAAGGTGGCGGCAGACTGCTCGGTGGCGCCGTCCACTTCGGTTTCGGTGTCGGTGTCGGGTGAAGCTCCGTTGGTGAAATCGAGATCGTCCGCCATGAGGCCGCCTTACTTGGTAAAGGTATCGAAGATTTTGGTGATAATGCGGGTGATGGCAATGTCGACCACGAAGAAGTAGGCCGCAAAACCGAAGACCGCCGCGATGACGACGGTGGTAGTGGCGCGAACCTGCTTCCAGCTAGGCCAGGTGACACGGCGCATCTCCGCTTTGAGATCGTCGATATAGTCTTTGACCTTCGCGGGCCAAGAGGTCACATTTTGGCCGAGCGATGCCTTTTCGACTCGAGTTTCGGTTTCCATAGTAGCCACAACCACTCTCTCAACTTTATCTGAGATTGTAACGAACGAAAGTTTCCGAGGGTACGGAAAAGAGCTGGCAGGGGCGGAGGGATTCGAACCCCCACTCGCGGTTTTGGAGACCGCTGGTCTGCCGTTAAACCTACGCCCCTACATTCAAAGAGATCGTCCGATCCATACCATTGTAACGGATTTTGGATCGCTACAACAGGGCGGGGG
>CAYOBO010000067.1:0-36107 GCA_964402295.1 uncultured Candidatus Solibacter sp. | reverse complement strand
TACACTCTTTCCCTACACGCGCTCCGCCACCGCCGCCGCCGGGTGCTCCGCCGCCGCCACCGGGTGCTCCGCCACCGCCACCGGGAGGTTGCGTTGCAGGAGGGTTGGGCATGACGAGAGGCAAGTATCCATCGGGAAAATCGCGAGTGCCGGTGACTTCGCCTTGTGCGTTGAGGACTGCCAGCTTGGCCGCGGTGGGATTGTTGAGATCGTCTCCGATGACGACGGTAAACTGGCCCGGTCCTGTATTGAGAGGGGCGGTGAGCAACTCGTCGAGTCCGCCGCCGAGATTGACTTGCAGGTTGAGCGGATTGAGGGCTGCCTGACCTCCTCCGGCCGGTGCGCCGGGGCCGCCTTGCGCCAACTGAACTTCCCCGGTTGTGGAATCGATGTTCGCCACTCGCGGCGGCGTGCCGGGCATGACGGCGTTGAATCCACCTTGGGCGTTTCCAGTGACGTTGGTGGCATTCGATGGAAGTTCGACAGGTAATGCCTCTGGTCTTGCCGGCTGGAAAACCACTACTTTGTTGCTGATGCCCTGTGCGGCATCGGCGCCTTGTGGCGGTCCCATCAGCGCCGCCAAAGCCGGCGTATTGGGCGAAGCAACCGCGGGTGTGAGCGCGTTCGGATTGGCGGCTGTGAGGCACTGCGAGACGTTCTCCGCGCGTTTGGCGCGGAGATCGAACAACACACTTGGCCAGCAGCCATCCGCATTGCGCGCCGCGCTGGCGATGAGGAATCCGCCGGCGATGTCGGCCGCGGCCATGGCGCGCACCGTTGGCGCGCCGTCGGGCATGGGGACGAAGGTCACTTCAGGCCGGTTGATGCGGCGGTAGGCGAGGTAGTTCGAAAGCCGATTGGCGGCCTGCACCAGCAGCAGATCGCCGGGCAGCGCGCCCTCGGGCACGGGGACCGAGATGTCGATGTCGCCGGGACGCTTTGTGGAAACCTTGATGTCGGCATCCACTTTCGTTCCGCCGAGGAAGACATTCACTGCCTGGCGTGGAGCGGCGCCCGAATCCGGCGCGGCCGACTCTCCCGTGTTGACGCGTGGATCGGAGACGCCGAGTCCGGATGCCGTGAAGGAAAAGCGGGAGCCGACGGCCGAACCCGCCACCTCTCCGAAGCCCTTATCTTCTTTCGCACGGACAACGGGGAACACAGCGAAAACCGCAATGCGCGCGGGACGCGAGTTCGTTGTTCCGCGGCGCACCACGACGTTCGCCAACCCGTTCGGCGTTTCAAATGGAACCTGGGCCACGATGCGCGACGGCGAGACGGAGCCGAGCGGCGCCTGGCGATTGTTGATGAGCACCTGCACTCCGCCGAGTTCCGTGGGCCAAGTGGGGCCTTCCGCCACTGCGCCTTCGGGGGGGCCGAGGTTGAGTCCGTTGATCCAAACGATGCTTCCGGCGCCCACTTGCGAAGGAGCGGGTTGCTGCGAATACGCATTCACCACCCCGCGAGGGTTGATGACGGGCGCAAGCGTTTGCGCTTGGGCGGAAGAAGCCAGAACGATGGCGAGAACGCCGGACCGGAGCATGGAAACGGACATGCGGAATCCCTCGTTGACGAATCCTAAGCTTAAACCCGAACGATGCGGAAAGGTTGCTATCCGATATAATAGAACTTCCCCTCGTTAATGGCATCCGAGCGCACCAGTGTAGCCGTCCCCGCATCTTCGCCCATGGCGAAGGCTTGGCCGGCCGGCTTTGGAATGCTGGGCATTTATGCCGCCGGGCACTTTACCGTCGATGTGTATTCGGCCGCGTTGGGTGTATTCCAACCGCTGTTTGCGCAGCACTTAGGACTGAACTTCACCCAGGCGGGGATCTTGGGTGGAGCGATGGTGTTCGCGGGCAGCGTGATGCAACCCGTGTATGGATATTTGTCCGACCGTTTGCACAGCCGGCTGTTTTCCGTTCTGGCGCCGATGCTGGCGGGAGTGTTTATTTCATCGCTGGGCCTGGCGCCGGGTTACGGATGGGTTCTGGCGATGGTGTTGCTGGGCGCATCGGCGGTGGCCAGTTTTCACCCGCAGTCTTCGGTGCGCGCCGCCTCCGGCATTCGCGAAGGACGCGGCAAGGCGATGGCTTTTTTCATCAGCGCGGGGCAATTGGGCTATGCGCTGGGGCCGGTTTACTTTGCTTTTGTGTTGACGAATTTCGGTTACCGCATGAGCTGGATCGCAGCCTTGCCCGGCGTGTTGATGACGCTGTGGATGCTGGCGGCAGTGCCGGAGTTGCCGATGGAATCGCGCAGCAAGACGCGGATTGACTGGGATGCCTTGCTCGCCGTGTGGAGACCGCTGCTGATCCTTTACCTGCTGGTGTTTCTGCGCAGCGTTCTTCAGATCACCTTCACGCAATTCCTGCCGCTGTATCTCACCCAGGAACGGGAGTTCAGCTACGGCGCGGCCAGTCTGTCTTTGACATTGTATTCGGCCATGGGGGCATTCGGCGGATTTGCCGGCGGGCACATCGCGGACCGGTTCGGCGGGCGCAAGGTGATCCTGTACAGCATGATTGGGGCGCTGCCGTTCCTCTTCCTGTTTTTCCATTCCTCGGGTGCAATGGCGATCGCCGCGCTGGCCATGGCCGGGTTGATTCTGCTGTCCACCAATCCGGTGAACATCGTGATGGCGCAGAATCTCGCTCCTGGGCAATCGGGAACGATTTCCGCGCTGATGATGGGTTTTGCTTGGGGGATGGCGGGCATTATTTTTATCCCGCTGGCGGGGTGGATGGCGGACCGCTACAGTTTAGGGGTAGTGCTGGAAACGCTGATGCTGTTTCCGCTGATCGGTTTCCTGCTGGCGTTCCGGTTACCGAAATGAAAGCCGTCTGTTTATTGAGCGGTGGACTCGATTCCACGACATGCCTTGCCGTGGCGCGGAAGGAAGGCTACGACTGTTACGCGCTGAGCTTCGATTACGGGCAGCGGCACCGCTATGAACTGGAAGCCGCCGCGCGCGTGGCGAAGGCTCTGGGGGTCCGCGAGCACCGCACGGTGCGCGTGGATTTACGCGCCTTGGGCGGATCCGCACTGACCGATGCCATCGATGTGCCGAAGCATCGCGATGTCAGCGAACTGGGGCCGGGAATTCCCGTGACGTACGTACCCGCGCGAAACACGGTGTTTCTGAGCCTTGCCTTGGGTTATGCCGAGGTGCTTGGCGCGGAGCGTATTTTCATTGGGGTGAACGCGATCGATTATTCGGGTTATCCCGACTGCCGGCCCGAATTCATCGCGGCGTTTGAGCGGATGGCGAACCTTGCCACAAAGGCCGGTGTCGAAGGCGCCATGCGTATCCGGATCGAAGCGCCGCTGCTCGGTTTGACGAAACCGGAGATTGTGAAACTGGGCGCTTCGCTGGGCGTCGACTTCGCATTGACTTCGAGTTGCTATGATCCTGGAGAAGGCGGGCGGCCCTGCGGCGGCTGCGATTCCTGTCTCCTGCGCCGCAAGGGTTTCGCCGATGCCGGATGCCATGACCCATTGGAGTACCCAGACCGATGATGCCGATGCCTTTTTCCCAAGCTGAACCAATGCTCTCGGAAATGTTTTGTGCGATTCAAAGCGAAGGGAGCCTGGCGGGAGTGCCCGCGGTGTTTCTTGTTTCCGTGGATGGCCCGGCGCGTCCGGTATGGGGGACCAAGCCGCGCGGTGCGTGGAAAGTGGATCCTTCGGCTGCCCTTGGACGGCTCCTTTCCGAGGTGCGCCGCTCCTGGTATGACTATGTCGTGATCACCGGCGGTGAGCCATTGCGTGTCGCGGGCTTGCCGGAATTCGCCGCGAAGCTGCGCGAGTTCGACCATCACGTAACGGTGGAGACATCGGGAGGCGTGTATACCGATGATTTTCCCTGTGACTTGATGAGCGTGAATATCTGTCTGAGCAGCCCTTCCGGGAAGAAGAAATCCGCCAATTGGCCTGTGTTTGACCGGAAGATTCTGGCGCGGATTGTGGAACGATACCCTTACCAGGTGAAATTCTACTGCTCCGAAGTGAACCCGGAGTGGGATGAGATCAAGCGGATTTGCGACGAGTGCAACGTAAAGCGATCGAACGTGTTCCTGATTCCCACGGCGGCATCGGGAAAGAATCTGGCCGCGCAGTTGGAGTGGATGGAAGAGTTAAGCCGCGTGAACGGTTACCGGCTTTCGCCGCGGCTGATCAAATGAAAATCGCGGAAGTTTTTTATTCGATACAGGGAGAAGGCACGCTGGTGGGCGTGCCTTCCGTGTTTCTGCGAACGAGCGGTTGCAATCTGCGGTGCGTCTGGTGCGATACACCCTATACATCCTGGAGGCCCGAGGGTACCGGCTGGACCATTCGATCTTTGCTCGATTACGTCGCCGGTTGTTCCACCGGTTACGTCGTGGTGACAGGCGGCGAGCCGATGATTCAACCCCAGCTAGCCGAGTTGGCCGAGGGGTTGCGGGCCATGGGGCAGCACATCACCATCGAAACCGCCGGTACCGTGTTTCGCCAGGTGGACTGCGACTTGATGAGTATTTCTCCCAAGCTGGCGAATTCCGCGCCGCCCGGGGAGTTGGCGGCGCAGCATGAACGGCTGCGCTATCAACCCGAGGTGTTGCGCCGGCTGATGGCGAGCTATGCCTATCAACTCAAATTCGTCATCGCCGGCCGCGGGGATGTCGATGATGTGTCGCGCATGGTGGACGAGTTAGGCGCCGAGCGGGGACGAGTGCTGCTGATGCCGGAAGGGACGAAACCCGCAATCCTGCGCGAGCGCGGCCTCTGGCTGGCGGAAGAATGCAAGCGCACGGGATTCCGCTATTGTCCGCGTCTGCACGTGGATCTGTGGGGCGACAAGCGCGGCGTGTAAGCTGGGCGCGGACTCGACTACAATTGAGCAGGACCGAAATCATTATGCCCAAATCCACTGTGCAAAACATGTACGGCCGCCCGTTCGAAATCCTCGAGGGCGACGACCTGCGATCCCTGTGCGAATCGACCATTCAGGAAGGCGGCGGCGCGCTGGCCACGAATACGGCCATGATGTGCCGGCCCTTCTGCGCTTCCGGCGCGGGCAATCCCATTATCTCGGCGCATCGATCTCCAATCCCTGGATTCGAATGGGACGAAGTCTGGTTCGGTTTTGAGGATTTCACCTCGGAAGAAGAATTCCTCCGCCGGCACGGGTATTTCGGCTCCGGCCGCTGTTACATCGTGGTGCGGGCCGAGGGCCGCAAGAAACTGGTGGCACTGAAGGATTTCATCGCGCACTGTCCGGACACCATACTCGGCCCCGCACTGAAAGCGCTGGGGCATGGGATGTTCCGCTATTCGAAATTCTTCATCAACAAGAACCGCCTGCCGCACCATACACACGATGTGAAGGAAGAAGCGTATTGGATCGAGCCGACGATGATCGTCGATTACGATCTCTTCGACGAGCAGTGTTTCATGACGCTCGGCCTCCACGAGAACTTCGGGCCGCGCGAGCTGCGCGAACACCTGACGGCGGCGGGCTGGGACGATCCGATGAAAGTGTTGAAGCGCCATGCGCGCTGGGTGTACATGCGTCCCGGGAACGCGATGATCATGAAAACCCAGAACCTGCATGGGCCCGCCGCGTTCCTGCCCCATTACGAACCGCAATTTCTCGATGACGGCTACCGCATGTATGAGCCGATGCCGAAGATTCCGCGCAGTCTTCTGGTGGGCCGTGAAATTCCCGAACGCCTGCGTGTGGACGATGTGGCCGCCGATGCGCTGCGGGATCGTGAGGAACTGCTCGATTACCTGGTCTCCGATGAAGCGCTCGACTGGAAGAACATTCATGACCCGATGTACGCCGAGAAGCACTCCTGCGCGCCTATCCTCGATACCAATACCTGTGACGGCAAGGACGTAACGGACCACTGGGTGATCTACGGGGCATTCGGACGCGAGAACAATCATCAGGTGCTGGCCTCGAAGCGGCTGGTGATACAGCCGGGTGTTTCCTATCGCATGCAGGATCCCGTGGGCAGCGATCTCATCTGCACGGCGGGCGTCGGGACGGTAGGCAAACATGTCGCCGCCGCGCCGCGGGCGCTGAAGCCCGGCGATCTGGGCAACTGGTGCTTCATCATTCCAGCGGAAACGGCGAAAGACGTGGTCATTCGCAATACCGGCGATTGTGAAATGGTGCTGTTGCGCACCTTCGGGCCGGATCACCCATCGATGCCGGTGCTGCCTTGGCAGGATCGCAGCGTGTTGCGGCCCAAGCCGGTTCGCAAGTAACGCCTTCGCTATGCTCCCGCCACGGTGGTGCGATGCATCAGCCGCCGCAGCGGGAGTTCATAATTCCGCACGGCGCGGTGTTGGGTGAGGCAGTTGTCCCACAGCAGCAGATCGCCTGCGCGCCAGCGATGCGTGTAGAGCGCTTCCGGCCGCACAATGTGCGCGTAGAGCCGTTGGAGCAGTTCCTCGCTCTCCTCGGCGGCCATGCCTTCGATGGCCGTCGTGAACCCTTCGTTGACGAAGAGCACCTTTCGTTGGGTGATGGGGTGCCGGCGAATGACCGGATGACGGACATCGGGCACTTTGCGCAATTGCTCTTGGGTGAGCGCACCGCGGCCGCCGGCGGATTGCTGCTTGCGGTAGCGGTCGCCGTAGCGATGGATGGCTGTCAATCCTTTCAGCCGCTCGCGTAGATGCGCGGGCAGGGTGTCATAGGCATATGCCGCGCTGGCGAACAACGTTTCGCCCAACACCACGCCGTCGCGCACGGGCACTTCCAGCGCGTAGAGCAGGGAACAACGGCTGGGATTCGAGATGTAGGAAAGGTCGCTGTGCCAATACTGGCCGGCGTCGGCGAGTCCGATGTTGCGCCCGTCTTCGACGACGTTCGACACGATGAGGATCTCCGGATATCCCGGCTTCAAATATTGCGTTGCAACGTGGATTTCGAGATTCCCCAGTGTGCGGCTGAAGGCGATGTGCTGCTCGGGAGTCAGGTTCTGATCGCGGAAGACAATGACTCCGCGGCTGTGGAATAGGTCTTCGACGGCGCGAAAGGTATCCTTGTCCAGGGGGCGCGCCAAGTTCAGGCCGGCGATCTCCGCACCGAGCGGGGCGGGACTCAGAGTGATTTCCATATGGGGAGATTCAACCCAGCCACTCGATGCCGTTCACGGTGTCTCCGTCGTTGCGTGGACCCACCAGGTAAGCGCTCAGCTTTGCGCCGGCGTCCAGGGATTCGATGCGGACCACCAGTTCATTCTTTCCTGGCTGCAATTCCACGGCTTGTTGATACTGCCCGTGGCGATAGCGGGTTCGGCATTCTTCGCGCATGACAAGCTTGCCGTTCAGATGCGCCTCGAAGCGGCCCGTGGCGCCAATCCAGAGGAACGCTTTGGCGTGGCCATCGGAACGGATGCCCGTGGCCGCGGCGAACTGTGCGCCCGGATGGGCAGGCTTGCCTCCGCGTAGGAATTCCAGGGTGTCGGTGGCGCTTTCGCGGCGTTTCCACGATTGCACCGGCGCATCCGGACGGTCTGTTACGCGCCACAGCCGGTTGCCCCGGCCGTACCAGGATTTTGGTTTTGCCCAACGCTGCCGCAACGCAGCAGCGTCGCCACCGTTTACATCCACTTGCGCCAGATCGCGTGTGCCCATCAGCCGTTTCGCGGCCATGTGGAGGAATTCCATGTCCCACGGGTTGTAGCCCAGCAGATAGGCCACCAGGGAATCGACGGCGACCGGATCTTCGCCGGCTAAAACAAGGTTGCTCTGCACCATCTGGTCTTCGCGGCCGCAGTTGTGCTCTTGGTATTGCAGTCCGCGCAAGCCATCCACTACGGCGTAGTCCGGAGGATGAAACGCCGCCAAGTCGACGATGAATGGATCGATGCGGTTATCCACGGAATGCCCCGAATGCAGGCGTGCGTTATGGAAGGTGCCGGCCACCGCGTAGGCTTCGCGCGGCGCGGTGCCGACGTAATTCTTCAGGCAACAGGTGATGCCGCTTTGCAGGTGGCATTTCATTACGGGCACGGTGATGAGGAAATCGCAGTTACGGATGGTATTCGTAACGTAGTAATCCGGCCGCGCTCCGAACGCACCCACGCCGTTGCTTGCTTTGGGCACGACGACGCGCTGGAACTGCCCGTTTGCATCGCGCACGGCGTCGTAGCTGAGGTCCACGTAGTCGAATCGCCGGCCAGGATAGCGTTTGCGGAAATCGGCCAGCATGCCGCCGAACGATCCGCCTTGGCCGGGGAACTCCTCCGTGCCCCAATCGAATGTCATTGCGTCGCGCCGTACTCCGTCTTGAAAGATGATGTTGTCCTTGGCGGGATCGGTGAGGCGCCGGTAGCTGCCTCCTTCGGCGAAGGTGATGCGCGCGGCTTTGGAAAATTGCGCCACGTATTCGAATACGGCGCGAGTGACGCGGAAATCGGTGATATCGCCGGTGCGATACGATTCGCGCCCGCGCAGGCCCACGACATTGGGCTTGATCATCACCCAGGATCCAGGCCGGATTTTCGCTTCCAGGCTGCCGGTGCGCGCGCCCGCGAGGCGAATGGCCGTCCAGACCATGTCGCGCACCCGTTCGTAGTCGAGCGGATCCGCGGTGGAACTCGGCCTCGGCAGCTTGCTGTAGTTCGACGGCACCAGCCCGATTCGCGTGCGTTGCGCATCGCCGAAAAGCGCCGCTGGAGCAAACGCGCTGCCGGCGGCGGCCAACACGAGTTGCCGGCGGCCAATGAGGTGCATACACAATATATACACGATCATGCAATCCGGCAGCAGTGTAAAACCGAAGGAATGGATCACGGCGGCAGCGAGCCGCGATACGGCTCCGCGCATCGGGCTGATTCCCTCTTCCTACACCGGCGGCGAAGAAATGGATGGCCGGAAGATTCGTTCGCTCATCAAGCCCGCTCCGCTTGCGGAACCACTCACGGCGGCGCAACTCGAAGACATGCTGCACCTCGCCGTGGAGCTAGGCGGCGGACGCCGCGGCGGATTGGCGACGGCCATTAGCCGTGACGATTGGGTGGTGATAAAGGTCAACGTCCAGAGTTGCCCGGGCGACGCCCGGTTTCATGCGGGCGCGGTGACGGATCCGCGGATTGTGGCGAGCGTGCTCCGATATCTCGCTTCGCGCGGCTTAGGACGCCGCTTCACGATCGCCGAGGGAGCACCCTGCCGTGGCGATGTTTGGGACACTACCTGGGATAACCACTTCGACGGGCTGAGTTATCGAGCCATGGTGCGGAGTCTGACTTCCGCCTATCCGAACCTGCGATGGGAGCTTGCCGATTTGAACTCGTCGCCTTCGATTGTGGCCACGGTGGAGGGGCGTGCGATGGCGCGCCGCAACCCGCAAGGCGCCTATCACGTGCCTCGACTGCTGCGCGAATGCGACAAGATCGTTTCCATCGCTCCGCTGGCTACCATGCCCGGCAGCGGCATTGGCCTGTCGATCATGAACTACCTAGGTTTTGCTTCCGGAGCGCAGTACGGCTACCCGAAGAACCTCGCCGCGCTTGGCGAACCGGGTGAAGTGGCGCTGGATCTGTTTTCCTTTCATCCCGCCGATTACGCGATCGCCGGCGGAACGTTTGCCGCGGATACACGCATGCGCCGGCACAATGTTCTGATCGCCGGGACGAGTGCGCTGGCCGTGGACACGGTTGGCGCGGCGGTGATGGGTGTGGATCCCGAATCCATTCCGCACCTCGGTCTGGCGGTGAAGTGCGGCTATGGAACGAACGAGGCCTACTCCATCTGGACGCGAGGCGCGGAGATTGACGACGTGAAGGCGGAGTTCGCGAAACCCTGATTCAAGCAGTCAACGCTTCGAAGAATTCGCAGTGGCGGACGAATCCGAGTTTCTCATAAACGTGAATCGCCGCCGCATTGTGCGCCGCCACATTGAGAATTACGGTCTGGATGCCGGCTGCCAGCAGCGCGGCAGTTACGGCGCTGGTGACGGATTGCGCCAACCCTTGCCCGCGATACTCGCGGTGCGTGTAGACATTGCCGATCGCCGCGGCGCCTTCCCCCCGCGACACGATGTGCGTCCCTGCGGCCGCGACCAGTTGCCGGTTGCGCCATATCCCAAAGAAGAAACCACCGTCGAGCATGGAGGGGAAAAAGAAATCCGGCGATTCTCCCGCCGCGGCGCCATCCGCATACAAAGCCGTGAGCGCATCCGCGTCGGCGATGCCAAGTGGGACGGCATTCGAACATCCGGCGGCGGGCGACTGGAGCCGCATGCGGATCATGGATTTGCTCCAGGCGATTGGCGTGCGCGCGGCGAGCAGCGGCAGCGCTGCCGGACGGATCTGCAAATGCGTGCCACTGACAAAGGGGATTGACGGTAACAGCCGCTCTAGGGATTCATCCGTGCCGCTGTAGAAGAACACCGGGTTGGGAAATTCGCGATACCACAGTGCAATGGACGAATCGTCAGGGAAACCAAACCACTCGCTGTGGTGGAAACGGCAATCGTCGAGATCGCCGAGCGCATAGGCTGACCACGCGGGATCGGTCCGCAGGCGGCGCCGGATCTCGGCCTTTTCATACAGCCTGTTCACTCCATCAAGGTATCGGAAAAAGCGTTCGCAACGCGCCCCGCCGGGGTGAAACTTCATGTATGATGGCCGAAACAAGGACGGTCGGATGCTTACTCTCTGGGTGCTCCTCACGATCGGGATTCGCGCCGCGGAAGTGCCCGCGGGAACCGTACTCTCCGTACGCTTGACGGAGTCGCTTTCCTCCGACGGGAACCGTGTGGAGGATCGTGTGCGGGGATTGCTGGCGGCGCCCGTTGTGCTGGCGCGCGGAGAGTTCATTCCCGCGCGCACGGCGGTGGAAGGCCGAATCGTGAACTCCCGTTCCGTGGGTTACGGATGGCGCAGAGAGCGGGCCGTGCTCGGAATCGAGTTTGACGCAATCGTGCTCGAGGGCGGGATGCGGATTGCAATCGACGGCAAGGTGGTGGAGATTGAGAATGCCCGGGAGAAAGTGAACCGGCACGGTTCCATATCCGGCACGCTTGCCGCGGGCGCGCCGCATCTGATCTACAACGGACGGCTGAAAGGATTGCCGGTGCTCAATCCCCTCACCGACCCGATTCTGCTGATCCACAAAGCGGTCTTCCCGTTTTTTCCGCAACCGGAAATCCGCCTGCCGCGCGGATCCGATCTGCGCGTGCGCGTGGCCGTTCCCTTTGCATTCCCCGACGAACGTTTGCAGCGCGAAGAAGAAAGGCGTACTCCGTTGCCGCAGGGTCTGTCGGAGAAGCCCTCGCGCATTATGACGAAGGCAGGGAAGGCCAGCGATCTGATCAATCTCGCCTTCATCGGAACAAGAGCGGAACTGGAACGAGCCTTCGATGCGGCCGGGTGGAACGAGGCGCGCAAGGCAAGCCTGCGCTCCGTCTTCCGCGGAATGCGCGACGTGCTGGAACACAGCGCGGATCCCTACGCACCCATGTCCCGTATGCTTTGGGACGGGCGTGCACCGGACCTGCAATTTCAGAAATCGCTCAATGATTACTCCAAGCGCCACCACGTGCGCATCTGGCGTGTAGGGGGAAACGGAGAGGGTGCTCCGCTGTGGGTTGGGGCCGCGACCCACGATGTCCAACTGAAATTTGCCTGGCGCAAGTTCCATTTCACGCACGGCATTGCCTCCGACATCGATCAGGAGCGGCAAAAAGTGCACGACGATCTGGCCTTTGCCGGATGTGTGGAAACGTCGACGTTTCTGGACCGCGATACCCCCGGTATCATGCGGAACTCAGACCACACGCCGATGTTCACGGATGGCGCGGTGCACCTCATCGACTTGCAGGCTTGCCGGCACCAACGCATCGGCAGCGCCTATGAGCAGGAGTTGATGACTCGCGCCGACAAGCCGCTGTTGCAACGCTACCTGCGCCGGCAGGTGCTGATTCTGCGCAACGATATCCTGCGGGCCAATATGTTCTATGGCATCGGCGATCTGAGCCGGCGTCTGGTGCGCGGTATCGTCAGTTGGAACCACCAGCGCTCCGCGGTTGCCAAGCGCAGGGGTGTTGCGCGCAAGGCGGAAGTGGCATCGGCTTTGCGGTGAAACTCACCCGCCGCCTGTGGCTGGCGTCCGCAGGATTGGCCTCTATGCCACGCACCCGCCGTTGGAGATTCCGGTGTGTTTGATACAGGATTCGCGCGCAAAATTCCAGACAGAGCGGATCGCTTCGTTTTAGCGTAACATTTGGCCCAAAGCACGCAAGTACCAGGCAGCTTTTGTGTGAAAATCAGACACTTCCTCTCGCAACGGCATCGTAAGCTCCGCCTTCATTTCCATCGATATGTTGGCCCCCACCAACCGCACGTCTCCGTCTTCCAGGGGCCGTTGCACCTTCCAATCCCGGCTCTGCGCGGCACCGCACCGTACACCCTGGCGGCCTGGAGTTTCCTCGCCTGCGCGTGCACCCATGCTACATCTTCCGCGGCATCTGTCACCTGGCGTGTTCCGCTGCACATTCCCGAATGAACCAGTCGGGTATTCCGTGGAATGAACGATTTCCTCCACACCAATCGAATCGGTTGGGAGTCGTTCCGGCATTGCACGCCCATATCCGCGCTGCGCCAAGCAAAGCCAGAATGACGGCGAGCATAACCAGTTAGACGGTTCCCGGATCAGCCCCCAGAAACTCCTTTTCTTTTACGTGCCAACTCGCTACAATTTGCCTGCACAGCGTATGGACTCGCTCCCCTTGCGGTTCGCCTCGCGCACGCTCTTCTCCCGCGTTCGCGAATTCTTCCAGGCTGCCGGCTTCGACGAACGCACTTTTACACAAACTCACGCGCAATTGCAGCGGCAGCCAATTCCCTTCGCCAGCCCCATTCCGGCAGGTGTTTCCACGGGAGAGTTCCTCGTCCGCCTCTTCACGGGAAGCACCGCATGCACCGCCGATTTTCTGCGTCTCGCCCGCCAGGAAACGCTCGACGACCTGCTTGCCCTTGGCCTCGTTCAGCAGGGCCCGGACTGCCTGCTCTCGGCCACCGTGCGCATCCGCCCCATGTTCGGACTTTACGTTTTGAGCGACCTGCTGGCTCCCGGCATCCTCCGCGACGATTTCGTGCTCGCGCCGGACGACCCCAACACTCTCGAATATCTTTCCTACATCCCCATGCTCCCGTGCGGGAACTTTCTCGAAGCGTGCGGCGGATCCGGCGTCGCCGCGCTGGCCGCCGCCACCCACGGCGCGCAAAAATCCTATTCCTCCGATATTGCTCCGCGGTCGACCGCCTTCGCCCGCTTCAGTGCCGCGCTTTCCGGTATTGAGGGATTCCACGCCCTCACCGGCGATGCCTACCAGCCCGTCGAGGGACTCGCGTTTGACCGCATCGCGCTGCATCCGCCCTACATGCCCGCGCTCAAATCGCACCTTCTCTTCCACAGCGGGGGCCAGGATGGGGAACAAATCACACGCAAGCACATCGTGGATCTGCCGGGCCGCCTCAATCCGGGCGGCCGCCTCTATTGCCGATGCATGGGCAGCGACCGCACCGGTTCACCCTACGAACAGCGCATCCGCGAGTGGCTGGGCGACGCTTCCCCGGAATACGACGTGGCCGTCCTCGTCACCGGCTACTCGGACCGCAGCGGCTTTTTGGTCAGCGCCATTCACATGAATCGCACGCAGCCCGACGGCATGGATGCCTGGGAAGCAATGTTCGACCGTCTGCAAATCGAATGCCTGGTGATGACCATCATCGTCATTCAGCGCCGGGACTGCGCGCGCCCTGTCTTCACGGTGCGCCGCGAAAAGGGACCACACGCCGGCAACCGCGAACTGGAATGGCTCCTGCAATTCGAAACCGCCCGCGCGGCCCGCGGGCATTCGCTCTTTCTCGATTCACCTCTCCAAGCCAGCCCGGCCGTCGCGCTGCACACCGGCCTCAGAAAGCAGGCTCGCGAGTGGGCTGCCTGTTGCCTGACCCTGGAAGTGAACTATCCGTTTCCCGTGCAACGCCAGGTCGATTCCGTCACCGCCGCCCTGCTGCCGCAACTCGACGGCACGCGAACGGGGCGCGAGGTGTACCGCTCCCTGGCCAATGGAGGTTCCATGGCCGCCAGTGAAGACGAATTCGCAGCCAGACTCGCCGATCTTGCCGCCGGCGGATTCCTTTTTGTCGATGGCCTTCAGCCGCCCGCGCTGTAGCCCTGCGTCCGGCTCACCTTCGCGAGCAAATGACCACCCATCCCACCAGCGCCAGAAACGGGCCGATCGCGGCAACGTACATCCCGAATCCGCTGCGCTCTCGGGACAGGTACGCCCGCCGCGGATTTTCGGGCGAAACATAACAGGTATGTTTTGTTCCCGCCGCAAATTTGGCGAGCAGCGCCTCCATCTCTTCGGCCCGGCTCGATTGCAGCAGCCACTCCGTGCCGCCCAGCCGCCACGGCGAGTAGGTATCGGCCATGTACTCCTTCCCGCCAAACGCATAACGAAAGGCGATATCCATCACGTAGCCGCCCACCGCCTCTCGTCCCGATCCTCCTCTCCATCCGCGCACCTGGCTCCGGGTCATCTGGCATTGGGCTTCCGGCCACCGCTGCGCCTGCCACCAGTTCCACCACGGACGCACCGTCAGGAACCACATCATCGCCAAACCTGGCAGCAGCGCCGCCAGCCCGATCAGGCTGAATGCCCATGCCCCGTTTGCATGGAACGTCGCCAACCACTGCCCCCACGTCAACGGCGGATCGGGGCGGAACACAGCCCACTTCCACAAGCCCATCGCAAGGCCGGGCGCTGTCGTGGCCATCAGGAACGCCGCCAGCAACCAGATTCCCGGCAACCACCACCATCCCGTGTACTCCCTGGTCAGCATTGCCTCACCCGGGGAAGCCGGATCGTAGAAGCACGTGAGCCGTCCGCCCAACCGCGGATGGCCCAGCGCATACACGCTCTGCCAGTTGCCGATTCCCACGCGCTCGGCCTCGTGGACGTTCCCTGGGATGTCTACCCGGTACACCAGCCGCGGATCGGTTTGGACCACCGTGCACTGAGCCGCCTTCCAGCTACGCGCTTTCCACCACAGCCGCCAATCCCCTCCGAGATACGATGTCAGCAGCGCCGCCGCGCCCGTCACCGCGCACGCCAACCCGGAATACGCAAATAGCTCCCCTGGAAAAACCCCTGCCGGACTCTGCGCCATGTGCCATTCTAATCACAATGCGCCCCATTCCCGGCCGGCTCGCCGGCACAGAGGTGTTCACCCGCGTCCGCACTCACTTTCAGAACGTAGGCTTCGACGAAAGAACCTACGAGGAGATTGCCGCCGCACTCGCCGAACACGATGCCTTCCCTGCCTTCGGCGAGCCGATCCCGCCCGGTGTATCTCCCGCCGAGTTGCTGTTCCGCCTCTTCACCGGCAGCCGCATCGCGCGCGCCGATTTCCCCGGTCCGGTCGACGATCTGCTCACGCTCGGGTTCATTGAAATCGCGCCGGACAACACCGTTTCCGCCACCGTCCGCATCCGCCCGATGTTCGATCTGTACGTTCTCAGCGATCTGGAAACTCCCGAAACGCCCGACGATTACGTCTTCGCTCCCGACGATCCCGACGCTCTCAGGTACCTCTCCTTTGTGCCTCTGGAGCCTTGTGGCCGCTTTCTCGAAGCATGCGGAGGATCGGGTATCGCCGCCCTGGCAGCGGCGCGGCGGGGCGCGGGCCATGCCTGGTCCTCCGATATCTCCGAGCGTTGCACCGCCTTCGCGCGTTTGAGCGCGGCTCTCTCCGGTATCGACAATTTCACCGCCGTCACCGGCGATACCTACCAGCCGCTTTCCGGACTCTCCTTTGACCGCATTGCGCTCCATCCGCCATTCATGCCGGTGCTGCACAGCAGCCAGATCTATCACGGTGGCGGCCAGGACGGCGAACAGATCACGCGCAAGCACATCGAAGACTTGCCCGGACGCCTCAACCCCGGCGGGCGTCTGCACTGTCACTGCATGGCTACTGACCGCGAAGGCGAGCCGTTCGAGCAGCGCCTGCGCCGCTGGCTTGGCGCTCACGCCGCCGATTTCGACATCGCCATCCATGTCGACGGCTACATTGACCGCTCGAAATTCATTCTCAGTACCGTGCGCTCCGGACGCACCAAACCCGAAGAGATTCCCGTCTGGGATGAGATATTCCGCGCCATGAAATTGGAGCGGCTGTTGAAGGCGCACTTCGTCATCCAGCGCCGCGAATCGGAGCGCCCTGTCTTCACCGTCCGCCGGGACGAAGGCCCTTACTCCGCCGCCGGCGAGTTGGCCTGGCTCATTGCCTTGGAAACGGCCCGCGCCGCGCAAGGGCCGTCGTTGATCCTCGACTCCCGCCTGCGAGCCAATCCCGTCATCGCCCTTAACATCGTGCAAACCTGCCAGACCCAGGCATGGGCGGTGCGCAAGATAACCGCTGAAGTGCTGCACCCCTACCCTGTGAAACGCGACCTCGATCCCGTGCTCGCGCGGATTCTGCCGCAACTCGACGGGACGCAAACCGGCTTCGAACTCTACCGGGGGCTCCAGAGCGCGAATGCCCTCGATCCGGCCATCGCGCCGGAAGCCTTCGCTGCCCGCCTAGCCGATCTCGCCGCCGGCGGCTTCCTCTTCGTCGAAGGCTGTGAGCCGCCTTCCCCACAACTGTCCTGACCCACTTTTTTTGGGGTTCTGTTGATCGGTTTCCGCGCCCGTTTGCCCTAATCGGAACAGAAAGGACACAGCGGCAATGGATATCTACTATCAGGTACGGCGCAAGGCCGTGGAATTCGCCCGTATGGAACGCGATGCCAAAGTCCGGGCGGAGAAGGGAAACATCTTTCGCGGAAAGCGGATCCGGGACTATCAGAGGTCCGTGGGCATGGGCGAGGACAATTATTGTGTCGCCTTCGTCTACTGGTGCTACCAGCAGGCCTGCGCCGCGCTGGGCAAATACAACCTCATCCCGAAAACCGCAAGGACTCACGTTCTGTGGCATGAATCTCCCTACGATTGGGTTCTTCCCGTGGGGGAATCGCCGCAACCCGGCGATATCTGGATCCGGACCGACAAACCGCACGTCGGCTTGGTACGCGAGGCCATCAACGGCCGCGGCGAGGTTGCCACCATCGAAGGCAATACCTGGAGAAAAGAGTGGATCGAAATCGTGGATGGAAAAAGCTACAAATTTCACGACTGGGGCGTACACGGCCGCATTCGGAACATGACCACGAACACGCTCGCCATTCTACGCCCCACCTGGATGGCCGATATCTAGAACAGAATCTTCAGCGCCAGTTGCAACTGCCGCGGTGTGTTCGCCTGCGATGTGATCGCGCCGAAGCTGGGCGAGCCGGCCTGTGTATTCGGGCCGTTGAACAGCACACGGTTGAAGGCATTGAACGCTTCGAAACGGAACTGGGCCCGCACCCGCTCGGTGACGTTGAAGTACTTGAACAACGACAGGTCGAAGTTGTTCACGCCGGGCGTGCGCAGATCGGGCGCCGTCCGCGAACTGTTGCCGTAGGTGAACGCCGCCGGCACCGCGAACGCTGAGGTGTCGAAATACCGTGTCAGCCTCTGCTGCACCGGCCCCGATAACTTCTCGCCCTTCGCTACACGGTTCGGCCGCGCCACGCCAGTACTTGTCATCACCAGCGGATAACCGGTCTGGAAGCTTCCGATTCCGTTTACCTGCCATCCTCCGGCCAATAGATCCAGCGCACGAGGCATGGCCGAACCCACCGCCCGGCCTCGGCCGACCGGCAATTCCCACACGCCGCTCAGCACAAGCCTCTTGGAGACGTCCTGCGGGCTGATCGAGCGTTCCATGCGGAGGTTGGTTGGATCCTGAATCCCCGTGCCCGGCCCCACGCCGTCCTGCGTCGCATCGTCGATCGCCTTTGCCACCGTCAGCGACGAAAGCAGCGTGAATCCGCGAGACATCCGCTTCTCCACTCTCATCTGGAAGGAGTGGTAAATCGAATTGCCGATCGCCGGGAACACCGCGTTTACAGCCTGATAATGCGGATACGGCCGCAATAGCTGTCCGCGAGTTACCGTCGGCAGCGACAACGAGCTCGTGGGGTCCGTGATAATGCCCAGGAACGGATTCGCCACAAGCTGATTGTTCACCGCACCCAGTCCGAACTGCGCCGCGGTCAGCGCGTTCAGATTCAACGAGGCGTTCCCCAGCGTCGTCTTCGTCCCTTTGTTTGCCGCATACGCCGCCTCGATCACCAGGTCCGAACGGAAACCCTGCTGGATGGAAAAATTCCAGTTCTGGAAATACGGAGTCACCAGTCCGATCAGTGCCGAACTGTGGCTCTGCCCCAACTGCACCAGCGGAGTCAGTTGATCGCGCGAAAGCGGAGGGTTGGTTCCGTTCGGATACGGATTCGCCAGCGACACGATCGGTGTCACTCCATCCAGGCTGGCGATGATGTTCGTGATGCCCGTGAACCCGTCCGTGAACCCACCCGAAGGGCCTGAAGCATCGGTGGCCGAGAGTCCATAGAAAATCCCGTAGCCGGCCCGCAACGTCGTCCTCGGCCGCAGCGCCCATGCCAGCCCGGCGCGTGGCCCGAGATTGTTGCGGTCGAGCGCCGTCAGCGCCCGGTCGCTCGGCGAGCGGAACAGCATCGCGCCGCGCAGATCGTAGCCCGAAACCCGCCCGGCGAGCGGCGATGGCGCATTCACGTCAAACACGCTCATCCGGTCATACCGCTCAATCCGTGGAAAGTTCAGATCGTACCGCATCCCTAGATTCAAAGTCAGCTTCGGTGTGATGCGCCAGTCGTCCTGCAAAAACAGGGCCGTGTAGGTGTTCTTCGACGCCACCGCCGGCTGGTTCGATATCGTGCCCGTGGGCAGCCCCAGCAGGAACGTTGCGAACCCGAAGCCCGCCGTCGACGAGGCCTGGAATCCGTTCGGCCCTTGCGTGAAGCCCTGCGAAAAGCTCAGCGTTCCCGATGCCTGCGTATTCTGCAACTGGTTGATGAAGTACACCCGCCAGTCCGCCCCGAACTTCAGCGAGTGCTTCCCCGCGATCTTCGTGAACGTGCCCTGCAAGGTGTGGTTCAACTGCGTGCTGTAGTTGCGGACGCCGTTCCCTACACCGGACATCCCGGCGATGGAGGCCACCGGCAGCGCCCGCACCTGCTGCCCGTCCCGGTAACTCGGCGCCATGCCGATGGTCGTGACGTCGAAGCCGTCCGACCAGTCCCGCCGCGTTCCGAACATGTGCGCCAGCCCGTAGGACACGTTCAAAATCAGCGTCGGCGAGAACGTGTGTGTGTCCTGCAACGTGAAAGCCCGCCGGTATTGCGTCAGCGGCGGATTGCTGGGGTTTCCGACATTTCCATAAAAATTCGGTTCCCCAACGTACGGGTTCTGGATCGAGAAGCGCGTGAACATGCGGTTGAAATCCGACCAGTTGTGATCGATGCGCACATCTCCGGAATCCGTCCGGTTTGACCGCGATGCCGACCGGTCCAGATTTCCCACCACGCGGCTGTTGCTTGGCTGCGGGAAAAATTCCGTCAACCGCAGCGCCACGGGACTGATCCGCGATGCGGGAATCGCGTTGTTCGGAAACAATTGGCGCGAGGCTACATTGCCCTGGATCTGCGTGGTCGCCGGATCGAAGATGCGGATGGCCGCGCCCGCCGTGTTCACCGTCTGCGAAAAGTCTCCCCGCCTTTGTTCGGCCGTCGGCACGGTGAACGCGCTCGCCGCCAGTTGTCCTTCGCGGAAGCCTTCATAGTCGCCGAAGAAAAAGGTCTTATTCCTTCCGTTGTACAGCTTCGGAATCAATATCGGACCGCCCGCCGTGAACCCAAACTGATTTCGCCGCAACGACCCCAACGGAATCCCCGCCCGGTTGTTGAAAAAATTATTCGCGTCGAACGCCGAATTCCGATGAAATTCGTACAGCGAGCCATGCAGCTCGTTCGTCCCCGACTTCGTCACCACCGAGATCACACCCCCGTTGAACCGCCCGTATTCCGCGCTGAGCGAGTTCGTCTCCACCTTGAATTCCGCCACCGCGTCCACCGACGGCGTGTAAATGACGAAGTTATTCTTCCCGCTATTGCGCGGCGTCGTGTTCGGCATCCCATCCACTGCTACTTCCGACGTAAAGTTCGCCGCCCCGTTGATGCTGGGCACGGAACCGCCCAGATGCACCAGGCCGGTGGTCGGCGGCGGAAGTACTCCCGGAGCCAGCGTTGCCAGCGAGAACGGTTCGCGCCCGTTCAGCGGCAGGTCCACAATGCGCCGGTTCTCGATCACCTGCCCGAGCGACGGATTCACCGTATTGACCAGCGGCGTCGATCCTTCCACCGTCACCTGCTCCACCGTATCGCCGACCTCCAGCCGCAGATCCACGCTCAATTGATCGGAAACCTGCAACAGCAGGCCGCTGCGTGTGGCGCGCTTGAATCCCGGGTGTTCGGCCGTTACCGCATATCGCCCCGGAGTCAGAAATGGCACCACGTACAAGCCCACGTCGTTGGTGGCCGAACTCCGGCTCACATTCGTGGCCATGTGCGTCACGGTGACCCGCGCATTGGGAATGATCGCATCCTGTGCGTCGATCACGCGCCCTTGTATCGTTCCCGTACCGATCTGCCCCCACGCGGCGGCAGAGATGAGAAGCAGCAGAATCACAAACATTGTTCTGTTCCCCCTGAAAGTAACTGGCAGCAAGAATACACGCCCAATGTGATATTTCAGTTTTCGCTTTGGAGTGTGTCACCGTCCACGTGTCCGTGTCAAGGGGAGGGAGCTTCAATCCCGGCGCCGCCGGTGGTAGGCGCCGCCTCCAAAACCGCCGGCGTCGATCAAGACCGCGACGACCAGCAGAAAAATGTGGAAACCTTGCATCGGCATTCCCGAGTTCATCAGCCAGGCGTACACCAGCGTGGTTACGGGCAGAAAGACGAAACCCAGGATTGGAATCAGCAGGCCATGATAGGCGCGTTCCAGGTAGTTGGAGAAGAGGAACGTCAGCAGCAGAGTGATTCGGGGGAAGATCAGAACGAAGATGACCAGCAGGCAAGGCATCATGCTTCTCCTATCCGGCGCGCGTCGTGATGGGGGGCAATTGCAATCTCGAATGGCTTTGCCATTCCATACAAAGTGGATTGCGCAGACAGTGGACCTGTTACGAACCGGCCGCCCATTCACTCACGATTCTCCCCCCATTGCGTAAATTTCCCCACTCCCCACCACCCCTGCGTTCTCCCACCCACAATTCCCCCGATTCCAATCCCCAAACTCCACAATCCAAACCACTTCCCCTTTTGGCACCCGAACTGCTACCGAAAGCCCCTCAGATGGGCACCGAGATCACCTACCTGGCTCTGGCCGCCAGTATCCTCATGGGGCTAGGAGGCGCTTGCCTGTTCATCTTCGCTGTCAAAAAAGACTACTTCCACAATCTGGAAGAAGCCAAGTATCACGTCTTCTGGCAAGACATTGAGGAACTCGTAGACCAGTCCACGGAGCAACTACCGGATGAGCAAACAGGCAAGTGAACAAAACAACAACCGGCGATCCTTCTTAACTTGGTTCAGCAGCGCCGCCCTCTTTGGATCGGCCGTCATCAGCGCCCTGGCCAACTTCGTGTTTCTCAAACCGCGCGCCACCTATGGGCAGCCGAGCCGGTTCTCCATCGGCAAGCCCGATGCCTTCCCCTCCGGCGCTCGTATCGCCATCGAGTCGAGACGCATCTGCGTGGCGCGCGAGGGAAATCGGATCGCCGTCATTTCCACGACCTGTACGCACCTGGGCTGCATCGTCGGCGTCGCCGACACCGGATTCGCCTGCCCCTGCCATGGCTCCCGCTATGACCAGGACGGCAACGTCACCGGCGGCCCCGCGCCCAAGCCGCTCCCCTGGTATCAGGTGAAACTCGCCCCCAACGGCGAACTCGAAGTCGATACCAGCATCGAAATTCAGCCTGGCTCTTATTACAACGTCTAAGCCTGGGAGATTTTCCTCATGAGTGTCAAATCGGCGCTGGCAGAAATACCGCGCACCATCTGGACCTCGATCTTCCGCCACTCGCTTCCCTCGAGTGAATTGGGTCAAGCCCAGACGTCCTTCACCAATTTCTTCCTTCATATCCATCCGGTGAAGGTCAACCGCCACACCCTGAAGGCCACATACACGCTCGGTCTCGGTCTCATTTCATTCTTTTTATTCCTGATATTGACCGTCACCGGCGTGCTGCTCATGTTCTACTACGTGCCTTCCACCACGCAAGCCTACGACCGCATGCTGGACCTGCGCGGGTCCGTCGCCTTCGGCACCTTCCTGCGCAACATGCACCGCTGGGGCGCGCATGGCATGGTGATCGCGGTATTTCTGCACATGTGCCGTGTCTTCCTGACCGGCTCTTACAAACGCCCCCGCGAGTTCAATTGGGTCGTCGGTGTGCTCCTGCTGCTGCTTACCCTGTTCGGCAGCTTTACCGGATATCTCCTGCCATGGGATCAACTCGCATTCTGGGCGATTACTGTGGGAACGGCGATTGCCGGCTACGCACCTGTCGTCGGCGCGAAGATACAGTTCCTCCTGCTCGGCGATACCACCGTCGGACAGGAGGCCCTGCTTCGTTTCTACGTCCTGCACGTGGTTGTCATTCCCTTGTCCATCGCCTTGCTCGTCGCCATCCACTTCTGGCGCATCCGCAAGGATGGCGGGCTTTCCCGTCCGCCCGAGGCCGACCTCCCCCCTGGCGCGACAGCCGTCAGCGTTCAGGTTCTCGCCGCGCCCGTCGAAGGGAAAACCTCCGAAGGCAAACAAACCTTCGGTCTCATGGGACTCGTCCGCGGCCCCTTCACCAAAATCGGCAATACTCCCGAAAACACCGTCTTCAGTTGGCCGAATCTGCTGATGGCGGAATTGTTCGTTTTCATATTGACCGTGGCGGGCATCCTTGTTGTGTCCCTCCTGTTCCATGCTCCGCTTGAGGAACCCGTCAACGCCATGCATCCGCCCAATCCGGCGAAAGCTCCGTGGTACTTCCTCGGACTCCAGGAACTGGTCAGTTATTCGGCCTTCTGGGGCGGTGTCGGCATTCCCGGCATCGAAGTCGCCCTGCTCATGCTTGTGCCTTACCTGGATCGAAAACCCGGCGGCGTCGGCCGCTGGTTCGCCAAGGAAAGGCTCCTTGCCAACACGCTGTTCGTCACCTTCGCCCTGTTGAACGTCATCCTCATCGTCATCGGCACACTGTTCCGCGGGCCTAACTGGGAATTCGTTTCCCCCTTCTAAAGGAGACCCATCGCACATGAGACTCGCACTCGCCGTCGCAAGCCTGGTTGTGCTGCTGGTGCATGGCATCGTCTTCTACGACCAGTTCTTTCACAAGTGGGAGCGCTATCAGAACGCCTACTTCGATCAGGCCCGCACCCAGGCCCGCAACGACGAAGAACGCGCCGATCTGGCTGCCCGCAGCCCCCGCATCGAACAGATCATGGTCACCCAGTTCGGCGAGACCCGCGTCGACCGCTGCACCACCTGCCACATCGCCAGCGACGACCCCCGCTTTGCCGGACTCGGCCATCCTCTCAAGACTCATCCGTATTCCACCGCGCTCGGCGACGTGCAGGTCAACGGCAAATGGGAGCGCCGCCACAAGTTCAACGATTTCGGCTGCACCGTCTGCCACGAAGGACAAGGCCGCGGCCTCACGGAACACTACGCCCACGGCGAAGATCACTACTGGCCCGATCCCCTGTTGGGCTACGTCATCCAGGATCCTTGGCGCAAGGATTTCGTCAAGCACCTCAAGGGCAAGGAATACATGCAGGCCGCCTGCGCGCAGTGCCATACCGAGGAAAACTTCGCCGGCACGCCTTGGATTGCCCGAGGCCGCCAGCTTTTCTTCGCAACCAATTGCTACGGCTGCCACCGCATCGAAGGCATCTCTGACGGCACGCTCGGTCCGGAACTCACCGAAGCCGGCAAAAAGTTCAAGATCGATTACCTCTGGGAGTCCATCGCCGATCCGCGCGCCGGCATGGCCTCTTCCTTCATGCCCAAGTTCCAACTCCCCGACGACGACATCAAAGCCTTGGTCATCTTCCTAAAGAGCCGCCGCGGCATCAACCTCACGGAAACGCAGTTGGCGCAATTCCGCTCCCGCTTGCGTCCGGCGTCGATCGTCGAATCCACTCCGTCCCCGGCATCCACCGATCTCGTCAGCCGGGGCCGGCAACTCGTCCAGGACCGCGCCTGCGCCGCCTGCCACAAGCTCGGCGACAAGGACGGAGCCATCGCCCCCGACATCTCCTTCGAAGGACTCATGCGGGATGAACAGTGGGTGCTCGATCATTTCAAGAATCCACGCGGCCGCATGCCCGATTCCATCATGCCCGGCTTCCGCTTCGCCGAATCCGACTTCCAGGCCATGACCGCCTACCTGGCATCGCTCAAAACACCCCCCGCCACCGCCGCGCCGGCCGACACGTTCCGAACGCTCTGCCAGCGCTGCCACGGCGAAAAGGGCGATGGACTCGGCCCCGTGGCCACCTACATCGATCCCGCTCCGCGCGACCTCACAAAAGTGGCCTTCATGAACAGCAAGCCGCGCGAGCGATTCATCGAGTCCATCAAGAAGGGCGTCGACGGCACCTCCATGCCCGCGTGGGCGAAGGTTCTGAACGATGCCCAAATCGAAGCCCTTCTCACGCACGTCGAAACCACGTTTACCAAGGACAAGCGCCGCCCACTCAAAGCACGCAATATTCCCGCCCAGAATCCGGTGGCGCAATCCAAGGAATCCATCGCCCGCGGCGAGCAGATCTTCCTTGCGCGCTGTACCGGTTGCCACGGGCGCAAGGCCGACGGCAAGGGCCCCAACTCCCTCGACATCGTTCCCCGGCCGCGCAATCTGCGCAACTCGCCGTTCGTCTCCAGCATCTCCGATCAACGTTTGATCGAGTCCATTCTTTACGGCGTCCAGGGCACCGCAATGCCGCCCTGGATCGATTACGGCCTCTCTCAAAAAGAAGCCGGCGATCTCGTTCACTTCATCCGGAGCCTCACCCAGGCCTCCGCCAGACCTCAACTTCGAGCGGGCAGGTAACTCATGGCGCAAGAACATAAAACTGTGCAATCGGCCGCCGCCACACCCGGCGCGGCCGTCCACGAAGACACCACGGCGAAATGGTTCCTCATCAGCGCCGTCATCTATTTCGCAATCGTCGGCATCATAGCCATCGTCATCGCGGCCAAGTTCGTCTGGCCCGAGATGCTCGGCACG
The DNA here is from genome assembly GCA_964402295.1 of uncultured Candidatus Solibacter sp. GTDB lineage: Bacteria > Acidobacteriota > Terriglobia > Bryobacterales > Bryobacteraceae > CADEFT01. The sequence continues at coordinate 10,836 of CAYOBO010000067.1, read as the reverse complement.
GTGGCGATGCTCTCCTACGGGCGCCTGCGCCCGCTCCACGTCAACGGCATGTTGTTCGGATGGCTGCTGGCCGCTGACATGGGCCTCACCTATTACCTTGTCCCGCGCCTGTGCGGCGTCAAACTATGGAGCGAGAAACTCGGGGTCGCCACCGCCGTGCTTTGGAACGTGATCATCCTCGGCGCAGTGGTCTCCCTTCTGATGGGCTGGAATCAGGGTTGGGAATACGCCGAACTCCCCTTCGTCCTCGATGTCATGGTCGTCGCCGCCTGGGTCATGTTCGGCATCAACATCTTCGCCACCGTGGCCACCCGCAAATACCAGCAGATGTACGTCTCGCTCTGGTACACCATGGGCTGCATCCTCTGGACCGCCTTCGTCTACATCACCGGCAACTTCGCCACGCTGTTCACCACCGGCGTCAATCAGGCCAACCTCAACTGGATGTACGTCCACAACGCCGTCGGACTCATCTTCACCCCCGTCGGCCTCGCGCTGGCCTACTACTTCATCCCCAAGGCCGGCAACATTCCCCTCTATAGCCACAAGCTCTCGATGATCGGCTTCTGGTCCCTGGCTTTCTTCTACGTCTGGACCGGCGCCCACCACATGCTCCACGGGCCCATCTCGCAGTGGCTGCAAACCATCTCCATCGCCTTCTCGCTGATGCTCATCATGCCCGTCTGGAGCGTGGTCTACAACCTCTTCGCGACGATGAAAGGCAATTGGCCCCGCACCCGGGACAACGTCCCGCTCAAGTTCCTCATGTCCGGCGTGGTCTTCTACCTGCTCACCTGCTTCCAGGGCCCGATGCACTCGCTGCGCAGCGTGAACGCCATCGTTTCGAAGACCGACTGGATCCCCGGCCACGCCCACATGGCTGTGCTGGGAGCGTTCAGTTTCTTCGCCATCGCCGGCACGCTCTACGTCATCCCGCGCATGTTCAACGTCAAGCTCCACTCGGATGCCTTGGCCAACTGGTGCTACTGGCTCCTGATGGTGGGAGGCATCGGCTTCTTCGTCACTCTCTGGCTCGGCGGATTCTGGCAGGGCTGGCAGTGGAACAACCCCAGCATCCCCTTCATCGACACGGTGAAAGCGCTGAAGCCGATCTGGATCGTGCGTTTCTTCTCCGGCCTCTTCATGTTCGCCGGAATCGTGGCGTTCCTCTATAACGTCCTCGCCACGGTCATCGACAGCACCGGCGCCAAGCCGGAAGTACAGGCAGCATAAGGAAAGGAGCAAGCCATGTTCAGAAAATCAGGCGACAACGCTTCGCTCTTCGCCGGTCTCGCTGTAGTCTTCTTCATGATCGGCGGATTGCTCACCACGGTGGTCCCCCCGATGGTGGACCGCACATGGGGCAAGCCATTCGAGAACTCCGACCCCACCAAAGGCCCCGTGGGCAAACTCGAGCCCTATACCGAACTCGAACTTGCCGGCCGAGCCATCTACGTGCGCGAAGGCTGCTGGTATTGCCACACCCAGCAGACCCGCACTCTGCTCGCCGATACGAAACGTTCCGGCTGGCGCGGCGTCGACTCCCCCGTCTCCACCCCCGATGAATTCGTCTACGACAACCCGCACATGTTCGGCACCAAACGCACCGGACCGGATCTGAGCCGCGTCGGTGGCAAGTACGACGAGCAGTGGCACCGCACGCACTTCAAGAATCCGCGCGACCTGGTGCCTGGGTCCATCATGCCGCCGTATCCCTGGATCGCCAACAACGAGAAGGAATTCAAGGCCATCGTGGCGTATCTCCAAAAGCTCGGCCGTGCCAAACATTGGCGTCCCGACAACGACTTCGAGAAATAAGGAGGCAGAAATGGACTACACCTATCCCAGTGTTTTCTTCTCGTATTTCCTGTTCTTCTTCTTTCTCGGCGGAGCGCTGTTCTTCTTCTTCCGCTCCATCCGCGACGGCTATTTAGGCAAGGAAAGCGAAGCGCCCAAATACCGCATGCTCGAGGACGAAGAAGCCGGACCGGAACCGCGGCTCCGCAACGTCAGTGAGAACCGCGCATGACCTTTCTGACGTAGGATTGTGTCTCTTGAAACGGAGGGACGTCGCGATAGCGGTCCACCCATCCCGGGCCCGCATTATAGGCCGCCAAGGCCAACCGCAAGTCGTTCCCGTACCTCTCCAGCAGCACTTTGAGATACCGCGCACCTGCGTTCAGACTCTGGACCGGATCGTGCCGGCTGCGCACTCCCAGATGCCGCGCCGTCTGCGGCATCAGTTGGAGGATCCCGGCAGCCCCTTTCGGACTCACGGCGCAGGGATGCCCCGCCGATTCCACCTGCACCATCGACAACAGCACGGATTCGCCGACCGCGTGCCGCTCCGCCGCATCCCGCACCAATTCTCGTAGCGCTTCGCCCTCAATCCGTCCACACGGATGTCCGGCAGACGCCAAACCCGGCGTTGGCTCAATAAATAAGGGCGGGCCGATGTGCGGCGCCGCTACCTCCATCCAGAAATGCAGACGCGGCGATGGCACGGCGATGGCGGCCAATGCCCATCCCACCGTCCACAGCGTTACCGCGGCGGCCCAGGCAGCGCTGCTCTGTGTGAGGCCGGTCCTTACCCTGATCCGGACGCGTACGACTCTCATTCCGGCGTTCCCCCAGCTCTCAATTTCCTAGTGCGCCGGAAAGGCAGAAGCTCTCACTTGTCTTATTGCAATGTAGCTGGACGATGGTAGAAACCCAAAACTACGTGGTCTTCATGAACTGGAAGCCGTCACCGGCGATCTGGACGGCCTCCCGCCGGATATCGAGATCGCCCTGCTTCTTTTTGACCGGCTCTCGTGATCTTGGGTATCTCCATGCCGTTGACGCCATCTACTAGCGCCGCACAATCAATTCCCGCAGATGGTCGCGTGTGAGGAAGAACTTCACCGCGGCGTAATTCTGAAACATCCGCTCCAGTGCGCGGTTATTGAAATACTGCTCGCGCGGCCGCAACTGGCGTGGCGTCAGCACCATGTTCTTCGTATCCAGAATACGGTAGGAATAACTCGGAACTGCCCGTGCCTTCTCATCGGCTTGAAAGAAGGCCAGAATCAGCCCCCCCGGTTGCAGCAAATAGTACAGCCGCTCCACCACCGCTTCCAGCAGAGGAGCCGGCAGGTGCTGAAACGTGTCCCACACCATCGCCCCACCGATGCAACTTTCCGGATAGTTCAGCGTCTGGTCCAGAATCTCTTCAATCTTGCGATTCTCGGATAGATCCGGGTCGTCCCACACCGCATCGAGGGGACGAAGCATGTCGCTGAAGTAGATGCGGTGCCCAAGATTGGCGACGTGGTCCGTATTCTCCTGATTGATCGGCCCCAGATCGAGCACCGCCGTCGTGGACATCTCGCGCAAGGTGAGCACGAACTGCTCGAGTCCGCGGCTGGTTCGCGTCGATTCCGTTGTGGGACATCCGGGAGGCCACGCAGCGGTTCCACCGTTGCGCAGCTTTGCATGAGGATCGTGGGAGTCCCCCCCCGCACCAAACATCGATTTAAGCCTGTCTCTCCACAAGTGAGGAAACAACACCTCGAATCAAGGCGGACCCCGGGGCGGATCGCCCGCCAGGGCCCGCGCAATCCCAGCAGATACCAGCTTAGCGCTTCAGTTCGGCCACCGGGGAACTGCCGGTGGAGGCAGCCGCCGCGCTGGCCTGCGGGCGAGACTGCTGCTTGTCCTGCTTGCTGACATCCTGCTTGATGATATCGATGCTGCCCTTGAAATAGGCACCGTCTTCAATCACGATACGCGCCGTGCGGATGTCCCCCACAAGCTTCGCTTCCTTGCGGATTTCCAGCTTTTCGCTTGCCTCCACATTGCCGTGTATCGTGCCGATAATCACAATCTCGCGGGCTTTCACATTCGCCTGCACCCGGCCGTTCGGACCGATCGTCAGACGATGTTCGTTCAATTCGACAGTCCCCTCCAATTCCCCGTCCAGGTACAGGTCTTCCCGCGAAATGATCTGCCCTTTGATCATCACCGACTTGCCGATCGACGCGGCCGATGACGGGCGGTAAGACTCAGTCTCCATGCTCCGTGACGGCATGTTGGACATCGTGTTTCCCTCCTTGGAGTCCGCCTGCGAAGGCGGATGGTAGGATTGCTTGGGTGAATATTCTTCCTCTTTCCGACGGGACCACATTGTGGGAAGACTCCTTCCTGTGAATGAGAGCGGTAAGTGCGCTTGCTTGGCGGGCCGCCGGGGGGAGGCGTTGACAGGCCCGCGACATCGAAATTTCATACTAAAGGAGCACGCCTCCAGAAGCAAGTGGCAAAGTGAGCTTGCTGTTGCCAACCCCTGGTGCGATCGCTCTCCCTCACCACCCCGCCAGCATCTCCAGGCTCCGCGCATCGAACAACGTGGAGTCGGCGGAATGGAAGTAGCGCCAGATCTCCTCGCCGCCGATATTCACCTTTTCCTGATTCCACTCGCACCGTGTGCAATGCGGCGCGTCGCCGGAAGATGCCATCCCATTGGCGAAGAAAGACCGGGCCGCCCGGTAGAGCCTCGTGTTGTAAAGATCCTCCACATCCCCATCCGCGCGGCCGAAGACCAGATTCGCCCCAGGAGCCGGTGAACTGCAACAGGGAAACACGCGCCCCGCTGCATCCACAACAGTGTTCTTGTAAAGCCAGTGGCAAGTGTGGCCGGATTCGGCGCTTCCGCTATCTGCTTCTCCCACCCAAGGCCGTTCGAACGCCGCCTCAATCGGCCCGGATTCGGCATCCCTTTCGAGCAGCGGGTTGTAACGCGGCAAAGGGATCCAATGGAAACGCCACAAACGCCGTTGCACCTTGGCCGGGCGGATCGCCGGATCGTCCCAACTCACATCGAATGGCTGGGCCAGTTGAAACAGATCCACGCCGATTCGGCGGGCCATCCGCCGCGCGGCGCGAATTTCGTGAATGTTATGCTCAAACCCGAGAAAATTCCACACCAATACCGGAGTCCGGCTCCGCAGCCTCCGCCGCGCATCCACAAGCCGGCGCAAATGATGCAGCACTAACGCCAGATCTCCATTGCGGCGAAAACGCTGGTAGACCTGCTGCGTGATCCCATCGATGGACAGGATCATGCAGTCCAGCCCCGACGCAACATACGCCTCCGCGTCGAAGTGCTGCACCGACAAACTCGTGGAAAGCGCCGTATGCAGCAAGTAGCGCTTCGCCTGCCGGATCAGCTTCGGCGTACTCCGATTCAACAGCGGTTCACCGTAGTTGTAGAGGTTCATCCCGATGGCATAGGCGCCATATCGTTCCAGTAATTGGCCATATACCTTCTCGCGCAGCGTGCCGTTGACCCAGTCAAAGCGCGCCGCCGCCACGTTCGACTCCGAATGCACGCAGCCGGGACAGGCCAGCCGGCACATGTTCGATGGATCCACCACCAGACCTACCGGCCGGGACAGCAACGCCGCCGCCCGCGTCTGGAGATGATGCCGCGCAAGGCAGATATTGATCGCCTTCAAGGTCAGCGCCATGGCATTGGTGCGCGCGTATCGCCCCGCCAGCTTGCGGTAGAGCGCCCGCTTGTGGGCTTCCAAAACGCCGCGCCACAACGTCACGTCCTTTGTCTCGCGCAGATCCTCCGCCAGGTTGCGGAGAATCGGAAAAGCAGTGGACGGAAGCACGATATCCCGTCACATATGACCCATCCGCGCAACAAAACACTACATCGCATTGCAACAATTCGGCGCAATGCAATAAGATATTGACCAACTCTTCCAGAAAGTATCGCGGATCAGCGTGGTGAGCAGGGCAACAAGGCAACCACCCGTTCCCAGATCTCTTCGGCCACCTGCTCCATTGGGCGCGAGGCATCGATCAGCTTGAGCCGTTCCGGCTCCTGTTTCGCCAGCAGATGATATGCCTCCCGCACTCTGCGGTGAAATGCCAGCGATTCATCGTCCAGCCGTGTCTCCGTCGCGCCCCCTTCGACATTGCGCGCCCGAGCACGGGCCAACCCGGCTTCGACATCCATATCGAGGCACAAAGTCAGCGCCGGCTTCAATCCGCGGCAGGCAATGCGATCCAAATCCCGCACCGTCTCCGCCCCTAAGCCCCGCCCATACCCCTGATACACCATCGTCGAATCCGTAAAGCGGTCGCTTACCACGATGTGACCCGCGCGCAAAGCGGGCAGGATGACCTCATCCACCGCCTGCGCCCGCGACGCAAAGAATAACAGCAGTTCCGAGGTAGGGCTCAGATCCTGGTTGGCGGCTTCCAGCAGAATGCTGCGGATCTGTTTTCCGATGCGCGTCCCGCCCGGCTCGATATTGACCACGACCGTGTGCCCCAACCCGCGCAGCCGCTCCACCAGTATCCGCATCTGCGAGGTTTTCCCCCCGCCATCCACGCCTTCGAACGTCAGGAATAGCCCTCCCAGATCAGTCATAGACGAAATGGAACACCTTCTTCAGATCCTCCCAAGCCTCCCGCTTGGCATCCACGTTATAGGCCCGCAGCAGGAACGACGGATGGTAGGTCACCATGACCGGAATATCCCGCCATTGAAACCAATTGCCACGCAGCTTGGTGACCCCTTCCTTTTTCCCCAGGAGGGCTTTGGTTGCCGTCGCGCCCAATGTGCAAATCGCCTTGGGCTTGAGCACGGCCAACTGGCGAAAGAGGAACTGGCCGCAGATTTCCATCTCATCCGGCTCCGGCGCGCGATTCTTTGGAGGCCGGCACTTCACCACATTGCAGATATAGACATCGGACCGCGTAATCGGAATGCCTTCCTTCTTGGCGGTATTGTCGATCATGGCCGTCAGCAATTGCCCGGCTCGTCCCACAAACGGCAGACCTTGGATGTCCTCATCCTCACCAGGCCCTTCACCCACGAACACCAACTTCGTTTCCGGATTCCCCGAGCCGAACACGATCTTGTTGCGCCCTTCACACAAGCGGCAGCGCTTGCAATCTCCGATATCCGCACGAATTTTTTCGAGCGTATCGCCGGCGGGGGCGATCCCGGGCAGTTCCGTTTCGAACAAATTGGGAACCTCAATTCTCGGCGGTGTGGGGAGGATTGCCGGAGGCGTGGCCACCACAGCCGGCTCCGGAGCAGGTTCTGTTTCCACCGCCCTGGCCGCCACCGGGTGCCGGTAGATCTCCTTCACTCCCAAGTCGCGGTAGTAGGCAAGGATCTGTGCAAGCGCTTCCTGGCTCATGAGCGTGCATGCAGGGCAAGACGAAGTTTCAAGGCATGATCGAAGATCTCATCGGCAACCGCGCGTTTCGTTGCCCGCGGAAGTTGGACGACTCCTCCGGTGCGAAGAACCAGCGTCACCTCGTTCACATCGGCCCCGAAGCCGATGCCTTCCGTGCTCACCAGATTCGCCACCACCATATCCGCATTCTTCGTCTCCATTTTGCGCCGTCCTTCGGAAACCAGATTCTGCGTTTCCGCGGCGAACCCGATCAGCAGCCGGTCTCCTTTGTTGCGGCCCACTTCCGCCAGAATATCCACGGTGGGATCCAATTCCAGAGACATCCGCGCCGGTGTCTTCTTCAGCTTTTGCGGAGCCGGATTCGCCACATGGTAATCGGCCACCGCGGCCGATTTCACGATGATGGTGGCATCGGACAGATGTGCCATCACGGCATCGCGCATTTCGGCCGCGCTGGTAACGGACACCAACTCGACTCCGTACGGTTGCGGCAGATCCACGGGTCCGGATACCAGAATGACTCGTGCGCCGCGGCAGGCGGCTGCCGCGGCGATGGCATATCCCATCTTTCCGCTCGAGTGATTGGAGATGAATCGCACGGGATCGATCGCTTCCCGTGTCGGCCCCGCGGTAACCAGGATGGTCTCCCCGTCCAGATCCTTGCGTGGATGGCCAATGGTAACCACGGCCTCTGCGATCCAGGCCGGATCGGGCAGTCGCCCTGGCCCCGTCGTACCGCAGGCGAGCAGGCCTTCATCGGGAGGCAGGATGTAGTTCCCCCGCGCCGCCAATCTCTCGACGTTGTCTTGCGTCGCCGCGTGATGCCACATGTTCGTGTTCATGGCGGGCGCAAGTATCACTTTCCCGGTGAATGCCAGGTACAGGGTGGTCAGGAAATCCGGCGCCAGCCCCGAGGCGAACTTCGCCAGCAGGTCTGCCGTCGCTGGAGCCACCACCAGCACATCGTTCTCTTGCGCCACGCGGATGTGCTCCACCGAACTCGACAGCACCTCGTCCGCGCTGCCCGAACCAAACAGGTCCGTAATCACCTTCCGGTTGGTGAGTGCGGCGAACGTCAACGGGCGTATGAATTCCCCGGCCGAAGCGGTCAGCACGGCTTGCACCGTGGCTCCGCGCTCCATCAAAGCACGAGCCAGCTCAGCCGCCTTGTATGCGGCGATGCCCCCGCCGACACCGAGGATGACCTTCATAAATCAGAGCTGGCTGGCTGAGAGATCGTCAGGAACAACTTGGTTTGAGTCCGTATATTTCACCAGGCCGCGGCGGACCTCTTCCATCGAAGTAACCGTGGGTTTGCGCGAAGTCGTGGGCAGAAAGCTGCGGGCTCCGCTCTGGAGCTGCCGCGCCCGCTTGGCGGACACAATGATGAAGCGGTAGGTGCTCGATTCGGGATCGTCGGGGATGGCGTTAATGGCGTTGCGAACGATTTTGTCCATGGCTACAGTAGTTCTCCAAACGTTTCCAGGATCGGACGGATGCGATCTTCCATCCTTTGGCGCCGAACCCGTTCCGCGCCTATCACCGCCCGCAGCGAGGCTACGGCATCGTTCACCTGATCGTTCACGATCACGTAATCGTAGACCTGATAGTTGCGAATCTCATTCGCTGCCGCCGCCAGCCGCCTCTGGATGACAGCCTCGGCATCTTCCGACCGTGCTCTTAACCGTTGTTCCAGGATGGCCCGCGACGGCGCCAAGACGAAGATCGATACAGCATCCGGGATCTTCTTCTTCAATTGTTGCTCACCCTGTACGTCAATGTCGAGTAGCAAATCCTTGCCTTCCGCCACCGCGCGTTCCCACACCGACCGGTGCGTCCCGTAAAAATTCCCAAACACCTCGGCCCACTCGAGAAACTCATCGCGGTCCAGCATTTCCATGAACGATTCCCGCGTAACATATTGATAACTCTCGCCCGGAACCTCCTGTCCCCGAGGCTGGCGCGTGGTGTAGGAAACCGAAAATATCAGTCCTGTCTCCAATCGCAGCAACTCCCGCACCAGAGTGGACTTACCCGAGCCGGAAGGCGCGGAAATGATAAAAACGCAACTCATTCGATATTGAGACTCTGTTCCCGGATCCGTTCGATCTCGCTCTTCACCCCAATGCCAAGCTCCGTAACCCGCAACCCCAGTTCTCCTGCCCCGTTCGTCTTCGAGAGAATCGTATTCGTCTCCCGCCCCATCTCCTGCATCAGAAAATCGAGTTTCTTGCCGATCTCCCCGCCCTTGTGCAGAAGATCGGAAAGATCCCGGGAATGAATGGCCAACCGGTGAATCTCCTCGGTGACGTCGGACCGGTCCGCCAGAATCGCCGCTTCCTGAGCAAGCCGCTGCGGCTCCAGTCCTACCCCGCCGAGCAGCGCCGCCAGCCGCTCCTGCAAACGCTCCTGCAAGACGGGCAAGACTTTGTCCCGCAATTTCGAAAGCTCCGCCGCGGATGCTGCAATCTTGGCATTGGCTTCGCGAATCACCGCGGCGAGTCCGGCCCCCTCCTTGGCGCGGCTCTCGTTAAATACATCCAGCGCCTCGTTCAGCACCGACACCAACAGCCCTTCCAGCGCCGAATCGGGGTCCGCATCCCCTTCGCTCAACATCCCCGGCAACCGGAACGCCACATTGATGTCGGGTTCGCTCGCCAGTTGGTAGCGTTCCTTGGCATCGCGAAACGCCGCCAGCCACGATTCGAACAGAGGCCGGTTCAGCGCCAGCAGCCCCGTACTGCTCGCCGGAATCCAGGAAATGCGCACGTCGACGTGGCCGCGTGAGACCTTCTGTTTGACCGTATTCCGCACCGTGTTGGCAAACGCGTCCAAATCGGCCGGCAAATGCAGGTGAACGTCCAGGGAACGGTGGTTCACGCTCTTCAACGTGCACACCATCTCCCCTTGCGGCGTAATCTTTCGCAACCGGGCAAATCCCGTCATGGAACGCAACTGTGACATTGCTACGAATCGGCGACTGCGTCCGCCTCGAGAAACTGCAACTCGTGCAAACGCTGGTACACTCCCCCTGAATTGACGAGGGTATCATGAGTCCCCGTCTCCACGATACGCCCGCGCTCCAGAACCACGATCTTATCGGCGCGCCGGATCGTCGATAGCCGGTGCGCAATCACAATCACCGTTCGTCCGCTGATCAGATTCGATAACGCCCGTTGCACCAGCATCTCCGATTCCGTATCCAGGTGCGACGTCGCTTCATCCAGCACCAGAATCGGCGCGTTTTTCAAAATCGCGCGGGCGATCGCGATCCGTTGCCGCTGCCCGCCCGACAACTTCATTCCCCGCTCGCCGATAACGGTATCGTAGCCCTGCGGCAGCCGCTCGATGAATTCGTGCGCCAGCGCATGTCGAGCCGCTTCCTGCACCGCCTCCAGCGAGGCATCCGGATTGCCATAGCGAATGTTGTTCGCCACCGTGTCATTGAACAGAAATGTGTCCTGCGCCACCGCGCCGATCTGCTCTCGCAGAGATGCGAGCGAAACATCCCGCAGGTCATGGCCATCGATGCGGACCGCGCCGGCAGTCACATCGTAGAATCGCGCGATCAAATTCGCCAGCGTCGATTTCCCCGCGCCGCTCGGGCCCACCAACGCCACGACTTCACCGGCTTTCA
>CAYOBO010000066.1:33773-36145 GCA_964402295.1 uncultured Candidatus Solibacter sp. | reverse complement strand
GCCGCGGCTTTACAGAACTTTACACATTTTTAGAACAATGATACGCGCCACTTGACAAAATCTGACACTTTTTCACTTTTCGAAAACAAATAAAGACGAATAAATAGCGAAACCGGCAGTCCTTCTATCGAGGCGCCAGGTGGATCCGCTCTTCCGTGGCCGCCTCCACCGCCTTCCGCGTATACGGCATCGGGTGGTACCGCCCCGCCGCCCAATCCGCCAGCAGGTCGCTGTAATGCTTGCTGTCCGGATCCCCCGATTCCCCGGGCACGTTCGTCATTACGGACCGGTCCCAATCCGCCAGATCGATGATCTGCCGGTAGGAAGCCCCGGCCGTCTGACGGAAGTTCCCCCCGCTCGCCGCGTTCACCGTGTTCCCGTCGCCGGGCCGCGGAATCGGCCCCCGGTGGAACTTCGCCGCATACTTCTCGCTCACTTTCAACGGATGCTCGAAGCGCACCGTGTGCAACCGCCCCCAAGTCCACTGCGTCCGGTCCTTGCCCAGCCCGCGCTCCAGTTCCTGCACCGCCAGGGCGTAGCTGAGGCGAAGGGCACGGTCGTCCTGTTGCCTTTCCAGCATCGCAATTGCCACCACCGGATCGATCCGCGATGCCGCCCGCGAATCCATCAGAAACTCGGGATACCGCGTTACCCACACCGCATACAGCGCGGCTTCGGTCGACTCCACCGTCATGCGCGCATCCCACCGCAGCATGCGCTCATACACCGGCTTCATCTCCGCGCTGGCCTTCGCCGCGTGCCGCCGGATGACCCCCAGGAACCGCCGCGCCAGCACGTTCGTCACGTCCTGCTGCATGCGCACGAAATCCGCGATGCTCAATTTCGCGTCGCCCGCCAGCATCTCCGCCACCCGTTGATAGCGGAACGGAGCCGCCCATTCGTAACCCAGCATGTGCGGATAATTCTTCGGGAGGATGTTGTGATTCGCCGTGGCGATCCAGTGCCGCGATGGGTTGAACTCCATCGGATGGTCCTTCAGCGGCAGAAATCCGCTCCATTCATAGTCCCCATCGCCGGGCACGGGCAGCAGCCCGTTCCAGTTCTTCCGCAGCGGAGCCAGTCCAGCGGCAATCCATCCGATGTTGCCCGCACGGTCCGCATAGACAATATTCTCCGAGGGAACATGATAATTCTCCATCGTTTTCACGAATTCGTTCCAATTCTTTGCCCGCGCGGTCCCGAGCGCCGCCAGATAGCCGGCCCCGCCGGGTTCCGCGCCTACCCACCGCAGCGCATAGGCCCGCTGCACCCCGGCGTCTTCATGAATGACGGGGCCGTGCACGGTGTACTGCAATTCCACGGTCTGCCGCCCGCCGCCTTTGATCGCCACCGTGTCCCGCTCGATGGTCATCTTGCGCCATCCGCCCTTGTGCCAGTACTCCGTCCGGTTCGCCGGGTTCAGCTTCTCCACATACAGATCGCCCTGGTCAATCCCGACAATCGTGAACCCGAAGGCGATCTCTTCGTTGTGGCCGAGGGCAATGCCCGGCAGCGCCGGCTCGCCCGCGCCGAAGGCGTTCCACCCGGGACCCACCAAGTGCACCGTCTTGCGCAGCGACGGTATGTGGATCGGCCGGTGCGGATCGTTCGCCAGCAGCGGCTTGCCGGTCACCGTCCGGGTCCCGTCCACCACCCAGTTGTTGCTGCCCTGTTCGGTATCGACGCGCGCCATGCCGATCGCCGCCTGAAAGTCGCGCAGGATCGACTCGCCGATCAGCTTCAACTCCAGCCCCTTCGGAATCTCGATGCGCACAAACGGATCCGGTGGACGGATCTTTTGAATCGTCTCCAACCCGTGCTCGCGGATGTCGATCGCACGGTCCACTTCGCGCGGCAGGTTGCGTGTCATCAGCAGCCCCGCCACGCGCGCCACGCAATCCTCCGGAACCCACTTGCCCGGTGCGTACCCGGCAAGCCGGAACTCAATCGGATACTTCCCTTCCAGGCTGTCGATGTAGGCGTTGATGCCGCGCACGAACGCCGTCACGATCTGCTTCGTGTCGGGCGAATAGGACGTCCATTCCTTGTTCCAATCGCCGCGAAAGCGGACCAGCCGCGCAATGCGGTCGCGCGGCACGGCCTGAGGCCCCAGGATCTCCGCCAGCTTGCCGGTGTTCACCCGCCGCCACAGGTCGATCTGAAACAGCCGGTCGCGGGCCGCCATGTAACCCTGCGCGAAGAACAGATCGTCCACCGTCTCCGCGTAGATGTGCGGCACGCCCCACTTGTCCCGCAAAATCTCGACGGGTTGGCGCAACCCCGCGATCGAAACATTTTCGGCCGAAGATGTTCCGGCCATCATAGGCAGCAGCAGCCAGGCGATGCGCGTCATGACTCGCCATTATCTCACT
>CAYOBO010000066.1:0-33673 GCA_964402295.1 uncultured Candidatus Solibacter sp. | reverse complement strand
GTGGTGGGCAGCGGCCCATCCGGAGGCACCCTCAGCGCGCACCTGGCTCGCGCGGGCGTCGATGTGGCGCTCGTCGAAGGCGGCCCGCGCATCAACACCCGCACCGACTTCAACACCCACGCCATGCCGTTCCACTTCCCCAACCGCCACATCCCGACAATGAAACCCGGCAAGCAGGGCTTTCATTCCGAACGCGCCCGCGGCGTCGGCGGCAAGTCCCTCACCTGGAACGCCGTGGCCTGGCGCTATAGCCAGCGCGATTTCAAAGGAAAAACCTATGAGGGCGCGGGCGAGGATTGGCCCCTCGATTACAAGGATCTGGCGCCCTATTACACAAAGATCGAACGCGAGATCGGAGTCTGCGGCAACCGCGACGGCCTCGAAGACTTGCCCGACGGCGAATTCCTTCCGCCCGTGCCCATGAAGTGCAGCGACCTCATCGTCAAGCGCGGCGCCGAAAAGCTCGGCCTGAAGGTGATCCACGTCCGCAAGGCCACGCTGAGCAAGGCCATGTTCGGGCGGCCGGCCTGCCACTTCTGCGGCAACTGCATGGCCGGCTGCGATGTCGTCGCCAAATACAACTCCGCCGATTGCCACATCGTCCCGGCGCAGAGGACCGGCAAGCTCGAGGTGCTGCCAAACTCCATCGTCCGCGAAGTGATGGTGTCCGATGAGAACCGCGTGACGGGCGTGCGATTCCTCCATCGCGAGACGAATCGGGAAGGCGAAGTCCGCGGCCGCGTCGTGGTGGTCAGTTGCGCCTGCGTGCAGAGCGTCGCACTCTTGATGATGTCCCGGTCGCGGCTTTATCCCAACGGGCTCGCCAATTCGAGCGGGCAGTTGGGCAAGAACTTCATCCCCCACTTCACCGGCGGCGTGCAATGCTTTCTCGGAGAGTTGAAAGGCAAGCCGCCCGCCAACGATGAAGGCTTCCTCGATCATGCCTATGTGCCGTCGTTCATGCACAATCGCAAGCGCGACTACGCCCGCAGCTTCGGTATTCAGTTCAATTATCAGAACCGCCGCGCGGTGGGCTGGGCTCGCGAGATCCCCGGCTTCGGCAAAAGCTATAAACAGGCCGTAAAGGATCGCTATCCGGCCTTCCTCACGTTCTCGCCGTATGGCGAAATGCTCCCCAATCCGAAGAGTTTCATCGACCTCGACTTCGACAAGAAAGACCCCCACGGCCTGCCCATGGCCCGCCGCAATGTCACCTGGAGCAGCAACGATTGGAAGCTGTTCCGCGAGATGACGGAATGGTCGAAACGCATTCTCATCTCTGCCGGAGCCGAGATCCTCGCCGTGGGCGATGAGCCACGCACCAATCACGAATTGGGCGGCTGCCGCATGGGCGCGGATCCGAAGACCAGCGTCCTCAATCAATGGTGCCAGTCGCACGATGTGAAGAATCTGTTTGTGGTCGACGGCAGCGTGTTTCCATCGGCCTCGGAGAAGAATCCGACCCACACGATGATGGCGCTGGCCGCGCGGACGGCGGACTACATCGCCGACTCGCTCAGGAAAGGAGAACTGTAATGGAAGAGCGTCGCGATGCATTGAAGATCATCGGAGCCATCGGCACAACGTGCGCCTTTCCCTTCAGCGCCGATGAGTTGTACGGGCAGCACGATCATGGAGCCGCGCCGGCCCCGGCGGCCGTGGCGGCAAAGCCGGTGTTCTTTACCGAAAGCGAGTTTGCCACTGTGTCCGCGCTCGCCGACACGATCGTCCCCGCAACGGATACGCCCGGAGCCGTAGCCGCGGGCGTGCCGGGCTACATTGACTACGTGGTGAACAGCAACCCGAACTGGAAAAAGCTGTTTCGCGAGGGGCTGGCGTGGCTCGACAAGCAGTGCGCGGCCAACTACGGCAAGCCATTCCGCGAACTCGGCGAGAGCGAGAAGGAGAAGGTGATTGCCCCGTTATGCGCGGCAGCCGATGCCATCCGTCCTCCGCTGACCGTGGGACGCAACGCCCGCACGCGCCCCGATCCGCAACGCAACGCT
Source organism: uncultured Candidatus Solibacter sp. (assembly GCA_964402295.1). Taxonomy (GTDB): domain Bacteria; phylum Acidobacteriota; class Terriglobia; order Bryobacterales; family Bryobacteraceae; genus CADEFT01. The sequence goes on along the minus strand of CAYOBO010000066.1, from coordinate 31,667 downwards.
CCCCTGGAAGTCCGCTTCTTCAAGGCGTTAAAGAGCATGACCGCCGACGGCTTTTTCACCAGCAAGCAAGGGCTGGTGGATACGCTCGGCTATGCGGGCAACACGGTGATGGCTGAGTTCCCCAGTTGCGAGCGCGAACACTGACTCGCGGGCGTGATAGATTATCACCCATGCGAAATTTCCTGATGGCGATCATGGCGGCGGGCCTGCTACAGGCCGCCGAGACCCAGCCCGTGCGGCGCGGCAAGTTGCTCCTCGAGGAAGAGTTCAGCGGCAGCGCTCTGGCCTCGGAATGGAAGGTGGCCAAGGGCAAGTGGTCCGTGGCCGGTGGCAAGGCGACGGGCGTGGAACTGGCCGGCGATAAGCATGCCGCCGTCATCCGCCGCAACGTCGCGTTTCGCGATGGCGTGATCGAGGTATCGTTCCAGATGCTGCCGGGCGCGAAGATGACAGCCATCAGCCTCAATAGCGCCCAGGGTCACTCCTGCCGCGTGACCGTGCGTCCCGGCGAGTTGATCGTGCAAAAGGACAAGACCAACGCCAAGAGCACGGACAAAGCAGTAGTGCTCGCCCGCAAGGCGATGACCTTCGAGCCTGGCAAGTGGTACACGTTGACAATGGAAGTGCGCGGAACCAGCGTCATGGCTCGGGTGAACCACGGCGAGCCGGTCGGCGGCGCGCATGAGGCGATCGCCATCGACCGCACCAATATCGGACTGCCGGTGTCGGGCGCTGGCGTGGTGTTCGAATCCCTGCGCGTGTGGGAAGCGCACTAAGCCACGGGCTGCGGTTGGCCCTGGCGCAGCCACTCCTCGCGCGTAAGAAAGCTGTCGCGATCGATGGCGCGGTCGACGGCGAGAATGCCGTCAAGGTGATCCATTTCGTGCTGGATGAGTTCGGCGAACGCGCCACTGGCTTCGAGTGTGCGGGGCGTGCCGAGTTCGTCCCGGTAGGAGATGCGCACCGAGGTAGAGCGCCGCAACTTCACCATCAGATTGGGGAACGAGAAGCAATCGTCCCAGAGCAGAAATGTTTCCGCGCTCAGATGGTCGAAGCGCGGATCGACGAGCGAATAGGAGCGGCCCTCGATTTCGATATAGACGATGCGCACGGGTTCGCCGATCTGAACGGCGCTGATGCCGCGGCCGAAGCCGTGCGTTCTCTGGAAGGCGTGCAGCGTGTCGCGCAGATCGGCGAGCACAGAGGCGGTTTCGGTGGGCGGGCGCGAGATGGCGCGCAGCATCGGATCGCCCAGTTGCAGGATGCGGCGGACGGACATGCGCCCATGGTAGCAACCGCGAATGGTACGATGAGCGCTGGCGAAAGGCATGTGGAGCAAGGCGCTGGAATCGGAGTTGCATCATTTCCTCCGGGGGATGAGTGTGATGAGTTGGGTGGGGCACTTCCTGGCCGTGGGCGTGTTCGGGGTGGCTGTGCCGATGCGGCAGGGCATGGATTTCCTCGATGTCATGTTTCTGCTCGCCTATGCCTGTTTGCCCTGTTTGTTCGCCGCGCCGCTAGTGGCCGAAAGCGTGGCCGGGCGCAAGACCCTGCCCGCCCTGGAAGGATACATCGCGCAGGTAGCCACACCCTTCCTCTTTGCCACGCTGTGGAGCCTTCTGATCCTCGGCTCGGCGATTGCCTCGGTGAATCTGTCCAACTGGTATGGGAAGGTGATTCTTCCGCCGCGGGCGATTCTGTGGAACGTGGTGCTGCTGAGCATCGCGGCGACAGCATTCGCATCGGGCATCACGGGCTGGCTGGCGCTCAACGTGAAGTCGGCGGCGGCGGCAAAAAGCCATGCGCGGCGGCTGTTTCTGCTCGTGCTGCTGGCGGTCCTGATGTATGCGCGGATGGCGCCGCTCGCCTGGAAGCGGGTGGTGGAAAGCAGGCTCACCGCGGACGGCATCACCGGAATCCTGCTGCCGCTGTCCCTCGCGCTGTTGGGGCTGGGAGCCTTGCTCGTGCGCGCCGGGGCGAAGCGAAGGGCCGAAGAGGCGGCGGGACCGCTTTTCTCGCTAAACTCCTAGCGGCATTGGTATAGTGGAAAGCTTGCGTATGAAGATAACCGCTCAAGCTCCATGCCGTGTGGACCTGGCCGGGGGAACCGTCGACATCTGGCCGCTGTACCTCTTTCATAAGGATGCGGTGACTGTCAACTTCGCCGTGAACCGCTACACGCGCTGCACGCTGGAAACCCATCCCTCGCCGGAGATTGTGCTGCGCAGCCTCGATTTAAAGGGCGAAGAACGCTTTCGCTCGCTCGAAGAATTGCAGCGGACGCGCAAGTACAAACTGCCGCTGCTCGCCTATCTGGTGGACTTCTTTGCTCCGGACACGGGCTTCACGATGGAGACGAATTCGGAGGCTCCGGCCGGGGCGGGGATTTCGGGATCGTCGTCGCTGATCATCTCGATTGCAAGCGTGCTCAACAAGCTGACCGGATCCGGGTATTCCATCGAGAAGATCCGCGAGATTGCGCAGAACAACGAGGCGCGCATCATCCGTGTGCCGACGGGCTGTCAGGATTATTATCCGGCGATGTACGGCGGCGTGAGCGCCATCGAGATGGATTGCGCCGGATTGCGCCGTAAGCCGATTGCCGTGGATCTGGACGATTTCAATGAGCGTATCGTGCTCGCCTACACGGGTGAGCCGCGCAATTCGGGCATCAACAATTGGGAAGTGAACAAGGCGCATATCGACGGCGACAAAGCCGTGCATAAGAACTTCGACCGCATCGTGGCCATCGCCAATGCGATGCGCGGCGCGCTCGAGAAAAGCGACTGGCCGGAAGTGGCGCGGCTGATTCGCGAGGAGTGGACGAACCGCAAGAAGAATGCCCCGGGGATCACCACACCGCTGATTGACCGGCTTGTCGATGTGACGAAGAAGGCCGGAGCCAGGGGCGCAAAGGTGTGCGGCGCCGGTGGCGGCGGCTGCGTCTTCTTTCTGGTGGAGCGCGGCGCAAAGGAGAAGGTCTCGCAGGCGATCCTGGCCGAAGGCGCCGCAGTGTTGCCTGTCAGCGTTGCGCCCACGGGCGTCAAAGTAAAAGTGGCGAAGTAAGACTTCATTCGTATACTGAACATATGGACAACGGAACTGCTCGACGCCATTTCCTGAAGGCCGGCATGGCCGCTGGATTTCCCGCGGTGCTTTCGGCGATGCAGCCGGCCAAGACGCTGAAGGTCGGCTTGGTGGGATGCGGAGGCCGCGGATCGGGTGCGGCGGCGCAGGCGATGAAGGCCGACGATTACGCGCAGTTGACCGCTGTGGCGGACATCGACATGGAGCGCGCGCAGTCCTGTCTCGACCGTTTGAAGAAAGTCGCCGGCGATAAGATCAAAGTCGAAACGTCGAACATCTTTCTCGGCCTGGATGCCTATGAGAAGCTGATTGCCAGCGGCGTGGATGTGGTGCTGCTGGCGACGCCGCCGGGGTTCCGCCCGGTGCATCTCCGCGCGGCGGTGGAGGCGGGCAAGCATGTCTTCTGCGAAAAACCCGTGGCCGTGGATGCGCCCGGCGTGCGCCATGTGCTGGAGACGGCGAAAATCGCCAAGGAAAAGAATCTGTCGGTGGTGGCCGGTTTCTGCTGGCGCTATTCGAACTATATTCGCGCGACGTTCGATCAGGTCAAGAACGGAGCGATCGGCGACATTGTCGCCTACTATGCCACCTACTACACGTCGCCGGTGAAGCCGATGCCCGCGGCGAGCACGCGCCCGGCGGGCATGAGCGATGTGGAGTGGATGATCCGCAACTGGTACAACTTCACCTGGCTGTGCGGCGACGGCCTGGTGGAGCAGGCCGTGCACAGCGTGGACAAGATTGCCTGGGCCATGGGCGACAAGCCGCCGGTGAGTTGCGTGGCCGTCGGCGGGCGGCAGATTCCGGCCGAAGGCGGCAACATCTTCGACCACTTCGAAGTGAACTATCTTTATCCGAACAACGTGCGGGCGTTTCTCGGATGCCGCCAGATCGAGGGCTGCTACAACGAGAACTCGGATTATATTCTCGGCACGAAGGGATCGGCAACGATCGGGCGCGGGCCCATGCCGCGTATCGCGGGCGAGAAGACCTGGACGTTCACGGGCCAGAAGAACGATATGTATCAGGCCGAGCACGATGCGCTGTTTGCCTCCATCCGCCGCGGGCAACCGATCCATGACGTCGAGTGGATGACCACCTCGACGATGCTGGCGATCATGGGGCGCATGGCCGCCTACACGGGGCAGCAGATCACATGGGAGCAGGCGATCAACTCGCAGGAAGCGCTGTATCCCTACGATGCGAAGCTCGATTGGAACGGCACGCTGAGCGTTCCACCGCTGGCCCGGCCGGGGCAAACCAAATTCGTCTAATGCGGCGGGCACTGGTTGCATTCGGATTGGCCGCCGTTGCTTTGCGCGCACAGGATTTCGTGCGCGATATAAAGCCCATTCTGGAGGCCAATTGCCTGGCCTGCCACAACGCGCAACGCAATTACGCCGGCGTGCGGCTGGAGACGGCAGCGCTGGCTAAAAAGACGATTGTTCCCGGCGATCCCGGCAAGAGCACGTTGTGGCTGACAATGGAGACGGCTCCGGGGAAGATCAAAGCGATGCCGCCGGGCGGACCGCAGCTCCCCAAGGAGCAGCGCGATCTGGTCAAGCAATGGATCGTGGCCGGAGCGCAGTGGCCCGGCGGTGTGACGCTGGCGGCGCGCACGGTGGCGGCGAAGCTGGATGAAAAGGCCCTGGTGGAGGAGCTGCACAAGCGCATCGCGGCGGCGGGCGTTTCCGGCGTGGGACAGGCTTACAAGAATACGATTCCCGGCACGGCGGTGTCCTACGAAATGATGCCCGTTCCAGCAGGCGAATTCACGATGGGGACTCCGGCGGGCGAGGCGGGGCGCCGTCCCGACGAAGGGCCGCAGCACAAGGTGCGCGTGGAAGCCTTCTGGATGCAGAAGCACGAAGTGACCTGGGATGAGTACCGTTTGTTCATGTTCAGCCAGCAAGCGGGCGAGAAGGCGGGGGCCGATGCGGTGGTGGATGCCGTGAGCCGCCCCACGCGTCCGTATGTGGAGATGAGCTTCGGCATGGGCATCAACGGCTATCCGGCGATCAGCATGACGCAGCATGCGGCGAACAAGTATGCGCAGTGGCTCAGTGCACGCACGGGCCATTTCTACCGCCTGCCGACGGAAGCCGAATGGGAATACGCCTGCCGCGCGGGTTCGTCCGAGGCTTACGGGTATGGCTCCGACGCAGCGCGATTGGGCGAGTATGCGTGGTTCGCGCAGAACAGCAACGGCAAGTACGAAAAGGTGGGCACGAAGAAGCCCAATGCCTGGGGACTGCACGATATGCTGGGCAACGTGATGGAGTGGACGCTCGATCAATACACGGCGGACTATTCGCAGTGGAAGCAGCCGGTGACGGTGATGCCCTGGGTGAAATCGACGGCGCCGTATCCGCACGCGGTGCGCGGAGGATCGTGGAACGATGAGGCCGATGCATGCCGCTGCGGCGCGCGCATGGGTTCCGATGCCAGTTGGAAAATGCAGGATCCGCAGCTTCCCAAGAGCATCTGGTATCACACCGATGCGCAATGGCTGGGCTTCCGGCTGGTGCGTCCGGTGAAGCTGCCGAGCCCGTCCGAGATGTTCCAGTATTGGAACAACGGCGTGGAAAAAGAGTGATGCTCTCCGCCGCATTGCTGTTGTTTGCGGCACATGCGGAAGAGTTGCAGCGCTTCGAGGCGGTGGAGCCGCACATGGGGACGCTGGTTTCCATCCGCGCGTATGCAGCGAATTCGGTGCTGGCGCAACGGGCACTGGAACGGGCTTTCTCACGCATTCGCGATCTGGATGCCGCACTCAGCGATTACAAAGAAGACAGCGAAGTGAGCCGGTTGCCCGACGGCAAGCCGGTGCCCGTTGGCGCGGACCTGCTGGCGATCCTCACCTTGGCGGAGCAGGTCTCAAAGGACACGGACGGCGCGTTCGATGTGAGTGTGGGGGCGTTGACACGGCTGTGGCGAGAGGCGCGCAAGACGCCTCGCTTGCCTTCGGAGGACGAGTTGCGTGAAGCGCTGGAGCGCAGCGGGTACCGGCATGTTCAAGTGAACGGCCGGGCGCGGACGGTGCTGCTCGGCCGGGCGGGGATGAAGCTCGACTTGGGTGGCATTGCAAAGGGCTACGCGGCGGATGCGGCGCTCGAGGAGTTGCGGCGCTTTGGATTGCGGCGAGCGCTGGTGGCGGTGAGTGGCGATCTGGCGATCGGGGACGCGCCTCCGGGCAAGGATGGCTGGCGCGTGGAGATTGCCGGCGGGCGGGTGCTCGAGTTGAAGAACAGTGGCGTATCGACGTCGGGCGATGCATCGCAGCATTGGGAAATCGCCGGCCGGCGCTACTCGCACATCGTGGACCCGCGGACGGGCAAACCTGTCGAGTCGCAGCGAGAAGTTACCGTTGTGTCGGATCGATGCGCGATCAGCGACGCGTTTGCGACGGCAATTGCCGTAACAGGTGTGACCTACGAGACGCATTTGGCGCGCCGGCATAGAACGAGAGTCTACCTGGTACCGTGAGCTAAGGCCTTTCCCCTCACTCAGTGGGGTTACCTACTACTTTCCATGGCAGTCTACCCACCGCACACTGTGGATGGGAGGCGCCGGATGCGTATCACTTCGATTCTTGTTGCTGCTTGCTTTACTTTGGCGATGGCCGTTCCCGGGCCGTGCCAGATCGCGGGAGACTTGCAGGTGCTGGTGAGCGACCCGGCACAGGCCGTGGTGGAAAACGCGAAGGTATCCATTGTTCATATGGAGACGGCAGCGGCGAGAGAACTGTTGTCGGCGCATACAGGCGCGGCGCGGTTTGCACAACTGCCGCTCGGCGAGTATCACGTGCAGGTGAGCGCGGCCGGGTTTGCGGCCTTTGGCACCCGCGCTGTGGTAAACAGCGGAGCGGTGACGACGGTGAAGGTGCAACTGGAGTTGCAGACGACGCGGCAGGAAGTGAACGTGATGGAAACGGCGCCGCCGTTGAACGTGGTGAACGGGCAGTTGCAGACGACAGTGGAGGCGCGCGAGATTGTTTCGCTGCCGATTGCACGGAGCGGCGTGTTGGGACTGGCGGCGACGGCGCCGGGCGTGGTTCCGGTATCGCCAAGGAATCCGTTTCTGGGGATCGGCAATTTCAATTCGAATGGCGGGCGCGGGCGCGGGAACAATATTACGTTGGACAATGCGACGGCCAGCGATGTGGGCGTGACAGGGCAGGCGGGATTAGGCACGGTGCCGCTCGATGGGATCCGCGAGTTCTCGCTGGTGACGAACACCTTCAGCGCGGAATATGGCCGCAACAGCAGCGCGCAGGCGCAGGTGCTGACCAAGAGCGGGTCGAACGAATTTCACGGGCGGCTGTTTGAGTTCTTCCGCAACGATGTGCTGAATTCGCGCGACTATTTCGACCGCACGGGGCTGCGGTCTCCGCATCGGGACAACAACTGGGGCGCGGTGGCGGGCGGGCGCATCGTACGGGACCGGCTGTTCTGGTTCGGCACCTATGAGCAGCAGCGCACGGGGGGCGAAGGGGGCACACGGCTGGCACAGGTGCCGCGGCCGGAGCAGGTATCGGGAATGATCGATGCCACGTCGCGGGACTTGCTGGCGCGGATGAATGTCCCGACCGATCCCACGGGCACGATCAGCAACCGCGCGCCGAACGTTGTGGACACGCTCGCGTTTTCGGGCCGCGTGGATGCGAACCTGACGGGCCGCGATACGCTGAGCGCGCGCTATGGCATCGAGAAACTGAAGGAGCAGAGTCCGGCGCTGGCGTTTGTGGGATCGAGCCTGGCATCGGGCGGCATTACGTCGAGCGACCGCGCGCAGAATGCGACGGCGACGTATACGCGGACGTTCGGGGCGGCGGCGGTGAATCAGGTGCTCGCCTCGTTTGGAAGGACGCGTCCGTCGTTCGATGCGCTGTCGGATTACATCGGTCCGGAGATTGTGTTTCGCGACAACAGCGTGTCGACGCTGGGCGTCTGGAACGGATTTCCGCAAGGACGGGCGCAGACGACCTACGAGGTGATGGATACGCTCACGTACGTGCGCGGGCGGCATCAATGGAAGTTCGGAGCGGATTTCAACCGCGTGCAGTTGAACAGCTCGTTTGACTGGCTGGTGCGGGGACAGTTCACGTTCCTGAACTTCAATGATTTCGCGGCTGGGAAGCCGTTTTCCTATGTGCAGCGCTTTGGGAACTCGGTGCGCGGCAACCGGGTGTCCAATCATTTTTTCTTTGTGCAGGACGATGTGCGGGTGGCGCGGCATTTGACGTTGAACTTCGGCATGCGGCTGGAGGTGAATGGCGGGGTGAACGAGGTGAACGGACTGCTGTCCAATCTCGACTTGCAGGGAACGAAGGCGATGGGGGATCTGGGTACGGGTCCGCTGGGCTCCATTTATACCGGCGGCACTTACTATGACGGCACGAAAAACTGGGGGCCGCGGTTCGGGTTCGCGTACAACCCGCGCGGGGGGAAGCTGTCGATCCGCGGCGGGTATGGGATCTCCTACGATTTCATTTATATGAATCCGATATTAAACGGGAGGTTTTTACCGCCGTTGATGTATCAATTGAGCCGGACGCAGGCGCAGATCACGGGGGCGGACAGCTATGCGGCCTTGGTGGCGGGCACATCGGCGTTCCAGCGCGAAGGGCAGGCGATGGTAGGCTCGTACCCGGCAGGGGCGAAGAACATCGGCGCGCTGTCGCCGATTGACCGCGGACTGCGCAATCCGCAGGTGCAGCAATTCAGCCTGAGCGTGGAGCGCGAGTTGCCGGGGCAGTGGGTGGGGCGCGTGTCGTACTCCGGAGCGAAGGGGAATTACCTCCAGCGCACGGCGCCGGTGAATACGGCGCGGCCGGGGCAATTCACGCCACCGCAAACGCTGGAGGAGCAGGCGGCGCGGCAACGGGCGGGTGAGTTTTCGGCATTGAATACGGCATTGAACGGGACGGCGGCGCGGGCATCGAGCCGCATCGATCCGCGCTTCAACGGCGTGAGCTTGCTGACGTCGTCGGCGAACTCGATATATCATTCGGTGCAGTTCACGGCCGAACGCCGGTTCTCGCGAGGCTATCTGGTGCGCGCCGCGTACACGGTTGCCAAGTCCATCGACGATGTTTCCGATGCATTGAATGTGCTGGCCAACGACAGTGCGTCGCAACAGAATCCGTTCGACAACCGGAACAACCGGGCGGTGTCGCAATTCGACGTGCCGCAGCGCCTGTCACTCGTGCATGTGCTGACGCCGCATGTGCGCACGAACAGCGCGTGGGTGGGGCAACTGGTGAATGGTTGGACCATGAGCGGGATTCTGCAATTGCAGAGCGGGTTTCCGGTGAACATCGTGAACGGATCGGTGGCCGGACTGGCGGACGGGACGCTGCTGGGCGGCAACGGCACGTTGCGGCCGAATCTGATTGGCCCCCTACAACTCGAGTTTGCTCCGAATCCAGGGCTGGGCGTTGGGAATGCGAACAAGGCGGTGGGATCGGGACTGGCCTCTCCGCTGGTAGGGCATTTTGGAACGCTGGGGCGGAATGTGGCTCGCATTAACGGCTTGGTGCAAAGCGACATGACATTCGCCAAACGGATCCGGCTGAGCGAGCGGCTGTCGACGGAGTTTCAGGCACAGGTGTACAACCTGTTCAACAACACGTCGTTCAGCCGGCCGGGGTTGACTTTGTCATCGGCATCGACATTCGGCTACTACAACGACACGTTCTCCGATAGCCGCAACATGACGCTGGCACTGCGGCTGATCTGGTAGGCTACAGTCCAGTACTCTGCATGCTGCGACGGAATTTTCTCTCGCTGCTGCCGGCGTCGCTGGTGGCGGCCAAACAATACAAAGCCGATGTGGCAATCATCGGCGGCGGAACCGGCGGATGCGCGGCGGCGCTAGCTGCGCTGCGCCATGGGCTGCGCGTAACGATGACGGAAGAAACGGCGTGGATCGGCGGGCAGATCACCTCGCAACTGGTTCCGGCCTTCGATGAGCATCCGTGGATTGAGGGCAGCGGCGGGACACGGTCGTACCGCGATTTCCGCAACGCCATCCGGCGGCATTACCGCATGTATTATCCACTGACGGAGGCGGCGCGCGGGCGCAGCAATCTGAGTCCCGGGGGCGGGCTGGTCTCGAACTTCCAGTGCGATCCGCGGGCGGCGCTACAGGTGCTGGAGGCGGTGCTGTCTCCCTACGTGGCCTCGGGCCGGTTGACGCTGCTGACGCGGCACAAGCCGGTGGCGGCGGATGTGGATGGAGACCGCGTGCGGGGCGTGGCGGTAAAGGATCTGGACCGCGGCGCCACGCGGACGATTGCAGCCGCCTATTTCATCGATGCGACGGAGTTGGGCGATCTGCTGCCGCTCACGAAGACCGAGTATGTGACGGGCTTTGAATCGCGGCGGGAGACGGGCGAGCCATCGGCGCCGGAGAAGGCCAATGCGGCGAATGAGCAGGCGTTCACGATGTGCTTCGCGGTGGATTATCTGGAGGGCGAGGACCACACCATTGAGAAACCGCGGGATTACGCGTTCTGGCGGGATTACGTGCCGCAGTTGCGGCCGGCATGGCCGGGAAAGTTGCTGAGTTGGACGATGTCGAATCCGCGGACGCTGGCGCCTCGGGAGTTGCATTTCGATCCGTCGGCGTCGCGGCGCGGTCCGGCCACGGCTCCGTTGAATCTGTGGCTGTACCGGCGCATTGCGGCGAAGGAGAATTTTCTGCCAGGCGCGTTTGCAAGCGACATTTCACTCATCAACTGGCCGCAAAACGATTACTGGCTGGGGCGGCTGGTGGATGTAAGCGAGGCGGAGTACGCCAGGCATGTGGATGGGGGAAAACAATTGAGCCTGAGTTTGTTGTATTGGATGCAGACCGAAGCGCCGCGGGCGGGTGGCGGCTATGGGTGGAAGGGATTGCGATTGCGTGCCGACGTGGCGGGGACCGAAGACGGAATGGCGATGTATCCGTATGTGCGCGAAGCGCGGCGGCTGCGGGCGGAGTTCACGGTGAAGGAGCAGCATGTGGGAACCGAGGCGCGGCGGAAGGCGCTGGGGCGCGCACAGGAATTGACGGCGGAAGAATTTTTCGATTCGGTGGGCGTGGGGAGCTATCGCATCGATCTGCATCCGACGACGGCGGGGGACAATTATCTCGATATCAGTTCCCTGCCCTTCCAGATTCCGCTGGGCGCGCTGTTGCCACGGCGCGTGGAGAATCTGCTGGCCGGGGCGAAGAACCTGGGCGTGACACACATTACGAACGGGTGTTACCGGCTGCATCCGGTGGAGTGGAACATCGGAGAGGCGGCGGGGCTGACGGTGGCGCACGCGCTGCGAACGGGGCAACCGCCGCGAAGGATACGCAATAAGAAGAAGCTGCTTAAGGAGTTGCAGCAGACGATGGTGGACGATGGCGTGGAACTGGCGTGGCGGCGGCATGGGCCGCGGTGATCAAGGCTCGACGAGGACTTCGAGATAGCCGGCTCTTTCGCGCGAACGGTAGACGCGATATTGGACGAACTGCAAGGGTTTGCGGCCGGTAAGCGGGAACCACGAATCGTGGCACTGGAATGATGAGCCGGTGGCCGCGGCGGAACGTGCGGTGGATATCGAGCATTCGAAGGCGATGGTTTCGGGCCGATCGAGAGCAGTTTCATTGGATTTTCTCCGGAGTGCGGCTGGCCCAGTAGCGATAGAACGGGATGCCCAGGGCAATGAAGGAAAGGCCGATCAGCGATTGCAGCGTGGCTGTGAGCAGCGTATTGATTAGAATCGCCGACATTAACAGGATAAAGATGACGGGCAGGAAGAGGGGGACGCGGTAGGGACGCTCGGCATCGGGGGATTGGCGGCGCAGAAGGAGCACGGCGGCGGCGTTGAGCACATAGAAGATGCAGAGGGCGAAGAGGGCGTAGTCGGTGAGGCGGTCGTAATTGCCGGAGAGGGCGAGGAGGCTGATCCAGGTTCCGGTGAGGAGTGCGGCGCGGACGGGGACGCTGGTGTGTGGGGAGAGCGCGGCGAACCAGCGGAAGAAGAGGCCATCGGATGACATGGCGTAGGGAATGCGCATGGTGGTGGCAATTCCGGCGTAGAGCGCGCCGAGCGAGGAGACGGTGAGGCAGGCGGCCACGGCTCGGACGGCGGCATCGCCGAGGAACTTGCGCATGGCTTCGGTGGCGACGGAAGAGGAGAGCGGCACGCCGGCGATTTGCGTGGGCGTGAGCGCGAAGAAATAGGATGCGTTGGCGAAGACGTAGACGGCGCCAACGATCAGAGTAGCGAGGAGAAAGGCGCGGGGGATATTGCGGCCGGGTTCGCGGATTTCGCCGACCATGGGGGCGAGGTTGGCCCAACCCTGGTAGCCCCAGAGTGCGCCGAGCATGGCGGCTCCGAAGCCGGCGAGGCCTCCGCGGGCCTGTGCGGCGACTCCCTCGCAGGCGCCGCCTTCGTTGATCATGGCGAAGTGCATCCAGTTGCCGTCGGCAAGGACGAAGGCAGCGACGCCGACGCCCGCCACGATGGCCACTTTGACGGCGGTGAACGCGGACATGATGATGCCGGTGGAGGTGACTTTGGCAAAGTTGAGCGCCGTCATGAGCACGACCATGGCGACGGAGACGAGGGCCAGCTTGCCTTCGAGGAGTTTGCCGCCGGTGACGATGTTGAGAAAGATGGCGGTGCTGACGGATTGGGCGGCGTGCGCGGCGGTGCGCGAGACAAGGATGGAAGTCCAGCCGTAGAGGAAGCCGGTGAGGCGTCCGTAGCAGGTGCGGAGGAAGACGTATTCGCCGCCGGCCTTGGGGAGCATGGCGGCAAGTTCGGCGTAGCTGAGGGCGCCGGCGACAACGAGCGCGCCGGCGAGCATCCAGACCAAGAGGACAGCGCCGGGCGATTCGACATTGCAGGTCATGACACGGGCTTTGAGGAAGACGCCGGTGCCGATCATGTTGGCGATGTTCACGGACGCCGCGCCAGTGAGGCCCAGCCCCCGGACCAGGTTCGACATTAGGGAATCAGTATAGCTGGGCAAAGGAACCGGAGGCCAGATTGCCGGGCGAATGCGGAGCGGGGCGGGATATACTGGACGGAACTGGGAGATTTTATGTCACTTCGCATCAACTCAACCGCACCCGATTTCACGGCCGAGACCACGCACGGACCGATCCGGTTCCATGAATGGATCGGCGATGGTTACGCGATTCTGTTCTCGCATCCGAAGGATTTCACTCCGGTCTGCACGACGGAGTTGGGCTACATGGCAAGCCTGAAACCGGAGTTCGACAAGCGCAACTGCAAGATCATCGGACTCAGCATCGACCCGGTGGAGAACCATAGCAAATGGGCTGCCGACATCGAGGAGACACAGGGACATAAGGTGACGTATCCGATGATCGGGGATACGGATCTCCATGTGGCCAAGCTCTACGATATGCTGCCGGAGGAAGCCGGGGACACGTGCGCGGGACGCACGGCGGCGGACAACGCCACGGTACGCACGGTGTTCATCATCGGTCCCGATAAGAAGATCAAGCTGATGCTCTCCTATCCGATGAGCACGGGGAGGAACTTCAGCGAGATTCTGCGGGCGCTCGATTCCATTCAATTGACGGCGAAGCACAACGTGGCCACTCCGGTGAACTGGCAGAACGGGCAGGATGTCATCATTCCTCCTTCGGTGTCGGATGAAGAGGCGAAGGCGAAGTTTCCAGGCGGCTGGAAAACGCTGAAGCCGTACCTGCGAGTGGTGCCGCAACCGGAGTAGGGTGCGCAATTTGATAAGGTGATGGGCTGATGGATCCGCAGCGCTTCGGCCCATACCAGGTGGTCCGCCTGATCGGCACGGGTGGGATGGGCAGCGTCTATCTCGCCGAGCGAGTGGACAAGCAATTCGCCAAACGCGTGGCGATCAAGGTGCTGCACACGAGCGATGCTTCCGCGGAAGCAACGCAGCGCTTTCTGGCCGAACAACAGACACTGGCAACGCTCGATCACGCGAACATCGTGAAGCTGCTCGATGGCGGCGTGACAGCCGACGGACAGCCGTTCTACATCATGGATTACGTCGAGGGGGTGACTCTGGACGAGTACGTGAAGCGGACGAATCCGGGCCTGCGCGAGCGGCTGCGCCTGTTTCTGCAACTGTGCGATGCGGTGGCGTTCGCGCACCGGCGGCTGATTGTGCACCGCGATTTGAAGCCGCGGAACATTTTCGTCACGCCGGACGGGGTGCCGAAACTGCTGGATTTCGGGATTGCGAAATTGCTGCGGCCGCGGGTGACGCAGGAGGTCACGGTAAGCACGCGGGCATTTGCGGCGCTGACGCTCGAATACGCGAGTCCGGAGCAGATTCTTCACGGTCCGGTGACGACGTCGGTGGACGTGTATGCGTTGGGCGTGGTGCTGTATGAATTGGTGAGCGGGCGCTGGCCGTATGCGCTCGATTCGAAAAACGACGTGGCGGTGGCATACGCGATTTGCCATGCGGAGCCGGTTCCGCTCGGCTGCAATCCGGATGTGGACGCGATCGTGGCGAAGGCGCTGCGCAAGCAGCCGGAGGAGCGCTACGGTTCGGTGCAGGATCTGGCCGACGACGTGGAGCGCTATCTGCATCGGCGGCCGGTGCGGGCGCATCCGCGCTCGGCAGGCTACCTGCTGGGGAAGTTCGTGCGGCGGCATCGCGCGGTGTTTGCGGCGGGGGCATTGGCGGCGATTGTGGCGGTGGCGGGCGTGGTGGGCGTGGTGCGGCAGTCGCGGGTGGCGGAACAGCAACGGGCGCTGGCAGCGGAGCGGTTCGAGGGATTGCGGCAATTGCTGGGGACGTTTCTGTTCGATGTGCACGACGAGATTCGCGAATTGCCGGGGTCGGCGCATGCACGGGCGCTGATTGTGGACAAGGCATCGCGCTATTTGCAGTGGCTGTCGCAACAGTCCGGAGGGGATGGAGCGCTGCAACTGGATCTGGCCGATGCCTACATCAAGCTGGGGGCAACGCTGGGCGATCCCTATGAAACGAATCTGGGGCGCACGCAGGAAGGGCTGGCGGCGATTGAGAAGGGGCGGAAGATCGCCGAAGCGGTGCTCGCGCGGGAGCCCGGAAACGCGCGGGCGCGGCGCTATGTGGCCTTGTCGGCATTCCGGCGGGTGAACATTCTCACTTCGCGCAATGAACCGCGGGAGGCGATGCAACTGGCGCAGTTCGCCACCGAGGAGTTTCAGAAGCTGGCGGCGAGGAATCCGAACTCGGTGGAGGCGCAACTGGATCTGGCAATGTCCACGGAGGCTCTGGCGGATCTGGAGGCGGAGCGGCGGAACTTCGAAGGCGCGCTGCGGCATCTGAACGATTCCATCGCGATCATGCGCGCGGTTCTGCGCATGGACAAGAGCCACTTCCGGGCGCGGCGGGCGCTGGTGATTTACCGGATGAAGCTGGCGGACCAATATCGCAACAGCGGGAATACCTCGATGGCGCAGGCGGCCTACCAGACCGCGGCGGAGGATCTGAGCGCATTGCAACGCGACGCGCCGCGCCAGTCGCTGCGGCGGCTGGAGGCGGTGCTGCAATCGCGCACGGGGCACCTGTTGTATGAATTGAAGCAGTATCCGCGGGCGCTGGCGTCGTATGCCGAGGAAGTACGCATTCTCGAGTCGCTGGCGGCCGTGGATGAGAATGACCAGCGGGCGCAGTTCGATCTGGCGGTGGCGCTGCGGAACATCGCCGAGACGTCGTGGTTTCTCGATAACAACGAGGATGCCCTGCGATATTCCAAGCGCGGGCAGGAGATCATGGAACGGGCGTCGAAGCGGGATCCGGAGAATCTGGTGGCTCAGGAGCGGCACGCGCAATTGCTGCTCGAGACGGGCTATTACTATTCGTTGCTGAAGCGCTTGGGGGAGGCCGAGCAGCACTCGGCGCGGGGGTTGGCGGTGCTGGCGGAGTTGGTGAAGAAGCCGCAGGCGAGCGCGAACGCGATGCACAGCTATGCCGAATGGCTGTTGCAGGCGGAGCCGCCGTCGCTGCGGAATCCGAAGGCGGCGCTGCCCTACGCCGAGCAGGCCGTGCGGCTGACGGAAGGGGCGGATTTCGCCTATGTGGATACGCTGAGCAAGGCGCATGCGGCAACGGGGAATCTGGCGCGGGCGATTGCATTGGTGGAGGAGGCGATCGCCCGCATGCCGAATGATGCGGCGACGCATCAACGGGCGGTGTTTGCGAACCGGCTGGCGCAGTATCGGAAGATGCAGCGGTGAGGCAGCCTCAGGCGGTGAGGCCGCGGTAGCAGAGGTTGGCGCCGAGGCAGATGAGCCAGAGGGCGAGGCCTTTGCGCAGCATACGGGTGGGGAAGACGGTGGCGAGCCATGCGCCGGCGAGGGCTCCGGGGATGCCTCCGGCGAGGAGCCAGCGCAGTACCTCGGTGTCGACTCCACCGGCAGTGAAGTGCATGGTGCCGGCGGCGGTGGAGAGGGCGAGTCCGAAGAGGATGTCGGTGCCGACGATTTCGGCGCTGGTGAGCGTGGTCCAGTGCATGAGGGCGAGCGAACCGAGCGCGCCCGCGCCGGCCGAGGAGAAGCCGACTTCGATGCCGATGGGGAGGCTGATCCAGGGCAGGCGTGCGGTTTTGTTTTGGGCGTGGCGTTCGGCGCCGGCTTTGCGGAGGAAGTTCGCACCCGCCGAGGTGACGATGACGATGCCGAGGATGGTCATCAGCAGTCCGTTCGATCCCTGTTTGTGCAGTTGGGTGAGGAAGAGGCTGCCGAGCAGCGCGCCGGGGACACCGCCGGCGAGCAGGAGCGAGAGAACACGATAGTTGACCTGTTTGCGGACAACGAACATCGGCGCGGCGAAGAGTTTCACAATGGCCACGAAAACCAGCGCGGTGCCGACGGCCTGGGGCGCGGGAAGGCCGAGAAAGAGGAGCAGCACGGGTGCGGTGAGCACGCCTCCGCCAATGCCGGTGAGGCCGATGGTGAGGGCGATGAGCAGACCGGCAAGAGTGGTCATTTATTTCTTCTCAGAGAAGGTGTGGATGCCGCATTCGAGTTTGTTGCCGCCCCAACGGCCGCTGCGCGGGTTGTTGGGGTCAAAGGGTTTGGCGGTGCAAGGTTCGCAGCCGATGCTGGTGTAGCCCTGGTCGTACAGCGGCAGGGGTTCGATGCCGCGGGCTTTGACGTAGGCCCAGACGTCTTTGTTGGTCCATGCGGCGAGAGGGCTGACTTTGCGCAGGGACTGGCCGTCGGGGAGGATGTGCGTTTCGATCTGCTGCAAATTGGCGCGCGAGGGAGATTGCTCGCGGCGCAGGCCGGTGAGCCAGACCCGATAGCCGGCGAGTCCGCGGAACAGCGGCTCGACTTTGCGCAGGTTGCAGCATTTGGTGGGCTCGGTCTGGTAGAGCTTGCCGAATTGCGATTCCTGCTCGATGACGGTGAGCTTCGGCATGAGGTTGACGAGGTGGAGATTCCATTCGCGCGCGTAGCGGTCGCGGTAGGCGTAGGTTTCGGCGAAATGGTATCCGGTTTCGAGAAACAGCACGGGGATATCGGGGCGCAATTGGCGCGCCATGTCGAGCACCACCATGTCTTCGGCCTGAAAGCTGCACGTAATGCAGGCGTTCTCCGATGCAGCGAGTTGCTCGCGGACGATGTCTTCGGCGTTGCGTAGTTCCGTGGACATTTAGATTCCCTCCCCCGCGCTGAAGCGGTCGGAATTGAGGATTCCCTGCTGTTCGAGATAAGCCATGATGGCGTCGACGGCGGCTTCGCCTTCGCTGGGAAGCGGGAGCGAATTGAGGTCGACGGCATTGGCGAATGGGGCTTCGGGGACGATGACGAGGAGCCCGGCGGCGAGGAGCGCGTCGAGGCTTTGCGGCTTGTCGAGGGCCACGACTTGGCAGGCGTGGTCGAAGAGGCGGCGTTCGAGGCGGAGGGCGAGCGATGCGTTGCCGAGGGCGAGGACGGCGGGTTTGTGGCCGTTGCGCGCCTGGCGTTCCGCGGCGGTGACGTGTTCGAAGCGGCGCTGCTGCTCGACGGCGCGCTGGATCATGCCGGCGGCGACGGTCGTGTTGGAAACGGGGTCGATGAGAATGAATGCGCCGGTGAGGCGGTTGTCGCGGTAAGGATCGAAGAAGATGGGGCGGGCGGCCTCGATTTGCACTTCGCCGATGTCGTTCAGCTCGAGCAGGGGCGCCGGATGGCGCTCCATGGTCTGGATGTTGAGGCGGCTGTCGATGGAGGTAACGCGCGCGGAGACCTGCTGGGAGGTGTGCTTGAGCAGGAGATTGCGTCCGTGGGAAAGGGGATCTTCCACCATCCACACAAGGTGGGCGACGAACTGTCGGGCGGCTACGGGTTGGGCGTCGGGGTGGACGATCATATCGCCGCGGCTGATGTCGCGCTCGTCCTCGAGCGTGAGGGTGACGGACATGGGGGCGCTGGCCGATTCGAGTTCGCCATCGAAGGTGACGATGGAGGCGATGCGGCTGGTCTTGCCGGAGGGCAGCGCCATGACGGTGTCGCCTTTGCGCACGGTGCCGCTGGCGATCTGGCCGGCATAGCCGCGGAAGTACTGATCGGGACGGATGACGTATTGCACGGGGCAACGCAACTGGCCCGAGACGCGGCCGCCGGCGACGGGCACGTTTTCGAGGTGCTCGAGCAGCGAGGGGCCATCGTACCAGGGGATCTTCGTGGCGCGGCGGGCGACGTTTTCCCCCTCGAGCGCGCTCATGGGAATGGGGAGGATTTCGACAAACCCCATATTTCCGGCAAATGCCATGAAATCGGCGCAGATTTTGTCGAAAACATCCTGGGAATAATCCATCAAGTCCATCTTATTGACGGCCAGGACGAGGCGCGGGATGCCGAGCAGGGAAGAGATGGTGGCATGGCGGCGGGTCTGGGGGAGCACGCCGTTGCGGGCATCGACGAGAACGATGGCGACGGAGGCAGTGGAGGCTCCGGTGGCCATGTTGCGGGTGTACTGCTCGTGGCCCGGGGTGTCGGCGATGATGAATTTCCGCTTGGGGGTGGAGAAATAGCGGTAGGCGACATCGATGGTGATGCCCTGCTCGCGCTCGGCCTGCAGGCCGTCGGTGAGGAGGGAGAAATCGATGGGGCCGGAGCTGCGGTTGACCTTGCTTTTCTGGATGGAGGCGAGCTGGTCTTCGTAGATGCCGCGCGCATCGTACAGCAAGCGGCCGATCAGGGTGGACTTGCCGTCATCGACGCTTCCAGCGGTGGAAAATCGCAGCAATTCTTTCCCGGCTTCCTGTTCGAGGAATGCTTCTATCGTGAGTGGTTCTTGTTGTTCGGCGGTGAGCATTTAGAAATAGCCCTCGCGTTTCTTGATTTCCATGGAGCCTTCCTGGTCGTGATCGATGACGCGGTTTTCGCGTTCGGAGCGGCGGAAGCGGAGCAGTTCCTCGATGATTTTCGGCACGGAGTCGGCTTCCGAGCGGATGGCGCCGGTGCAGGGCGTGCAACCGAGCGAGCGCATGCGGCACATGACCATCTGCGGCTTTTCCCCGGGGAGCAGAGGGATGACGTTGTGCTCGGGGGGGATGAGCGACTCGCCGCGGACGATCATCGGGCGGGGCTTGGCGAAGTAGAGTGGCACGACGGGGATATTCTCCATGTGGATGTAGTGCCAGACGTCGATTTCGGTCCAGTTGGAGAGGGGGAACACGCGGATGGATTGCCCTTTGTCGATGCGGGAGTTGTAGAGGTTCCAGAGTTCGGGGCGCTGGTTTTTGGGATCCCACTGGCCGTACTGGTCGCGGAAGCTGTAGATGCGTTCCTTGGCGCGGGACTTTTCTTCATCGCGGCGGGCGCCACCGAAGGCCGCGTCGTAGCCGCCGGCGGCGAGTCCGTCGAGGAGGGCTCGGGTCTTGAGAAACCCGCAGCATTTGGCGGTGCCGAGGGCGATCGGGTTGGCGCCGGCGTTGCGCGCCTCCCAGTTGGTGTGGACGTGCAGTTCGGCGCCGATAGACTTGGGATACCAATCGCGGAACTGGATCATTTCGTTGAACTTATAGGTGGTATCGATGTGCAGCAGGGGGAACGGAATTTTGCCCGGGTGGAAGGCTTTTTGGGCAAGCCGGAGCATGACGGAGGAGTCTTTGCCGATGGAGTAGAGCATGACGGGCTTGGCGAACTCGGCGGCTACCTCGCGGAGGATGTGGATGGACTCCGCCTCCAGGGCCTGGAGGTGGGAAAGGGTGGTCATACGAGGGATAGGATAGCAGGGAAAATACTGATTGTCTATAGGGAATGGGGTGTTTGAGTGGATGGGAGAGGTGGGTCGGGCGGGAGGCGGATCACGCGGTTCCGCGGTATGGTGGGGGAAGGATGGACGGACACACCTGCTATCACTGCAAGCAGTGGATCGAGGCCGGGGAGGCGCACGATTGCTGGACGACTACGGAAGCGGCGCTGCTCGAAGGGCTTTCCGAGGATTTGCTGGAGGCTTGGGAGCGCCTGCGGGAAACGGCGGTGGAATTTGGGGAACAGCGGATTTATGCCTCGCACAAGTCGATCATGTTTGCGCGGAAATCGTGCTACTTTTTTATGCGGCCGAAGAAGGGATACCTGGAGTTGTGCGTATTCCTGGGGCGGGAGGTGAAGGCTCCGCAGGTGCGGCGGGTGGATCAAACGGCGAAGTCGAAGTGGGCGCATTCGATTCGGGTGCGGCATCGGGATGAGGTGGAGGCGCCGATCACGGACTGGCTACGCGAAGCCTATGCATTTTGCAAGAAATAGGCCAGGCGTGTTCGCTTATTTGCCGATGCAGAAGGTGGCGAAGATGCGGTTGAGGATGTCGTCGACGGTGGTGGCGCCGGTGATGGCGTCGATGGGTTGGAGCGCGGCGTACAGATCGAGCAGGAGCATTTCGTGGGGGATGTGGAATTCGACGGCCTGACGGGCTTTGCGGAGCGCTTCGATGCTTTCGCGGAGGAGTTGCTCGTGGCGGAGGCTGGTGATGAAGCCCGATTCCTGGGCGGATTCCGAAGCGAGGCCGACGGCTTCGCGGATGGCTTCGCGGAGTTTGGGGATGCCTTCTCCGGTGAGGGCGGAGACGGCGAGGGCTTCGCCGGTGGGGGCGAGATCGCACTTGTTGTAGACAACGAGATGGCGGCCGAGTTGGCGGGCTTTCTCGAGGAGCGCTTTGTCGTCCGCCGAGATGGGGGCCGAGGCATCGAGTACAACCAGCGTGAGATCGGCATCGGCCATGGCCTGATAGCTGCGCTCAATGCCGAGGGTCTCGACGAGATCGCTGCCCTGCCGGATGCCGGCGGTATCGAGGAACTTGACGGGAATGCCGCCGAGCGACGCCGTTTCGGATACAGTGTCGCGCGTGGTGCCGGGGATGTCGGTGACAATGGCGCGATCCTGTTCCAGAAGCCGGTTGAAGAGGCTGCTTTTGCCGACATTGGGGCGGCCGACGATGGCCAGGGAGAATCCGTTGTGGACCATGCGCCCGTAGGAGAACGTGCTGACAAGCTTTTCGAGGCCGGCGGTGAGCGGTTGCAGGCGGCGGAGGATCTCCTCGTCGGGCGCGACATCGACATCGTCCTCGGCAAAATCGACGCCGGCTTCGAGTAGCGAGATCAGTTCGAGCAACTGATTCTTGAGCGGCTGGATGCGCTTGGAGACGGAACCTTCGATTTGCTGGGCGGCGATGCGGGCCTGGTAGAGGGTGGTGGATTCGATGAGATCGCGGACCGCTTCGGCGCGGGGCAGATCGAGGCGGCCGTTGAGGAAGGCGCGGAGAGTGAATTCGCCGGGTTCGGCGGGACGCGCTCCGAAATGGCAGCAGCGCTCGACGCAATACTGGAGCACGATGGGGGAACCGTGGCAGGAGATCTCCACGACATCCTCGGCGGTGTAGGAGAGCGGTTTGCGGAAGAAGGCGACGACGACGTGGTCGATGGAGTGGCCGTGTTCGTCGCGGAGCGTGGCGAGGAAGCACCGCCAGGGCTGCCATTCGGGTTCGGTATCGAGGACTTGGGCGGCGATGGATGTGGCGTGGGGTCCGGAGAGGCGGACAACGCCGATGCCGCCGCGTCCGGGCGGAGTAGAGATGGCGACGATGGTATCGTGGTGGCGCAAGCCTTGCTTAGCGGGGCCCTCGGCGGGGGCCACGGCCGCGGCCGCCGCGATCGCGGTCCCGGTCTCCGCCGCCGCCGCGGCGTGGAGGTCCACCGCTGCGTGGACGGTCGCCGTAGGGGCGTTCGCCGTAGGGACGCGGAGGCGGTTCGGGAGGCGTGGGCATGCCCGCCGGGTAGATCACGACCTGGCGGTGGGGACCGGCGCCGGCGGATTCGCTGCGGACTTCGGTTTCGTTGCGCAGGGCGAGGTGAATGATGCGGCGCTCGCGGCTCGACATCGGCGAGAAGCGGAACGGGGTGTTGGAGCGCTTCACGCGTTCGGCGGCGGCGGCCGCACTCAAGCGCAGTTCGGCGATGCGCAGCATGCGGTAATCGTTGGCATCGAAGCAGAGGCGCTCGTGGTGGTCGGAGGGCATGCCGAGCGCTTCCATGGTGAGGTATTCGAGGGCCAGGAGGAGTTCGCCTTTGTTGGCCAGGAGGAGATCGACGTCCGGGCCGGAGAAGCGAACGACGAGTTCGGGATCCTCGATTTCCGGGTGCGGGTTCTCACCGGTGGCGACATCAAAATCCAAATCGAATCCGGCCAGGCCGATGACTTTGCGCAGGAAGGCTTCGATGCGGGGTCCGTGTTCTTCAACCGTATATATTCGCTCTGCCACGTTCCATCCAAGGCTCTATTTCTTCTTCTTCGGCGCCTCTGGCGGCTTGGCCGGTTGAGCCACGCCCATCATCTTATTCAAGAGATACTGCTGGGCAATTCCCACCACGTTGCCGGTCAACCAGTATAACACCAAGCCGCTGGCGACACTCCAGAAGAGGAAGATGAACATGAGGGGCATGAGCATCATGATGCGCTGTTGCTGGGGATCGGCGCCGGGCTGCTGCGGGGTCATGCGCTGAATGATGAACTGCGTGGCGATGGTGGCCAGAGGGAGAATGCGAAGGGAAAGCTGTTCGGGCTGGGAGAGGTCCGTGACCCAGAGCCACTGCGCGCCGCGCATTTCGATGGCGACGGTGAGCACCTTGTAGAAGGCGAACAGGAAGGGCATCTGGAGCAGCATGGGGACGCAACCGCCAAGGGGGTTGACGCCATGCTTTCTGTAGAGCTCCATCATTTCGGCCTGCTGCTGCTGGCGGCGCGGATCGCGCATGGGCAGGTTCGAATACTTATCCTGAATTTCCTTCACCTGGGGCTGGAGAGCCGCCATCTTTTTCATCGATTTCACGTTGGAAACCTTGAGGGGCAGGAGGAGGAAATTGATGAGGACCGTAACGACGACGATGGACCAGCCGTAGTTGTGAATGTAGTTGTCGTTGAACCAGTTCAAGGAGGCGAACAGGGGGCGGGCGAGGAATCCGAACCAGCCCCAGTCGACGACCTGTTCGAGTTTGGGGTCGATGGAGCGCAGGATGTGGACGTCTTTGGGTCCGACGTAGAGGCTGGCGGCGTTGATGCCATCGCCGCCGAGGGCGACGCCGACGTGGGGTTCCTCCTTGGCCACACCTTCGGTGGTGAAGGGGACGTTGTCGCTCCAGGTCTGGACTTCGAAGGTCGTGCCGGCGGGGGGCAAGGCGACGGCAGTAAAGTAGGTATCTTCGAGCCCGGCGAAGAGGTAGCGTCCGCTGACGGCCACGGGGCCGTTCTTGGCTACCTTGGCATCGTTCACGGTGAGCGAATTCTCAGTGCTGTCGAAATAAATGGCGTGCTGGGTGGCGAGCGTGTTGAGGACGGAGAAATCGCCGAATCCGCCGCGCCATGCGACAAGGTGGGGGACGTTGCGGCCCTGCTCGCGCAGTTCGGTGCGGACTTTGACGAGGTAGCGGTTCTTTTCGAATTCGAAGGATTTCTTCGCGTAGACTTTGCCGTCGGAGTATTCGAAGGCGATGGAGAGTCCGTCAGGGGAACGAGTGTGGGCGTAGAGAACTTGGTTCGGCTCAGGGGCGACGGCGGTTCCCTTGGTGAGGATCGTGAAGGGGAAGCCGAGTTTGGTTCCGCCGGCGGAGTTGACAAGTTCCACCTGTTTCTTTTTCTGATCGAGGAATTTCTTCAGCACCCAACTGCGCACGACGCCGCCGCGGTTGGAGAATTGAATGCGGTAGAGATCGGTTTCCAGGGCGATCTGGTCATCCTGCCGCTCGGCGGCGATGGGGCCGGAGGGAGATGCGGAGGCGGCGGATTCGGCGGACGTTGATGCATCGGGCGCGGGGGTGGATTTCCGCGGCTCGGCTTTGCTGGGGGCATCCTTGGTCTGGGCAGCGGGGGTCTGGGCAGCGGGGGTCTGGGCGGCAGGTGGCGGTGGAGCCGTGTTCTTGAGGATATAGGGAGTGAGAAACAGCACGAGGCCCATGAGGACGAAGGTGATGAGGAGACGAATCTCCATGGACATTTCGCCTTTTTTGGCTGGCGGTTTCGGATTCTTGGATGCCGGTTCGTTGGCCATGATGAGATTAGGAAACTATCGGACGGGGTCGTAGCCCCCTGCATGAAAAGGATGGCATTTGGAGAGGCGGCGGAGGCCAAGCCAGACTCCGCGGACGACTCCGTGTTTCTCGACGGCAAGCCGCATATAGTCCGAGCAGGTGGGGTGGAATCGGCAGGCCGAGGGCAGGAACGGGGAGATCCAACGCTTGTAGAAACGCAAGGAGAGGATCACGAGTTCGCGCATCGGGCCACCAATCTGCGGAGTTCCTTTTCCACTGCTTCCCAAGGCGCGTCGTGGAGAGCGCGGCGAGGGTTGATGACAATATCCCAGTGCGGGTCGATGGAGGGAAGCTGCATGCGAACGGCCTCGCGAAGGCGGCGTTTCATGAAGTTCCTCCGGACGGCTCGGCCGAGAGCGCGTGGGGTGGTAAAACCGACGCGCGGCCCCAACGGCTGCTGGTTGGCCAGTAAGAACGCCGTGAAGAGGGGGCCGGAATATCGGGAACCGTTGTCATACACGCGGCGAAAGTCGCTCGACTTGAGCAAGCGATTTTTCTTGGGAAACGGAAATTGCCGGGTACGGTCGGGCAGAATTACTTCATCTTTGCGTAGCGGACTACGCGCTCGTCGGAAACAGTCAACTTCCAGCGGCCCTTGGCGCGGCGGCGCGAGAGGACTTGCTGGCCGTCCTTGGACTTCATGCGCGCGCGGAAGCCATGAGTCTTGGCGCGCTTGCGGTTATTCGGTTGAAACGTACGTTTTGGCATTGCTTTATGTTATCCAGCGCTTTCCGGTGACGATGTTCGAGGGGGAGGATCCGGAAAAGGCGCACGGCTCCTGATGTCGGATACCCCGAAAGAATTAGTGTAGCGAGGCAAGGGACGGGCTGTCAAACGACAGGGGAGTTACGGTTGGTTGCGGTGCGTACTGTGCCATGGGGCACATGTTGCGCTTGACGGAACATGCTACACTGCATACTGTAAAGACAGGGCAGAGGTTCGTCCCGGTGGGCTTCGGGATGAGATTGTATTGCAACGAAACGGTGGTTTCGAGCGTCTGTTAACGCAGGAACTGACCGCAAGTTCCGAACGAGGGCGTGGCTATCAATGTCAGTGGAAACCGTAAACCCAAAGGGAACTGACCGGAACTCTAACTTAGAGAATCACGATCCGGATCTGCATCTGGAGCGGCTGCTGGTGGCGGAGACCCAGGTACCCTGGTTCCGCTCCTTCATCGCGAGCGTGAAGGAAGCCATCAACCCACCGAAACTTCCTCCACTCGAAGTAACCTCGAAGCCCATCCCCGTGAAGGATATCTGGGGCCTGACTTCGGGTCAGGAAACGCGCGCGGGCAGCTTGTCACTGATTGTTCACGCCACCGTAATCGCCCTGATGCTGGTGGTTGGGACCAACGAAACCGTCCAGAAGAAGGCGAAGGAAGCGGTGACCCTCATTGCTCCCGATCTGGCGCCTTACGTTCCGAAGAACGCACCCCAAAAACAGGCCATGGGCGGTGGCGGCGGTGGCGGCGACCGCTCGCCGACGCCTCCGGCGAAGGGGAAACTTCCCCGCCCTGCTCCGAAGCAATTCACGCCTCCGGTGCAGGTGGTACAGAATGAACAGCCGAAGCTCATCATGGAACCGACGCTGGTCATCCAGCCCGATGCGAAGTTGCCGAATGTGAACATGCCGTTGTTCGGCGATCCGCTGGCGAAGATTGGCCCGCCGTCGAACGGACCTGGTTCGGGCGCCGGTATTGGATCCGGCTCTGGCGGCGGAGTTGGCTCGGGGCGCGGCGCCGGCTTTGGGCCTGGCGAAGGCGGTGGAGTCGGTGGCGGCGTGTACAAAATCGGTGGCGGCGTTTCCGCGCCGACGCTGGTCTACAAGGTGGAACCGGAGTATTCCGAGGAAGCGCGCAAGGCGAAGTTCCAGGGTACGGTGGTTCTGTATGTCGTGGTGGACGAGAAAGGCTCACCGCGCGACCTGCGCGTGGTTCGTCCCCTGGGCTTGGGGCTGGATGAGAAGGCGATCGAAGCCGTGACGAAGTGGCGCTTCCGGCCCGGCTACAAGGACGGCAAAGCCGTGCCCGTGGCGGCCACCATCGAAGTCAATTTCCGCTTGCTGTAGAATCCGGTGCTGGGCGCGCTGCTGGCCTTTGCCGTTACGGTGCCGCTCGGACTGGACCGATATCTTCCCACACCGGAAGAGAATCCCTTAACCGCGGAGAAAATCGCGTTGGGGAAAGCTTTGTTCGAAGACAAGGCCCTTTCCCGCGACCGTTCCACTTCCTGCGCCACCTGCCACCAAGCGGCGTATGCCTTCACGGACAAGCATCCGCTCGCCGTGGGATTAGAGGGACGCAAGGGAAACCGGCGGACTCCGACGATTGTCAACCGGGCGTTTGGGAAAAGCTTCTTCTGGGATGGACGCACGAAGACCCTGGAAGAGCAGGTGCTGTTGCCGGTGACGAATCCGAAGGAGATGGATTTGACGCTGGCTGAGGCGGTACAGCGGCTGGGGAGTTACCAGGCGCGCTTTGTTGCGGTGTTCGGCAAGGGTGTGAGTGAGCAGACGCTGGCGTTTGCGCTGGCGTCGTATGTGCGGTCGATTCTGGCGGGCAATTCCCCGTATGACCGTTATGTGGCGGGACAGCCCGGCGCCCTCTCCGAGGCGGCCTTGCGCGGGTTGCGGCTGTTTCGCGGAAAAGCGGGATGCCTCACTTGCCATGTGGGCATGAACTTCACCGATGAGCGGCTGCATAATACGGGTGCGGGGAAGACCGACACGGGTCTGCGATTCAAGACACCGACGTTGCGCAATGTCGCCGAGCATCCTCCTTATATGCACGACGGGTCAATGGAAACGCTCGAAGCAGTGGTGGATTTTTACGATGAGGGCGGGAAGGCGAATGCGAATCTGGATGAGGAGATGCGGCCGCTCAAGCTGACCAAGCAGGAGAAGGCGGACCTGGTGGAGTTTTTGCGATCGCTGACCGGCGAGGTGCGCGAAGGCAACTGAGGCCGTTCCGGCGAGCCTGCCCCCGCGCCGGCGCGGAACCGGCCGTTTGGCCCACCGCCACTATTTCTTCTTTTTCTTCTTCCCGCCATCGCCGGCGGCGATCTCCGAACCCCAATCCGTCCGCCGTGGACCCGTCCACGGCTCGACGAACGTCCGTTTTGCCCAAGCCTCATAGGCCGCGCTGAGCCGCGCCACCACATCCGGATGCTCCGCCGCCAGGTTCCGCAACTCCGTGCGATCCGCCTCCATATCGAACAGCTCCCACGGATCCATGTACTTCGACACCAGTTTCCACTTCCCGTCGCGTACGGCGCGATTGCCCTCGTGCATGAAAAACAGCGGCTGTTTCCGCACCACCGGCTTGCCCGCAAATGCCGGCGCCAGGCTCACGCCCTCGGGCGGAATCGCCGCCAATCCGCGAATCCGAGTGGGGATCTGCGCCCCCGCCACATCGGCCACCGTGGGCAAAATATCCACCAAATGCCCCGGCTGCCGCTCCCACTGCCCTTCCCGCTCCTTGGCAATCCCGGCCGGCCAGTGCGCAATCAGAGGCGTGGCGATGCCGCCCTCGTGCGTGAAATGCTTGTATCTGCGGAACGGCGTATTGCTCAGCGTGGCCCAGTTCATGCCCAGGAACACGGTCGAATCGGGTCCGCCCGCGCGGCCGCCCTCCAGCCTTCCACGCGGCCCGCTCTCGGCATTGCCTCCGTTATCGGACAGGAACAAGATCAGCGTATCGTCGAGCAAACCACGCTGCCGCAACCCTTCCGTCAGCGCTCCGATCGAGCGGTCCAGCGCGAACATCGTCGCCGCATAGACCTCCATGATCTCCTCAAACCGCGCGCGCTCGGCCGCATCCACGCTCGCCCAGGCCGGCGAATCGGGCGGCCGCTCCGTCAATTTCCAGCGCCGGTCGATCAGTCCCATCCGTACCTGCCGCTCGTAACGCGCCGTCCGCAGATTGTCCCATCCTTCCCGGAACTTCCCGCGGAACCGCGCGATGTCGGCCTCCGGAGCCATTAACGGAAAATGTGGAGCATTATGCGCTAAATAGAGGAAAAACGGTTTGTTCTCCTTCCGCGCCTCATCGATAAACCGCAACCCGTACTTCGTCCACAAATCGCTGCTATACCACGGCGCGCCCACCTCCGGCGAGTGCAGCGGCAACTCCCGTCCGTTCCAATACAGCTTGACGTTCTCCTTGCCCGCCTGATCGGAGTAATACACACCGCCCGCAGCCATATTGAGACTGCGGTCAAAGCCGCGCTCCCACGGCGGAGTCCCATGCTGCTGGCCCATGTGCCATTTCCCCGCCATCGCCGTGAAATACCCGGCCGGGCGCAACGCCTCGGCGATCGTCACGCTTTCATCCACCAACCGCCCGCGATACCCGCGCGAGCCCGGCCGCACATCGTTGTCCAGATGCCCCATCCCCGCCTGATGCGGATACAACCCCGTCAGCAGCGTCGCCCGGCTCGGACTGCACCGGGCTGTATTGTAAAACTGCGTGAATCGCACGCCGCGCGCCGCCAACCGGTCGATATTCGGCGTCGGAATCTCTCCGCCATAGCACCCGATATCGGAAAAACCCATATCGTCGACGAGGATCACCACCACATTCGGCCGCTTGCGCGCGCTCTGCGCCATCGCGCCCAGACCGGATGCAAGAACGGGAAAGAAGGCTCTGCGTTTCACAAGAGCCACTATATCGCGCCCCCCGGTCAGCGCGCCGCTTCCGCCCACCGCGGCGGTGTTTTCCACCCGCTGCCGGGCACACCCGAATGGCGCTCGGCATCGGGCGGCGCCGTCTGCTTCCACTTTTCAATCCTCGCCGCCAGATCCTTCACCACCTCCGGATGCGCCGCCGCCACATCGTTCTTCTCGTTCGGATCTTCCTCAATCCGGAACAATAACTGCCGCCGCTGGCCCGCCGATTCCACAACCACCAGTTTCCACGGCCCGCTGCGCACCGCATAGTACAGATCCCGTCCCGGCTCCACGGAGAAGAACAGATCCTCCCGCGCGAACGCCGCCTTCTGGCCGCTCCAGACCGGCCACAAATTCTTCCCATCGAATGGCAGCGTATTGCGCGGAGTCACTCCCGCGGCCGCGGCCAATGTCGGAAACAGATCGATCGCGCAGGAGACCTGCCGCACCACCGCTCCGGCTTTCACTTTCCCGGGATACCGAATCACCGCCGGCACCCGCAGTCCACCCTCGAACGTCGACCCCTTGGCCCCGCGCAGCGGCGTATTCGTCGCCCCTAGGTTCACAGGTCCGCCATTGTCGCTAAAGAAAAACACAATCGTGTTCTTCGTCATCCCCTCCTGGTCGAGCGCATCCAGAATCTTTCCGATGGCCGTATCCATGCTGTCCACCATTGCCGCGAAGGTGCGCCGTTTTTCATCCTTCCGCGCGGCGTAGCGGTCCACCAGCTCCCGCGGAGCTTGCAGCGGCGAATGCGGAGCGTTGAACGGAACATACAAAAACAGCGGCTTCGATTTGTCCCGGCCGGTAATCATCCGCACCGCTTCGGCCCCGATCAGGTCTGTCGAATAGCCCTCCTCCTCCAACGTCTTCCCGTCCCGGTTCCAATCGAGCCCGCCGTCGCGCATGTGCGTGAAGTAGTCGATTGCCCCGTTGAAATGCCCGTATTGATGGTCAAAGCCGCGCTCCATCGGAAAGAACTTCCGCTGCGCGTGTCCGAGATGCCACTTCCCGGTCATCGCCGTCCGATATCCCGCCGCCCGAAACGACTGTGCCACCGTGTGCTCCCGCAGCGGCAGCCCGTAGGGCGACCACGGCCGGATCACCGTGTATCCCAGGCCTAGCCGCATCGGCGTGCGCCCCGTCAGGAATGCCGACCGCGTCGGCGAACACACCGGGAATGAGTAGAATTGGTCCAGTTGCGCGCCCTCCCGGGCCAGCCGGTCGATGTGGGGCGTCCGGATATCGCTGCCATGAAACCCAACATCGGCCCACCCCAGGTCATCGGCCAGCAACACCACGACATTGGGCTTCGGGGACTGGGCCAGCACGGGCGCGGCCAGAGCGGAGGCAAAAAACTGTCGGCGATTCATTGGTAGATATTAGCGCGGTACCGGCTTACGCCAGCCCGTTTCTAACCTCCCCTTTCAAACCGTGCGTGCCGTTTTCCGGCACACGGCTTAACGATGATCTTCTTGGTGTGGCTTGCGCCGGGTATTTCACTGTGCCCATCAACTTGTGCAGACCCATCCCGTAGAGCAGTGCGCCGGTGAATGGCGCGCGCTTCGTCGGTCTCTGCCCACCACGCCGATATTGCCAGCGCCGCAGGCTTTTGAAGACAAAGCCGTCCATCTTGTTGAACTCCCGGTCGGCGTTTCCCGTCCGGAAATAGTTCCCCCAGCCGCGAAGCACGGGTGTCAGCTCGGCGATGATCTGCTTTACATCCTTCCCGCTTTGCTTCTTGCCGGTCAACTCTCGCACGCGGTCCCGGAGCTTCTTTGTTGCCTTCGGGCTCGGCCACCGTTGCATGAAATGCTTGCCCGGTGCCCGCTGGATGCTCCGCTTCTTTCCAATCGTGCAGCCCAAAAACACGAAGCCTTCCTTCCCTCGTCTCAAGTCCACCAGCCGCGTCTTCGCCGGGTGCAGCGTCAGCCCGAGCCCGTTCATCACCAGCCCGATCTGCCGCAGTGCTTCTTTCGCCCTCGTTTCCGTCGCGCACAGCGCAACGAAATCATCGGCGTACCGGACCAGTTCTCCAAGATGGCTACATCGCGCCGCCCAGATTCGATCCAGCTGATTCAGGTAGATGTTCGCCAGCAGCGGCGAGATCACTCCGCCCTGCGGGGTTCCCGCCAGCGTTTCCCTCACCGTGCCGTCTTCCATCACCCCGCACTCCAACCATTGCCGGATCAGCTTCAGTACCCTCCGGTCCGAGACCCGCTCTTTCACCAACTCCATCAGGGTGTCCCTCTGGATGTTGTCAAAATAGCCTTGAATGTCTGCATCCACGACAAAGTTCATTCCCCGGTTGCCCGCTACGCGGATCGCTTCCAGGGCCTGGGTCGCGCTC
>CAYOBO010000065.1:18989-36776 GCA_964402295.1 uncultured Candidatus Solibacter sp. | reverse complement strand
CCATGACTCAAATTTACACGATTAGCATGCAGTCGCCGTAGGAGTAGAAACGGTATTGCTCGCGGACGGCGTGGCGGTAGGCGTCGAGGATCAGTTCCCTGCCGCCGAAGGCACAGACGAGAACCAGCAAGCTCGATTGCGGCAGATGGAAATTGGTGAGCATGGCGTTGACGCGGCGGAATTCATAGCCGGGATAGATGAAGAGGTCGGTTTCGCCTTGCAACTTGCCGGTGGCGGCAACGGTTTCGAGGGTACGCACGCTGGTGGTGCCGGCGGCGATGACTCGCTCGGCGGCGGCAATCCGGCCGGCGGCATCGGGTGCGACGGTGTAGCGTTCCGAATGCAGCTTTACCTCTTCGACGATGTTTGTGTGCAGGGGCTGGAAGGTGCCCAGTCCGACATGGAGTGTCACGCGTTCGATGCCCGCGCCGCGCGCCAGGCAGGCGTCGAGGACTTCGCTGGTGAAGTGCAGGCCGGCAGTGGGCGCGGCCACGGAGCCTGCTTCGCGGGCGAAGACCGTCTGATAGCGGGACGCATCGATGGGCGTGTCAGGACGATGGATGTAGGGCGGCAACGGCATGTGGCCCACTTCGGCGATGGCCTCGAACAAGTCGCCCTGTACATGGAAGCGGAGGGTCCGTTCGCCATATTCGCCGCGGCCGAGGATCTCGGCTTGGAGGCGATCGGAGAACCAGATGCGGTCCTTCGACCGTAGCTTACGTCCGGGGCGGGCGAGCGTGAGCCAGGTGAGTTGATCGTCGCTGATGGCGCGCACCAGCAGCACTTCGACATGGCCCGTAAAGCCCTGGCGGTGGCCGTAGAGACGGGCTGGCAACACCTTCGAATCGTTGAGGACGAGCACATCGCGCGGGTGGAGAAAGCCTGGAAACTCGCGAAACATGCGGTCTTCCCAGCGGCCTTCACGGCGGTGCACCACCAGCATGCGCGACGCGGCGCGGTCTTCGAGCGGCTGCTGCGCGATGCGCTCCTCGGGCAATTCGTAGTTGAACTCGGCCAGATCCATTACCCCGCTACGATAGCAACTGATGCATAATCGACGAATGCGATCGACGTTCTTGCTGATGCTGTTTGCCATGATGCTTCCGGCGCAGACGCCGCGAGGTTGGGTGAAAGGGAAAGGCTACGGTTGGGTGTACGGGCCGAACGATGAGGTCGGCGCGCTTAACGCGATCCTCACACCGGCACAGATTTTGAAAGCGCTGCAAAGCGTGAAGACGGGCAAGACATACGATTTGGGCGTGCCCCTGGACAACCGGTCGTATAAATGGCCGGGGCATTCGGCAACGGAGATTGTCAGCTACCGCAGCCCGGAGGGCGTGAAGCGGCAGAAGGACATCGGCGCGTTCGCGGGGCATCGCGAACAGATGGCGTTTCATAGTGCGGCGATCTTCACATCGGATAATCTCGGCACGCAGATCGATGGGTTGGGACATATCACCAAGGGCGCGGACAATCATTGGTATAACGGGTTCAAGGAATCGGCATTCGGCGGGGATTTCGGGTTGATGAAGGCAGACGCCGATACCATTCCGCCGGTGATCGGGCGCGCCGTTTTGATCGACGTAGCATCGTTCCGGAAGATGGACGCGCTGCCGTCGAACTATGCCATCGGCGTGAAGGACTTGCAGGACACGCTGGCTCTTCAGAAGGTGGATGTGGAACCGGGCGACATCGTCCTGATCCGGACCGGCACGTTGCGCTACTGGGGTGCGGCGGGTGAGAATCACGCCAAGATCGCGCAGCATGATTCGGCGGGCATCACACTGGCGGCGGCGAAGTGGCTGGTGGAACAGAAGGGCGCGGTGATGATCGGATCCGACACCAGTGGATTGGAAGTGGGTTCGAATCCCGGGGACGTGCCGAACGCGGTGCACGGGTATTTACTGGTGGATCAAGGGGTGCATATCGGGGAGTTTCATTATCTGGAAGGTCTGGCGCGCGACAAGGTCTACCGCTTTGTTTATGTGGCGATGACGAACCGCTACAAGGGCGCGGCCGCGGGATTCGCGATGCGGCCGATTGCTCTGTACTGACGGCAGGTTCACTCCACGCATTCGAGGATGTAAAACTTCTTGCCGCCTTCGCGGGCCACTTGTCCGACGACGATCCATTCGTGGTTGTCGGCGATATAGACGCGGCGGTAGGAATCGTATTCGAGGTTGATTTGCCGCTCGATGCGCGACGCTTCCACTTCGCGGGTTTCGCCGGGTTTCCAGGATGACTTGACTACATGGAAGGGATTCATGAGAGTTAGTAGCGGCTGTAGACCACTTTCCCATCGACGATGGTGATGAGGGCTTCAATGTCCTTCAGCTTGTCCAGCGGGCAGTGGAGGAAATCGTCGGAGATCACCACCATGTCCGCGAGTTTGCCGGGTTCAATGGAACCCTTGCGGTCTTCCTCGAAGGCGATGTAGGCGCCGTTCCATGTCCACAGCCGCAGTGCCTGCTCGCGCGTGAGGGCTTCATCGGGATTGATGGGAGTACCCGTGACGGTTTGGCGGGTAATGGTCATCCACATTCCCCAGAACGGATTGTACGCGTTGATGGCATCGCGCGAATCGAAGCGGATCATGTGGTCGGAGCCGCCGGCCACCACCACGCCCTTGGCCAGCATGCTCTTCAAGGGCTGGAAGCGCTTCATGCGGGCGGGGCCAAAAACCGGAGTGAGCGCGGGGCCATCGAAGTAGTACCACTGCGGCTGGCAATCGAAGGCGACACCGAGTCTGGCAGCGCGCTCGACGGCTTCTTCGCTGGGGAAGTTGCCGTGGGTCACGGTGAACCGCCGTCCCTGAATGGACTTCTCTTTGTTCGCTTCTTCGTAGGCATCGAGCAGGACATCGATGGCTCCGCTCCCGGCGGTGTGGGCGGTCATCTGCCAGCCGAGTCGATTCGCCGTGCGCGCCATCTCGACCAGGTTTTCCCGCGGCACGCTGAGCACACCGCGGTAGTCAGGGTCTTTGTAGCCATAGATGTCCGTGTGCTCGCCGTAGGGTTCGCGCAGATAGGCAGTGCCGATGAGGATGCCACCGTCGGCCACGGTTTTGATGGGACCGACGCGAAACCAATCGTCGCCGAGTCCGGTGAGGAAGGGGATACGCTCAATTTCGCGCCGCACGTCTTCCGGCTTGCCTTGCGACGCATTGATCAGATAGGTGACCGTCGTGCGGACGGTGAGCTCTTTGCGTTGCGCCAGCGTCTGGTAGGCGCGAAACCCATCCGGCCCTTGCCCGCGATCGATGACACTGGTGAAGCCGACTTCGTTGTACTTCTTATGCATGGCACGGATCGCCCAGAGACGGTCGTCATCGGTGGCGGGACGCGATGCGCGGTACTTGCCGAGCAGTTGCGGCGCGCCGAGAATGAGTCCGGTGGGCTCGCCCTTCTCGTCTTTGACGATCTTGCCGTTGGCCGGTTGCGGGCTGTCGCGGGTGATGCCGAGGAGTGCAAGCGCCTTCGAGTTGAGTACGGATGCGTAGCCGTTGTCGGTCATGGCGATGTGATCGGGGGCGACGGAGTCGATCTCGTATCGCGTGGGATAGCGCCGGTCCTTCAGGCGCGTGGAGTAGATTTTGGGCACGAAGAGGACCTTATCTTTCGGCGTTGTGGCGGCGAGTTTCTTGAGGTATGCCAGCACTTCGGCGATGGAATGCATGACAGGCACGGGGCCATCCTTCTCACTGAGGGCCGCGCCGATGGGATGCACATGCGAGTCGATGAGTCCGGGGAGGACGCTCTTGCCCATGAGATCGTGCTTCTTCGTGGAGGACGAAGCCAGTTTCAGGATCTCGGCGCTCGAGCCGACGGCCAGAAACCGATTGCCGCGAATGGCCACCGCCTCCGCCGTGGGCTTGGCGTTCCACATGGTGACGATGCGGGCGTTGTAGTAAATGGTATCCGCGGTTTGCGCGGAAGCCGTGAGTGCGAGGAAGAAGAGCAGATGCTTCAAGGAGTCACCTCATGTGCGCCGTTCACGGGGCGGCAGACGTAGATGTCGGGCTTGATGCCGAATGCGGTTTCGTAGAGAATCGGAACACGTTCGAGGAAGGCAAGGACCGCGCTTTCCTCAACCAGACTGACGGTGCAGCCGCCGAATCCGGCGCCGGTCATTCGCGAGCCGTAGACTCCTTCCACCGTCCGCGCGGCTTCGACAAGCTTGTCGAGTTCGGGGCAACTGACCTCGTAGTCGGTTTTCAGCGATTCATGCGAGGCGTACATGAGTGCGCCGAATTTTCGATAGTCGCCGGACTGGAGCGCCACGGCAGCCTGTTCGGTGCGCTCGATCTCGCCAATGACATGGCGCGCACGCTTGCGAACCTGCGGCGTAAGCTGGTCCGCGCGCTCCGCGAACTGGCGTGGGGTTACATCGCGCAGCAAAGGCTTGCCGAAGAAAGCCGCGGCGGCCTCGCAATCGCGGCGCCGGTGATTGTAGGAGCTTCCGGTGAGTTCGTGCTTGACCTTCGAGTTGGCGATAACCAGCCGGAGGTTTTCAGGAATGGGCACGGGCTTGTATGCGAGACTGCGGCAATCGAGCAGGATGGCATGGTTGTCCACGCCGTGAATGGAGATGAATTGGTCCATGATGCCGCACTTCATCCCCACGTATTCGCTTTCCGCTTGTTGGCACAGCTCGGCCAGACGGCAGTCCGGAATCGTGTGGCCCGACAAGGAGGCCAGAGCGAGGGCTGTGGACACCTCCAAAGCCGCCGAGGAGGACAGTCCGGCGCCGATGGGCACGTCGCTTGTGAAGGTCAGTTCCGCGCCCTGCAATGGATAGCCGGCCTTTTCGAGGGAATACGCCGTGCCTGCCGGATAGTCACACCAGGCGTTCCGGCGCGGCTGATACTCATCCAGCGAAACTTCGAATCGTTCCGAGAACTGCGCCGATGACAAGAGCAGTTTCCGATCCGCGCGAGGGCGGGCGGTCACGGTGGTGTAGAATCCGATGGCGGCGGGCATGACGAAGCCGCCGTTATAGTCAGTATGCTCGCCGATGAGATTGACACGGCCGGGAGCGCGAAAGGTCCGGTGGCTCACTTGGGACTCCTGGCGGCGCGGCGGGCGGCGATGAGCAAAATCGAGCCCGTCAGCAGCAGTGCGAGTCCCCAGTAGAGATTGACGTTCAGGCCCAGCGAGCGCCGATAGATGCTGGGGTCGGCCAGCGCGCCGTAGATGGAGAGCACCAGCCCGACGATGGCGAGCAGCAGACCGATCGGAATACGGAGATCGAGACCCATAGTTCGTTACCAGAAAATAATGTTCAAGATGAGTGTGATGCCAAGGATGATTACGCCGAGGGGCGCAGGGCGCTTGTACCAGGCGAGATGCTCTTCCTCGGGCTTGGGCGTGAGGGAATAGACCAGCCCGCGCAACGCATCGGCCGCACGGGGAGTGGTGACGAAGCTGACCGCGATGGTGATCAGGAAGCAGGCCAGCCAGGCGTAGATGGCGGTCCAGAAATTCTGCGCCATTTCGCTAGGGTAGGCGGTGACAGCGCCGATCCATCCGCCCTTGATGCCGGCTACGGCGCCCTTGGGCAGAGACAAACCGTGATGCAGGGCCGCGGCGGCTGTCCCCAGCACAAGGCCGGCAAAGGCTCCATGTCCGGTGGCTCGCGGCCAAAACATTCCGAGCAAAAATGTTGCAAACAGGGGGGCGTTGACGAAGGCAAACACCAACTGGAGGAAGTCCATGATGTTGTTGAACTGCGTGGCGAGATAGGCTGCCAGGACGGAGGCGACGATGCCGAACACGGTGGCCATGCGGCCCATCCAGAGGTAGTGCGCGTCGCTTGCCTGTTTGCGGATGTAGCTTTGGTAGATGTCGTAGGTCCAGACGGTGTTGAAGGCGGTGACGTTGCCCGCCATGCCGGACATGAACGAGGCCAGCAGCGCCGTTAGTCCTAGCCCCAGCATTCCGGGTGGAAAGTAATGCGCCAGCATCATCGGGATGGTCATGTCGTAGTTCAATGATCCGTCGGGCTTCTGGGGCAGATGAAAGCCGCTGGATCCGGAGGTGAGGGCGATGGCGATCATTCCGGGCAGAATGACCAGCGCGGGGAAGAGCATCTTCGGCACGGCGGCAATCAGCGGAGTGCGGCGGGCGGCGGCCATGGAATTGGCGGCCATGGCTCGCTGGACGACAAGGAAGTCCGTGCACCAGTAGCCGAAGGAGAGCACGAAGCCCAGACCCATGACCATGCCGAACCATTCCACACCCATGGGATTGCTGGAGGCGCTGCCGAAGTACTGCCAGGAACTGGTGAACGCACCCGCGGCAAAGCCCTGCGATGTGGAGACGGCGCCAAGCCGTTCCACCAGTTGCGGCCAACCGCCAATGTCCTTCATTCCGAGAAATACGAGTGGCAGAAAGCCGGCCACAATCAGGAAGAACTGAAGGACTTCATTGTAGATGGCCGATGTAAGGCCGCCGAGAAAGATATAACAAAGGACGATGACGGCGGATAGCCAGACGCTGGCATGGAAATCCCAGCCAAGCAAGGCGGCCAACAGCAGGCCCATCGCGTAGAGGGAAATCCCGGAGGAGAAGATCGTCATCGCGGCAAAGCTGATGGCATTGAAGCCGCGGGTCTTTTCATCGAAGCGCAACTTCAGGTATTCGGGGACGGATCGGGCGCGGGAACCGTAGTAGAACGGCATCATGAAGACTCCGACGAAGACCATGGCGGGGATTGCGCCGACCCAATAAAAATGGCTGGTGGCGATGCCGTACTTCGCTCCGGAAGCGGCCATGCCCATGACCTCTTGCGCTCCGAGGTTGGCCGAGAGAAAGGCGAGACCAGTAATCCAGGCGGGAATGGATCTGCCGGACAGGAAGAAATCCGAGGACGTGCGCATGTAGCGCTTCAAAGAGAAGCCAATGCCGACCACGAACGCGAGGTAAGTGAGAAGGATGAAATAGTCAACCAGGCCGAGTTCGATGCGGAACATTCTGGTTTATTGTAGAACCGAAGCCCCGCGGGACGTTGGCTAACCCCACCGGCCGGCGATGGCTTCTCCGCTGGATGCAATACTGCGGAATCCAGCCAGACGCGCTTCATCGCGGTCCGCGTAAGCGACGAATACCATCAGGCCGAGCTTGCCGATGGCTTCCATGGCTGTCATGGTGAGGCATGTTTCCATGCAAGGCGTGATCTTCGATTCAGCGCCGTCTTTGTACATGTGGAGCGGTAAGCGGCTGACCGTGAGGATCTCGGTGCCGTCCATGCGCCATCCACACTCGGCGAAGTTCTGCCCCAGCAGGCAGGCACAGAGGAAGGCGGAGTTGCCCCAAAGGTAGTGCTGGTGGACAGGAGTGGGGGGCATCTCTTCGAAATCGAACCGCTCGGTTCGCTCGCCGTTCTTTCCATAGGGCATGCGCACGAGGTAGCGGGGAATGGAGAGTCCAATGTACCGCGCCTCGGGGAGGGAACGAATCAGATTCCAGCCTTCCTGTTCCGGGCCGGGTTTCCAGTCCTCCGGATAAGGCGTGGCGGCAAGCGATTCGCAACCGAGGATCTGGTGTGCGGCAGAAGCGAGGAACGGCGCGCCGGCCTTGCGGGCCAGCAGCCCAAGCCTCGCCAAGCGGTTGAGATCCTCCATTGACAGGGTGAAGGTGTACGCTCCGAGGATCACCGCCCAGGGGTCTGCGCCAGGCGTACCGACGGTTTGTTCGACAATCAAGCGGTGGAGGGCCGTGGTTCGGAGATCATCCGCGGAAGCAAGGTCAGCGTCGATTTCCTGGGCCGAGATGTCCACCAGGTAGATCTTGAGCTTCGGTCCCGTCTCGACTTCGCGAACCAAGAGGTAGAGCGAACGCCAGTTGGCTTCGAGTTCCTGAAACGCCGGGTGGTGCAGAATGGCGCGCATCGATCCACCGATGGCGTCATCGGCCATCTGGATCAGTTCTCTCTTCTTGGGATCGGCCTTGGGAACAAGATGAGGAGCCACCACCGATTGGATGAATTGTGCCATTGGATCGGATTTCGCGGTGGAAGCTCCACGCGATTCAGTGGCTTCGAGAGCCTGGTCGAGCAGGCTGCCGGTAAGGAGCGATTCGGCGGATGCTTTCGGAGGCGGGGCGGAGGGTTGGTTCTTGGGTGCGCCGGGATCGACACCGAGTTCGCGGGCGGCGGAAAGGAAGGTGGATGGGTCTTCGAGGTCGTCGCGCAATTGGCGCAGTTTTCTGAAAAACGGGTGCGTATCGAAAATCCGATCGGGATGAAAATCGTCGAGTTCGCGAAACTCGAGATCCAAGGATGAGCCGCCCTGGAGGGGCAGGCGCAATTGCACATGGAGGCTTTCGAGCAGATCCTCGAAGTTGTCGCGATCCACAGGGACAGGCTTGCGAGCACCTTTGGTTACGATGCCCCGGCTGGCCCGGCCGCTAAAGTCGCCGAGCACGAGAATCCGGAATGGCGTGTCACGATCGGGGCGTTGCGGACCGCGGGTCCGCTCCGTTTGTGGGGTACCCGGATCGACATCCAGATGCACATCCGCGTATGAAGTTCTTGCCATTTGATTGATCTCCGCGTGCGCTTACAATATGGACGATTATACGCTCTATTGCGTAGCGATCGTCACCAGATGCTGCCCTCTAGGGAGTACCAGGAGCCAGGATTCCTCGAATATCCAGAGCTTGGGTTCGGTGGGAACGCCATCGATTTCCAGCTTGCGAACGGGTTTGTTCAGGGCGGCGAAAGCGCGGGCGGAGGATTCATAGGAGAACTCGATGGTGGAGGCGTCGGACCAGGCGGATTTCAGGTCGGCGTTCAGTTCGGTGAGCCGGATGGGTGGGGCTTCGTCACTTGGCTCGACGGTGTGTTTTCCGGCGGGAAGCCACAGGAAGCCGCCCTCGGCGGCCGGCCAGGGTACGCCGTCCACCTTGGCGGCGCCGTCCCAACGCAAGCCAACGTCTTGCCGGGCATCGACGATGAACTTGCCATCCTCTCTTTGGAACGACCGTACCGCCGCGGCCGCCGCGCCAACGAGCGGCCAATCGGTTCTGCGGATGGAGCTTTCGAAGTACAGCATCAGGCGGGGGAACGCATTCGCGGCCAAGTGAATTTCGCGGAAGAGCTCAGTGCCGACCTGTTGTTTGGTGGGATAAACATCCTGGTAGCGCTCGACGACGTTGATATCGATGGCGAGGCGGTTTGTCTTCTTCACGAGCGGCGCGTATTGTCCGGCGAGCTTGACGTAGCGCTCCGCGCCAAGGCTCCAGGCCGTGGCGGGATCTTCGACGAGGAAGGTGAATTCATGCTGGTCCATCATGGGGAGAACTTTCCGGACATCGGCGCCGATTTTCTCCCGTGTCTCGGGCTGCAAGAGATTATCGACATGGGTAAGCACAAGGTCCAGATGGGGAAGTTCCTTGCGCATGCCGTCGATGAAGCGCATCCACTCGCTTTGCAGAGTGCGCGCCAGTTCGACGCGGTATTCGAGGAATTGGACGAGTCCGCTGGCATTGCGGGACCAGTGTTTGGGGCCGGATTCATCAAACAGAGCGGCGGGATCGAAGCCGGAGAGGGATTGGAACTCCCGGCGCACCTCGGCATTGAGGGGGGTGAATCGGGATGGGTTCGCGTGCCCTTCCAGGGATTCGAAATAGAGTTCGGCGAGGTTGACCCCATCCCAGTCAAATCGGCGCAACAATCCCTGCACACCTGAGCGGACGGCTTCCGCGCACTCGGGATTGCGCAGGTTCATCAGCTTGCGCCAGTCGAGGTGTGCATCGCCGCCACTGGCCGTTTTCTCGCGCCATTGCGGATTGTCGAGCCAGAAGCGCTCGCTGACGTGCGGGAGTTCGAGCCAGGCGTAGACATGAATTGCGTTTTGATGAGCGGCTCCGATGAGAGAGCGCAGGAATGCGTCACG
This sequence comes from uncultured Candidatus Solibacter sp., assembly GCA_964402295.1. GTDB lineage: Bacteria > Acidobacteriota > Terriglobia > Bryobacterales > Bryobacteraceae > CADEFT01. Next base: position 26,881 of record CAYOBO010000065.1, on the reverse strand, counting down.
GGTTTCATCGGGTTCGAAATAATGCCAGGCCGCGATGTGAAGCGCGGCGACACCGTTTCTGCGCCATCGGCGCGCGAGGTATGCGGGGTCTGCCCGCATGCGGTAGGAAGTGTCGAGAAAGACCCAGAGGCGGCGGCTGTGGAATGGCGCCAGCATGCCGAGGTCGGCCAATGCCTGGAGGATATAGGGATATCGTTCGTGGCCGGCAAGGCCTGGACTTGTGGCAGCCCATAGGATTGCACCCTTGGGCTGCTGGATACCGGCGAGAAGTGGCGCGCCTTCGCGTTTCTCCTTGGTGAAAACGACCGCCTCTTGCGGGATTTCAAACACAGGCACATCCATGGGGGCTTCCCAAATGATGGGCAGCTTTGGCTCGCGAAGTTCCATTGCGCTGTACACGCGGGTGCTCTTTCCGGTGGGACGGATACCGAAAGCTTCAGCGTGCGGGGAGGCACCTTCGAGAATGACAATGGCGCCTTCGCTGAGCCTCGCTTGCAGTTGCGCCGGATCGAGGGTTGCGGCCTCGGAGGGGAGAACAATTCCGGTTTCGACTTTGATGGCGGCGAGAATGTTGCGCCAGGGATCGGCGCCGGCGTCGGTGGTGGCTATGAGGATCGCCGGGGTAAGGAGAAGGCTAGCGAGTAAACGCATACCAGACTCCCGCGCGGACGTCGCGGTATAGGGCACGCCGCGGATTGTCTCTCTGTATCCAGTAGCGGCCCTGCAACAGATCCATACTAAGGAGCATCGAGGGCGGCATCCACTTGAGTCGCAATCGAACGCCGGGGCCCGTGTCGGAAAAATTGGCCCAGGGTTCGCGTTTGCGGTCGGTGGTGAGGTTTCCGTTCCAGACACCCTGCCATTGCAGAAGGCCAAGGGGAGGCAGGGTGAATCCGGCCCGATTTTGGGAGTAGGCGATCAGATTCCACTGAAACCGGCTCAGTGTGACGATGTCGTTGACGGTCTCGAAGAACCAGCCGGATTTGGTGGCCCCAAGTCCCTTGCCAAAGCCCCTGGAGAAGGAAATCCCGCCGCGGTAGTCCGGAACCGCACGGCCCAAGTCTGTGCGGTCACGGTAGCGGATGGCATTGCCGGCTTCCGCCCAGACAAACGTGTTGCGCCAGATTTTGGTGCGGAGACCGATGCCGAGAATGAAGGAACTCTCGGAGAGGTACTGCGGGGTGAGGGCGCCGGCGGCGCGATGAGAATCGCCGACGAATCGAAGGGAAGCGTAGGGAATGATTGGTAATTTGGCAAGGTACAACTCGGATTTCATTTGTCCATAGGTGAAGGCGGCGTGCCATCGCGAGGAGAACATAGGGAGGAGCCAAGTGGTTGTCTTGAGTTTTGCATTGCTCTGGCGGAGAGCGCGGAAGGATTTCTCTGCCTCCTGACGGATGGCAGGAGAATCGGCGCGGCGGGCGATGTCGAAATAGCGGATGGCTTCGTCGTCCTGGCGCAGCATGTTGTATGTTCGCCCCAGTTTGAGCGGTATTTCCGGATCGTCGGGGTTGGACTCTCGAGCGGCTTGATAATAGCGCTCGGCATCCTTGAGATAGCCGGCGGCGTAGCTGCGATCGCCCATAGCTTTGTGTGTGGTTGCATCAGGGAGTCCGCGGCGAGCGCTCGGCTTTGGCGCCTTTTTCTCTTCGAGAGCTTTTCTGACCTTCTCGGCCAAAGCCTCATCCTTTCCCGCCAGGACTTTTTCGAGGAGCTTGGTGGCTCCCTGCACATCGTTCCGCGCCAGCATCATGAGGCCCAGTTGGGCGAGTGCCAATAAGTCATCGGGGGCATGACGAAGTAGTTGCTGGAACTCCATCTCGGCTTCGGCAGGCTTGTTCACCGCAAGCCAGAGGAATGCGAGTTCGCGGCGGAGTTCAATGTTGGTTGGCTCGATGGCAAGTGCTTTCTGATACTCGGAAGCATAGGGATGCCGGGACGGCAATAGTTGCCTGGCTTGCTCGGCAGCTCTTGGATTCGCCCCCCGGGATGCGGCTAGAAGCGCGGATACCGCGCCTTCTTCGTCTCCAGCCTGTTTGCGTGCGCGGGCAACATCCACCAGCAGGCCCCGCGCCGCGGGCTTCAGTTGCCAGGCACGGAGGTAATGCTGCGCGGCAAGCTTCGGATCGTCGCGCATTTCGGCGGATTTCGCCAATTCCAGATGAGCACTGAAATCATCGGGGGATTGCGCCAGCACCGAACTCCAGCGATTGATGGCTTCGGCGATTGGCTCGTCGATGTTGCGGAACGCTTGCTCCGCGGCTTGACGTGAGCCGGGATCCCCTTGTTTCCGGACGTGATCGAAGATCCGGCGTGCGGTGGCTATCTGTCCCGTTTCGTGGCAGAGATAGCCGTACTCCATCGCGCTATGCCAATCGCGCGGGGCGCGCATCGTGATTTGCTCGAATTCATCGCGAGCATCCGATGTTTCGCCCATCTTGAGCAGTGTGTATGCCAGTTCCTTGCGAAATTCCAGGTGCTCCGGCTCGAGTTGGATCGCTCTTCGAAAGGCGGCAACCGCGGCATCATAGTCTTTCCGCCGCAGTGCAGCATAAGCCTCGGTTGCCGAATCAGCACCCCATGCCGAGGAAAAGCAGCACACTAACAGGAGCCATTGAGCCACGTAGATCTAGTGCCGAACCAAGGTAAATTGTCTCTTTCGAAAACACCGGCTAGCCCAATTTCTTCCCCGAAGCGTGGCTGGGCCAGATGGGAAGCTTGTATCCGATCAGGCAGAGTTGGTCCAGTGCGAATAGGACAACTGATTCCAAACCTTCTCCGGCGGCGAATTCCGCCTCCTTCGGCCATGCGTTGCGTGGGTCGCCTATTCCGATCAAGTGGCTTCGCTTTTCCTTCGCGAAGCCTTTGAGCCGCGAGAACCGGATGGAATCCATGCTTTGATCCAGGCTCCGTCCGAGCGTGTAAATGAAGCTTTCGGTCTTCAGGGAACTCAGGGCATTGGGCGTCCACGAGGCAGCAGGGAAGTTGATGACTCGATTGAAGGCACCTTCGTTCACGTCAGTAGGATACAGAACCTCGAACTTCGCCGTGGGATGAACCGATCGCACATACGCCATGATCTCGTCTGTATAGGAGCCGATTAACGATGGAAGAAAGGCAGCTTCCTGTGGGAACAGTTGCGGATCTACATTGCCGTCCGGAATTGTGCGGATCGGAAACCCGTACGTCGCCAAAAATTGCGTCTTCGTGTAATCGTCGCAAAAAGGAAGACCGGAACCATCGTAGGGGTAATACCACCACTGCACTTCACCAAACTGCAAAGATGGCTGAAATCCCGCTGCCGCCATCAAGTCGGCTGCATCCAAATACACCTGCTTCCAGAAGGCTGCGCTGGTGGGCGAAAAATTTGTCTGTAGCGCCGGAGTATTCAGCAATACAGGGTTTCCGCTCGGGTATCGCTGTGCAATTCCAGCGGCAAGAGCTGGGTCGCCGTGCTGCAACTCCTGACTGAACGCGATCGTTACATCTAAGCCGTAGCCGTCCAGAGCTGCCAGGAAGGCAGCGGTCCAGTCCCGCACCGCACGGTTCAGTCTTGGGACAGCTTGCAGATCGGTTCGCCAGTAGCCGTCCACTCCACCGGCTAACGTGCTCCCCGATGGTGTCGCCTGAAAGCCGCCCGCCGATGTGGTAGCCAGCGTCACGTTGTTCCCATCGGTGCCCATCGTTCGCGAATAGATGGAAAGCACTGTACCGGTTGCGCTTGCCCAAATTGCCGTGGACCCGTTGTTGATGATGAGTTCGAAGGCCTTTGCAATCGATTCAGCCGTATCGCCGATGAGATTTTGATGCCGATAGACCGTTGCCGATTCCGGGGGCAACCCTGCACGCCCAACACGAATTTCCGTCACTTCACTGAAGACTGGCGTACCGGAGAACGTAACCGTTCCCGAAGCGTAGGCGTGCCCCGCCTTTTCCAACTCGTAAAACCAAAGAGCTCCAACGTAGTGGTTCACCCGGCCATGAAACCCTAACTTGTGAATGAACCACGCCGTTCGCTCCGCCGGTAGCGCAATCGAATGATCCGTATCCCAGTCGGTTGCCAGGGCCAGTTGCGTTTCCACGGGCGCCGCAGGCAGATCGGTTGTCAGCGACAGCGCGTCCAGAAAATCAACATACAGGTATTCGCCGGAGTCTCCCGCATGAGTGATGGTGACCGAATGCGCACCCGCGGCCACGGTGCCAAGAAGTACGCGGCAAAGTCGATCTTCGCCCGCGATCATCAATTGGTGCAACGTTGGTGTCAACCCATCGAGCGACACGGAGATGGTTGCTCCGTTGAAGGCATATCGCGACCCCAGATACAGCGAATGCGTACCGCCTGCTGTGTAGGCAAATGTCACACTCGCACCAGGAGTCGAGGTATAGCGGATCGTGCCTCCGGAAAAGTTGCCAGAACCGGAAAGCCAGTTTCCGGAATAGCTGGCGTTAACGGAGGAATCCTCTAGCCGGAGCGAACCCGGTCCCGCAACCCTGTGAGTCAAATTAGTGCCTACTACGGACCAATTGGTCACTGCTACGGAGAACTCGGTTCGCTGATAGTGTCCCTGCTGCAAGTCCGCGGCGTATGTCCATCGCATTTTTCGAACGGCCGTGGTGGGTACAAGCGCGTTCTCTACGTCGTACAGATTGGAGAAATCAAGGGAAATACGCCATTTGTGCGGCGATGTTCCTCCGGAGAACAATGTCGCTTCAGGCGCCCACGTTTCTGTACGAGCGCCGGAAACAAACCCGTATACTCCGATTCTGTTTGCATTCGCACCGACAGTGCTCGTCGCGGCCGTATGCCCGGCACCGACATAGGTGAGCACAATCTGTGCCCCTGTACTCGTCGCATCGACAGTGGGAGAAAGCGAGTCAATAATCGCCGCAAGCGCCGCCACTGCCGTTTCCAGAGTATCCCCGGAGGAGACCTGAAAATTGTATTGCTCATCGGCCCAGGAGATCCCGATATAGTCTCCCGCTGTAATCGTGCCTTGTAGCGTCAACGATGCCTGTGCGCAGGTGTAGGCCCCCTCGATCGCGGCAGCGTGATTCTTTAGAGGCACCTTGTAGACCTGTTCTGTTCCGCTGGAGCTGGCCCAGATCCTCAAATATGGCCAATCGACCGTGGGAAATAAAACCGAATCAATCGGAATGCAGTTTGTCCGGACCTCATCGTAAGTCAACTGAAGTCCCGACAAGTCCCCATCGGGTACATTGCGAAGACTCGGGTGATCGTAGATGTTGTCTCTGTTCCATTCGACAACGGCCCAATCGAATTGTTGGCGCCAAGTTCCCGAAACCACAAAGCTGTTTGCGGTCGCTCCGCTCAACGCGGCGATCGCCGATGGCCGTTCGAAATACACTTCAAGATCCCGGTCTGGCTGTAATTTGTGATGCACGTCAACACCTCAAACCCGAATGATCACTGTAAGATCCCGGCCAGGAGTATCCAACCCATCCGCCGGCACGCCGGTTACGTCGAGCGTGACAATCGCTTGCCCCTGGAGCGGCGGGAGATTCGATCCGTTGACGATGTTCGATGTCATCGCGCCGGCCGGTATGCTCAGCGACACATAGTGCACACCATTTTGCTTCAGCGTAAGGCTGACGGGACCGCCGCTCGGCGCTTCCGCAATCACAGCGTACACATCCTTCACGGAGCGGCTTTCTTCAATCACCAATGGTGGAGCTGCCGCCGTTTGCAGGGACAGGAATCCAGGCACCATGATTGTGTATTGTCCTCCCGTATGAGTTCGAATCCCCCCGTCAACGGATGCCGTAAACGCCTGTTGCCTGACGGGGCTGGCTCCCCGGCTGTTAAGTACGGTGAATGCCGCGGCCGCGATGCGCGCATTTGGCAACTGAATCGTATGATGATAAGATCCACTCGCCGGACTGCCAAAGAAACCCCTCGAAAACGGAACGACGGTTGTGTGCCTGGCAAGCGGAAAAACAAGAGTATTCGTTGCATGCGTCGTAGGGGTAGTTCCAAAAGCCCCGCGCTGCACTTCAAGCTGGGCGCCACCGCTTAGAACCTGGGTGACGATCAGAACTTCGGTATTCACTTGCAGCAGATTTCCGGCGGTGGTCGCCATAGCAGGCGTGCAGTACAGAATGGTATCTGTCGGTGTTAAGGGTCCGGTCAAACTGTAGGGACACGGATTCGCCAATTCGTTCCAGTAGTGCAGGACGATTTCGCCGGAAGTGATGGAGGTCGTGTTCTCCAGCGTGGTAAACCCTATTCCGATAAGATCCACCGAACCTCTTCCGTTGTAGCTCAATCCAAAGTAGGGCATGGGTGGAGGGGCGGTATCCCCCAGTTGGCCGGTCGAACCACCCAATGTCCAACGTCCCAGAGGCGAAAGTCCAGGCTCGCTCTCCTGACCGGAAGCCGAAGCGGCCCGTCCCATCACCTGAACCGTGACTCCATTGCGGTTCGGCACCTCGAATGCAACGACATTCGTTGTTGTCGCCGCACCGAAGTGCCAGGACGCCTCCGCAACCGTGAAAACGCTGGTGGCATCGGGAGCAATCAAGAATCGCGAACCGACGGTAAGGGTGTTCGCGGAATTCGAAACGATGGCACGTTCTTGTCCCCGCCCTTTGCCGCTGAGGATACGGACAACTTTCCCCACGCACTCGCCAGGGTTCAAGGAAAGCACGGAACTGCCAATCGATGATGGGGAGTAGATGGTTGCATTCGTCGGAGGCAGCCACTCCAAACGCCAGTAGAAGTTCGCATGATCGAACAGATTGTCAGGAGGAACAGCAGCGATGCTTGGCAGGCCGGTGTCCTCGAAGCTAGAGGACAGGGGAATACTGCTCGCTATTCGAAGCAACTGATAGGGATTCTTTCCGCGATACACATGGAACGCCACAGCCGTAATGGGAAAGGCCAGGTTGTTCAGCACAACACGGTAGGTGTTTCCGCCACTTCCCAACACCGCCTTGACAAGTGACGAAATAGCGGTTTCGTTACCGTCCGCATCCAGACTGGAAATCGCGTAGTAAAGATGATCCTCAGCGGTCAGCGTCCCACCCGTGGAGAAGATCGTGGGTTGGTGAGAAAGCTTCGGAATATCTGAATTCGAGGGATCTGTCTGCGGCGGGCGTAGGTACGCAACACTAAGCAATGCCGATTCGCCTCCATCCAGTTCCGTTGCGCTGAACTCCGTAATGGAAAATTCAGTGTCTCCGCCGGGCACGAGCAGTGAACCAAGGATCGGCCGGGGGGTCGACAACCCCGCCACGACCGGTGCCGTTCCGAAGGGCAGACTACCTCCTGCTTCCACGTACCAACTGTCATCATGCAATTGTGCTGTGATGTGGATGAGGGAGCAATTCAAACCGGGCGCAATTCGAATGATGCGGAAGGGGGTCCTGTCAAAGCCGTTGTGCAGGTATGTCACCGTGATGATATCCCCCGGTGACAGCCCGATGCCCTTTACCGACGTATCGAACTCGACATAGAGGTTCCCTCGCGTGGACTTCAGAAGGTGCTTGGTCAGTGCCCGGTAGGCTTGGCTGAAATTCGGGATCCCGATGGCCTTTGATACAACCGGGATCTCCTGACCCACGGCTAGAATGTCTTCACTGTCTCCAAGGCTGAGGCTATCTCGCTGATATTGGTTGAACTCATCCGCAAACTCGATGCTCGCCCGGTTCGGTGTATCCGCTGCGTTTCTCGACCAGACTCGAATAGACGGCTCGCCGTTAGCCTTACGTGCGATTCCCGACAAACCATACGTGCCATCGCCAAATTCATACGCTGGCCACCCACCCGCGATGGCTGACGGACTGTTGGAGCCCTCGGGTATCGTTGGGGATTGAATAGCCAGAGAATGCTCACACCCCAGCGCCAGCTTGCCATCCGGTAGGTAGCGGATATA
>CAYOBO010000065.1:1924-18889 GCA_964402295.1 uncultured Candidatus Solibacter sp. | reverse complement strand
AAACCATCTACCAACACCTCAACCTTTGGCAAGGTACGTCCAGAATGTATCGAAGCCGGTAAGGCGATATGCAGATACGCAATCGAACCATAGGGCCCTGTCGCATGGCCTCCACTCGCATCCTGGAGATCCGCGTCGAACGCGCCGTTCCGCTCTCCCGGACTGATAAACCTATACCAGCCCGTGGACTCAGCATTCAGGCCGTCATAGTGCTCGGGAATCTCAAACCGGTTTGCCAGAACCTTCAGGACTCCCTGGATGGGTCCCTCGCCTAACAACACCTGATAGTGCTGCACCCCCCCGTTCTGGCGGGCGAACACGAAGGGAGGCTCGATCCAGCACGTTCCGTAAACAATGGGCACGAACTTGCCGCGATCCGTGGAACGCTGCTCCCCGAATTGCGCTTCCAGCGCACCACACCCCGCAAAGCGTCCGGTCGCTCTTCCGCTTGCATCCGCGGAGAACATCCCCCGTTGTTCGCAACTAGCCCTCGATCCGTCGCAAGATACGTAAGGCCCCGTGGGTCCAATCGTACCTACTCCGCCGATGACATCGGCCGAGTAGCCACACGCATACAGCGGCGAATACCGTGAACGAATCCCTCCATCGACGGCCACCTGACGCTGACTGCTGTCCGCCGGAAACTGCCAGGGGCAGCGAGCTTGCACACGAACCGAAGGCAATGTGGCCCTTTGGATGGTCAGCCGATTGTGAAATGAAACGCGCAAGGTCGATTCCGTGGCTTGATCTAGACCACTGCACGTACCGCGAAACAGCACCCTCGAGTCCGAGGTCGCCTGGCCTGTCGATAGATCGAAAAAGGCGAAGCGAACCGTCAACTCTCCGCCCTTCCAGTTCGAGACAACCTGCATCGGCGCGAAGAATCCGTCTGCATTCGCAAGCGTGACGTGTACCCTCCCGCCAGCTTCCGAAATGCCATCCGCGGCGAAACGCATGTCAAATGCATCGTGCTTCATGACACGTGGCGCGTATGACTCGTTGTTGTAGTCCACCGCGTGCGTACTCCAACGAAGTGCCCCACCCTCTCTGGGCTGAAAGTAAAACAGCAGGACGGGCGTATCGAGTACGGATGATTCCTTGATTTGGTATAGAGATGTCATGACAGTATTGGCGACTCGATGGCGATTCGTGCGGAATGGTGATCGATCCCGTTAGTGACCCAACGAATCTCATCCTGCCCGAACCGGCTATTGGCGTGAACGCCACTTTCCTCGTTTGTGCGCTTGTACTCCGAGAGGCTGGAGAACTGCTCAAGCTGAAAACCGAACGCGTATACTTCTGTGTTTGCCGGCAATCGTAGGCCCGCCAGCAATTCTTCTTCATTGCCGCTGTGGCTGACGGAGATCGCATACCGCTCCCATGCGGGTCCCAACGCTACGCTCTGGCCTGTCGTGCTGCCTGACGGGTGCGCGAGTATCTCAACAGCCGCTGAGCCATTTGCACGCAACCAGCAGGAAACCGTGTACGGAACCCAACTGGGAATGTATACCTGCTGAAGGATGCTTCCTGCTGCACCGCTGGCATTCGATAGTCGGAACGCACGGTTCGTACCGAATGGATCCAGTTGACTGCCAACAGCTACGATGTTGGCCTCTTTTCCCCAAGCCGGCTGGGAAAAGTCCTCACTGTAGCTCACCAAATTCTCAAACGGATCCAAAAATACAAAAGGAAGCAATCTCCCCTTGCACTCGTCGAATAACCCGTCAAGTGCCTGCCGCTGCTGTGAACCAATATCCTGGTAGGCGAGTTCCCAATACCACCAGGATCGCCCGGCATCCACCGCCTGATACAGTCCGCCGCCGGGAGTGACGTTTTCGATGACCCGCTGATTGCGTCGCCGCTTGACCGGGTATTGAATTGCATTTCCAGGAAGAATGGAAGGGAAAAATCGCATCACACACCTACGTTCCGGACGTTGATTTCCACCCGCGCCCCGCCTGGCCCATCCTGCACCACTTCCACATCAGGCGCGCTGATCCGGCTGTTCTCGTAAACGGCTCCTGTTACCGGATCTGTGTAGGGAAATGTGGGGGAATGGCCAATCGCTCCCGCGAGAAACTCAGACCACTGGGCCAACTCGGCCGAGTTCAACTTCTGGTACTGCATTTGCCATTCCAGAGATGGCTGCTTACGATTGGGAAAATACTGGGCCGCTCCGTCAAGAAATACAACCGCACCATTGTGGAAGCGCCTAACCGCGCGGAACGGATATTGCGCGGGCATTCCTGTCGAACCAATTGGGATGATCGGCATTGTCTACATCTCCTTAGCGCCAGATGTCATCGAAAGGTTGATACGTCAACATCGCCTGCCGCACGGCATTTGCGATGTCGTCGCTCCTGTCCAGAATCGACAGGCTGTCCATCGCGCTTACATTGATCACCACGGACGGCGCTTGGGAGTACTCCGCCACCCCTTCCCCAGGCACTCGCACGCCGGCCACGTCGGTCCCCCGATTGGTAGGCAAGGTCGCGGTAACTCGTATCGGATCCGGTGCGGCATATCGAACCGGTTCCACCGGATACTCTGCCGAGTCGCCACCTAACAAACTGCGAAGCAATCCACCAGCTAGCGGAATGCTCGGTAGAAACCTCGGAAGAATGCGCTGTCGCACTGATTCACGCACTGTGCTGTCAGCGACTGATCCGCGGATAATGGAGCCCGCAACGGAATCTCCAGCACCACCAATACCGCTCAGAACCCCGGAGAATCCAGCCGAACGGAATGCTTGGTCAAACACTCCGGCAAATCCATCGTTGATCAGGGATAGCCAAAGCTTCTCTACACTTTCCTCATACATGCCAATGCCTCCTTGCGAAACTCACTATAAAGCAACGTCATGGAATCAACGATTCGCGCGTCCATTTCCTGCCAATTGGACGGCAACCCAGTCCATATCACTGCTTCAAATAGTTCGAGCATCGCCTCTGATTCTCCTGAAATCAGCGAGCGGGGACACCGCACACTGATGACCGACCTCCTCGCCCACACCGGCCTTTCCGCTTCTGCCTGGGGGCACAAGTACGCGCACCGCCTGCGCTCTTCCAGACCGTCTCTCCTGCAAGGCTCGCACTCCCACCCGGTCTGCTCACTCAATTTGAAGTGAAAGGCGAGTATTAGTTTTTTCGTTGTTCCTCATCCAGACTGATTTGCCGTTGCAGTTCTCCAAAAATCTCAATGGACAACTCTTCCGGGCCGTCTTCGAGCAGAAGCTGTTTTGTAATAGGTGCTCCATCGACATGGATTCCGGCGATGTCCACAATGCCCCACTCCAGCACCAGCCTCGCCATCTCCCGCCTGATCATGCTCGCCTCCGCAAGGTCCTTATCGTTCGTCGACGCCGCAAGCGATCTTGCCTTGCCCGCCAGCGGGGCAAGCATGCGAGTCAAATCGTTTCTCCGGGAGAAGGAAACACGCTTCAGCGTAACCGTGACATCGGGATACAGCTTGCTTCTGTATTCCACCGTGCTGCGATAGTCCATATTGATCACGCCATTCCGATGCACATTTCATCGTCGTCCACGCCATGCGCGACGCACTTGTCCAACCGCCAGATGAGCCGATTGTCACGATCATCGTACCCAGGTGAGACAGGTACGACCTTCGGCATGTAAACCCCCATCAGATGTCCCTGTCTATCTCCCAGTTGCACCATGACCGGCATCGGACTGCGCTCGGATGAGTATTCATATAGACTCCTCGTGGCATCCTCGTCCGTCACGTACAGAGACGCCGAAAAAGTCACCGTCCTTCGTCCACAGACAAAACTCCGCGGAACCAGGCTCCCGAATTCTCGCCCTTTGCCGTCAACGCCATTGCTGAGCGTGATCTCCGCCTCCGTCAGCGTGTGGAATGGACTGCCACCGATGTATGCTTGCCCCAAGTGTCCCGGCACTGGCATCGGATGCCCAGTATCGAGTGCCCCAGGCTCGGCGGGAAACGCAGAGAGTCCTCCAACGCCGGGCTCGAATGTCAGGCTGTCCACAACTTCCACCATCGGCCCCGAGAAAGTCAGGGAGTGGAAGTCACCGTTGATTTCGATTTTCATCTTGTCCGCCACAGCGCCTCGTCCGATTCTTTGGACGCTCGATCCAGGCGACCAGTAATCGAAAAGACTGAAGCTCTTAAGTGTTTTGGACAGCTTGTAGGTATGCGCCGGCGATAGTGCGTTGCCCGCCGCTGGAGCCATGGAAAACGCGGCGTTTAGTTCCACGGTTTGTGAGTCTACAACTTGGCTCACAAATCGGAGTTCACCGCCGTAACTGACAGCCATCATCTTCGACAACGCATGCGGGGACGTGAATCGGATCTGCTTGGCCGTTGGAAGACTCTCCACAACCCCGCCCGGAAAGTAAAGTGCATCGCCGCCCATGCTAACCTCTAGCAGGACACCGTATTTCGAGGCGCTGGGGTATGCGTTGTTCACGTAATGGTACGTCGAAAATTGAAAGGACGATTCCTTTTGCAGAGACTGTATTGGCTCCCCCACTGATCGCGAGCCCCACTTATCATTGCGCTTGGGAAGCAGATGAGACGTTGCCATCCTGAGCCCGGTTAGCACCACACGTTGATTCCCATCGATCGCCGGTATGATCCCTGGCGCCGTTTCCTTGGCCAGGTAATGACAGTTTTGGTTGGACTGCAAATATGCAGATGACATTTTGTTTCCTCACTTATCGCTGGCTGATTTGCACGGGCACGGTGATTCGCGTCACTTGAATCAGTTGCGTTCCGCCTCGCTTCATCTGCTGAAAGCAGACCTCGTAACCACCGCAATACTGGACCCCGTCTGCCCATTGACCAAGGTGACAATCAAGGACTTTCATGACGGCTTCTGCGTATGCCGTACTCTGTTCGGAAACCGCCGCAATGGAATTTCCCGATGCCCGAATTTCCACCGCCAGGCTTAGCGTCCCGGACACCACGGAGAACTTCTCCTTAAGCGTATTGGTTAGTCTCTCGCAGTAGACCAATATGGCCGGATACCGGACCAGAGATTTCTCCGCAACGTCGAGGGATACATTCTCGACCCGAATCTCTGCGGCACTAGTATTAGCAATCACGGGCTCGGCATCGGACAAAGCCCACGATAATCCCGTTTCTCCCGCGAGTATCGCCTGTAGCGCGGCTGTCGCTCTTGTCACGATCCCCATAGCGCAAGCTCCTTCACCCTCTACGGATACTTCTTACGTCGTTGGTATAGATTGTTGGCTGTTGCCCTTTGCTGGGCCTCCCGTAGTTCTGTAGAGACTGAAGAACCATCGCCGAGGTGCTTGCCAAGGGAGTTTCGTTTTGTCTGTGCAAATCCTCCACCGTGCGGCCGGCGTAAACATTCCATCGCAGCGCAGCATCCATCAGCACGGGTGATTCGAACCGTATCCCCCCGCCGTCGCTCAGGTATAGGGTGGCAACTTCACTCGCCTCGCTTTCCTCTCCCGCTTCGTTGACCGCGGAAATCGCAACGGCGTAACTACCCTCTGCCAGCGATCCCGACACGGCGGTGGTCACCCCGATCGTCGGTCTCCGGATAGGTGCACGGGTGCGGCCAATCCCCATCCGCATCAAATCCTCCCGTGCATTCTCCGCTAGCTTGTCATACAGCAACCATTTTTCCTTATATCGGTCCGAAAGGTGCCGAAAATGCCCATCTCTGAACGCGAGGCTGATTGCCGACAACGTGATCCAGCGCTCCAGCGGCTCTGTCACTACAACGGACTCGATTGCCGTTGGCTGTTCACCCCGATCCCTCAAGAAGATTTGCAGTCGCGTCACGATGGCCGCACGAGCCATCGACAGCTTGCTCTGCAGGTCGATCCCTTCGGCGCCGGCTACATCCATCAGGCTGCCATCGCATCTCAGCAAGTCCTGCACGCTCGGTACGGATTCATCGATCAGCAATGCCATGGATCACTCCTCTTCCTCAGGCTCTGCCTGGCGCACCTCGATCTGAGGCGGACCCGCGGCAGTCGTGAGCGAGATCTGTAGCCGGTTCAGGGCCTGTGCACGCTCCGCCACCTGACGCTTGATCTCCATGTCCTCGTAGTAGGATGCACTCTCTTCGGCCGTCGCTAGTATCGCCGTACCATCAATGATCTGTTTCGCGGCCGACTGCCTACTCACTTCCGTCAGCACCCCTGCCTTGCCCCCGTTTGTGGTCGACAGACTCTTGATCACTACCACGTCAGACGGCAACTGCAATGCCAGTTCGCGGACATGTTGGAAATATTGTTTGACGTCCATAATGTTCTCTTTCTGTGGGCGGCCTTCTTGGGCCGCCCTTTCCTATTCGTCCTGACTAGCTCTTCACCTGAACTCCGAACCCGTTCCGGAGCACGGCGCAACCGTAGAGAACGTCAACGGTGAACTGCTGTGCCAGAGTATTCGGCTGGTAAGACATCACCACGCGGATTCCGAAGTTCCCAAACTCCGCATATTCCGCAATGGCCCCAGTTCCCGGCAGCGGCTGAGGCAACCGCCGGACCACCAGCCCGATCGCGTCCTTGGCAAACGCGATGTTGTGTGTCGTCGTCGGCGAACTGCCTGTCTTCGGGACGAATTGCGACCGGAAAACATAGAAGTCCTTGATCTTTCCGACCGTCCCATCAACCAAGGCTCGCAGTCCCGCCTCGCCCGCGGTCTGAAATTCACTGAATCGCGGAATCTGCCGCAGCTGCGAATATGTGTTCGCATCCGTCACCAGGTACTTCGGTTGGCTCGCCGGCACCTTCGATTGGAACAAGGCCGTCTCGGCGGAGTCGATCGCCGCTTCCGTGATCGGAGATCCAGCGGTCCCCACTGGCAGGTTCGCCGTGAACTGCGAATACAACCCAAGTAGGTCGCTCTCAATCTTCTCCGCCAATGCCACCACGGCCGGGCGCATGTACAACTGCAGCAGATCCGGCACTGCCAGAACCTTTGTCACATCCGGAATCTGGAACGTTGCCTCCGCGTGAGTGTCCAAGGTGATCTGCGCATTCCCAAGATTCGGGCTCTGCGTCACCACCGTGCCGGCCTCCGCGATGTTGTTCGCCACAAGCGTCGGGGGAATCGGCACATTGATCGTATCGCCTGCTTGCGCCAGATGCGGCTCGAAATCGCGGTTGACCAGGTTACCCATGACAAGGTTTCCCATCAAAGCCGGCAGTGCATCGACAGCTACCAGCTTCACAATCGCGTTAGCAACGTTGCTCGACGTAATGATACCCATTGCTGGTTCTAACTCCTTCTAATCTCGTTCTTCATCTTTTCTGAAACGGCTAGGCCGTTCGCCCCGAAAGGGCTTGCTGTGCCATCCGTGCGACTTCCTCACGGATTCGCGCCAAATCCGCCGGATCCATACCCGGCCGGATTCGCTCCAGGTCGATCGCCCCGGCGCCCGAGCTTGCCACGGGCACAGTCCTCTGCGGACTCGTAACCCCGGATCCACCCGAGATCCGCGCTGGCAGCAACTCAGGATTCTCCTGCACGAACGCCTCGACGTACTCCTCCAACCCGGTTTCGCCCTCAGGACGGCGTACCACGAGTCGTCCATCCGAGGCCCGCACCACGTCATCCTTCAGCGCCTTGAAGGCTAGATCTACCTTCATCACCCCGTGCTTCAGCAACTCGCTGCGGATATTCGCATATCGTTCTGCCTGTTCCGCCATGGCACGGCTCTTCTTGTTCTCCTCCACAAGCTCATTCACACGCCGTTCCAGTTGCTCTCGCTTCTTCTTCTCGTCAAGTAGCTCCGCTTTGTATGCGGGCTCCAGACGCTCCCTTTCCAGGCTCGTAAACTCAGATACGACTTGGCGTATCATTGCTCGCAGTTCATCGCCCATTGCACTCTTCGTTTCTTCATGTTCTTCTCGAATTGACATGTCTGTCCCCTGGTCCTATGGAATGGTTGCCGAATCGATTTCTTGATTAATCTGATCCTTGATGTCCTGCCGTATGTCGCACAAATACTTGGAGGCGATCTTTTTGTAAATGGTCTTCCGCAACGTCGGCGACGGCACCTCCATGCGCAACAACGTCTCCGCCTCAGCTAGATCGGTGGCGAAGTCGGAAATGTCGAAATCGTCCATCCCTTGCACATCAATCAGGATCTTGTCCTCACGGGCTAGCTGTATTTTTCGAAGCAGTATCTTGGTGAAGTCTTTCACCAGATCCCCATACGATCGCAGAACCTCATGAGTAGCGTAGAGATCCTGTTGTTTACTCAGTCCGGACTGCTGACTCCCCGAGCCTGTCACCGGCCTTGCCTGCTGCACCAGAAAGCAGACACGGTAGATCTCCTCCTTCAGCCGAGCCAGATTTTCAGCGGCAATTTGGTAGACCTTTCCCTCGGGCTCTGTCCACCCAAACTTATCGTTCGGTGACAGTTGAATGTAATAGGATTCTCCAAGAACCTGTCTCCACTCCCGATCCGAGTAGATTACAGGCATCGAGAACAGCCCCATGGAAATCGCCCAGGCAAGTGCGTTCGACTTGTTCAAGTGCTCCACCTGCAGCAAAGCCGACTTATTCATCAACCACAAGCCGTCCGAAATCGACAGCTCCAACAGGGGCACGCACTCGTGCCGCGACATTCCATGCGCCCCCGCGGACACGAGCCGCGGTGTGGCTTCTCCATCAACGTGCCGGTAAATCCGGTAGGCAGTGCGATCGTAGTACAGGTAACGGGTCTCCCGCACCGGCGCTTCATCCACATGATCCGAACGGGCCGCCAGATGTTGCCGCAACACGACCCAGTCCCATGACCCATCGGCGCCCCTGCTCCAATTAATCAGATCGCGTGGGTCGTACGGCACCACGTACGCCTTCGACAACCCTCGATTGTCTTCGTCCGCCCTTGTCCTGGCCTGCTCGGCGGCCGCGGGAAAGTCCACCAGCAAATAGCTCCGCCCATACACCAATGCGCTGACGAATTGCCTCCGCAGCATCTGCGCCAAAGTCGTACCACGCAGATCGCAATTGTCGACAAAAGACGCATAATATTCCCGCGTCTTATTATCGGCCTGCTCCAGCACAATGGCAGGCTCTCGCCGAAACAGGGTCGCTCCATACCAGTCGATAATGGAGCCGATGTAATTCTCATAGAATAGCCGCGATAACCTTTCGGAATATATATCCGGCGGCTCTTTCGCTCTCGGTGCAAGATACAACTCCCCACGGCTCTTGAGCTGTTCTCCTCCCGCATACAGGTCGGAATATCGCCTCCAAAGATCGGCCCCAGCCCTATACTCCGGATGCTCAATAGTGATATCCATTGTCTACCCTTTTCAGCCTTTATACCGCAGCACTGGCCGCGACTTTTCTCTATTTCAATCCTATACCCGCCACATTCTCTCATCAGATCACACATATACGTAAAACAATGAAAACAAGGCATTAAAAAAATCGCAACCCGCGTAATCACAAACGCTCCCGACCGAATTCGGACTGTTTGTCACCAGCCCAGCGCGGGCACACCTAGAGGAATGCGGCCGATGGAATATTCTATTGGCCCAGGCCCGGCCACTTGCCGCATCTTGTCAACGTTAGGGCCCAATCTGCCAGAGCGGCTCGTTCAACAAATCTCCTTGAGGATGTGGCACAAGATCTACCCGTACCTGCTGAAGGGGGTGGAGGTGACGCGAATCAAACCAGGTGTGAAGCACCGATATCACCTACATTCGAGTTGCCGAGGGCTTCGTGTACTTTCTACCTCGCGGCTTTGCGACGCGCGCTCCGCCGGGGGCGGCCGGAGATCTTCAACAGTGATCAGGGTTCGCAGTTCACCGGGAGTTGAAGCCGCATGGCATCTCGATCAACATGGATGGCCGCGCGGACGCTGTTTCGACATTATTTTTCCTGAACGGCTGAGGCGATATTTGAACTACGAAGAGGTGTACTTGCGGGACTACACGCTGGTTCCGGAGGCGCGAACGGGCATCGGCGACTGATTCCGGTTCTAAGACCATGAGCGTCCGCATTAGAGATTGGGTTACCGGACGCCGGCCGGTCTCTATCTCGCGTGAAGTAAGTAAGACGCTACGGAAGGCGGGCGGAAAATGGTCTGGACAACCGGACCCACTTTACTCTTCAATTCGCGCAATCAGCCCGCCGGCCACTTTCCGATAAAGGATCCGCTGCGAGAAATCATGTGTAGAGAGTCCTCAATCACCACCTCGCCTTCCGACATCTTGAGCAGCGGAAACGGCGTCCCCCCATCGTCCCAAAATGCGCGCAGTAAGTGATCTTCCCACCCTCTACCGCAACTCGAAGAAATTCGTTGAAGGTCGTGTTTGCACCGCGGATGGTACGCCCGGCACCCAGCATCGTGCTCCCCGTGGGTCTGGTCCACATCTCCCCGATGGAAAATGTAGCGGGTTCCCCACTTCCCGGCAGCCCGCCATCCGTCCCAGTGACTGCACATCGCCTCCGGCCTGCGCCAATGAAGGCCGCCTACGCCTTCCGTATCCACTGCGTCTTCTCGGAAAAAGTCTACAAGTTCTACGGAGGTTCGCCTTGGGACAGCTTCGCAAACGCCGCCTCCACCTTTTCCGTGGGCAATTCCCGAACCGATTTCCGTAGCCGGTCCTGCCACCAGTTCGAAATTTCCCGCAGATCGGGCTCGTGGTAGCGGTGCTCGATCACTTGGAAGGATCCCTTCGGATACAACAGCACGTCAATGGGAAAATCGACATCTGCCGCACAAACCCGCGAGGAATCGAACGACAGGATACCCAATTTGAAGGCGTACTGTAGCGAATCCTGATAATGCAGCGACCGTGCCAGAATGGGCTTCCCGTAGCCCGAGTTCCCAATGATCTCGTACGGCGTTTCCGTGGCAACCTCCACCCAGTTGCCTTCCGGATACACCAGAAACAGCTTATGCGTTCGGTCGAAGCCGCACTGCCCGCCAATGATAGCGTGCAGGTTGAATCGCAACCCCGACTCCGCAAGCATCGCCTTGTCTTCCTTCGCTACCTTGCGGATCTCACCCGCGAATACGTCCACCGCCCGAAAGAGCCGGTCAAACGGCTTCTCACGCAGTGCAAGAATCTCCTCAAAGTTCGCAACCACCTTGTCGCGTATGCTGCGCAAACCCGATGTCATCACGAACATCGCCTGCGTGTCGGTGTGATGCACCCAGGTCTTCTTGCTGATCCGCGTTTCGTGGCCCGTGAGGATGCGTGTATCGGCGATGGCGATCAGGCCCTCTTCTACTTGGATACCGAGGCAATATGTCATATTTCCAGCCCGAACAGGCCAGCTACATCGCCGCCGCTTCCGATAGCGGCCGCATGGCGAAAAAGGTTGAATAAATACATTCGTCGATCAAGTTTAGCTTAGTCTGCAAGGCATCGAGAAATTCGTGCAACCCGCCGGCAATGATGTCTGCAACCGAAGCGTAGTTCAGTTCCGCCCGCAATTGGCCCAAGTGCTGCTCCGCTGGATTGGAAAATCCCCCAAGTGGAGTTCCTGTCACCGCGTGCAGAGCAATACCCGACTCCACCAGGCAGTGTCTCACGGACCGCGGAAACTCCCCATCCAGCAGCAGGAACTCCGCAATCCGGTCCGGCTGTATCCGCCCGAAGCGCTTCCGATACATCTCGAACGCCGAAACCGATCGCAACACCGCGCTCCATTGCACATCGTCAATCGACGTACCTACGTCCTCCACCTTCGGCAGCAACAGGAAGTATTTCACATCGATCATACGCGACGTCTTATCGGCTCGCTCCAGCATCCGCCCAAGCCGTATGAAATTCCATGCCTCGTTATGCGACATCGTCGAATCCGTGATTCCTTGGAACAAGTGGCTCCCCAACTTGATCGCCGCGAAGAGATCGTGAGCCGAATGCGCGGCACGGTCTCGAGCCCCCTCGTCCACGATCGTCAGGTACATCTTATTCGCCTGCTCCCACATCTCCGAGGAGATCGTATCGCGCACCGTCCGCGCATTCTCGCGCGCGGCGCGCAGGCACGATAGAATCGAATTCGGATTCTCCGCATCGAACGTCAGAAACTCGATGGCCTTTTCGCGCGTCGCTTCCCCGTAACGCCTCTCGAATTCCGCCGAATCGCCGCTCGTGTCCACAATCGGTTGCCATTGTTGCGAAATATCGGACTCCGCTCCACCCAACATCAAGTGCAGATTCACATCCACAAACCGCGCAACATTTTCAGCACGTTCGATGTAGCGCCCCATCCAGTAAACCGAATCGGCCACCCGGCTCAACAACGGACGGCGTATCATGCCCGCCCTCCCGGTCCTGCCAGCACCCATGTATCCTTGCTCCCGCCGCCCTGTGACGAGTTCACCACCAGCGACCCTTTGCGCAAGGCAACCCGCGTCAATCCTCCCGGCAACACATATATCTCCTTGCCGTAAAGAACGTACGGACGCAGATCGACATGCCGTCCTTCGGCATGCCCGTCAACGATCGTCGGCACTCGCGAAAGCGATAGCGTAGGCTGCGCAATGTAGTTCCGCGGATTCGCCTGGATCTTGCCGGCAAATTCCTCCCGTTCCGCCACTGTCGCATGCGGCCCCACCAGCATCCCATATCCCCCCGATTCGTTCGCCGCCTTCACCACCAACTTGTCCAGGTTACCCAACACGTGCTGACGGTCGACATCGCGCCAGCAAAGGTACGTCGGCACATTCGGGATGATTGCGTCTTCCCCCAGGTAGTACCGGATCATGTCCGGAACATACGCATAGATCACCTTATCGTCCGCCACACCGTTACCCGGCGCATTCGCCAGCGCCACACGCCCTGATTTGTAAACCTCCAACAACCCAGGCACCCCCAGAAGCGAATCCGGACGGAAAGCCTTCGGATCCATGAAATCATCGTCGATACGCCGGTAGATCACATCCACCCGCTCGAAGCCTCGCGTCGTGCGCATCAGAACGTAGCCACCGCTCACCACAAGATCCCGCCCCTCCACCAGCGGCACACCCATCTGCTGTGCTAAAAAGCTGTGCTCGAAGTAGGCCGAATTGTAAATCCCAGGTGTCAATACCACCACCCTTGGCGACTGACTGTTACCTGGGGCCAGCGACTCCAGCATCTCCAGCAGACGGCTCGGGTATTCGTCCACCGATCGCACCGCCATCCCTTCAAAAACCCTTGGGAACGTGCTCTTCATCACGTTCCTGTTTTCCAGCACATACGACACACCGGAGGGCACCCGGAGGTTATCCTCCAGAACGTAGATCCGCCCGTCCCCTCCCCGCACAAGATCTGTCCCCGTTACATGGCACCAAACGCCATGCGGAGGTTTCAGTCCGATGCACTGCGGGCGCAAAGACCTCGCTGAGTCAATCACTTCCCGCGGAATCACCCCGTCCTTTAAGATCTTCTGTTCGTGATAGACGTCATTGATGAACAGGTTCAGTGCATAGATGCGCTGCTTCAACCCCTTCTCCAGGCGATTCCATTCCTCCGCCGGAACGATTCGCGGGATCAAATCGAAGGGGAAGATCCGCTCTCTGCCGCCGGAGTCCCCGTACACGTTGAACGTGATGCCCATATGAAGCAGCAGCTGTTCCGCCGACGTCTGCCGCAGCAACAACTCCTGCTTGCTCATCGAAGAGATCGTATCCACCAGCAACTTCGACCCGTCGCGAGGCGCACCCGACTCCGTGAACATCTCGTCGTAGAAACCTTCGGTCCGATAGCCGTCAAACAGCATGACTCCTCCAGACAACCTTTATCATGGCCCAGCCGCAACGCTACCGGCATTTGAAAGATTTTATGGGACGGATCAAGATTACTAATCGACGGTCATAATGTTCTTATGGCTACTCGGCTTCTGCCGGTCTTTGTATTCGCTATGAACTTGCATGCTAGCCTCTTGGCCGACCTTGTCCTTCGCAACGGAAAAGTCTGGACCGTCAACCCGCGGCAACCCCTCGCTCAGGCTGTCGCCGCCAAGAACGGGCGTGTCATCGCCGTCGGAACCAACGCGGAGATTGATTCCGTTACCGGTGCGGAGACCCGCGTTATCGACCTCCACGGCCGGCTCGTACTGCCCGGCTTCCACGATTCGCACGTACACTTCTACACTGGAGGCACCCGGCTGGCCGGCGTTCAGTTGCGCGATGCCCGTACCCCCCACGAATTCCGTAATCGGGTCGCAGCCTTTGCAGCCAAATCGCAAAAAGGGCGTTGGATCACCGGAGGCGACTGGGACCACGAGAACTTCCCCAAGGCCGAACTCCCTACAAAAGATTGGATCGACGCCGCTACGCCGGACAACCCCGTCTTCATCAACCGTCTCGACGGCCACATGGCCCTCGCCAACTCACTGGCCTTGAAACTGGCCGGCATTACTCGACAGACCGTGGACCCGCCCGGTGGAGCCATCGTCCGCGACTCCGCCGGCAATCCCACCGGCATCCTAAAGGACACGGCCATGGACGCCGTCTTTCGCCTCATCCCAGACCCATCCCCCACAGAGATCGAAGATGCCGTCCGGGCGGCCATGCGTTACGCCAATTCTCGCGGCGTGACAAGCGTAACCGACGTCTCTGCTTCCCCCGAAATACTCCGTGTCTACCAGAAACTCCTCACGGAGAAAGCCCTCACTGTCCGCATCTATGGCCTCCAGCCCCTCTCCGGCTGGCAGCGGCTCGCCGGTGCCGGCATCACGGCTGCCTTCGGCGGCGATTATCTGCGCATCGGCGGACTAAAGGGCTTTGCCGATGGATCCCTTGGCTCCACCACAGCATGGTTCTTCTCCCCCTACTCCGACGCCCCTCAGACTTCCGGCCTCCCGGGGGAAGACATGATCCCTCTCTCCAAAATGCGCGATAACCTCCTTGGCGCGGACAAAGCTGGCCTCCAATTGGCGATTCATGCCATCGGTGATCGCGCCAATCACGAGGTGCTCTCCCTCTTCGAACACGTCGTTCGCACCAATGGCCGGCGGGATCGGCGGTGGCGTATCGAGCACGCCCAACACCTGCGATTCGAAGATATGCGCCGTTTCGCCGGCCTTGGCGTCATTGCTTCCATGCAGCCCTTCCATGCCATAGACGATGGCCGCTGGGCCGACAAACGCATCGGCCCCGATAGGGCGAAAGGTACCTACGCTTTCCGTAGCCTTCTCGACGCAGGAGTCACACTCGCCTTCGGATCCGATTGGTTCGTCGCGCCGATTGACCCCTTACTCGGCATCTACGCCGCCGTTACGCGCCGCACAACCGACGGAAAGAACCCCCGCGGTTGGGTCCCTGAGCAAAAAATTTCAGTCGCCGAAGCCGTTGAGGCATATACACTTGGCTCAGCCAAGGCGAGCTTCGAAGACGCTCTCAAGGGAACCATCGAATCCGGTAAGCTCGCCGATTTCGTTGTACTGGAAGACGACATCTTCAGCATTCCCCCATCTCACATTGATAAGGTAGTAGTGGGAATGACAATTATCGGAGGTCACATCGTCCACGCAGTCAGGTGATGAGTAGTATTAAGATTTCCTCCTGAACAGCCGATGGATGACTAAGGTATGGTAGGGCAGTACGAAGACAGCGAAGTCTTGTTGATGCAATTCAACAAGCTCATTGCGGAGTTGCTCAAGGGCAGCATCTGCCGGAACACTTTCCGCCCTTGGGAAATCGAGCTTCTGTTGGATATCGAAACGTGCAACCTTCGCGACGGTAACAAGAAAGAAACCCTCCGCCGCTACCAGCGCTCTGTCCAGCGCCAGATGGAAAAGGGTGCCTCCAGCCCCATGAAACTCTCCGAATACCTCGACGGCCTCAAGGCCAAGCGCGAAGCCGCCGCCTTGCGCGGTGGATAACCTCGATCTACCACTACCCTGCTATCCTATGTATTGTTCGCTTCAAAATACACAGGAGAGTACAGTATGGGTTGCGGCAGTGGTTTCGTTGCGCCAAAAATGGAAGACCCCAACGCACGCAAAGTCTTTTGCGTGAAGTTTCAGCGCGAGATGGTGGGACTCAGTGAGGTTCCTTTCGAAGGCCATCCCCTCGGACAGAAAATTTATGAAAACGTGTCCAAGGAAGCTTGGCGCATGTGGGTCGAACACATGAAGATGCTCATGAACGAGTATCGCTTGAATCTGGGAACCCAGGAAGCACAGGAATTCCTCCTCAAGCAGATGGAGCAGTATTTCTTTGGTGAAGGTGCCGCACTACCCCCGGGTTATCTGCCCGGTGACCCAAAGCACTAATCCCTTTACCATCTGGGGAGACGTTAGGGTCGTGGTCGGAGGAGATTGCCCGGATGTGGCGGTTTACGCGCAGCATGGGATCACGGAAGGATTTCGCACCAAGATGGAGGTGCTTGCCAGGCAAGCATATGGGTTCCGCAATTTCTCCAGCTACCGGTTGCGCGTGCGCATGCTGTGTGGATAGCAACGGCCGGTGGGCTGGGATTTCGACAGAAACGAAGCAGGGAAAGGGGGCTCAAACGCCGCCCCCTTTCCCCGCACCCCTATCCCTGGCTGGAGCACGAGCCATCGAAGAGGCCAGAAAGACGAGGAAGGCTGTAGAGTAGATCGAGAATGAGGACGTTGGATTGAGTTAAGTTGAAGGAGTAGAAAGGCTAGTCAGGGGCGGCTGCCCCCATTAGTTGAGCCTATTCGTTGATTTTCGTGGGGTTGGATGGTCGGGCTGCCGGGATTTGAACCCGGGACCTCTTGCACCCCAACGGGCGAAAATCAATCACTTACAGCGATCACCGACAGAAAACACAAGACTTAGCGGCAACCGTTTTGGTCTCCAATTGGTCTCCAGGGCAACGAACAGGGGAGAGTGGACTCCACGGGGACTCCACTCCACAGGCCCATCAGCGGGCGAGGATAATTCCCAGGTGCCCACAGAGGTTTGGATTCTCACGTGCTTCGCGCGCACGCGCGCGGTTGTACTCGCCCTCCTGAGATCTGCCTGAGCAACTTTGCTCAGAGAGAATCTTGGGTCTCTTATACACTGCCCATCGCGCCGGC